>DASYUV010000292.1:0-3211 GCA_036000865.1 Binatia bacterium | reverse complement strand
CGTCCATCCGCAAATCGCCTGGGCCAAGCTGCGCGCCCTGCGCGACGGCGCGGCGATCGCGAGCAAGAAGTTGTGGAGTTGAATTCAAGAGTGCCTGTTCGGGATAAACGAAACAAAAGCAAGAAAGTCTAGAAGTAAAAGACCCTTGATTCCTATCCCCCAAGCTCGAATGCAGAAACCGGAGGTCACACTTTCTGTTGGGCGTTTTCGAGCGAAAAAAATTTTCGGCCTGTCGCTGTTAACCGAAAATAAGCCTGTGAGCACCGTTCCTCTGTATCCGAGTTCACTCTTAAGCATTACCTTGAACTCTTGAACCCTTGAACTGTTGAACGGCCGCAACGCGGCGCACTAAGCTCGGAAAACACTAAATTTTAAAACGACAATTCCGAAATTTACGGCGACTAGTTTGGTCCGACCCCCGGCCTGCTTTTCTCGGAATCAGTCGTTATCCATGGATCAGGAATCTTAACCCGGCGATTAAAAGCGTTGCCTCGATAAGAAAGATGAATATTCTCTCGGGCAGCCGATCCAGAATCTTTTTTCCGATCAAAGAGCCGAAAATCATGATCAACCCGAGACCCAGCCCCACGGTGATGCTATGGCTCGTCAGGATCGCCGTGCTTCCATAGGCGACCAGTTTGGTGACGTGCATTACGACGGTTGCGAGCGCTTCGGTACCGATGAGAGCGCCTTTGACAAGCCCATACGCCAGGAAGAAAGGAATCATGATCGGTCCGACACTTCCCAATAGGGCGGAGAGAAAACTAAACACGGCGCCCACGATCGCAAATGCGCGCAGCGGAAGTCGCATCGCGCTGACTCTGCCGGAGCGGCGGTAGACCACCACACTGATTAGAAAAATTCCCAGGAGACGCGTAAGAAAGGGAAGCGGCGCCGATGCAAAGAGGAAACCGCCGACAAGCGCGGCGGGTACGCCGGTCAGAGCGAACCAACCGACGACGGACAGATCGAGCTCTCTTCGATTAAGCCATACACGACTTAAGTTTCCCAACAACTGTGCCACGGTGAGAATTGGAATCGCGTCACGCACGCCGAAGGTTGCGACGAGTAGCGGCAACAAGACGGCGGCGCCGCCGAAACCCGCTACTGCTGCCAAGATAGACGCCACAAAAGCGCCGCCCGCAAGTAAAATCAGATTCGCGACATCCATACTACGAGCTGCCGACTGGGATCGTTAAACTAATCGCCATTTTAATATTTATTCCGACCCGGCGAAGAACATTGCATTGATAACCGCACTTGTTATCTTCGGGTGCGAAGTCGGACCAAGTGGTTCAAGGTTCCGGGTTTAAGGTTCAACGTATAGCCCAAATGTCTGGCAGATCGCTCATCAATGCAGGAGACAGTTCCAATAGTTCCAGCCGTTCAAGTAGGGGAACCGTTCCAGTGGTTCCAGACGTTTTAAACGTTTAAACTACGGGGGTCATCGGATCGCAACTTCACGGGAAATCGTGACAACGCGCTAAAAATTCTGCGTCGTCCGCTGCCGCTGTTTTAACGGCGATAAGTCAAAACAATCCCTCTGTGAGCTCCGTGCCTCTATGGTGAAATTTCTCTCCCCAAATCGGTTGTCGGAAGCGACGCGGTTGGAAATTTGAGTTTTGTTGAGAAGCTGAAGAGCGAACTCGGATACAAAGCGGCCCAGCGTAAGCCAATATAACCGGTCGTGCACGCTGTCAACGTTTTGTTGACAAGACTCATGGTCGGGAGTTATGCAGAGGCCACGCAGATAGAAGAAACAAATCATGAAGCAAGCCCACGCAGAGATCTTGCACCAGGCGCTCAAAGAATCAGGTATCAATTTCGTCGCCTACCTGCCGGATGACCAGATTCATGACGCGCAAAAATTAATTACCGAGGATCCGAGCTTCATCACAGTCGGGGCAAGCAGCGAAGCCGAAGCCGTTTCGGCGTGCGCCGGTGCCTGGCTGGGCGGTGCTAAGCCGGCGTTGCTAATCGCTGATTCGGGATTTCTCGTCGCGACCTGGCCCTTGGCTTCGCTTGGCGTTTCCTACGGGATTCCCATGCTGATTTTGATCGCCCACCGCGGCGAAGTTGGCGACCGCGCCAATTGGCGTTTTATCACTTACAAGTTTACCACCGAACCGATCCTTCAAGCACTGCAGATCCCGTATGTCCGCGCTACCAGGCCCGAAGAAACTAAAGAAGTCATCATGGGCGCGAAGCTGTCGACTTTTCTCTGGCAGCATCCAGTGGCGGTGCTGCTGTCCGGCGAAGTGTTGCGCGACTGAGGAGGGGTGATGAAACGATTGGACTGTCTTAGTCTATTGGGGCCGCTCATCAAGGACGACGATCTCGTCGTGACAACTCTCGGATGGGTCGCAGGAGAATGGTTCGCGGTGCGTCACAAGGAGTCGAACCTCTACCAGATCAACATGGGCATGTGCACACCGCTCTGTTTGGGCCTGGCGCTGGTGCTGCCGCATCGCCGCGTGATCGCCATCGAATCCGACGGCAGCGTGCTTTTGAACTTGGGCGCCATGGCCACCCTGGCGAACAAGCGTCCGTCCAATCTCACCGTGATTGTTTTCGATAATCAATGCTACATGGCCACCGGAGGTTTGCCCACGGCCACTGCCGGCGTCACCGACTTGGCCGCCATGGCCAACGGAGCAGGCATCGAGAACTCCTGCTCGGTCAGCGCGCTCAATGAATTCGAGCGTGAGGCGCGCGCCGCGCTACAGCGCAAAGGCCCCAATTACATCGTCGCCAAAGTGGAAGCGGTAGGCAAAAGAATGAGCACTGACATGGACGGCAAGGAAGGCAAATACCGCTTCGTGCGCTACATCGAAAAAACCGAGGGAATTAAAATCATCGGTACGGCGGCAAAATAGTCTTTTGTTACGTGGCTAGAGTGGGGCGTCGATCAGTTCACTCCCGGTCACAGATTCAATCAAGTAACTTGTTCCGAATATCGCTGCAAGTTCTCTAGTCGCAGTGGGGCTTATGCAGATCGCGAATCCACGCCGAAGCTATCGGGATGTTTGACGTGAGTTGGGCTGCTTTGATAAAGCTCTCACACACAAGCGGGGGTATCGAGGTATCGATCGCGAGTTTGTTCGGTAGGGGGCAAGGCCGGTCCATGGTCGCCAGGTTCAAGAGACCGTTCGCTGCACTAACTGCCCTCGTCGATGTCGAGCAGTACGTGCGGTTCCCGGTGGGAAAAGAG
>DASYUV010000291.1:0-12691 GCA_036000865.1 Binatia bacterium | reverse complement strand
GATCAAGGCCATAAGATCTTGCGGCGTGCCGTAGTTGCCCGAAGGCGCGAAATAACCCGTGGTCTGGTATCCCCACGAACCGAAGAACGGATGGTCCATGATCGGTAGAAATTCGACGTGGGTGAATCCGAGTTGTCTCAGGTACTGCGGCAGTTCTTCCGCCAGTTCGCGATAGGAGAGGGAGCGATTGCCTTCCTCGGGACGACGCCGCCACGAACCCAAGTGGATTTCATAAATCGCCATCGGCTTGTCCAGGCCATTGTGCTCGGGCCGTCGATCGATCCATTCCTGATCGTTCCACGTGTAGTTCAGATCCCAGACGATGGAAGCGGTCTTTGGTGGAACTTCGTTAAAGATCGAGAACGGATCGGTCTTGTCCACACGATAGCCGCCGAAGCGCGAACGAATGTGAAACTTATAAAGCTCGCCCCTGCCGACACCTGGCAAAAAACCTTGCCAAATCCCCGAGCCGGCTCGCGGCGAGAGGGGATGGCTGGTATTGTCCCAATCATTGAAGTTTCCCAGCACGGAAACTCGCTCGGCGTCGGGAGCCCAGACGGCGAAATGGGTTCCGTCGACACCGTTGAGGCGCATCGGGTGGGCGCCGAGCTTATCGTAGAGCCGAAAGTGGCTCCCTTCATTGAACAAATAGATGTCGTGATCGCTGAGTAGCGTAACGTCGGATTGTGCCGGCTGTCTCGATCCCATCGCTTTTACCCCCTGAGCGGCGCCTGGCTTCATGCAGCAACTGCTACGGATGACTCGACGGCGGCATCAAGCCGTGTCACTCGAATGCAAAATATCGAGAATGCCCATGATTGGAACGTCAACGAAATCGGGGCGGTTATTGAGCTCGTAGGCCAACTCGTAGGTGGCTTTTTCGAGCAGGTGGATATCCAAAAGGAAAGCCAGCTCGTCGCGCGTTGTCGGCAAGAATGCCGCTTGCGCCGTGGCGTCCAAATAGCCGCGTAAATAGGCGACCGACACCCAACGGTTCCAAAAGCGCGCCCATGATCGCAATAGCGCCGGATCATCAGTCCGGGCAGTCTCGCTCTTTAGTTTCACCATCACGGCGTAATTGAAGGAGCGCAGCATGCTGGCGACGTCGCGCAGCGACGAGCGTTTTATGCGCCGCTCGCCGAGCGGGCGCGTCGGCTCGCCTTCAAAATCGATGATGACAAAGTCTTTGCCGGTAAAAAGCACTTGCCCCAAATGAAAATCGCCGTGACAGCGGATGCGCATGGCCGTGCTATTGACGTCCAACAATTGGCGGAAGCGAGCCAAAATAACGTTTTTGAGTTTCACGAGCTTATCGGCGTTGGCGCGGATCGGTTCGGGTAGGTCCTTCAGCCGTTTGCCGAGTAGATTCAACGATTGGTCGGCCAGGGTGCGTATGCTCTGGTAGAGTGACCGGCGATAAAGCGCCGTGAAAGGTTCCGGCGCGAAGGCGGCGCTCTTCACATCGGTTGCCAGAGCCCGATGTAGTTCTCCGGTGCGCTGGCCGAGCAGCATCATCGAAGACAAGAAAGAACCGAGGGCGTCGCGGGCGAATTCTGGGATCTCTTCGTCAGCCAGTTCGACTAACGGGCGCGGTGTGAGCGCCGCCTCCTTGGCATCCGGCTGACGGGCGAGGATTTCATCGAAGTACTGGGCTAGACTGTCCTGAGTATAACCCCAGGCGTCACCCTCGTTCGCCACCAGTCCATGAATGATTCCCACCATGGCCGGCTCAGCTCGTCCTTTGCGAAGCTGGAGAGCGCCAGCGAAAACCGGGCTAAACGCGAACCCGGCTTTTTCGGTGAGGAAGCGGCCGATCTCCAGATCGGGGTTAAGACCTTCGCTAACGCGGCGTATGAGCTTAAGGATCAAACGGTCGCCAAAAGTCACTGAAGTATTGCTTTGCTCTCGTTTGAGGATCGTTGGTTCGAGCTCGACGGGGCCGTAGGCTTCGCGAAAGACCTTGGAGGGTTCCGCGAGCAATTCAGTGCCATTGGCCTTGAACCGCCGCCCGCGCGCTACCGCGGTCATCAAGGCTTTGCAAAAATGTGCATCATAAACGGCATCGCAAAGGATTCCTTCCATCTCGCCGCTTGCTTCCGTGACCTTGAGCTGTGCAACAACGGCTTGCGGGTTCGCTTGGCGTATCTCAGAAGCGCGCTCGGCCGCGACAAACCCGAGGGGCACGAAGTAGGTTTCGGCAGGCTTGCCGTGATACTGGATCTCCCAGGTGGTGAAACAGGCCGCCAAGGCGTCGCTGGGAAGCGGAATGACGTCGACGATTTTCACCGAGCGGATCGGCTGGGCTTTGCCGCCAAACCAGCGGCGGCTCTGCAGGTACGCCGGCAAGGTTCGCTCCAGCGCCGCCAACGGCCCGTACTGGAAAATGTTTTCCCACGAGCCGGTAATCTCCAAGCTTGCCGGCTCAAAGCCAGGCCGCGCGGTCTGACCTTCCGTTGCCGTTGGCGATTCCAGCTTGAACCAATAAAACGCGTGCGGGCCGAGCGTCAAAAAATAAGGCAGTTCGCCAATGCTCGGGAAACGCGTATGGCCGAAGAGTTCTATGGGGACCAGGCCTTTGTAGGCAGAGAGGTCAAGCTCGACGAAATTTACGAACCGGGACAAATTCGCAGCCACCAAAATAATCTCGTCCTTATATCGGCGCAAAAATACCAGCACCTGGCGATTGTCCGGATAGAGGAATTCAATCGTCCCTTTGCCGAAGGCTTGGTAGTTTTTGCACAAAACAATCAGCCGTTTCATCCACCAGAGCAGCGAGCTCGGGTTTTGCTGCTGGGCTTCGACGTTGACGGTTTCGTAGTGGTTCTCGGGATCGATGTTGATCGGCAAGAAGAGCTTCTGCGGGTTGGCTCGTGAAAAACCGGCGTTGCGGTCCGCGCTCCACTGCATCGGCGTGCGCACGCCATTGCGGTCGCCGAGGTAGAAATTGTCACCCATGCCGATTTCATCGCCGTAGTAGATCACGGGTGTCCCGGGCAGCGAAAAGAGCAAGCTGTTGAGCAGCTCCATGCGCCGGCGGTTATTGTCGACTAAGGGCGCCAGGCGGCGGCGGATGCCGAAATTGATGCGCGCGCGCGGATCGTTGGCGTAAACCTGATACATGTAATCGCGGTCTTCGTCGGTGACCATTTCCAGCGTAAGCTCGTCGTGGTTGCGCAGAAACAGAGCCCATTGACAGTTTTCCGGAATTTGCGGAGTTTGATCGAGAATATCGATAGTCGGAAAGCGATCTTCCATACGCAGGGACATGAACAAACGCGGCATCACCGGAAAGTGAAATGCCATGTGACACTCATCGCCGGCGCCGAAGTAATTGACGGCATCCTCGGGCCACTGGTTGGCTTCGGCCAAAAGCATGCGGTTCTGGTATTTTCTGTCGACGTACGCGCGCAGCTCTTTAAGGAAGGCATGGGTCTCCGGAAGATTTTCGCAGTTGGTGCCCTCGCGTTCGTATAGATACGGCACCGCGTCCAAGCGCAGGCCGTCCACGCCCATCTCCAACCAGAAATCCAAGACGTTGAAGAGCGCTTTGCGAACTTCCGGATTGTCAAAGTTCAAGTCCGGTTGGTGTGAGTAGAAGCGATGCCAATAGTAAGCCTTGGCTATCGGGTCCCAAGCCCAATTGGAAAGCTCAAAATCTTTAAAGATGACCCGCGCGTCGCGGTATTTCTCTTGTCCGACGCTCCAAACATAAAAGTCGCGCGCGCTGCTGCCGGGCTTGGCCTCGCGCGCACGCTGAAACCACGGGTGTTGATCCGAGGTGTGATTGATGACCAGCTCGCTAATGACGTAGAGACCACGTCGATGAGCTTCCCGCAAAAAGATTTTAAAATCCTGCACCGTGCCGTAATCGGGATGGATGTCGGTGTAATCGGAAATATCGTAGCCATCATCTCGCAATGGCGAAGGATAAAAAGGCAAGAGCCAGATGGCCGTCACACCGAGGTCACGAATATAATCGAGCTTTTCGGTCAGCCCGGTGAAATCGCCGATGCCGTCTGCGTTACCATCACAAAACGCTCTGACGTGGAGCTCGTAAATGACCGCGTCCTTGTACCAGAGCGGGTTTTTCTCGAGCACAGGTTCTTCGCTTCTCTTGATCGCTCGGCTCATGACTGGTGCCTCGTCGCCTGCTACATGTAGTAATCGAAATCTTGTTCCCGTTTGGTCCGGCCGCGCAGGCGGAAAATGTGCGCCGGCACAATCTGCGGGTTGAGCTCAACATAGATTCTCGGACCGTGGAACAAATAGCGCGCGTCGGTCAGCAGGTCGTGCAGCTGATAGGGTTCTGTCGCGGTCACGCCGAGAACCTCCAAAGGCACGTCGACCCATCCCGATTGCACGTGGTGCGGGTCCAAATTGACCACCGTCAAGATGGTATTCCGCGGCTTTTCACTGTGCTTCGCGTAGCAAATGATTTGATCGTTATCCACCGGCACAAACTCGAGCCCGCGATCGCTTTGCAGCGCGGCGTTCTCCCGGCGAATACGGTTCACCCGGGCGATCAATTCTTTCAAGCTGTTTTTTTGCTCTAGATCCCAGAATCTGATCTCGTATTTTTCCGAGTTTAGATACTCTTCACTGCCAGGCTCGCGCGCTTGGCTCTCGCAGAGCTCGAAGGCTGGACCGTAGATGCCATAGTTTGCGCCGAGTGTGGTGGCCAATATTAGCCGCACCATAAACGCCGGCCGTCCGCCGAACTGCAGATACTCGGTTAGAATGTCAGGCGTGTTGGGCCAGAGATTGGGCCTGAAGTATTCGCGCACCTCGCTTTGGCTCAATTCCGTGAAATACTGGGTGAGGTCGTACTTGGAGTTGCGCCAAGCGAAATAGGTGTAGGACTGAGAGAAGCCCAGTTTCGCCAGACGGTACATGACTTTGGGACGGGTGAACGCCTCCGCCAGAAATATCACATCGGGAAGATCCTTTTTGATTTCCTCGATCACCCATTGCCAAAAGGGAAATGGTTTGGTGTGCGGGTTATCGACGCGGAAGATGTGAACGCCTTGACTGATCCAGAACTGAATGACGGATTTTAGTTCTCGCCAGAGTTCCTCGGCGCCTTCGCCGGTAAATTCCAACGGGTAGATGTCCTGGTATTTTTTTGGCGGGTTTTCCGCATACTGGATCGTATTATCCGGCCGCCAACGAAACCACTCGGGGTGTTCGGTGACATAAGGATGGTCGGGACTGCACTGGTACGCCAGATCTAAGGCGATCTCGATGTTATATTCGCGCGCCTTTTTTACCAGGCTTTGGAAATCCGCCAAGGTGCCGAGTGCCGGGTGAATCGATTTGTGGCCGCCCTCGCTGGAGCCGATTGCCCACGGGCTGCCGGGATCGTGGTCCTCTGCGTGCACGGCGCCGTTTTTTCCCTTGCGATGACTGCGTCCGATCGGATGAATCGGCGGCAGGTAGAGAACGTCGAAACCCATCGAAGCGACATAAGGAAGACGCCGTTCGCAATCTTTAAGGGTACCGTGCGTGTCCGGCGTCGTCGCACACGAGCGCGGAAACATTTCATACCAACTGCTGAAGCGGGCCCGATCGCGATCAACGACGACGGACAGTTCCTTGGCATAACGGCTGACAAAACGCGCATCGGGATAGCGATTCACCAAGCGAGCAAGGTCCGCATCTGTGGCGAGCGATAGATCTTCGCCGGGCTTTACTTTTCGCAGCGACTCTGCCGCCTCGCGGAGCTTTGTGGCATCGACGCCAGTAGAGCGCCGACTCGCTTCTTCGACAAGCTGAGCGCCGATCAAAAAGTCCAGCGGCTCCAGCTGGCGTGCGGCAAGTTTTTTTTCGAGATCACGGCGCCAAGAGCCGAAACTGTCGATCCAAGCCTGCACGGTGTAAAAATACCGGCCGATCTCGGGAGTGATGAAGCTCGCGCGCCAACGATCATTGGCAACGAATTCCATCGGCAGCTCGGCCCAATTTTGCTCGGCCTCCCGGCGCACCAGAAGCAGCCCGTACAAGGCGTCATGACCGTCGGTGAAAATGTCCGCTTCCACCACAATTGACTCGCCGACGGTTCGTTTGATCGGGTACGAACCAAAGTCAATCTCCGGCGCGATTCTCTCGATGGTGACCCGACTGTCGTTGAATTCGCTTTCGATCATGGGCCATTCAGCCTTTTTTTTGATCGTTTTTTGCGGATAGCCTGCTGATGGAAATTTGCAGTGTAGTAGGAGTCAAGTCCTGAAGGTTAAGGTCTTTGGGAAAACGCAGGTTTTGCTCCGATATCCGAAGCGTCCGCCGACCAGAATCGATCAGCGATGCATCCACACTGACTTTCAATTTAGTCGGGTCGAATAAATAAAACGCCCGTTTCGGCCCAACGAAGGTAGCCTGTACCCGGTCGGGTTTGACGCTCTCGAGCGCCAGATCATTAGGCAAGTTGTCGACGGCCACGGGCACAGAGTACGTGGCTTCAATCTTTTCTGATCCGGGTACCAAAACATACCACAGGCCGATTGCCAGACCGACGGTCACGACTTTGGCGAGCCAGTTCTCTTTCAACAAGTGCATCGACACCCATTTTTGTTCGGCGGCCGGCGGGTACTTTTCGTGCAAAAATTGTTGGAGCTGCAACCCGAGTTCCTGCGGGTTGGACATCGCGTTCAATCGACTGTTTCGGGCGACCGAGATCCGCCCTCGTTCCTCGGAGACTACGAGACACAGCGCGTCGGTCAGCTCGGCAAGTCCAAGAGCGGCGCTGTGGCGGGTACCCACGTCAGACAACTGGCGCAGATCTTTAGAAAGCGGTAGATGAGCGGCAAAGCGGGAGATCCGGTCTCGTTCGATTATGACCGCGCCATCATGACCGGGGGAGTGGGGATCAAATATACTTTTAAGAATTGGTTCGCTGAGCTTGGCATCTGACTCGATACCTCCTGTAATATGTCGCCCGAGGGGATCCTTACCTTGAATCACGACAATCGCGCCCACTCGATCTCGCGCCAAGTCCGCCAAAGCCCGAGTCAGCACGTCGGCAGTTTCGGAACGCAGCGGCGAAGCCCTCTGGGCGGCAAAGCTCCAGACCGCGATCCTTTCAAAAACTTGTCTCAACTCTTCCTGAAAAATCACCACTACAATGATTAGAGATATGGCGAAGAAACCTTGAAAGATCCATGCGGTTAACTCGAGCCCGAGTTGACGCGCGAGGATGTATACAACAACAAGAATAAACAGGCCGCGCACGACGAAGGCGGCTCGGGTTTGTTTTAACCAGACGCTGGCGGTGTAAAACATCGTGGCGACAAATAAGATATCGAGGACATCGGCTATTCTAATGTTGAACAGTGGATTGAGCATGAGACTTTCTTAAGCCGGCGGGTTAAATGATCACGCGGCGGCCGGCAACCTTTGCCGCTCGGTGCTCTGCAAACCAAGGCGGCTTAAAGAGTCCGAGAAGCTGAAAACATGCTAACCAATTTCCCTACTAATTTGGTAGGAGAAACCCTTCAATTTCAACTGCTGAGCGCGCGAATTTCTAGTGATTGTAAAGGCCACTATAATCCAGGAGCAACTGGCATGCCAGTTGCTCCTTCATATTTATCTTCTACCGCGTCTGGAATTTTTTGACACCCAGGATTGCGTGAATGGCCGTGAGAATTACTCGCCGGTGCGCAGCACGCGAGAGATTGGGGCGAGGAAATGCAAGAGCGATCATGCGGACGCTCGAGTTAATCTACGGGTCGACTTCTGCGTTTCTCCGACCGTTTGTGTGGCGCCAATTGGTAAGCAATAATCCCTCAATCAAATGCTTTTTGTGTATAAAAATTCTGTCAGAAAATCTTTCTCCAACATCAAAATAGCTGTCAAATTAGCACCCTGGTTGTTTGCGACATAACTGGCACAGGCCTTGCGGGTTTCCCATTAGGAATCGTCACTAGTGAGCAAGCAATTAACCGTGCGGGATGAGTAATCCAAGTTTTGCTGCTCAAACCAGCGCACCATAGTTTTAATAAGTGGAGGAAATAACACAATGAAGACATCATATGTAGGCGTAATGTTCGTTGGTATGGCTCTGTTATTCATGGTGGGTTGTAGCTCGCCGCTGACGACGAGAGAACAAGGCGGACTCATTGGCGCCGGCGTAGGAGCCGGAACCGGCGCAATTATCGGAAGCACTGTGGGTCATGCGGCAGCCGGCGCATTGATCGGCGGACCTGTGGGATTGATCGCAGGCGCGCTAATCGGTGATCAATTAATGGGCCGGGAAATAAGGCAGGATGACCAACAACGGCAGATTGATCGAAACGCCGCCGAGCTTGATCAGCTAAGGAGAGAGAATCAACGCTTACGGGAAGAATTTCGCGATCGGTGATGGGCCGCCGGAGCGGCGCCAACCGGGCGCGATGTTGACCTGCATTGCCGTTTAGCAAATTCCTGAAGGGGACAAGATGCAGCTGCGCTTCGATAGTACGCGGAAAACGTCCGGATCTCTTTGGGTCAATTTGCCTCTTTCAAGACCGGTCGAACGAATCGATATACGACACTTGCTCCTGCCGCTAAGATATCTCGCGAATGGGAGCTTTGATGATCGTAATAAATTTTGCGCCGCTCCCGCACAAGGTGTGTCGTCATCCCCGGAAGTTATCAAGCGCAGCGCTAGACGATCGGTCTTGGTTGTCGACGATGAAGAAAATTTCCTCACGCTCCTCAAGTGGTTCTTAACTGAACGAGGATTTGATATTGCAACGACGCCAAGCGCGGAAGAATCTCTCGATCTCGTGCAACAGCGAGCCTTTGACATAGCGTTGCTCGATATCAGACTCGGCGCGGCTGATGGGCTGTCTTTACTGGAATCGCTTACCGAGCGCCAACCGGGAATGAAAGTCATTGTGATGACGGCTTACCCGACGGTGAGTAGCATTAGACAGGCGTTTGACAAAGGCGCCTCTCGTTATTTCACCAAACCCGTCGATCTCCAAGAGCTGTCGGAAACGATCAAGAGTCTTTAATTCTCGTACGGCGCAGATATCGAGTGCGGCCGACTTATCACGATCATCCGGAGTATTGAAGTTGAACAGGAGCGCGCCATCGAAAATCTGACTTTTGGATAATAGAATAATACGTTCAATGTTCTCGTCGCATCTGCCATGTCTTTCGTCGGCCCCTTCCTGGCGCGCTGGTTTTCTCGTCCCACCTCGCTCGATCGACACTTGATCCGACTGATCGTTGGCGGACTTGCTCCCCTACTGATCTTTTCGATCGTCATGATGGTTCTGTTTGCGCGCCAGGAGCAAGCCAATCGGCGGCGCGGATTGGAAGACACCGCGCGGGCGTTGGCTCTAGCCGTCGACTTGGAAATCAAAGCCTCGCTGACCAATCTTGAGGCGCTTGCCACCGCGGATCCATTGGACTTTGGCTTGGTGGATAGTTTCCGCGAAATTGCCGTGCGGATTTTCCGCACCCAGAAGAGCTGGAAGAGTATCATGTTGTTCGATACCTCAGGCCGGCGACTGGTCAGCATCACAAAACCTCAGGCCGCCGATCCAGGCAATATCAGCCAAGAAAACTTGACCGAGGTTTTGCGCACTGCACGGCCCGTGGTCAGCGATTATTCCGCTGACGATTCCCGCGAGAGAGGCGTCAATATCCACGTGCCGGTTCGGCGCGAAGGCAAGATTATTTACGTCATTACCGCGGCAATCGAACCGCAGATTTTCACCGACATTCTCATACGCCAGCAAATTCCCAGCGAGTGGCTAGGCACTCTTTTCGACACTCGGCAAATTATCATCGCCACCACCCGAGACGCGGCGAAATATGTCGGCCAGCCAGTCGGACCTCTGCTTCGCCAGACCCGCCTGGAGCAACGCGAGCAACTGCTTAGCGGCAACACCGAGGACGGCACGCGCGCCTATGCCGCGATCGGCGGTTCTCAGCTATCGCGTTGGCATCTGGCCGTGGTCGCTCCGAGCTCGGAGGTCGACGCCATTGTAGGCCGCTCCATTGGAGTCGTGGCTGCGGGAGCTTTGCTGTTGCTCCTCGGTGTCGGTGTCGCTTTAATTTTCGCGCGCCAAGTATCCCGTTCGATTCGCGAGCTTTCATCCGCCGCCCATGCGTTGGGCCGGGGAGGGTTAATTTCTTCGCCCCATCTATCGCCCATCGCCGAACTGGAGACTCTGGGGCGCCAGATGAGCCGCGCCGCCGAGCTTTTGCGCGAACGCGAGAAGGAGAGGGACAGAGTCGAAAATGCGCTTCGTGAGCAAGAAGAATTTTTGCAGCGCCAGGCGGATCTTTTGAATCTCGCGAACGAAGCGATCTTCGCTTGGGACTTGCACGGCACGATTGTCTTCTGGAATCGCGGCGCTGAGCAGCTCTACGGCTATTCCCAGCAGGATGCGATCGGGCGTGCGAGTCAGGAATTGCTCTCAACTGAATATCCGGAGACGCAGGAATCCTTTGATCTGTCGCTCGCCAACCGGGGTGAATGGGCCGGCGAACTAATGCATAAGACCAAAGATGGCCGGCGAATTATCGTCGAGAGTCGCTTCAGGCTCATTAGCGACCGGGCGCGAGGCGGAGTCGTGCTGGAGTGCACGCGCGATATCACCAGCCGCAAGCGCACGGCTCAGCGTCTGATGATCGACCAAGCAGTGACGCGGATTTTGGCTGAATCGCAGGCCATGGCGGAGGCGTGCGGCAATTTACTGCAAACAATCGGTGAAGGCATGGGTTGGGATCTGGCGATTTTCTGGACCGTAGACAGGAACCGACAAGCGCTCAGGTGTTTGGAAACCTGGCATCGCCCGGCAAAGAGGTTTGCGACATTTCTCGAGCAGAGCCGCAACCTGGTTATTGCGCGAGGCCACGATTTGCCCGGACGAGTCTGGGCCAACAAAGAATCGCTATGGGTCTCCGATATTGCCATAGCAAGCGATTCCTCACGCAGTCAATGCGCAGCCGACGAGGGGCTGCACGGGGCGTTCGCCTTTCCGATCATGTTGCGCGATGAAATTCTCGCCGTCGCGGAATTCGTCAGCGACAAAGTCCGTGCGGAAGACGCGGAACTGCTCGAGATCGTGCAAACGATTGGTAGTGAGATCAGCCAATTCATCGAACGCGTGCGCGCGGAGGAGGCGCTGCGCCAAAGCGAAGAGCGGTTGCGCAACCAAGCCCAAGAACTGGAACAGCAACTCATGGCATCCGGTCGCCTGGTCGCGGTGGGAGAATTGACTGCGTCCATGGCGCACGAATTCAACAATCCCTTAGGAATTATATTGGGTTTTGCCCAGGGACTGCTCAGCGGCATGGATCCCTCCGAGGAAAATTACCGCCATGTGCAGATCATTGCCGAAGAGGCCAAACGGTGTGAAAAGCTGGTCCAGGAGGTGCTAGAATTCGGCCGACCCAAAAGCGCGGACTTTGCTTTGACGCGGATCGACGAGATCATCCACAAGACAGTGGACTTAGTGAAAGGTCACGCGGGAAAGAACCATGTCGAAACCGTCACGACGATAGAAGAAGATCTGCCGCGAATCTGCGTAGACGCTCAGCAGTTGCAACAGGTGATCTTGAATCTATGCTTGAACGCTGTGGACGCCATGCCAACGGGCGGCAAGTTGACGGTGGGTGCGGTGAGAGATTCAACCGATCGCATCACCATAACGGTAAGCGATACCGGCTACGGAATCGATGCTGAAACCGCGCGGAAGATTTTCCAGCCGTTTTTTACCGCAAAGAAGAGGCGTGGACTAGGTCTTGGCCTATCTATTTGCGATCGGATTGTCAAAGCGCATGGCGGCAGGATTACCTTGCAGAGTAAGCCGGGCGAGGGAACGACCTTCGCGGTTCGTCTGCCGCTCGATAGCAATCCTGCGACAGAAAAGCGGACAGAGACGAGAACTGCACAACCTTGATTCGTTGATAGCTGAATTATCTTCAGATCTTTATTGGGCATTTTTCGCTCTCGAAAAATGTAGGGAGATTTCACACAGGGCCGTACAGAAGCCCCTACATACAAATTAAATTTCCTGCCATTGGCCGTCAGTGATTTTTATCTTTAAAATTGCGACCTTGACAGAATTTTCATTCATGTGGCATCACATTTGCCCTCTCTTTAGACATTGGACAGGTGAGACTTCGTTCCGTCCACAACCAACAAGAAATTCGACAGTTGAATCGGATGCCAAGAGGCGAGCCGTCAAGTGCCCGGTAATTTATGCGCCGCGATCTGAACTTCTTACGTGCCTCGGTAAATTATCTCAGCCTCACCGGGCGTATCTCGACGCTGCTGTTGTCTTTGTTGCTTTCGTGCCAAGCTTTCGGCGCATTAATATCTTCCCAGCAGCACACCGGATCAACGCTAGCCACGGCGGTATCGTTGCCACAGCAAGAGCAGCTGCAAGCGGATCGACCACCTGAAGCTGTCAAAAAAACAAAAAAGACCGGGAGCCTGCGAAACAGGCTTACGCAGTTGGGCAAAGCTTCTTGGTATGGGCCGGGTTTTCATGGAAAGCCAACTGCCAGTGGGGAGGTGTTTGATCAATCTTTGATGACTGCCGCGCATAATACTTTTCCGCTGGGCAGCAGAGCGAAAGTTACTAACCTGGCGAATGGACATTCCGTGGAAGTAAGAATCAATGATCGCGGACCGCATGCAGCCGGGCGAATCATCGACTTATCGCGGGCGGCCGCCGGCGCCCTTGGAATCGTC
>DASYUV010000290.1:0-45373 GCA_036000865.1 Binatia bacterium | reverse complement strand
GGATGACGTCAACGATTGACGGCGTCTTGACGTGCTTGACGTTCATGCCCCGTCCACACGCTTGTGAAACTCGATGATGCCAACCTCTTGGATCATCGCCTTGGCACGTCTCAGGACATAGCCGTCCATGCGGCAACGATCAGTGCAAAACTTCTTTCCGTGCTTTCCAATCATCGGGCCATGACACAACGGATTCTGACACTCGCCAGATTGCTGGTTGCTAGCCGTTAACGGCTGGATGGCGCACGATTGGACCTCTGCGCTATTCATGCACTGCTTCAGCCTTGTCCTTGTCGTCAGCGGTAATGTCGTCGTTCAGGATATCGTGAAGAGTCTTCACCTTGTGCCGGCGCTCAAGCCCGAGCTGCACAAGGATGCGCGACACTCCATCAGCCAACTGTTCGCATTGCAGCACAATGGGGAGCAACGCTTTCTTGCGCTTGTTGATCAGAGACGGCTGAGTGAGTATCCAGACATAGACGCTGTCTAAGACCAGCTTTCTCTTAACGACAATGTCTATCAGGGTGTTTTGCTGTGTGCTGATATTGTCCTGTCCACCAAGATCATCAACCAACTCGCGGCGCCATTTCTGAAGCTGGCGTCCGACGCGGTAACGACCATCTATCGCTCTACCACCTAGCTTGACTACGGCGGTCTTGAGCGTGTTAAGGCCATGCTTTCGAGCGTTGCGGTTGCCTTTGGGCGCACCACTGCCGGGACGAGCGCCGCCGAGGTTACTTACTCGCGCTGAGTCACCTTGGATCGTCGTCATAGGGTATGAATCAATCTTCTCCAATTCGGCTACAGAATGGCTACAGCGGAGAAAAAAGCGTTAATGCTAAGCCACTTGGCGAGGTACACGGGATTATTAATCCCGCTGCGACTCGTCTCGCGCACTTCGGCCCGGTCCTTTCATGCCGCCGATGTTGCATTCATCAATCACGTAAATTCCATTTATCGCTGCTGATTGAATCGGTTGTTTCACGTTGATTTTGATGTAACTCAAATGTAGCTTACGCTGTAGCTAAACTATCCGACACCAAGAAGCACAAAGGCGCCATACCAGCGAGGAAAACCCCGTTGATACAGCGCCTTTCTGTCTGTTACTGTCTTTTGGTGATAATAGTTTGTGGACTTAAAATCCCGAGGATCCGGAAGGGTCCGTGCCGGTTCGAGTCCGGCTCCGGGCACCAATCGGCGCGACAATAGTGATTGGAAGCTTCGAGACGGGTTCAAAAAGTATTTTTGACGTGGTTCGGGAAGCTCATTGAAATGATGCGCGTCTAATCGCGTGGAGCGGTAACCAAAAGGAGATAAAGGAGATAAATGTGGCCTTTCAAAAAATCGGCATCATGAGTATCGGTGAAATGGGTTTTCACTGGGCAAAGCTCCTCAAAAGCCATGGCGTGGAGGTTTTGACCTATGACAAGGATCGCGGTGAAGTCAGCCGCAGGCGCGCCGAAAATGCCGGCGTCAAATCGCTTCCATCCATGACCGCACTTGTTCGTGAGGTCGAGTTGATCGTGTCAATTGTCGTCCCGTTTGCGGCCAAGCGAGTGGCCGCGAAGATTGCCAAGGCGGCGGTGAAGGCGGGTCGAAAAGATCTCTTGTATCTTGACGCTAACGCGATATCGCCGATGAGCGCGGATGCCATTGCGAAAATTCTGATTCCGGCTGGCGTGAATTTCGTCGATGGTTGTATTATCGGCGCAGCGTCGAAGATGGGCAAAGGAACTATCGTGTATGTTTCCGGGCCTGACGCCACGCGCCTGCGCGATTTGGCATCGTTCGACATTCCGATAAAGGTTTTAGGGTCGAGCACCAATCAGGCGTCCGCCTTCAAGGTGGTTTACGCAGGATTGACCAAAGGGCTGCAAGGACTGTTTTGCGAGCTCTTGATGGGCGCGCGGCATTTCGGTTTACTCAACGAGATTCGCGCCCAGTACGAGGATAGTTTCCCCGGTTTACTCGACAAGGTGTCATCCAGCATTGTCGGCTTGCGTATCCACGCCGGGAGAAGAGCTGAAGAAATGGACGAGCTCAAAAGAACCTTCAATCACCACAATATGAAGTCGTACATGGCCCCGGCGGTACAAAAAGTTCTCGAAGCCACCGCCGCTTTAAACGTAGATCAGGCATCCGATAACGGCGCGCGAACAGGAGACCTGATCGAAACTTTGGAATTATTTTATAAAAAGGGCCTCTTGCGATCGGCGTCAACGGGCGCGGTGTCATCGCCCGAAGCTCTAGTCAACGCGGAGAATTCCTGATATTGAGTCGGAACACTATTTCTGGGGGAGGACGGACACAGTGGCGAAACCGCAAAGCAAAATAGAGAAAAAACAAGCGCAATACGGCTCCGACGTCGTCGTCGATTTGATGAAAGCATTCGATATCGAGTATGCAGCCTTTAATCCGGGCGCGACTTTCCGCGGAATTCACGATTCCATCGTCAACTACGGCGGCAATTACATGCCGGAAGTGATCTTCTGCCATCATGAAGAAATCTCCGTTGCTGTGGCTCATGGTTACGCCAAGGCGAAAAACAAACCGATGATCGCCATCGCCCACAACATGGTTGGCTTGCAGCATGCCAGCATGGCGATCTTCAACGCTTACATCGACCGCGTGCCAATCATGGTGCTCGGTGGCACCGGGCCGATGAACTCCAAGCGGCGGCGGCCGCGCATCGACTGGATTCATACGGCGCTCGTCCAGGGCAACCAGGTGCGCGACTACGTCAAATGGGACGATCAGCCGTATTCATTGGTAGACGTGCCGGACTCCTTCATTCGTGGCTACCGAATTGCGACGACGGATCCAAAGGCACCGATCTATATCAATTACGATGCGGATATTCAGGAAGACGCCCTCGCGAGCGCCGTGGAAGTGCCGGACGTCAGCCGTTACGCCGCACCGGCGCCGACTCAAGCCAATCCGGATGCGCTCAAGCGAGCAGCTCAATTGCTGGTGAGCGCGCAAGCGCCGTTGATTATTGCGGACACGCTCGGCCGCAATCCCCAAAACGTACCCGCGCTGATTGAGTTGGCCGAGTTACTGGCGATTCCCGTGGTCGATAAGGGTGCGCGATTTAACTTCCCGAGCGTTCATTCCTTGGATGTGACCGATGGCGCGAGGGAATTACTACAGAGAGCCGATGTCATTTTGGCTCTCGATGTCGCGGACCTCTTCGGCTCGTTGACTACGGTGAGCAAACAAACGCGTAACTGCGAGTACGTCAGCTCCCCGGCCGTGAAGATCATCACTATCTCGATGAACGATATGCTGGTGCATTCTTGGGCCAACGACTATCAAGCGCTGCAAGCGGTGGACGTGCCCATGACCGCAGATACGGCGGTCGCCGTGCCAGAACTAACCCGACTTTGTCGCGAACTCCTCGGCAATGATGCGAAGAAAAAAGCGGCTGTCGACGCGCGCCAAAAAGAGCTGGCGGAAAAACACCAGAGCCGCCGCGCCAAATGGCGCGCCGATGCGCAAGCCAAGGGGTTGCAAAAAGACATTTCCACGGCATGGTTGGCGCTGGAATTGGGCGAGGCGATCAAGCGGGAAGACTGGGTGTTGGTGAACGGCAACTCCAACGGGTGGGCGCGCCGGCTATGGGACTTCACCAAACCTAATCAATATCTCGGCGGCAGTGGCGGCGCAGGTCTGGGCTATGGACCTGGCGCGGCCATCGGCGCGGCCTTGGCGCTCAAAGGTTCCGGCAAGCTCCCGGTGGCCATCCAGTCGGACGGCGACATGCTGATGACTTCCAGCGCGCTGTGGACCGCGGCCAAACACCGTATTCCCTTGCTCATGGTCATGCATAACAACCAATCGTACTACAACTCCGAGGAACACGGGATCGAAGTCGCCAAGTTCCGCAATCGGCCGGTGGAGAATGCCGGTATCGGCACCCACGTAGACGACCCAGCAATCGACTTCGCGACGATGGCGCGGTCGTTTGGTGTCAGCGGGGAAGGAGCAGTACGCAGCCCGGCCGACCTCAGGCCGGCGATTGAGCGGGGACTCAAATACGTCAAAGAGAAACAGTTGCCTTATCTCGTCGATGTGATCGCTGAACCTCGTTAGGTCCAGGAAAAGTTGTCTACGGATCCATATCGCGATTTTCGTCAGGCCGTCGACCAACCGGAAGAAAAGATCGAGCTCGGTCGCGCGGCCCTGACGATCGCGCTCACTGATTATCCGAATCTCGATGTCTTAGATTACCTCGCGCGCATCGACCGGCTCGCGGTGGAGGTGACCAGCCATTTGGATTCCGCTGCAGATATTTACCGCTCCATGGCTGCGCTAAACTATGTCTTGTTCAAGCACCATGGTTTTCACGGCAACAGCGACGATTATTTCGACCCCAAAAATAGCTTCCTAAACGAAGTCATCGAGCGGAAAACCGGAATTCCCATCACTCTTTCAGTTCTCTACATGGAAGTCGGCCGGCGCGCCGGGCTTAGGCTCGACGGGGTCGGCTTCCCGGGTCATTTCCTGGTCAAATGCGTTGGTGACGGCGAAGAAATCGTCATCGACCCGTTCAATGGCGGCGAAGTCAAGTCGCGGGAGGACATCGACATGATGCTTTTCAAGCTGCACGGCAGAAAAGTAATGTTTCACAGCGACTTCCTCGCGTCCTCGACCCAGAAGGATATCCTCAAGCGGATGCTCGCCAACCTCAAAGCGATCTACATCAACGGGAATGACTTAGTAAAAAGCTTGTCCGTGCTGGACCGTCTCTTGATACTCGATCCGGCTTCAGCAGAAGATGCTCGCGATCGCGGCGTCGTATATCTAAGACTTGAGTGCTACGCACAGGCCCGGGAAGACTTTGAGACCTATCTTCGCCTTCGGCCTGACGCTGAAGACGCCATGCTCGTGCGCGAGCAACTCGTGCGTCTGGCCAAAGAAGGGACGCGCATTCACTGACACGAATGGCGCCGCGCAGCGTGGGTATTGCGATTTACTGCTTGGAAAATTCGCGGAAATTAGCTGCGAAGGCTGTGGTCAGCGAAAAATCTTTCAACATTGCTTTGGTCAGTTTCCAAGGCTGAATTTGCCATAGTCTCATCTGGCGCAGGTTGCTCAACGTCTGTGACCAGAAGCGTTGCAGCTCTTGGCGAGAGTAAAAGACGCGGTGATTGATGGCGTCGAACTTGATTAGACTTTTTAAGCGCGCCTGCGACGGCAGCGACGGCAGGTAACCGCGCAGATGTGAATACGCGTCCTGCCACTCCTGGATGCGATTGCCCACGCGTATGCTCGTCTGGATGTTGTGTATCTCATCCAGCCAGCCCCGCGCGGCCTCGCTCTGGCCGAGCCGTAGTTCTTGGATCCGCTCCCGCAAGTTGTCCCATTGCTTCAAGAAGCGATTGAGATCGCCGCGATTGAACAGAACCCGTGACGGAAGATCTTCCAAAGGCTCGAGTAAAGCTCTGGCGCATTCCGGTAAGGTTTCTTTGGCATTGTTGTAGATTTCTTGAATCTCACCGATCCGCAAAGCTTGCCAGATATCGGCTTGCAGCTTTTGAATTTGTTCCAACCAACGCTCTTCGGTTTCGCTCCTCTTGCGGGTTTGCAGCCAGACTTCTTCCATTTCCTTGAGGAACTTTGCCCAGGTGACGAGCAGCACGGTGATTTGTTTGGCCCGCTTCCATAGATGCACGGGAAGCGAATCGATCGCATGACCCGGGCGACGGGTTTTGCGGTCCTTGAGCCGGAAAAAACCCGCAATCATCGGGTGCTCTTTCTCGATGAGCGCGGCGTTCTTGTACCAGAAGAAGATCGACATCAGGTTCCAATAGTTCTTGGGTTTGTCCGCCCAACGGGACAGGTTCCTGATCATGTTTTCCTTGCTATAGAATGTTTTCCAGGCGCTCTCATAAGCCTCGGTCCATTCCTCCGCGGTCATGCGCGGGTGCTCAATAGTAGCGTGGAACGAGTCGCGCTTGTTGAAGTCGGGGTCCATCCATTCGCCGCGTTTTTTCATCTCGCGGTGGTCGTGCGAGCCGGGCAGCGGCGTCAGCATGAAGAAGGATGCTTGATCGGGGTTGACTTCTTCCTTGAGGAAGCGAATGTCCTCGGCCACCTGTTCTTTCGAGTCCCAAGGCAAACCGATGATGTAGCCCGTATGCACCAGAACGCCGGCGTCATGCCATTCCTTGATGATGCTGCGGTATTCCTCGACTTTGTTTTGTTTCTTGCCTTCGGCTGCCAAATTTTGCGGGTTCACGCTCTCCATGCCGATGAACACTTGCGTGCAGCCGGCCTTGGCCGCCAGCGTGACGAAGTCCTTCGGCTTCTTGGCCAAGTCCACCTGCATCATGAACGATACGTCGAGGCCTTCCTGGCGCAGTTTGATGATCGCCTCGAAAGTCTCGCGCCACCGTTTTTTACGGGCGAAATTGTCGTCGGTGAAAAAGTAGAAGGACAGCCCGTGATCGAGATAGTTCCGGCGCATCATGGCGGCGATGCTCTCGGGGCTGCGCTCGCGCATCTTTCGTCCCTGCACGTTGATGATGGTGCAGAAGGTGCAAGCGAAGGGGCAACCGCGGGATGTATCGGCGGTGGCGAAGCTCGAATAGGCGAAGTGGCGCATGGTTTTGGCACTCGTCTTCGGCAGGGGCGCGTCTTCGATGTCGACCAGATTTTGCAGGTCTTGGGCATAGCTATAGAGCGGTTTCAGTTGCCCGTGGAGAAAGTCCGAAAGAATGCCATCCCATTTCCCTTCAACTTCGCCGGAGACAACGCAGATCCCTTCGCGGAACAGTTCCTGAATATCCGGCTCCTGCTCGCCCAGCATGTTGATGGTCCCGCTCGTATGAAAGCCGCCAATGATCACCGTGATGCCTGCGGCTTTGAAAATTCTTGCCATGTCGAGGGCGCGAGGAAATTGATTGGTTTGGACGCCGACCAGACAGACGAGCAGCTTGGTGCCGGGCGCCTTGCTCCAGCGAATAATCTTTTTCAGCGGCACCATCTCGGCGGTTTCATCAAAAGTGGTGACCTCAATGGGCAAGTTGTCGAAGACCCGCCGCGTCTTCACGTCTTCGGTAAGGCCGTGGAGCACGTTGAGGGTGTTGCTTGGCAGCACGCCCTTCCAAAAACGAATCACGTAGCCGTCGTCATCGTACTTAGAAGGTTTGATCAAAACGATATGGAATTTCTTCATACGCTCTAGCATCGGTCCCGTCCTCCCGAGTGCTTGTAAGTCGTTACCGCATCTTTTATAGATAGATGAGCAAATTCGGGGTTTTGGCGACTCTAACAACCGCCTGCGTGCATGTCAATCTAATTTCCCATAAAAGATCGGGTTCTCGCTGCGGATTTGCCCAGTTTTCATGATCCAGCTTTATCACGTTTCGAAAACCTATCTGCCAAACTATCGGGCGCTCACGGATATTAACTTGGAAGTCAAAAGGGGCGAGTTTGTCTTTGTTGGAGGTCCGAGCGGCGCTGGCAAATCAACTTTGCTCAAGCTCTTGTTTCGTCAAGAGGAACCCAGCGAGGGGCAGATCTTAATCGACGGCAAGAATGTGACACGTTTGCCGAGCCGTCAGGTGGCTCAGCTCAGGCGTAAGATCGGCTTGATCTTCCAAGAGTTCAAACTTCTACCGGATCTGACTGTATTGGACAACGTAGCGCTAGCCGCGGAGGTCATCGGCATTTCAAAAAAAGTGAGCCGGGCTAAAGCTTACCAGCTACTGCGAGAACTTGGTTTGAAGGAGCGCTACGACAGCAAACCCTTGAGTCTGTCCGGCGGTGAACAACAACGGGTTGCCATCGCCCGAGCTCTGGTTAACGAGCCGATGCTCGTGTTAGCCGACGAGCCCACGGGCAATCTCGATGCCGAGGTCGCCGAAGAGACCATGCGATTGTTATTCAAAATTCGCGACAAGGGCGCCACGATTGTGGTCGCGACCCACGATCTTAACTTGATCAATCGTTACGGCACGCGAGTCATCTTGTTGCAACGCGGCGCGCTGGCGGACGACTTGAAGCTGGCGTCTTGGCAGGAGAACGGCAAGTGAGGATAGCGCTCGCCAGTTTTGTGCTCCGCCGGGTGCGTCACAATTTGTGGCAACTATTTTGGACGCACGTCCTTACTTGCGGTACCGTCGCCATGACGCTTTTCGTATTTGGCGCTTTTATGCTTGTCGAAATCAATTTGACACATCTGCTGAAGGACTGGGGCGAACAAATTCAGCTCACAGCTTATTTGGCTAAGAATCTCGAACCGGCCGCTCTACAGGCTCTGCTTAAACGCGTCGAAACTCTGCCTGAGGTCGAGCGTGTTCGGCATATTAGCCAAGAGCAGGCATGGCGTGATTTTCAGAGCGCGTTGGGCGCGCAGTCCGGCTTGCTGGAAGGATTGCCGCGCGACGTATTACCGGCATCGCTCGAAATTTCTCTCAAACCGGCCCGCCACGATGGCGCCGTCGTAGAGCAACTTGCTCAACGGCTAAAAGACGAAAAGGCGATTACCATCGTCGACTACCCGCAACAATGGGTTGAACGCTTGGAGCTAATCGTGCTGGCTGTTGAATGGGCCAAGTGGATTTTTGGCGGCGTACTGTTTCTGGCAACTTTCTTCATCGTCGGTAGCACGGTCAAACTCGCGATGCTTGCGCGCCAGACCGAAGTTGAGATCATGCAGCTCGTGGGTGCCTCGGAGGAATTGATCCAAGCGCCCTTTGTGCTCGAAGGAATGATTCAGGGTGTGGTGGGCGGAACGATTGCTTTAACCTTGCTTTGGGTAGGCTATCTGTCGTTGAGAAATGAGACGACGTCATCGGCTGGTTTCTTGGCGCCGCTCGGCCAAATCCAGTTTTTGGATTGGCAAAATATCGCGCTGCTGCTCGTCATTGGCTGGCTGTTGGGCGCGACGGCCAGTGTGATTTCGCTCCGGAGGTTTCTGAAGACGTGGAATTCTTCGCGCGGCGAGCGTTAGCTTTGGCCTGGACAATTTTTTTGGCGGCGCTCTCGCTTATGGGCGCAGCGGCGGTCGACCGCGATCTCGAGGGAATCAAAAAGAAGATTGCCGACGAAAAAAAAGGCCTGTCGCAGCTTCAAACCAAAGAAGGTTCGGTGCGGCAGTCTTTGGGCCAAATCGAGAGCGCGCTCGACAAAAGGACCAAGGAACTGAAACTTGCCAACGTCAAGTTGTCATCCATTGCGAGCGAATTGGCATTAAAGCAAGACGAAGCGGAACGGCTCAATACCTCCATCGCGTCCCGGCTGGAAATTTTTCAAATGCGCGCGGCGGCGCTTTATCGCTGGCAAAAGGGCGGCAGCCCGCTAGTGATTCTTAATGGCAATGTTTCCTTGGGAAACGTTCTGCAACGCCGTCGTTATCTTGAAGCTGCGATGGCATTTGATCGAGAGCTGCTGACGAAGCTCGATGAGGAAAAGCGCCGCCAAGAAGTTTTGCGCCAGGAGTTGGTTCATAAAAAGGCAGAATTGGATGACCAAAAACATGCCCTCGGCGTCGTCAAGGAAGCGATCCGCCGCGAAGCAGAAAAAAAGCGGCTTCTCTTGGTGAGCTTGCGCCGCGATAAAGAAACACGGTTGCGTGCTCTAAAGGAGATGGAAGCGGCGGCGCAACGGCTGGAAAAAATGCTCGAGGAGATTTCGCGGCGTGCCGTGGTCAAGCCGAGAGAAACGCCTGCGGCTCCGTTGAGCGGATTTGGACTCGAGGCGATGCATGGCCGATTGGAGTGGCCGGTAAAAGGAGCAGTGATCGCCCCGTTTGGCAAGTTCAAGCATCCGGAATTTGCCGCCGAAATCATTCGCAATGGCATTGACATCGACGCGCCGATAGGTGAAGAAATTAAGGCGGTCGGAAACGGCCGAATCGTTTATGCGGATCGATTTTCCGGCTACGGCCGCATGGTGATTGTAGATCACGGCGAGCGATACTTTACAATCTACGGGTATCTTTCTGAAATATTTAAGAAAAATGGCGAGGAAATAAGGCGTGGAGAAGTCCTTGGCAGGGTCGGTGACGGTGTTACCCTGGCAGGGTC
Source organism: Binatia bacterium (assembly GCA_036000865.1). Taxonomy (GTDB): domain Bacteria; phylum Desulfobacterota; class Binatia; order UBA9968; family UBA9968; genus DP-20. Next base: position 35,339 of record DASYUV010000290.1, on the reverse strand, counting down.
AAAGCTATATTTTGAACTGCGCAAAGATGGTCGTTCATTGGACCCGGTTCCCTGGTTTAGGAAGTGATAGCTATTTTAATTATGTTGGGATAAACTTATCCGCTGATTGTTAAGAATTTTTTTAGGAGAAACGCGATGCGAATCGTTCATAAACACGGAACACCTTTATTGCTTTTGATCATCGGTATGTTTTTGGGATTCATTCTGTCAGCCCATTGGGTCCCCAATGTTGCCGCCGTCGGGCGGCAAGATTACGAGAGTCTGGAAGCGTTCAGCAATATCCTCTCCATAGTCAGAAAGAACTACGTCGAAGACGTCGAGACGAAAAACCTGGTCAACGGCGCGATCAACGGCATGCTCAACTCCTTGGATCCGCACAGCGCCTATCTGACGCCCGAGCTGTACAAGGAATTGCAAAGTGACACGCAGGGTCGTTTCGGCGGGTTGGGAATTGAAATCACGGTTAAAAGCGGAATTTTGACAGTGGTCTCGCCAATCGAAGACACGCCCGCAGCCAAGGCCGGCATCAAGCCTGGCGATCAAATTTTCAAAATCGAAGAAGAGTTCACCAAAGATATGTCACTGGTGGACGCCGTCAAGAAGATGCGCGGCGCCAAGGGGACTAAGATCAATCTCACCATTAAACGCGAAGCTGTCGCCGACCTTTTGGAATTCACGTTGGTGCGAGACGTTATACGCGTACAAAGCGTGCGCAGCCGCGGCCTGGAGCCGGGTTATGGCTACATCCGTCTGGCGCAGTTTCAGGAGCGTAGCGATCGTGACCTGCAAAGAATGCTGGAAAAATTCGCAGCGGAAAAAGGCGGCATCAAAGGCCTCGTACTCGACCTACGCAACAACCCGGGTGGGCTATTAACCCAAGCGGTGCGCGTCTCGGATATGTTTTTAGACTCGGGACTGATCGTTTACACAGAAGGACGGATCGAGTCTCAGAAACAAAGATACTTCGCGCAGAAAGACGGTACCTGGACCGATTTTCCAATGGTCGTTCTCGTAAACGGCGGAAGTGCGAGCGCCTCGGAGATCGTCGCCGGTGCCTTGCAGGACCATAAGCGAGCAGTGGTGTTGGGCACGAAAACTTTCGGTAAAGGCTCAGTGCAAACCATTTTGCCGCTGGACGATAACTCAGCTTTGCGCTTGACCACGGCGCGTTATTTCACGCCCAAGGGACGCTCGATTCAGGCGACCGGCATCGTTCCAGATATCCTCGTAGAAAGCGCGCCGGCGCAGGACGGCAAGGTTGAGGAGCGTCGACGGCCGGGGCTGCGCGAGGAAAATCTGCCGGGTCATTTGCTCAATCCACAGAAAACCCCCAATCCTCAGTCGGAGTCCGGGGATAAAGATAAGGATAAAGAAAAGGAGATTATCCCACCGTCTGCACCGACAGGTGATGAGACCATCGATAATGACGTACAACTCAAGCGGGCGCTCGATCTGCTCAAGAGTTGGGATGTCTTCAAGCAGATCGTGCAGAAAAAGGCCGCCTAACGTTCTGACCAGATTCCCAGTGCGTTTGGTTCAAGCTCAATTAGCCCTCCCCTCGGAGGGCTAATTTTTTTGTGCTAGAGTGGACCGCGAAATGATAAGACCCGCTAAGCAAGAGCGCGATCTGCCTTTATTCACTGCTGCGACGCGCAAATTTCTCACCGTTAGCGAACTCAACGAGCGAATCAGGGCAACGTTGGACTCCCAGCTGGGTGCTTTGTGGGTTCAAGGCGAGATCTCTAATTTTCGCGTGCCGCCATCGGGTCATTTTTATTTCACTCTCAAAGACGACAAGAGCCAGATCGCGGCAGTGATGTTTCGCCGCCAAGGTGCAGGAATTCGCTTCACGCCCGAAGACGGCATGGCGGTCTTGTGCTTCGGCCGCGTGAGTCTGTATTCGGTGCGGGGAGACTTGCAGCTTTATGTCGAAGACATGGAACCGCAAGGCAAGGGGGCGCTTTATCTCGCCTTCGAACAGCTCAAAGCCAAGCTCGCAGCCGAAGGCCTATTCGCGCCAGAAAGAAAAAAACCTTTACCTCTTCTGCCAAACGCAATCGGTATAGCAACCTCTGACGGAGGCGCTGCCCTACACGATATGTTGCGCATTCTTGGGGACCGTTATCCTGACCGGAGAATCGTCATTCGTCCGATCAAGGTCCAAGGAGACGGCGCCGCGCAGGAAATTGCCGGCGCCATCGCAGACTTGAACCGTTTCGGTGCCGTTGACGTTATGATCATCGGACGCGGCGGCGGATCAATCGAGGACCTATGGGCTTTCAATGAAGAAGTGGTTGCCCGAGCCATCTTCGCTTCCCGTGTTCCCGTGATTTCCGCCGTCGGGCACGAGATCGATTTTACGATCGCCGATTTTGTCGCGGATCATCGCGCGCCGACGCCGACTGCGGCGGCGGAGATGGTCGTGCCGCGCAAAGTCGACTTGCTCGAGCAGGTGCGCGCGCTGGATGATCAGTTGCTGAGAAACATGGCGCTCAAGTTGGACGTTTCACGGGAGTCTTGCAGTGGCTTGGCGAAAAGACTGGCTGATCCAGGACGAAGGCTTAGAGACAATCAGCAGCGCTTAGACGATTTGTCCGTAGATCTTCTGCGCCGGTTCCAGAATAGGTTGCGCCAATTCAAAGATCAGTTGGGCCAACGAGCTGGAAGGCTCGGTGCTCTCAGTCCACTCGCCGTACTCGATAGGGGTTACAGCATCACGCACAAGCTACCCGATGAAGGCATTGTGAAAGATGCCGAAGCGCTGGCAATCGGCGATCGCGTGCGTATTACCTTCGCGGTCGGGAAATCGGTTTGTCGTGTCGAACAGAAGGAGTGAGATGAGATCGTTACATGCGCTGGCGATCTTCGCAGCGCTACATCTGTGCGGCGAGGTTGCGCGCGCCGGGGACTTAGGCAAGATAGTTTGGCCCAAGGCGGTGGAAGTTCACCAGGGCGAGCTGGTCGAGATCAAGCTAAAGGGTAACGATCTCGCCGCGGTGGAAGGACAAATCGGCAACGAGAAGATCGGGTTCTATCCCAGCGGCCCGGGGATGCTTACTACCATTGTCGGCGCGGATGTCGAGGCAAAGCCCGGCTCGTCAAAAATTTTCCTCAAGGCGACCGACTCCAGCGGCAATGAGCACTACCGCGAAATACCTTTCAAAATCAAAGCTAAAGTTTTTCGCAAGGAATCTTTCAATGTGCCGCCAACCTTCGATCGTATGAGTCCGGAAACAATCGAGGAGATTCGCCGCGAGCAGGCGGCATTTACGCGCGTTTTTGCCGCGCCGAACCCTGATAGGATGTGGGACGGGCCGTTCGTTCGACCGGTGCCTCACGAGGCTTCGGCATCTTCTTTCGGATTTCGCCGAATCGTTAACGGCACACGGCGCGCTCCTCATACCGGAACTGACCTCTCGGCGCCGATAGGAACGGAAGTGGTGGCAAGCAATCACGGCCGCGCCGTACTGGTTGGAAATTTTTTCTTTGCCGGTGGCAGCGTCGTTTTGGATCACGGCGGCGGATTGTTTACGATGTATTTTCATTTGTCTGAGTTCAGGGTTGAGGAAGGCGCGATGGTGAAAAAAGGCGATGTCGTCGCTTTGTCGGGGGCCACGGGCCGAGTCACGGGGCCGCACCTTCATTGGGGCGCACGGCTCCTCAACGCGAGGATCGATCCCCTTGAGTTGCTCAAGAAGATTTCCCGTGTTTGGGAGTCGACACGGTACACAGACACACTGTCAAAAATGGAGAAGGTGCATGGCCCGTAAGGACGTTTCAAACAAAAACTTCGAATCGGCGATGGAAGAAATCGAGCAAGTCGTCGAGCAAATCGAATCTGGCGAGCTTTCGCTTGAGGAATCGCTGGCGGCCTACGAAAAAGGCGTTGGGTTGGTCAAATTCTGTTACCAGAAACTCAACGAAGTCGAGAAAAGAATCGAATTCCTGATCAAAGACAAAGAAGGCAAATTGCAATTGAAAGTGTTGGAAAATCTTCCCGCGGAAGACAACGACGATGATTGACGCTCGCTAACTCAACCAGAGGCAACATCCTGAGGGAATCCAGCAACCGCCGGTTCTGCGAACAGAGCAGCGAACCTTCGTCGCGTAAAAATGGCCTGGGAGAAATTGTCCAGATCGCCAGATTGAGCGTTTCGCAAGTTCAATTTGAAGAGCCCGCCACCTCAATGGTAAATTGAGCGATCCGTTTCACTTTCCGTTGGCCATTTTTCGAATTCGATGAATTCAGACCGGCTAAATAAGTTCGATTTAAACGCGTATCTGCAGAGGCAATCGGCCGCCATCGATAACGCTCTGGAGCAGTATCTACAACAGTACTCCGGAGAATCGCAGACGATTTTTCGGGCAATGCGTTATGCGGTCTTTCCCGGCGGTAAGCGCATTCGGCCTATTCTCGTGCTTGCCACAGGAGAACTATTTGGCGCGACACAAAGTTCTTTGCTGCCGCTTGCTTGTGCTGTGGAGTTGATTCACGCCTATTCACTGATTCATGACGATCTTCCAGCATTGGATGACGACGATCTACGTCGGGGCAAGCCTACCGCACACAAGGTATTTGGCGAAGGCGTGGCCTTGCTGGCCGGGGATGGCTTATTGACCGAAGCGTTTCATTTGATGTCGGGTCCCGATGTCACGCGGAGGGTGCCGGCGGAATTAGTCTTGCGACTCATTCGCGAATTGTCTCATGCCGTGGGCGTCGTCGGTTTGGTCGGTGGGCAAGCGTTGGATCTCGAAGCGGAAAATGATCCAGACGTCGATCTCGCCACGGTTGAGTGGATTCACGTTCGGAAGACCGGCGCATTGATTCTCGCATCGATTCGAGCCGGCGCGCAGGTGGCAGGGGCGGAGCCCGCCGACCTTGGCCGGATCACCCGTTACGGTGAACGTTTGGGCTTGGCTTTCCAGATCGCAGACGATATTTTGGACGCGTTGGGGCAAACGGCGGCCGGCGAGGGGGCGGAGTCCGCTCGCAATGAGCCCAAAAAAGCGACCTATCCCTCGGTCGTGGGCATGCCGCAGGCTAGAGAAACCCTAAAAGAGTTACTTCAACTCTGTCTCGATGAGCTGACGACTTACGGCGCTCAAGCAATTGCTCTCAAAGCGATTGCCCGGCATATCGTCGCGCGAGCGATTCACGGCGATGGGAAAACACTAGGCGAGGAGATCAACGGCTGAGATGGCGCGATTACTCGACGGGATTCAGTTTCCAAAAGACATTCGCGGTTTCACGATTGACGAGTTGAATCAGCTCGCCGTCGAAATGCGCGAAGAAGTAATCTCGGTCGTATCCGAGGTGGGCGGTCATTTCGCTTCGACACTGGGAGCGGTGGAGCTCACATTGGCGCTTCATTACGTCTTCAATACCCCGGAAGACAGGATCGTCTGGGATACCGGCCACCAAACTTATGCGCACAAGTTGATCAGTGGCCGGCGCGATCGGCTGGGGACGATCCGCCAATTAGGTGGACTGAGCGGTTTCCTGAGCCGCGACGAAAGTGAATACGACGTCTTTGGTGCGGGTCATGCCGGCACGTCGATATCTGCAGCGCTTGGTATGGTGGAAGCGAAATATCTCGAAGGATCCAAACGCAAAGTCGTCGCGGTGATGAGCGACGGCGGCTTGAGCGCGGGTTTGATCTACGAGGGACTCAACTCGGCCGGACACCTCGATCGCGATCTGATCGTCGTGCTAAATGACAACGAGCATTTTATCGATCCTAGAGTCGGTGCCGTGTCGTCCTTTCTCAGCAAGCAATTCACCACGGATCTGGGCGTGCGGCTGCAGAGAAACTTATCGAACTTGCTGCGTAGCCTGCCGAGCGGCGAGAATCTCAAGCACGTGGCGCGGAAGATTCGCGATTCTTTCTTGGGATTGGTGACACCGGGGTTTCTGTTCGAGAGCCTCGGCTTTCAGTACGTAGGCCCGATCGACGGCCATAATATTAGTGAAATGATCACCACTCTTGAAAACGTCAAGAAAATCGAAGGCCCTACCTTGGTCCATGTGACGACCGTGAAGGGCAAAGGTTATCCTCCGGCGGAAAAAGAGCCGATCAAATTTCACGCTGTTACACCCTTTCACGTGTTGACTGGGAAAGCCAAAAAAGAAAAAGGACCGATTCCTACTTACACCGATGTGTTCGGCCGATCGCTGCTCGATTTGGCAAAACAGAATCGCAAGATTGTGGGAATCACCGCGGCGATGGGCAGCGGCACCGGCATCGACAAGCTGGCGCGCGAGATTCCCGAGCGTACGTACGATGTCGGCATCGCCGAGCAACATGCGGTGACGTTCGCCGGCGGAATGGCGACCGAAGGCTATGTTCCCGTGGTCGCGGTCTACTCTACTTTTTTGCAGCGGGGCTATGACGAAATTCTTCACGACGTCTGTCTGCAAAATCTGCATGTCGTCTTCGCCTTGGACCGCGGCGGACTGGTCGGGGCCGACGGGCCGACGCACCACGGGGTATTCGACTTTTCCTATATGCGCTCCATGCCAAATCTTGTTGTCATGGCGCCGAAGGATGAAAATGAGCTCCAGCATATGCTCAAGACCGCCGTCGACTATTGCGGGCCGATTTCGCTGCGCTACCCGCGCGGTGAAGGTTGGGGCGTAGATTTGGACGGTGAGATGCAAAATCTGGAGATCGGTAAGGCCGAGTTATTGCGCGATGGCACGGATGTGGTGATCGTGGCGATCGGGCAGCCGGTGATTCCGGCGCTGCGCGCGGCGCAGGACTTGGCGCCACTCGGGATCAACGCCGCGGTGGTCAACGCCCGATTCGTCAAGCCGCTGGATAAAGATTTGTTCCGCGATTTGTTCACCCGTATTCCCCGACTCATCAGCGTTGAAGATCACGTGACCGCCGGCGGTTTCGGCAGCGCCATGGTCGAAATGCTCGCTGACGAAGGTCTGACTGGTGTAGAGGTTAGAAGGCTCGGCGTGCCGGACCGGTTCATTCCCCATGGCACCCAGGATGAGCTCAGAAAAATGTGCGGCTTCGACAAAGACGCGATCGCCCAGGCGGCGCTCCAAATGGCGCGGCGTGCGAAGAAGAAAAGCAGGGAGGGATGGGAAAGAGGGAGCGCTTAGATCTGCTTTTGATCGACCGCCAACTGGTTGGGAGCCGGGAGGACGGCCGGAGGAAAATTCTTGCCGGCGAGGTCTTTGTTAACGATCACCCTGTCACCAAGGCGGGTATTTTGATCGATGTCAGCGCTGAGATTCGTGTCAGATCCCCTTCCCCTTATGTCAGCCGCGGCGGCCTCAAGCTCGAAAAGGCTCTCCGCGAGTTTTCAATCTTCGTCAAAAACAAAATTGCCCTCGATATCGGCGCATCCACTGGAGGCTTCACCGATTGTTTGCTGGCTCACGGCGCAGCGCAAGTTTTTGCCGTCGACGTCGGTTATGGCCAGTTGGCTTGGAAGCTCAGAAACGATCCCCGCGTCGTAGTTTTCGAAAAGACCAATATTCGTTATTTCGACGTGAGCCGGTTACCGTGGCGCGCCGAACTCGCGACTATCGATGTATCTTTCATTTCACTCAAGTTAGTGTTGCCTCAGGTAAGAACACTTCTCACTGGCAACGGCGATGTAGTTGCACTGATCAAACCGCAGTTCGAAGTCGGCAAGGGCAAGGTGGGAAAAGGCGGAGTGGTGCGTTCCCATGAAGAGCATCTCCAAGTGATCGAAGACATTAGAGAGGCTTCAGTCGGATTCGGTTACTCGGTCCTCGGCGGCGTGATCGAATCGCCGCTTATCGGACCGAAGGGCAACAGAGAATTTTTGATTCATCTGCGAAGCGACACTTGATGCTGTTTTCCGATTAGTGGCCTCACTTTTCTGAGCGAAGTTTGATTGCATTCCAAAACTCGATCTCAATAGATGGCGGCGTTGAAGAAGATAGCGCATCGCGGCGCGTCGGGTGAATATCCGGAAAACACGCGCGTTGCTTTCGTAAAAGCGATCGAGGCGCGCGCCGATATGATCGAGCTCGACTGCCAAATGACTCGGGACGGTCACATCGTGGTCTTCCATGACGAAAGTTTGATGCGCACGGCCGCCGTCAGAGGTACGGTGAAGGGTAAGACCCTTGAGCAACTGAAGGTGCTCGATATCGGCCGGTGGAAAGGGAAATCGCACAGAGGGGAACGCATCCTCACTCTCGAGGAAGCGTTAGAGACCATTGACGGCAACGCCGATCTCTGTTTGGAGATTAAATCCTATCCGCACGGGGTGCCCGGTATTGAACTCAAAATCTTGTTCACATTAAGTCACTACGATTATTTAGATCGGACGTTATGCTGTTCCTTCGATTACCGTTGTCTTGCCCGGATACGGGATCTCGCGCCGGAAGCCGCCCTAGGCATCCTCTTTGGTTCGCACGTGAAGGAAAATCCGTTGGAGGCCGTCAAACGGCTCGGGGCGACCTCGATCCACGTTCAAAAGGAGCTGGCGTCGCGAAATTTTCTGGAGCACGCGTGGGCGGAGGGAGTGGACGTCTACATTTGGACCGTCAATAAGCTTCGGGATCTTGAGGCCTTTGCAGCAATGGGGGTGCAGGGATTGATTTCGGATTTTCCCGACCGGCTTCGGAAACTCAGGTGGCGGTGAATGTGCGACGGGTTTCTTGTGAATGAGTTTCATGCCCGAGGATGATCTGCTGACCTCAAGCAATTTGTTCTACTGACCGCAAAAGCATTGGGGTGCAGGTCTCCAGCCCTGGATAAACTCTGCTCAGCGACTCGTCAAATGCCTCCAAATTGTTCATTTTTAAGGTCAATTACTTGACTTGGAAGGGAAATCCGTTAAAATCATTCCGCGGAAAAGTGTGGTCCGGATGGATCGGGGGTGATCTAATTTTATGACGGGAGTTCGAGTCCGAGAAAACGAATCTATCGAGAGCGCAATCCGACGCTTTAAAAAACTCTGTGAAAAAGCCGGTATCCTTGCTGAGCTGCGTAAACGTGAACATTACGAAAAACCCAGCGTTAAGAAGAAAAAGAAAGCAATCGCAGCAAAAAAACGGGCGATGCGGCGCGTGCGGCATTCTTTTTAGCCAATAAGGAAACCAAGGTTACTTAACTAAAGATGCCACTTAAGGCCGAGATACAAGAAGCCGTAAAGAGGGCAATGAAGAGCGCGGACGCGCTGACCCTGTCAACGCTTCGACTCCTCTTGTCGGCTGTTCATAATGAAGAGATTCGCGTCCGAAAAGAGCTCACAACGGAGGAAATTCAAAAGATTATCGGGACCCTCTGCAAACAACGGGGGGAAGCCATTGAGCTATTTCGAAGAGGAAGTCGAGAGGAATTAGCCCAAAAAGAAGAGGCCGAACTCGCGATTCTCCAACGCTTCTTGCCGCAGCCTCTTTCCGAAGAAGAGGTGAAAGGGCTGATCCGCGCGAGCATCACCGAAGCCGGTGCAACGGGCCTCCAAGATCTTGGCAAGGTCATGAAGCTGGTAATGCCGAAGGTTTCTGGCAGAAGCGACGGCAAGCGAGTAAACGAATTGGCGAGGGCGCTGCTCGGTGGGTCATGCTAGAGCAGTTGGGCGGGCAGCATGGGTCGTGACTCCATTGGTGTGGTTGATTGGAGCCGATAACGGATTGTTCGCTTGTTAAATCGTGTGCAAAACGGACTGACATCCGTGAAACTCTTCTACCGGGCGCGCACACTGGGTCAGGGAGTGATCAGAGTGCGATGCCCCGATGGTTCCCGCCGGTGAACTGGGTCGATCCGATTCTCATCGTCGTGCTGGTCCTCTTCGGTTTGCGAGGATTTTTTAGAGGTCTGTTCCGAGAAATTTTTTCCGTCGCAGGTCTGGTTGCCGGCTTCGTGTTGGCTGTAACTTACTCACGACCGGTGGCATCATACGCGGCGACTATTTGGCAAATCTCCCCGTTGGTTCTCAAGGGCTCGGCGTTTGTCGCGATTTTTTTTGTTGTGTATTTTTTAATGAGTGCGGCTGGATGGTTGCTGCATCGCTCGGAGAGGTTGCTGTTTCTCAAAACTCTCAATCGTGCCGGTGGAATTGCCATCGGGGTCGGCAAAGGTGCCGCGCTTACAGCGCTGGTCATTTTCTTTCTAAGCCAAGCGTCCTGGTTGCCGCGACCGACCCGAGATAACCTTGGTGGATCTTATCTCGTCACGCCACTGTCTTACCTTGCGGAGAGTCTGATTCGCATGGGCAAAGCGAGGATTTTGTTCGGTGAGTCCTCGCAACACGCCTCGTCACCGGATGAGAGTCGTCTATAACCGCCACAGATGATCACTCAGGAAAAAATCGCTGAGATTCGTAGCCGAGCCTCGATTGTCGAGGTTATCTCGGATTACGTCACGCTCAAGAAGGTCGGCCGCAATCATATCGGCCTGTGTCCATTCCACACAGAAAAAACATCGTCATTCACTGTAAGCGAAGAGAAGGAGATCTATCATTGCTTCGGTTGCCAGGCCGGCGGCAGCGTTTTTCACTTTCTGATGCAGTACGACCACCTGACGTTTCCGGAGTCAGTGGAGCGTGTCGCCGAGCGCTATGGCATTACCGTGGAGCGAAGCCGGGGGACAGCAGCCGCCCGTGAATCGGGTGAGAGAGAAAATCTCTATCGCATCAACGAGCGCGTCGCCGGCAATTACCAAAAACTTCTCTTTGCCCATCCGGAAGGGAAGAGGGCGCTGGATTATCTCAAAGCGCGCGGCCTCGATGACGCCACCGCCCGCAAATTCATGCTCGGCTATGCGCCGCAAAATGGCTCGGGCCTGGTGGGCTTGCTCAAAACGGAAAAGTGGTTGGTGAGCGACGCGCTTCGCCTGGGACTGCTCGGCCAGCGTGGCCCGCACCAGTTTCACGAGAAGTTTTTCGCCCGGGTGATGTTTCCGATTATCAGTTCCGCCGGTAAGGTGATCGCCTTCGGCGGCCGGGTATTGAATGAAGCTTTGCCCAAATATCTCAATTCAAGCGAAACGCCGCTGTTTCATAAGGGAGCCACCCTCTACGGCCTGTATCACGCCAAAGAAGGGATACGCAAAGCCGATCGCGTTGTCGTGGTCGAGGGCTACCTCGATGTGATCGCTTTGTCACAGCATGAAATTTCCTATTCGGTGGCGACCCTTGGCACGGCCCTGACGGTGGATCACGTGCGAGCATTGTCCCGTTTCACCAAAAACATCATCGCTTTGTTCGATGGTGATGATGCGGGGCAAAAAGCTGCGGCGCGAAGCTTCGAGATTTTTGTCGAAGCCGGGCTTCTCGGCCGCGCGGCTTTTTTGCCGCCAGGCGAGGATCCGGATACGTTCGTTCGCAGCCGGGGCAAAGCGGCGTTGGAGGCAATTCTCGATCAGGCGGTGCCATTGGCGGATTATTACTTCACCTGGTTGGAACAGCGCCACGGGAGAACCCTGGAAGGAAAGAGTCAAATTGCCAGTGAAGTGAGTCGGGTGTTGGCCAAGGTGAATAACGCTTTCGAGGTCGACTTGCTGATCCGTCGGGCGGTCGATATGCTGGGAATTCGTGAGGAGTTGCTGCGCCGGCCGCCGGGTCGACCAGGTGCAGTTAATGCGCGCCAAGCTCTCACCGTGGCGATTCCAGAAAATCGCGACGAGGTGTCGCAGCGATCCTTGGCGGGATTGATGCTCCGCTTACCTGCGCTGACGGAGCGACTGACCCAAGAGAGCGAGGCGCGCCAGTGGTTCGGCGTGACGTGGCGGGGAGTGGTTGACGCGATTACCGCCCAATGGCAAGAACGTGGAAACATCGACCTTTTCTGTTTGACGCAAGCCCTGCCGATGGAGCTCGGGAGCGAGCTCGCCGCGTTGGCGTTGGAATGGGAGAATCTCTCGGATGCCGAATGCGCCAAAATGGCCGATGATTGTCTCGCGCATTTGGGCCACAAATATCTGGAGACCCACAAGCGTGATCTACGCATAGCGATACGGGCCGCGGAAGAGCAAAAGGATGAGAAAGCGAAGAGAGAAAGGATGCTAGAATGGCAAGACCTCGTACGAAAAGAACGCCAACTAGAACACCGAAAGCGCGAGCCGAAGTTAATCGTCCGGTAGCGAAAACCAAATCAGCCTCCGACTCCACCCCTCAGCCCGTGGAGAAGAAGAATATGAAGGAGGTCAAGAAGCTCATCGACCTGGGCAAGGAGAAGGGCTATCTGACCTACGACGATGTGAACGACATGCTTCCGGCAGAGGTGGTTTCGCCGGACCAGATCGACGACGTCATGTCCATCTTCGGCGAAATGGATATCGAAGTCGTTGATTCGAACCAGCGGGTCACCCTTGGCGGGGCCGGTGAGGAGCTTGCGGAGGAAGAGGAAGAAGAGAAAGAGCTCGACAATGATGTCGACGGCGACGTCGTCGGCAAAACCGGCGACCCGGTGCGCATGTATCTGCGCGAGATGGGCACCGTTTCGCTCCTCAGTCGCGAGGGCGAAGTCGAGATCGCAAAAAAAATCGAGGAAGGCGAGAACCGGGTGATCAACGAAGTTTTGTCCAGTCCTCTGGCATTGACCTACATCTTGGATCTCGGCGAAAAGCTCGCTCTGCACGAAATTCGCGTGCGCGAGATCATCAAGGAAGAGGGCGAGGAGGACAGCGAAGATTTCGAAGACGAAGAGGTTCATGAGAAGAGATTGCTCGATCAAATCGCCAAAATCCGCCGGACCACCAACGATCGTGAGAAGATTAGGCGGCAGCTGGAGGGTAAACGGCTCTCCGCGCAGCGCCACCGGTTGCTCCTAGACAGCGTCGTTAAATACAACGACCGGATCATCAACGGCCTCAAAAGCATGCAGCTCAATCGAAAGCAAACGGAAGCGATCGCTGACGGGCTCAAGCGGACCATGGAACGCATGCAAGCGCTCGAAAGAAGGGTCAAAGACTACGAGCACAGAGTCGGTAAACCGTCCGCGGAGATTGTCAAGATTGTGTCCAATGCCGACGGGCGCAAAAAGAATTGGCCGAAAGTGATTGGCGCATTTCGGATGGGGCACGAGGCGATCCTGCAGATGGCCGAAGAGATACGCAGCGCCCGGCGCGACATCCGTCACATCGAAAAAGATCTCGAAATGCCGGTCGAGGAGATCAAGCGGCGTGTCTGGTCGATCATCGAAGGCGAGACCAAAGCGAATTTGGCGAAGAAGGAACTGATCGAAGCAAATCTCCGGTTAGTCGTGAGCATCGCAAAAAAATACACCAACCGCGGGCTCCAATTTCTCGATCTCATACAAGAGGGCAATATCGGGTTGATGAAGGCCGTGGACAAGTTCGAATATCAACGCGGCTATAAGTTTTCCACCTATGCAACCTGGTGGATTCGCCAGGCCATCACCAGAGCCATCGCGGACCAGGCGCGGACGATTCGGATTCCAGTGCACATGATCGAAACCATTAACAAGTTGATCCGGACTTCCCGATATTTAGTTCAAGAGATCGGCCGCGAGCCAACACCTGAAGAGATCGCGACCAAAATGGAAATTCCGCTCGACAAGGTGCGTAAAGTATTGAAAATTGCCAAGGAGCCGATTTCACTGGAGACACCCGTCGGCGAGGAGGAGGATAGTCACCTGGGCGACTTCATCGAAGACAAACGCATCATCACGCCATCGGACGCAGTGGTAAACATTAATCTGCAGGAACAAACTCGCAAAGTGTTGGCGACCCTGACGCCGCGCGAAGAGCAAGTGCTGCGCATGCGCTTCGGTATCGGCGAAAAATCCGATCACACGCTGGAAGAAGTGGGGCAAAAATTTACCGTCACTCGCGAGCGCATCCGGCAGATCGAAGCCAAAGCTTTACGCAAATTGCGTCACCCGAGCCGCAGCAAACGGCTCAAGAGCTTCATGGAAAATTAGTTCCGCCTTTGCGTTTCTTAGCGAAACTCGCAACGCTAACACAAGAATACTTCTGAACGGGCCCATAGCTCAGTTGGTTAGAGCCACCGGCTCATAACCGGTTGGTCCCTGGTTCGAGTCCAGGTGGGCCCACCAACCCTTATCCTTTTCGACCGCCCAGCGCTTGTCGCCAGCGCGTGCGTATGAGAGCGTCGTTAGCAGGTTGAGAACGGCAAAACCATAAACGACTTGTGAAGCTCCCTCGCCGCGGCTGTTTGCCCCCTCCGGCATAGTCGGATGGAGTGAGCTAGCCGGGATCGTCACTATCTTACACTTATGAGTGCCACCGCTTTGTCGCAGACTCAATCTTCCGCAGCGGTTTTCTTTGAAATCGGCCTGGCGCAAAGACCCGATTCGGTTCTTACGCGGCAAGCCGGGAATTTGATTCTGTAAATGCTCCTTACATTCTGGACCGCACGTGGCCGAGTTTGCAGTCTACAATCTTCATTACCTGTTGCTGACACCATTGGAAACAACCCGTGATTCGAATTTCCTCCTAAAAATCATCGGGCAACCCCACCCCATTTTTATCGTGGAAGATTGAATTTCCCACTCGAGAACTGGGGACACGCGGACTTGCGTTCAGATCTTGGGATTTCTGAGCCCATTCGCCACGTGGTCTTGCCGTTGCTCTATGGGGTTGCCATGAGTTTTACCGACAAGAAGACTTCTGCGCTGGGGTTACAGGAACCGTCTCAGGATACTGAACACCTGCTACTCGAACGGCTCAAGAGCAGCTCAACGGATGATGAGTATTTCCGCTGGATGTTGTTTGTGGTCGGTTTCTATCGGGGCATCAACAAGATCGAAGCGGCGACGGAACTGCTCCAAGGTTTCATTGTAGCTAACAAGAACCTCGAGCAGTCCGCGCACTGTCACTTGGCTCTCGGACAGATCGCCACGGATGAGCAGCGGTTCGAAACGGCGCTGAAACACTTCACTTCGGCCGTGGAGCTCGCGCCAAAGAAGCGCAAAGTTCTCTACGTGCTTCACAACAATATCGGATACTGTCGCAACAAGCTCGGAAACTTCGTCGAAGGCGAGAAACATTGTCGCAGCGCGATTGACATCGATTGGACGCGCGCGAGTGGGTACCGAAACCTCGGTGTGAGCCTGCACGGCCAAGGGAATATCATCGGAGCCGCCTGGGCACTGGCAGAGGCCGTTAAAACCGACGCCGCCGACAATCGTGCCCGGCTTTTGTTAGAACAGGTAATCGCTCATAATCCATCAATCGGTGTTCAGTGTCCGTGGATCCTGCAGACATTGAACACAGACCCAAAAAGCACCCCTGAAGTTCCTCTCATGTGAGCCAAACGGTTCGATCGTTGCGCTCGAAAAAGAACTGCTGACAGCGTGGCAAGGACCGCCACGCCAGACCGGCGATTTAGTTAGTAAGCTACCAAATATCGCACTGGCCAATTCGCCAACCTAGGTTATCGTCTGTGCCAAAATAAGTGCGCTTTTCCGGCATTTGCTGTTGACAATCCATCCGGGCGATGACATAAGTTTATTAAACAAATCCTATTAGGAACCTAATTTTCTTAACTTGTTAGACCATATTGATTTAAAAATCCTTTATATTCTTCAAAACGACGGTCGCCGGCGGCTCGCCGACATTGCCGACGAGGTAGAACTGTCTGCTCCAGCCGTCATGGAGCGGGTGAAAAAGCTCGAAGCTAGCGGTGTCATCAAGGGCTACCAGGCCCTCGTAGATGGCAAGAAGGTTGGCAAGGACATTACGGCTTTCATCGGCGTTTCGATCGGCAATCAGCGCGATATGGACAGGTTTGCTTCCCAGATGATGCGCTACCAAGATGTTTTGGAGTGTCATCACGTGACTGGCGACGAAAGTTTTGTCCTAAAAGTGAAATCGGCTGATACCGGCTCGCTTGAGAAACTACTGGGACAGATCCGTTCCGTTGAAGGCGTAACGAGGACGATTACGAAAGTGGTTTTGTCGACGGCGAAGGAAAACCAGGCGCTAGAACTGGACGCCGGTTTGGCGGAGTTTGCGCATTCGAAGAAGAAAGCAAATAGTTAGAAATAATTGCGGCGCCGCGGGTGACTCGTTGTGCTCAAGAGCTTCAGCCCGCGCGGCAAAGATTGAAGCCAGCCTTCAGAAACGTGCAAAGAAGATAAAGGGTGAGATATGACTCTATCAGGATTGCCACCGAAGCAAGGCCTTTACGATCCACGCTTCGAACATGACGCCTGTGGCGTCGGGTTCGTCGTCAATATCAAAGGTGAGAAGTCACATGAGATCATCGAGCAGGCGCTGACGGTGCTGCAGAATCTTGATCATCGTGGCGCCTGTGGCTGTGAGGAAAATACCGGTGATGGTGCCGGCATCTTGATGCAGATTCCGCACGCGTTTCTTAAAGATGCGTGCGCCGGGCTCGGGTTTCAGTTACCCGACCCGGGTGAATATGGCGTCGGTATGATCTTTTTGCCGGATCACCGCAGTCAGCGTCGTCAATTCGAGAAGACGATCGAGAAGATCATTACCGAAGAAGGGCAGAAGTGTCTCGGCTGGCGCAAGGTACCGACTGACAATATGTACCTCGGCGATACGGCGAAGGAATGCGAGCCATTTGTGCGCCAGGTGTTCATCGGTCGCGGCGACGCCGTCACGGATGACCTGGCCTTCGAGCGCAAACTTTACGTGATTCGGCGCCGTGCGGAGAATGCGATTCGCTACGCGGGACTGCCGGGCGGAGACTTCTTCTACATACCGAGCCTGTCGGGACGGACGCTGATTTATAAAGGCATGCTGACAGCTCGGCAGGTGGTGACTTTCTATCCCGACCTCTCCGATCCCCTGGTGGAAACGGCGATCGCGGTAGTCCACTCGCGCTTTAGCACGAACACATTTCCAAGTTGGGGACGCGCCCATCCCTACCGCTACCTGATCCACAACGGCGAGATCAACACGCTGCGCGGTAACGAAAACTGGATGCACGCGCGCCAAGGCATGCTGGCATCGGAATTGTTCGGCGACGATCTTAAAAAAGTCTTTCCGATCATTCAGGAAGACGGCAGCGACTCGGCGAAATTCGACAACTGTCTCGAATTCCTCGCTCTAAGCGGGCGATCGCTGCCGCATGCCGTCATGATGATGATTCCTGAACCTTGGGAAAACCATGAAAGCATGGATGAGAAGAAGCGGGCCTTCTACGAATACCACAGCAGCTTGATGGAGCCCTGGGATGGTCCCGCTTCGATCGCCTTTACTGACGGGCTTGTCGTCGGGGCGGTGCTCGACAGAAATGGGCTTCGCCCGTCGCGCTATTACGTGACCAAGGATGACCTGGTGATTATGGCGTCTGAAGTGGGCGTGCTCGATATACCTCCGGAACGGATTTTGGAAAAGCGCCGACTCCAACCGGGAAGAATGTTCCTCGTCGATACCAGCGAGGGACGCATCATCAGCGACGAAGAGATCAAACAGGAGATGGCGTCGGCGCGTCCTTACGGGCAATGGTTGAAAGACAATCAGGTTCGCTTCGCCGACCTTCCCAGTTTGCCGGAGACGGAACCGGCCGTAAACCATCAGGCAACACTGCAGCAGATGCAGGCCTTCGGTTACAATTTCGAAGATCTGCGCGTGAATATCGGCCCGATGGCGCAAAACAGCATTCAGCCGGTCGGTTCCATGGGCACGGACACTCCGCTGGCCGTTCTATCAGACAAACCGCAGCTGCTTTACAACTATTTCAAGCAGCTCTTTGCTCAGGTGACCAATCCACCGATCGATCCGATTCGCGAGGAATTGATTACTTCGACCACACTCATCATTGGTAGCGAAGGTAATCTCGTCGCTCCGACACCGGAAAGCTGCCGGCAGCTCAGGTTGCCGGAGCCGATTCTCAAGAATTCGGACATGGAAAAACTGCGCCGGATTGACCAGTCGGGGATTAAATCGGCGACATTGCCGATCCTATTCAATCCGCACGAAGGGAAGGCCGGATTGGAGCATGCTCTGGACGAGCTATTTGCAGCGGCTGACCAAGCGATTGCCAACGGCACGACGATTCTGATCCTTTCCGACAAAGGCGTTGACCGAACGCATGCACCGATTCCTGCGCTGCTGGCCACTTCCGGCTTGCATCATCACCTCATCCGTGGCGGCACGCGCACCCGCGTGGGACTGGTGCTCGAGACCGGCGAACCGCGCGAGGTGCATCACTTCTGCTTGTTGATCGGTTACGGCGCACAGGCGATCAACCCCTATCTCATTTACGAATGTCTAAACGACATGATTCACGAAGGGATGCTACCAAACCTCAGCTACAAGGACGCGGTCAAGGGATACGACAAAGCGGTCTACAAGGGCGTTGTGAAAGTGATGGCGAAGATGGGCATCTCGACCATCAAGTCCTACTGCGGCGCGCAGATTTTCGAGGCCGTGGGGCTGGGACAGGAGCTGGTGGACAAGTACTTTACCTGGACACCGTCGCGCGTCGGCGGCATCGGTCTGGATCAAATCGCCCGAGAGGTCCAGCAGCAGCATGCCAGAGCGTTTCCGACTTATCCGCTCAACGGCCATACGCTGGATGTTTACGGCCAGTACCAGTACCGCAAGGACGGCGAGCTGCATCTGTTCAATCCCCGAACGATTCATCTGTTGCAGAAGGCTTGTCGCAGCAACGAATACAAAACCTTCAAGGAATACACTCGGTTGATCGATGATCAGGCCGAGCGCTTGGCGACATTGCGCGGTTTGATGCAGCTCAAATATGCGCCGCGGTCGGTTCCCATCGATGAAGTGGAGCCTGTCGACGAGATCGTCAAGCGCTTTAAGACCGGTGCGATGTCGTATGGCTCGATCAGCCAAGAAGCACATGAAGCGCTGGCGATCGCAATGAACCGCATCGGCGGCAAGAGCAATACCGGCGAGGGCGGCGAAGACCCGGCGCGTTACATTCCCGAGTCCAATGGCGATTCGAAAAATAGCGCGATCAAGCAGGTTGCCTCGGGTCGCTTCGGTGTGACGAGTTATTATCTTACCCAGGCAAGAGAATTACAGATTAAGATGGCGCAAGGTGCCAAGCCCGGCGAGGGCGGAGAGCTGCCGGGACGCAAGGTTTATCCCTGGATTGCGAAAGTGCGCCACTCGACGCCGGGGGTCGGTTTGATTTCACCGCCGCCGCACCATGACATCTATTCCATCGAAGATCTGGCGCAACTCATCCATGACCTTAAGAATGCCAATCATCATGCCCGCATCAGCGTCAAATTGGTTTCCGAGATCGGCGTCGGGACCATTGCTGCGGGCGTGGCGAAAGGCCACGCCGACGTCGTGCTGATCAGCGGCCACGACGGCGGTACCGGCGCGTCGCCCCAGACCAGCATTAAACATGCGGGCTTGCCCTGGGAGTTGGGCTTGGCTGAAACGCACCAAACATTAGTGCTTAACAATCTTCGCAGCCGCATCGCTGTCGAGACCGACGGCCAGCTCAAAACCGGTCGTGACGTGGTGATTGCCGCGCTACTCGGCGCTGAAGAATTCGGCTTTGCGACCACGGCCCTAGTGACGCTCGGTTGCATCATGATGCGCGTCTGCCACCTGGATACTTGCCCGGTGGGCGTTGCAACGCAGAATCCGGAGCTGCGCCAAAAATTTACCGGCGATCCGGCGCACGTTGTTAACTTCATGCGCTTCATCGCGCAAGAGATGCGCGAGTACATGGCTGAACTCGGCTTTCGCACGGTCAATGAAATGGTCGGTCGGTCGGACCGGCTTGAAGCGCGCCGCGCCGTGGAACACTGGAAGGCGAAAGGATTGGATTGTTCGGCGATTCTCTATCAACCGCGGATCGGCCCCGAGGTCGGACGATATTGCCAGATCGAACAGAACCACGGGCTGGAAAATGCTCTGGACAATCAGGTCCTGCTCGACCTCGCGGCGCCGGCCTTGGAACGGAAAGAAAAGGTCAAAGCCAAGCTCGATATCCGTAACACCAATCGCGTGGTCGGCACTATTCTCGGCAGCGAGGTGACGCGCCGCTTCGGGCCGCAGGGGCTGCCCGAAGATACGATTCATTTTCACTTCCAGGGCTCCGCGGGCCAGAGCTTCGGCGCGTTTGTGCCATCGGGAATGACACTGGAGCTGGAGGGCGATGCCAACGATTACTTCGGCAAGGGCCTTTCGGGCGGCAAAATTATTTTGTATCCCCCGGAAGGATCAACTTTCACTCCGGAAGAAAATATCATCGTCGGCAATGTGGCGTTTTACGGCGCGACCAACGGAGAAGCTTACATTCGCGGCATGGCGGGGGAACGTTTTTGTGTGCGCAATAGCGGTGTGCGTGCGGTCATCGAGGGTGTGGGTGATCACGCCTGCGAATACATGACTGGTGGGCGCGTCATTGTCATCGGTAAGACGGGTCGCAACTTCGCCGCGGGAATGTCCGGCGGCATCGCTTACGTGTTGGATGAGGACGGCACGATGAAGAATCGCTGTAACTTTGAAACGGTCGCCCTCGAGCGGTTGGACGAAAGAGACCTGCAAGAAGTCGAAGAGATGCTCAAGCGGCACGCTGTCTACACGCGCAGTGCCCGGGCGTGGCAGCTGTTAGCGTTGTGGCAAGAGACCGCGGCAAATTTCGTTAAAGTTATGCCGCGAGACTACCGCCGCGTGTTGGAAGAGTTGCAACGCGCCGAGGCCAAGGGCCTGGTCGGCGACGAAGCGTTGATGGCGGCATTCGAGGCCAATAAAAACGACGCGGCGCGAGTCAGCGGTAACTAAGCGCCGTGGCGTATCACAGTCGATCTTTTGAATTTTGAGTTCCTATTGAGTCAAGCTCCAACCGACTCGAAATCAAAAATTCAAAAGCAAAGAAGTTCGAAAGCTTTCGCGTCGCTTCAGGACGCGTGGGTTGCGGTGTATTGCTAGGAGAAAAATCAGAGATGGGCAAACCAACAGGCTTCATGGAATACGAGCGTGAATTGCCAAACGATCGCTCGCCTTTGGAGCGGACAAAAGACTGGAATGAGTTCCATGAGCATTTCTCCGAACAGAAACTCAAGCAGCAGGGCGCACGCTGCATGGACTGCGGTATTCCGTTTTGTCACACCGGCCAGTTAATCAGCGGCATGGCCTCGGGTTGCCCGGTCAACAATCTGATCCCAGAGTGGAACGATCTCGTCTATGGCGGGCTTTGGAAAGAAGCG
The DNA here is from genome assembly GCA_036000865.1 of Binatia bacterium. Lineage (GTDB taxonomy): Bacteria > Desulfobacterota > Binatia > UBA9968 > UBA9968 > DP-20. The sequence goes on along the minus strand of DASYUV010000290.1, from coordinate 14,245 downwards.
TTGGAGCGATTGCACAAAACCAACAATTTCCCTGAATTTACCGGCCGCGTTTGTCCCGCCCCTTGTGAAGGTTCGTGTGTGTTGGGAATCAACGATTCGCCAGTCACCATCAAAAATATTGAATGTTCGATCATCGACAATGGTTTTTTCAAAGGCTGGGTGACTCCCGAGCCGCCCGAAAAACGGACGGGGAAAAAGGTTGCCGTCATTGGCTCAGGACCCGCCGGGCTGGCGTGCGCGGCGCAACTCAATCGTGCGGGCCATCTTGTGACAGTCTACGAGCGCGCCGACCGTATCGGCGGTTTGCTCATGTATGGCATCCCGAACATGAAGCTTGATAAGACGATCGTGCAGCGACGCATCGATCTGATGGCGGCGGAGGGAGTGAAATTTATCACCAATGCCGATATCGGTACGGACATCCCAGCGACAAAGCTCAAAGAGGATTTCGATGCGGTGGCGATTTGCACGGGCGCTACGAAGGCGCGCGACCTGCCGATTCCCGGCCGCGAGCTGAAGGGAATCTATCAAGCTATGGAATTTCTCCGCGCCAATACAAAAAGTTTGCTCGACTCAGGACACAAGGATGGCAACTATATCTCGGCGAAGGACAAACACGTCATCGTGGTCGGCGGCGGCGATACTGGAACAGACTGCGTCGGCACCGCAATGAGACACGGATGCAAGAGTCTGACACAGGTGGAAATCTTGCCGCGTCCGCCGGACACACGGCAGCCTGATAATCCTTGGCCGGAATGGCCCAAGGTTTACAAGCTCGATTACGGCCAGGAGGAGGCCGCTGCCCGCTTCGGCGCCGACCCACGCGTTTATCTCACGACTGGAGAGAAATTTGTCGGCGATGAGAACGGCAATGTCAAAGAGCTTCACATCTATGACGTGCAATGGGCCAAGAACGAGCAGGGAGCATTCGTCCCGAAAAGGGTTCCAGGATCCGAGAAAGTTTTGCGGGCCGACCTCGTGCTGCTGGCAATGGGATTCCTCGGACCTGAGGACGCCGTATTGGCGCAACTTGGAGTCGAACGGGATCCGCGCTCTAACGCCAAAGCGGAGTTTGGCCAGTTTGCGACCAGCGTGGCCGGTGTGTTTGCCGCTGGCGATTGCCGGCGCGGCCAGAGTCTCGTGGTTTGGGCGATCAACGAAGGCCGCGGCGCCGCGCGGGAATGTGATCGCTATCTCATGGGCGCAACAAACCTGCCATAAGTATTCGCTTAGCCTTCCATTAAGACGTTCAGTTCTCTGACAGCTTTTTCTCAATAGCGGTCCGCTCAGCTCGGCGTTTGGTTCGAACTGGCACAGAACACCGTCGATGGCAATTATTGTCATTGGCTGAAAATACCTTGGGACTTCGACGCTGTTTGTTTACGTTTTTTTGCCTACCCGTAAATCCGCTATCTCCTGCCTCTTCTGACTCACCACTTTGTCATTGTTGTCAGAATCAAGACAATCCCGCGCACTATTTCGCCGATTTCATGGCAGATCTTGTGATTTACGAGTATGGCATTGGGGTTGCTTTTGCTGTGTGGTAGAGAGCCAAAAGGGAACTGGACGATGAAACAAAATACGGCGGAAAACATCACAGTCTTTCTAGCAGAACCCGACACTTCAACAAAAGCCGCCGCGGCGCCGGCGCGCGATCAGCGAGAATTTGCGAAAGAGCTTCGTGCTCTCGGACAAGCAATCGAGAAATTTAGGTTCTCTGCGTTCGATCTTCAGATCGACAGTGGTATTTATGTCGTCAGTGGCAGAGCCCTCATCCAGATGGAAAACGTGAAATTTTCTTTTTCTCGATTTGTTCGCGAACTGCTGCGAAGCTCTAATCCGACTCCCACTGTGACGACCACGTCCGGTCAAATCGACCTTCGCTTCTCGCCTGAAGAGATTGAGAACTTTGATGTGCGGGGGAAGGTGAAGCGGCAAGATCCAGGCAAAATGCCGGACCCTTATAGTATCTCCCAGATCTTGCGCGGCGCGGGTTCCTATCTCGACAAACGAGACGCAACGAATCTGGTGGGAATCACTCTGAAAGATAGATGGGTGACCGTAAGCTATCAAACACCGGAAGGCCGATTGGAACAAGCAAAACAGGATCTGGAATATTTCTATAACTATTGGGTTAAAATGTACATGCGACGCAGCAATCGTACGAAACTGCCTCCGCCGGCCGATCCAACGCTCTTTGTGAATTGGGAAGGGATCCAAAAAGCGCATCGTCTTTCCAACGTCGCGGGCTAGATTTTCCTAAGCGAGGACGGCTTGAACCGCTAAGCTGCTTCATCTCGGGCTTCTCAACGTAAATTCAGTTCCGTTTTCCTTAAACCGTGTCGTTTTTTTTGGTCGATTGGACAATCGACCCCTTTTATTTTCGCACGGCTTGCGCCACGTCCGCGCTCGGCTCCAGCGTCACCAATTTTCGGTTTAATTTTCGCTAAACTCGATTCTCTTTACCGCTTCGGTTGACAAGCAAAAACAGTGATTGTTATGTCGTGGAGCTCAACGGTAGCCGTTGCGCGGCCACGCTACTCATCGTTACCAAGCAAGGTACCGATTGTCGTTATGATCGCATTAAGCCGCGAGGAAACGCGATCAAGGCGGCTAACACATGTAAGAAATCGAATACCGAAAGGATCTTGATAGTATGTCGGAACTCCAATTGAAATGGCCGAACAACGCCCGAGTCGCGTTCGTGCTCGGCATCGCCCTTGAAGCATGGGATAGGACCAAGCCGACGCAGGGAGCCGCCTTGCAATCGCCGCTGCCCAAAGATGCGCTTTATAAGTGGGATTGGTCGACCGAAACGTTTCGCGACTTCGGGCCGAAAATAGGAATGAAACGCCTCCTCGAAATCTGCGCCAAATACAACCTGAAAGTCAGTATTCCATTGAACGGTCTGACTTGCGTTTACTACCCCGAGCTGGTCAAAGACTGCTACGCGCGCGGACACGAATTGGTCGCGCATGGGTGGGAGATGGGTGAGCGTTTATATATGCTGACGCGGGAACAGGAGCGCGATAATATTCTCAAGACCATTGATGCCATCGTGAAAGTTACCGGCGAACGTCCCACAGGTTGGTCATCGCCCGGAGTGCGGCCGACGGACAACACCGTCGAGCTGCTGATCGAAACCGGTTTGGCATATCATTGCGATTTTCACGACGATGAAATGCCATATCCGATTTGGGTGGGAGACAAGCTGCTGATCGAGTTTCCGCATCAATACACGATCAACGATCATCGAACGCAAGAAGAGGGAACGCGCCACGAATTCTTTGAGAAATTCAAAGACGAGTTCGATTATCGCTACAAGATCGGCGCTGATAACCCCACCATGATGAACGTGATTACTCATGCCTATCTGAGCTCGCGCATCCCGTTGATTGACACCTTTGAGCAGATCATCGCCTATGCGACAAGTCACAAAGATGTATGGCTTGCGCGACGCGGCGATGTCGCCGCCTGGGCGCGCAAGCAGATACTGGCAAACAAATAGGACGGTTGTTACTTGATCCAGAGATTGTTCAGATCGCCGATGTTCGGCAACAGTCCCAGACTGATGCCGGACTGGAGGATTTTGTTCTGTGACTGAAAGAACGCATCGCCCCATTTGTCGGCGAAGTTCGCTTTGTTCTGCTTCATTCCTGCGGTTACTTCTGCGGGAGTGCTGAGATTGAACAACTCCTTGGCTTTCGCCTTGAAGAAGTCTTCGTCTTGGCCCGCTTTGATCGTCTGAACGGCGTCCGTGTAAGCGCTACGAAGCGCTTTCACCAACTGGGGTTGTTTTTCCACAGTTTCTTTGAGCATGCCGACGGTTGACTTGAGCGGCGGCGCGCCGAAGATCTGTTCAAGCTCAATATCGAAGTCGACGAGCACCCGATATTTTCCGGACATCACCAGCCGCGTGGTGTGGGGCTCGAACATGTTGATCGCTTCTACTTCCCCTCGTTCCAAGAGAGCGATAAGCGCACCGGTTTCTGCCGGAACGTTTTGAAAGTCTTTTTCAATGTCGAGCTTTTTCTCCTTCGCTATGACCGCGGAAAAAAAGAATGCGCCCGTCACCCGCGCGAAATTCCCGATCTTTTTGCCTTTCAGGTCGCCGAAGGATTTGTAGGGTGAATCCTTCTTCACCACCCAGGAGTTGCCGGACCAGATCTGCGGCGTAATCAGGCGAATGTCCGTGCCACTCTTCACCAAATTCACCGCCGTGCTCGGCTGCATCGCGCTTGCTGTGGTCCGTCCGAGCTTCACCGCGTTCGCGGCTTCGGTAAAGTCCATCATCATGTTGTTGATCTTGATGCCGTACTTGACATCGAGCCCCTTATTCTCAATCAGCGCAGCAATGTAACCGGATTGCCCTGCCGCGCTGGTGGCGACATTGATCGTCTGCAAGGCTTGCCCTGCCATCGCCTTGGACGCTACGGACAAAGTAAGTCCAGTGACTATTAAGAGCGATCGATTTAGTCTCATGATTCTCCTTCCTCCTTCAACGCAACTTTAGTCTCCAGCTCGGCCGCGAAATTATAAATTTCGGCTCCCCAGCGCCGCGGCGTAGGCAGCGGATTGGTCACATAGGCGTCCAGACTGGCCGGTCGAGCCGTCAGAGTGACGACGTAGTCGCTCATGTAAGCCGCCTCGGGTAGATTGTGGGTAACGAAAAGTACCGTGCGGCGGAGCTGCTCGCATAAACGTCGCGTGGTCTGGCGCAATTGGCGGGCCGTAAGCTCATCAACGCTGGCGAACGGCTCGTCCATCAAAACGCAGTCTGATTCGATCGCCAGCGCCCGCGCCAGGCCGACGCGTTGGCGCTGGCCGCCAGAAAGATAGAGAGGAAACTGATTGACGTATTCTTCCAGACCGACAAGTTCCAAATAATGTTGCACCCGTGACTCCCACTGTCCGCGTGCGACGCCGGCGCCTTTAAGAGCGAGGCTGATGTTCTCGCCCACGGTTTTCCACGGCAATAAACGCGGGCTTTGAAACACGTAGCCGATGAGAGGACGCTGCTGGGTTCGGCCGTTATTGACGAAGCGCAGCTCACCTCGGTCCAAGTGTTCCAGCCCGACGATTGAATTTAACAACGTTGATTTGCCGCAGCCAGACGGTCCGATCAAAACCGTTACGCAACCTTCACGCGCTTCGAACGATAACCGATCAATGACTTTGAACGGCTTGCCGTCCTCACGGCGAAACCATTTTTCCGCGTCTCTAACGAGGAGCTCCGCCATTCAGCGCCTCCAAACGTCGAGCTTCGGGCGCCACGCGGTGAGGCGGCGCTCGACGAGATTGATGATCCCGTATTCGATGACAATCATGGCGATGACGAAGGTGACCGTCCATGCGATCACCCCCTCCATGTTGAAGACTTGATAGGACTTCATGACCTGATAGCCGACGCCGTTACTCGTGCCGAACATCTCGACCACGACGACGACTTTCCATGCGAGGCCCAAGCCGTAGCGGGTGGCGGCGAAAATGTTGGGCACAAGCTGGGGCAGGATGACCTGGGATATCTTCATCCATTTCGTAAAGTGAAACACATGGCTCATGTCGATCAGCTCTTTGTCCAGAGATTTCACGCCCGCCCAGATGTTAATGACCAGCATCGGAAAAATTGTTACAGTTACGGCGAAATAAGGGGAAAATTCATTGATGCCAAACAGCATCACCGCGATCAGCGCCCACATCAAGCCGGGAATGGTCAGACCGAGCACCACCAACGGCTGAAAAAAACGTTCGCCCATCGCCACCGTGCCCATGTAAATTCCTACACCCACACTGAAAAACATCGCCACGATCGATCCGACAAATACCCGGCGAAGACTTTGGTACATGTGAAAGAAAAAGGTGCCGTCGGAAACCAAACGGATGGCTTCTTGCACGGTACTCATGGGACTCGGCAGTAGGCGCGGATAGAGAAGAAAGAGCAGCCACCAGATCGCAATCACACTAGTGACGGCAAGCAGTGGCGGCAAAAAGCGGCCGGTAAGCTCTCGGCCGAATGATTTGCCGAAGGGCGGAACTGTTTCGGCGCCGGCCACGGCCGTAGGCGGTCCGGTCATCGTCACTTGATTATTTCGTTCGAGAGCCATTCAACGCATTAGTGCTATAGAATCATGATTCATGTCAATCGTCACGGTCGCATCATTGCGTGGCTAAAGGAGAAGTTTATTGTTTGAGATCCGAGCCAGATAATCCGGCGGTGCCCTTCGTCAGTCCGCGGGTGACTAACGGCCGTTACCCTTTCACTCTCCCAAGGGTTGGGAAATCGGTGCTAGTAAAATAAACCGAGATTATCGCAGATTCTGCTGCTGGCGGAGACGGTCCAAGTCCTGCTGGGTTTGATTTCGGCGAATCTGGTCCCGCAATGAATCGATCTGTTGTTGGCGCTGCAAGTCGTTGAGTTGCTGCTGCTGGCGCGACGCGTCCGGCTCCCGTTGGATTCGGTTGATTTGCTGGTCGTGTTGCAGGTGCTCTAGCTGCTGATCGTTTTTCAGCTGGTCCCGCTGTTGTTGGGTCTGCGCGGCTTGGGGCTGGTGCGGCTGTGAAGGCTCGGTCTTTTGCTGCTTGATCTGATCCAACTGTCGCTGAGACCGATTGAGTTCCTGGTCGCGCTTGAGAGTTTCGAGTTGCTCTTGCCGTTGTAACTCCTTCGCTTTTTGTTCCTGGCGGGCTTTGGTTTGTTGTTGCAAGATTTCCTCGAGCTGATCGGTCGCGGCCCAAGCATGCGCCGGCGCGAGAAGCAGGACGATGACCAAATAGCGAATCAACACGGCGGCCGGTTTCATAACAAGTTCCCCATATTCATCAAAGCAAACTACCGCGCCGATGGCAACATGGAGAAATCGACCAGTTTTTCCGCATCGAGACTCTCCGGTATAGGTCGTTCTTCACGCAGGAGGGTTAAGTAGCCGCGGACTTTTTTGAGATCGATGCTGCCATCGGGGGAAAGAATTCCGACGAGGGTATCGTAAGAGCGTTCCGCTTCGTTTTGGCTGATTTTGTAGTGCATCGCAATCATCCTAACGGCTTCGGCGCGATTGGCTCGTTGCCAGGCGACGGCGTCCAGCACCGCGGCGATAGTTTTTCGTATCCGCTCGCGATTGGCGCGGATTTCCGCTTGGGAGGTGAACAGTCCGACGTAGGGAATATCTGCCAAGTCACCGAGGAAAAGAAACTTCTTATAGCCCAATGACATCGCCTTGTCGTCGAACGGCGGGCTCAAAACCGCGCCAGTGACCTGGTTGCTCGTCAGGGCGGCAAAGCTATTGGAGGTTCCGCCGGTAGTGGTCAAACCAATTTGTTTTTCGTCCAAACCGAGCTTCTTGAATCCCGCTCGCGCGAAATAGTAGGGCGAAGAGCGGATGTCGGAGATGGCAATTTTTTTGCCGATCAAGTCCTGCCCGCGATTGATATCCTTGCTGGTGACCAAAACCCAGGGCGTATCTCTGTAGAGGGACAGAACGACGATCAGCGGAAGGCCGGACACTGCGGCCGAAATGGCGGACTGCGGGGAGGTGAAGAAGTTGATATTGCCGTTCAAGACGGCCTGGGGCGCAATCGAAGTACGCATTTGGATGTATTCAACATCGAGGCCGGCTTTGACATAAAACCCTTTTTCCTTGGCGATGTCGAACGGCAATGTAGAAACGGCCGACGAGGGATAGCCGATGCGGACTTTCTGCGGCGGCTCTCCGCCATGCGCTTCGTTCCCGAATAAAATGTATGAAAGAATCAAATATCGCAAGATCAAATTCTTGTACATCAGACTGCCGCAGCGCACGATTCAGATTCCGCCCATGCCGTAATAGGTCGCGCAATTGTCCCAGAGAATCTTTCGCTTGTCCTCGTCAGTGATCGGCAGTTCTAGAAAACGCTCGACGGCTTTCGGGTATTTGGTATCCACATGGGGAAAGTCCGTGGAGAAGACCAAGCGTTCGTTGCCGAGGAAATCGATGGCATATTTGGCCGGCTCCTCGTCGCATTCGACCGATGCATAGCACTGCCTCTTGAAGTAGATGCTCGGCGGGTTCTTAAGCTCCGGCGCCCATTGGTCGCCGTACAATTCCCAATGTTCATCGAGACGCCATAAAAGAAACGGCAGCCAGCCGCAATTGCCTTCGAGAAACGCTACGCGAAGTCGAGGATGGCGGTCCAAGACTCCGCCGCCGCAAAAACTACCGACAGCGAGCATCTGTTCGACGGGATGAGAAAAAGTATGGCGCAACATGAAGTCATAACCGAATTGTTCGCCGACTTGGCGCGCCGCCGAGTTGTTGGCCTCGTGAAAGCCGAGCGGCACGCCGAGGTTCTCGAGGGCGGACCAAAGCGGCTCGTAGTACGGCTCGTGCCAGTTATAGCCGTTGACAATGTTGGCGCGCAGAAAAATTGCGCGAAAGCCCAACTTCTCGACGCAGCGACGCGTCTCGGCGATCGCGTCGTCGATGTTGAAAGGCGAAATCATGCCGGCGCCGACGAGCTTGCTCGGATCGGCCTGGCAGAATTCGTAGAGCCAGTCGTTGTAGGCGCGGGCAAGGGCGGCGGCGAATTCGCGATCCAAGTCAGGAATGCTGAGTACGTTCAGCCCACGGCTCGGATAGAGAATCGCCAGATCGATTCCTTCTTCTGCCATCGCGTCGAGCTGCACTTGCGCAGTCCAGCCGCGCTCGAAGTGGGGCCGAAAGAGCTTTTGGTTTTTGTAAAAAATATGGCCGGGTGGCGGCAGTGTGCCCGCGGGAGGGTCGGTCGGTCGGCCCCACGCGCGGCCATCAGGGCCGACCAAGCGCAAATCGCGCACGTGATCGGTGGTGCCGACGGGCGCGAGGTCTTTAAACTTCTTGTCGATGTAGCGCTGCCAGAGATCCGCCGGCTCGAGGATGTGCATGTCGCTATCGAGAACTTTGAAACCGTTATTGGCCATCGGTCACCTCCGGGTCCATGCTTAAGAAAGGTTCAAGTCGTTCGAATCGTTCAAACGGTTCAAGCCGTCCGCGCTCGCAAACGCCGCGGCGTGGGGTCACGTCGAGTCAGGATGCGTCGAAATATATTTCGCCGCTTGCGTGGGATCTACGTCCGCGCTTCTGATTTTGACTTTGGCCGCTTCTTCCTGAAGCAGAAAGGTTACGGTGTACGCCGACTTGTCGCCCCAGCCGCGCTTGACGGCCTCGATAAGATTTTGTTCAGCGATGTCCGCCAGCGGCAAAGGAACATTAAGGTCGCGTCCCAACGCGGTCGCGAGACTGACATCTTTACGCAGCAGTTTTAACGGAAAAGTGTCCGTTTCAAAATTATTGCGGAACACCGTCTGCGGCACCTGAACATGCAGCACATGCATGCGTCCGACCATGCCGCGACGAACGCATTCCCAAAGCGCTTTGGTTTCTACACCGGCCTTGACGCCGAGCGTCAGCCCTTCGGCGATCGCTTGAGAAATCGTGCTGTTCATCATCTGGTGGACGAGCTTGCAGATGCTGCCGCTGCCCAATGGACCGGCGTGCAACACTTGATCGCCGAAAGCGCGCAGGATCGGTGTGACCCGATCGAAGATTGCTTTCTCGCCGCCGACCATGACTTCGTGGATACCGCGCGCGGCTCCCGGCTGGCCGGAGGCGACGGGAGCGTCGAGCACGAAAGCGCCCTTGGCGCGAAAGAGCGGTTCAAGCTGGCGAATCAGTGATGGCGGACTTGTCGAGATATCAATGTAGACCGATGCAGGTTTTATTCCCTCCAAAATTCCCCTTGCACCGCACGCCACCTGCTCGACATCTTTGGGCATCGGCAGTGCCGTGATGATCACGTCGCTCTGCTGCGCTAGACCGCGGGCGGAATCGACGACCCTGGCGCCGCGCTCTCGAAATGGGCGTGCCGCTTCTTCCCGAAGATCAAACACAACCATCGGGAAGCCCGCGCGCTGGATATGGCCGGCGACAGGGCCGCCCATGTTGCCGAGACCGATGAAGCCGACTGTCTCCATTGTTTCTCCTGCTTGTCGCATATGATTTCCCAGCTTATCGCAGAACCGCTATTCCAGTGTCAATGCACATGAAGCACACGGACGCTTTGGATGCTTCACCGCGGAGGCGCCGATGACGTGAGAAAGTGCCTTTTTCGTTTGTCGGGATTCTGATAGAAGTCATCTAGCGAAGGAAAAGGAGCAAATCCAATGGGCCATATGATGAACGGCAAATGGAGTAACGACGACCGGATCCCAACCGATGCGCGCGGCAGTTTTGTCCGCGCCGATTCGCAGTTCCGCCATTGGATTACTGCGGACGGCGGTCCGGGACCTTCTGGGAGCGCCGGATTCAAGGCGGAGCCCGGCCGCTATCATTTATTTGTTTCCTACTCCTGTCCTTGGGCGCACCGAACGATTATTTTTCGCAAGCTCAAAAAACTCGAAAACATCATTTCCATGTCGCTCGCCGACAAGCCGAAGACCGAAGGCTGGGCGTATTCGGAGGGCATCGATGATTTGCAGCCGTGCGCCGACGGGATTTTTCGTTTGTATCAAGTGTACGCCGCGGCGGATCCTGCATATACGGGGAAGGTGACGGTGCCTACGCTGTGGGACCGCGAACGGCGCACGATCGTCAATAATGAATCGCCGGAAATCATTCGAATGTTCAATTCCGCCTTCCGCGCGCATACCGATGTGAGCTACGATTTTTATCCGGAAGAAGTGCGTGGCGAGATCGATCGAATCAATGAGTTTGTCTATAGCCATTTCAATAACGGTGTGTACCGAGCGGGATTTGCTCGGTCGCAGGAAGCTTATGAGGAGGCGGCGAAGAAAGTGTTTCAGTGTCTCGATATGATGGAGAATCTACTCGGTGAGCGACGATATTTGGCCGGCGACCGTATCACGGAAGCCGACTGGCGCGCTTTTCCGACACTGCTCCGATTCGATTTAGTCTACTACAGCCACTTCAAGTGTAATCTACGGCGGATACAAGATTATCCGAATCTAGCGAACTATCTGCGCGAGCTTTATCAGTGGCCGGGGATCAAAGAGACTTTGGATTTACAGAAAATTAAGGCGGGATATTACGGCCAACTCAACGTCAATCCCACGGGCATTTATCCTATCGGACCGAACCTCGATCATTTGGAATCACCGCACGATCGCGCACGGCTAAGCGCGGCGGCGTGAAAACAATATTGATCACAAAGAACACAAAGAGGGCGGGTTGTAAACCCGCCCCTACTTTGCGACTCTTACATCCTTTGTGGTTATGATTTCTTGCTTTTCTAACTTTGTGGCCTTGGTGCTCTTTGCGGTCAAATCCGGTTCACGCTCTGTGGGCCGACTTTGTCGATCTTAACGCGGATAATCGCTCGTTTCTGATCGATCATTTGCTTGCGGTACTCATCCCAGTTTTTGTGCTCGCCGCGTAGCTGCTTGTACCAATAGATCAGCATGTCCATCGCGTCGGGTAGGTCGATAATTTCTGCTGTGCCGTGGATCTGGACGAACTTCGAGCCGCTGTATTGCTCACCGAAGATCAACATTGACACCCGTGGGTCGCGACGCAGGTGCTTGATCTTATACGTCGTGCCCCGCGACGTGATGATAATGCGTCCCTCAGGGTCGATGCCCGGGGTGACGAAGGTCATTTGCGGCCAGCCGTCCTTTTGCCGCACAGCGATGCAGGCCCGGTGGTTTTCTCGTAAAAATTTTTGCGCGTCGGCAATTTCCATCACATTCTCCTGATTCACTCAGTCTTTAGCCATGACCGTTGGTGCCCCACGTCCTACCGTCAATCCACATTTTCGCGAGTTCGAGCGCGTAGGTGTCTGCCTGTCTCTGAGTTTCGAAAGTCGCCCGCCGCCTGCCAAAGATCGGAATTCTCTTGGTCTTCCTGTTCTCTTCGATGACAATTGTGGCGCGGGCAAACCATTCACCGGAGCGAATCTCTTCGGAATCGAGCTCGACAGAGTGGGCGCGGTAAATCTTAGTTCGCATTCCTGTCGCGAAAATATTTACAATTTCTGAACCCGCCTGGAAGCGGGCCTTAATTCCGTTTCCCAATCATTGGCAGGGGCGATCGCCCGCTCGGAAGGGCAGACACATAGGTGCCCCTACGTGGATGCGTCGTTTAAATCCAATTGACAGATTCCCAGACAGATATTGACGGCCAGGAATCAGATACTGACCTTCCCGCCGTTGAGCTTGATGCCCAATTTCGCCAGCGCTTCGACGACCGGAATTTCTGCGCCGAGACTCTTTCCGACTTCCGCCGCGAGCGGCAGGTCTTTGTCATAGAGATTGGTGCCGGCATTGAACTTTAATTCACCGCCGGCAAGGTCATATCTCATATCCCAGCGGTCCAGGATATGTTGCGAGCGCGTCTTCTGCATCAAATCCAGCGCCGCTTTGTAGCTAACGCCGCCGGCCTTGGCGATTTGCAGCGCCTCGTAAACGACAAGGGCCTCGGACGCGGTGACCATATTCTTAAAAAGCTTGGTCACGTTGCCGCAGCCGAGCGGTCCCATATATACGGCGTCCTTAGCCATATTCATCAAATGCGGCTTGGCGCGGTCGAAAAATGCTTTTTGCCCGCCAACGAGGAACGTCAAGCCACCTTGGCGCACCACGCTCGGAATTGCCGTCATGCAGGCGTCGATCACATTGACTCTCTTATCGGCCGCGGCTTCGGCGACTTTCTTTGTCGTCGTTGGTCGGATCGTACTGTGGAGCAGCACGAGTGAGCCTGGCGCTGCGCCTTCTAAGATGCCATCTTTTCCCAGAGTGCATTCGATAACTTCCTGGTCGGTGCGCACGACTACGTCAATGATGGTCGAAGCTTGCGCGACCGCTTTCGCGGACGGCGCGGTGTCTGCGCCTTCCTTACGCGCGGCTTCCATTGCCGACGATGCGATGTCAAAGGCGATGGCCGCGACGCTGGCTAATTTCAGACGCGATAACAGAGCGCTTCCCATCGCCCCGGTTCCAACAAAACCGATTTTTTCCATGGATTACTCCTTCCTAATCCTTTGAGTTAACTCGCGGCATGACATATTTACTGAATAGTTCCACCGAGCGCAGCGATTCACCGAGGGAGAGATCGCCGAAAGCGAATTGTCCGACCAGATAATTCGCCGCCGATTCATCGAGCTCGGCTTGGAGAAACTTTGTAACGGTGTCTGGATTACCGGCCACTGCTTGGCCGCGTTCCATCATCTTGTCGAACTCGGCCGGCCGTGGGTGGGTCGGTTTGCCGCCGCGGAGATGATACAAATAGTAAAAATTTTTGTGCCAGACCGGATAGGCGCGACAAGCGGTGGAAAGCGCTTCTTCCTCTTTCTCGGCGATGACAACGAAGCGGCTCAAGCCGAGCTTCGGCGTTGGCAGCTCGCCGTGCAATTCGCGCCAGACTTGGCGGTAGCGGTCGTTGTAGGCGCGCGTGTCTTTGGCCGAGTCGAGACTCACCATGTTCAGACGTTGGTGCGCAGCGCGCTCGGCGGCCTCGAGCGAATGGACGCCGTACCACATCGGCGGGTGGGGCTTTTGCAACGGTTCGAGTTCCATTGGGATGTCTTTGAAGGAAAAAAATTTACCTTCGAACGTGAGCGTCTTGTGGGTGAGTCCCTCGAGGATCAGGGCGCGTGCTTCGGTATAGATATCCTGCGCCTGAGCGGGATCTTGGCCGTAAAAAGAGACTTCCGTTGGCGAGGAACCGCGGCCAAAGCCGATCTCGAGCCGGCCGCCGCTCAATTGGTCCACCATACAGATCTCTTCAATCAAGCGCAGGGGGTGATGTAGCGGCAGTGCATAGACCATTGGACCGAAGCGTAGCGTCTTCGTTCGTTGCGCAATTGCGGAGAGAAACACACTCGGTGATGGTGCCATACCGATGGGCGTCGAGTGGTGCTCGGCCACATGATAGGCATAGAAGCCCGCCTGCTCGTAGGCCTCGATCAGTTTGAGTCGTGCCTCGTAAAATTCATTGAGCGGAAGATCGTTACGGTCCAGGTGGTCGAAGATCCCGAATTCCATATCACGCCCGGATATATCGTGAATCTAGAGCAAATCATAGGCCGCAACGGAAATTTGGCAATTCGAAACTCGCTGGGAGCGTCATCGCGGATCGCCTAGCTAGCGACGACATTTGGATCTTTGGTTTCGATAGATGTAGGAAACTGGCGGGAGAGGATACAACCGGGACGGAAACAAGTTCAGACTGGAATAGGTGAAGCTCTCTGGTATTCTTATTCAAGTCTGAGCTTAGCCGCC
>DASYUV010000289.1:0-51607 GCA_036000865.1 Binatia bacterium | reverse complement strand
TCGGCGAGGCGCGGGAGGTCGGGGATGAAGAGCTCGGTGCCGATGATACGGCCTCCGTAGGTTTTCATCTGATCGCGTTTCATGCCGCCGTAGGCGTTATTGCGGAGGATCAGGACAAACACCGGGATTTTGTGATAGGTCGCGGTGGCGAGCTCTTGCTGCTCCATCATGAAAGAGCCGTCGCCGGTGACGCAGATGACGCGCGCGTCCGGGCGGCCGAGCTTGACGCCCATCGCGGTCGCGAGCGCCGTGCCGATGGCGCGGAACTCGCCGGCGTGGATAATTGGGGTTACAGCGTCGATGCCGCGCAGCGTGTCGCCGGTCATTCCCGAAGTCGTCAGGATCTCGTTTCCCGTGAGCAGCTCATTGAGAACTTTCATCACGGAGTCGTAAGACAAACCTGACTTAGCGGTTTTCTCATCGAGATCTTTTTTCCAGGCTTGTTTGGCTTGCTGGATCGCCTGAGCTCTTGCGCCATTTGCTTTTGGTTGGCGGCTTTTCACGCCGTCGATGATCGCGCGCAGGGCGATCTTGGCGTCCGCTTGGATTGACAAAGCCGTCGGATAATTGCTGCCGAGCTCCTCGGGATCGGTGTCGATCTGAATAATCTTGGCCCTCTCGGGAATGATCTCGTGCCCGAAGCGCATCGTCGTGCCTTCGCTAAAGGTCGCGCCCAGGGCGAGAATCAAATCGGACTCCTGAAAAAACTTGCGCGAGTAGGGCCGGCTGCCGAAGCCGAGGCAGCCGAGCGCGAGGGGATGATTCTCGGGAAACACGCCTTTGGCCGTATAGCTGACAGCGACCGGGAGAGACAACAATTCGGCAAGCTCGCGCACTTCTTCGCGGGCGCCGGCCCAGTCGACGCCGGTGCCGGCGAGCACCACCGGAGTTTTGGCTTGGAGCAGGAAGTCTACGGCCGCTTGTGCGGCGCCGGCATCCATCGCCGGCGCGACGGGCTCGGCCGTCGGCGTGAAGCTCAACGGCTCGGGAAGATTTTCATGCTGCAGATCTTCGGGGACGATGAGAAAGACCGGACCTTGGCGTCCGCGCGTGGTCTGGCGGAAGAGCGCGTCCAGCAGCGATCCTAGTTCTTCGACACGTTCAAGTTTTGCGCTCTGCTTGGTGATCGGCTGAAACAGTCGGACATGCTCCATGCCGTGGAACGAGGAATAAGGTCCTTTCGTCGAGGCGGCGGTGTCGATATCCGATGAGATGACGAACAAGGGCACGGATTCTTTGTGAGCTTGCGCAACGGCGGTGACGATATTGGTCGCACCGCCGCCCGCGGAAACCAGACAAACAGCCGGCTTCTTCGTTGCGCGCGCGTAGCCGAGCGCCATGTTTCCCGCGCCACCTTCGTGCTGGGCGTTGATAAAGCTCATATGAGGACGTTTGGCTACGGCATCGCCGATGGCAAACGAGGTATGCGCGAGCACGCCGAAGATATGGCGCACATTTTTAGAACTCAGATACTCAACTAAAGTATCGGCAACATTGGTTTCAGCCATCGCGAGACCCTCCTATTCAAATCATAGGCCTGATTAGTTCAGACAGGGGGAAAAAGCAATATGATGAAAAATCCCCCTTCGTCCCCCTTTGGCAAAGGGAGAATTTGCCCCAACAAGAATACGTTGCCCTCTTTGAAAAAAAGGAAGAAAGACACGGGGGTCTGCCCCTACAGCTTCAGGATATGATGCGGCTTACAATGGCGGCGCGCGATGCGCCGACTCCGATGCGCCCGCGTGCATGTCATGGCGCACGCCGAAGCGAAGGCCGAAGTATCGGATGAGCAAAGCGCCGGTCATGGTGAAAGCGATGATGAAGATGCTGATGATGCTGGCCGCTTCGCGATTGCTCACGGCGGTCGATGACAACTCGAGCGCCATCAGTGAAAGCGTCATCGTATCGCGGGACGCGAGCAAAATGATGCTGCTGGTGGCGCCGGCCGCGCTGACGAAATTCATCACCGCTAGCAGCATCAAAGTCGGCATCAACAGCGGCAGCCAAATGCGGAAATAGGTCCTGATCCAGCCCGCACCGGAGACGCGCGCGGCTTCCTCCATGTCCGCGCCGACCTGGACGAACACGCCTTTCATGATGTTGACGCCGGTGGTCTTACCTTGAAGTAGGACGACGAGGATTAGCGCCCAGAGGGTGCCGAACATGAAATTCAGCAGCGGCGTACCGATGAATACCCATAGGAGACCGAGCCCCGCGAGGATGCCGGGAATGGCGCCGGCACACCAGATCATCGCGTCCAGCGCGCCCCGGCCCGGCAAGCGCGTGCGTACCAAAATGTAAGCGAGAATCGAAAACAAAAGCGGGCTTAGAATCGCCGCGGTGGCCGCGAGAATCAGCGTGGTGCGAAGCGCTTTGACAAACACTGGATCGGTCAAGACGAAGCGCCAATGGTCGAGGGTAAATCCCAACACGAAGTAACCGATTCGCTGCATGAAACTTCCCAACACTAAAATGGCTAGGGGCCCGACGGTGAGCAAGATGAGCAGCAAGGCGATCACCGTGAAGGCCACATAATTCCACCGGCGGAGATCGATGAGGCCGGGCCGAAAACTGCCGGTGATGGTGGTGTAGCGGCGCCGTTCAAGAATCCAGCGCTGCAGCGGAATGATCAAACCGATCATTATCAGTGTGATACTCGCCAGGACCGTGGCTTCTCCATAATTGGGAACCTGGTTTCTGATCAACGCAAAAATCTTTGTTGAGTAGACAAAGAAGCCGAAGGGCAAGCCTAATAGATACTCCGTTTCAAAAGACTGAAAGACCCGCAGGAGTTGCAAAGCGAAAACCATCATCATTGGCGCGATCATCAAGGGCAGCGTGACTCTGAAGAGCGTTCTCAAATTGCCGGCGCCACCGACACGGGCGGCTTCTTCCAGCGTCGCATCCATGTTGCGAAAGGCCGGCGTCAAAAGCATCACCTTGATCGAGATGCCGTGGCCCATCAAGTTAGCCCACACGATGCCGGGGATGCTGAAAATGTTGAACAGCCCCTGGTCAAGTTGAAACAATTTTTTCAGAACGACATTGATCATGCCGATGTCCGGGTCCAACAGAGTGATCCAAGCGATGGTAGTGGGAAGAGCGGGAACCATATAGGAGACCCAAAACAAAAACTCCAAAGTATGGCTGAATGGAATTTTCGTGCGCGCCAAAACCCAGGCGATCGCTACGCCGATGGGAAAACTGCAAGCCACGGTCATCGACCAGATAAGCAGAGAATTACCTAAAGAACGAAGTAAACCGGGGCGCTGAAACGCATTCACCCAATGCTTAACTCCCCAGGTGCGCGGTTCAACGAACCAATCGGATGCGGCGTTGAAGCTATTGATTAACAGCAACAGCACCGGCCAGATGAGAAAGTAGCCGAGCGCGAGCAGCACCACGGCCATGACGAAGTGGCCTTTCGTTAGGCAGGGCGTGCGCGCATGACTTAGCGCAGGGAATTCCGCGACTGTCGGTGAGTGGTCCACTGGTTTTCACAGTCGAGGATGGAGGATCGAGGATAGACGATCGCGAACCTCTATTCTCTATCTTCGATCCTCGACGGATCGACTACTTCTGCCTCGACTCCCAAAGTTTCAAAACCCATTTCTGCGCTTCTTCCTGGCGCGCGCCGAACTTGGGGTCGGCATCCGGAAAGGCATACTCTACGCCGGCGGCGCGCCGTTGCTCCGGCACCACCTCGCCGGTCGGTATGTCGTTGCGCAGGGACGAGCGATCGAGGTTGGGAATCATCGTGTGCGTCATGGTCTGGCCTTCCCTGGAGAGAAACCAATTGATAAACAGTTTGGCCGCGTTGGGATGAGGCGCGTTGGCAAACGCCGAGATACAGCATCCGGAGCCGCCGGCGCGGATCACGCCGAGTTGTTTCGGAAAAAATACCTGCTTGATGGGCAGTCCTTTTTTCGCCAACGCAATCAGCTCTTCGCTTCCCGTCGCAACGGCATAGAAGGGAAATCTTCCCCCTACCAACCAGGTCTCCAAAATCCGGCGGTCGTCCGAGAACGTCACTCCGGCATTGAGTAAATAGGTCCGAATCCATTCCTGCCCGCGATCGGGTTCAAAATAACTATCGATCATCTGCCGGATGCCGGACGGATCGCCCATGCCTTGGCCGGCGATTTTTCCTTTCCACCGCGGGTCGAAGTAGTCGGTTTGCCTTTTTATGGTTGCAATGTCGGCATCCTTGACTTTTTCGGTATTGTACCAACTCTCGTACTGATCTTCTTTGGAGACGTGATAAATTAACACGTAGCTCGATGCTTTGTCGGCGTACCAATGCCGCCCGCGGTACCAACCGGACATGTCCACCACTTCGGGATGCATAAGTAGAGGTGTGAGGGGAACCAAAGATCCCGACGGAAGGAGCCTCTGATTGCTTTCGCGGGAGCTGATCAACGCAACATCCACGGTGTACTTGCCGCCCTTGCGCTCGGCCAACAGGCGGTTGACTGTGTCCGTCGCGTTGCCGGTGGACACTTCGATATTGACGCCGAATTTCTTCGTGAACGCGTCCGTCACCGGGCGATACTGGCGGGACGGCGCACCGCCGGAGGCGATTGCCAGCGTGCCTTCTTGCTTGGCCGCGGCGATGAGCTTGGACCATTCCTGTTCGAAATTCGCCGGCGCGGCAGCACCGAATACCGAGCGCGCCAATATGACGGATAGAACAGATAGGACCGATAAAATTGTCGCAACGATCTCAGATTTTCCGACGACTTGCATGGTTACTCCTCACTACAGTCGATCTGTTCAATTTAGACAATGGCAATCGCCTGGTTTGCTATTCTTCCTTATGCGACCAGTTCGACATCCACGCGCTGTGGCCATCCGGCCTGAGCTTGAGCCACACTCTACTGCCTTCTTCGATCGGCGTGTGTCGCTCGCCGTAGATCATGATGACGCCTTGCCCGTCAACTTCCACCTGGTACTCGATGCGCTCGCCGATGAATAGCGCCGCCCGGGCAGTGCCGCCGATCATACCTGAAGGCGTTTCCGTACCGAGCGCCGGCTCGATCTCGACATCCTCGGGACGAACGCCGATGTAGACCGATTCGCCTGTCTTCATGCCGCCGGGATTATAGCAGCGGCCGAACACGATGCAGTCGCGCGCGCCGGAGAGCGCGATGGCCATCTGGCCGGATGGATTGCTCGTTTCCACTTTACCTTTGAAGAGAAGCGTCCTGCCAACGAAGTCGCGCACGAATTCGTTGACCGGCTCTTCGTAAAGCAAGCGCGGATTGCCTTGTTGCTGTACGACGCCGGACTTCATGAGCGCGATGCGATTGGATAAACTCAACGCCTCGATCTGATCGTGGGTGACGAAAAGCATCGCGATGTTGAGCCGCTTTTGTAAAAGTTTCACGCCGATGCGCATCTGTTCGCGCAGTTTGGCATCGAGATTGCTAAACGGTTCATCGAGTAACAGGATGCGCGGTTCCGTGACCAGCGCGCGCGCGAATGCGACCCGCTGCTGTTGCCCGCCACTCAGCAGTGGCCCGGGCCGATCTTCGAAACCCGAAAGGCCGACAAGGTCGAGGACGCGCACCACGCGCTCCCTGATCTCATGCCTGGGGAATCTGCGCGCCTTGAGCGGGAACGCGACATTCTCCGCTACCGTCATGTGCGGCCATATGGCGTAAGATTGAAAAACCATTCCTACGTTGCGTTTGTTCGGCGGCAGAGTTAGTCGACGCGAGCTGACGACCACCGCCTGATCGCCAAAGAAGATGTCTCCGGCATCGGGCGTCTCCAAGCCCGCCACCATGCGCAGAGTTGTCGTCTTGCCGCAGCCGCTCGGCCCCAACAAGGTGAGAATTTCGCCGTCGTAAACTTCTAGCGAGAGATCTTGAACCGCGGGGTTTGCGCCGTCCGGGTAAGTCTTCCACAGTCCGTTGAGCCGCACGGCGATTTTGGCCGGCGCAGGGCATTCTTCGCTCTTCGTTACGCTATCCGGCTCAACTTTTTCAACAGTGGACAAAGGTTTCGCCATGGCGTTGATTCTCATACACGAATCCTGGTCAGGACTCTAGAGAGAGGGAAGGGCGGGTTTCAACCCGCCCCTACAAAAATATGTGGCGGGGAATTGTAACGGTGCCGGAATCGAGGCGTAGGGGCAGGTTTCAAACCTGCCCGTTTCAAAATCCCTTCGCCTCTTCTTTCATGTAGAAGCCGAGCTTCTTCATCGCCGGCCAATCGTCGATGGAGAACAAAATGTTATCGTCGTTGTTGCTATTCTCGTGATGATGCCACGTCCACGCCGGCACGGCGAAGATATCGCCCTTGCCGTACTCTAATCGTTCGTTCTCGATCACCACGGCTCCTTCCCCTTCGAAAGCAAAGTAGAAGGTCGTGCTGTTATGCCGGTGCGGCAGGGTTTTCTGTTTCGCGGACAAGAGCTGCGCTTGCCACGCGATCGTCGGCAAAGTCGGCCCGGCGTCGACAGGACTGGCGAGCATAATCATAATGCCATCGTAGGGATCACTCTCACCATTTTCTCTGAGCGCCATCAGCGCGGCGTGCGTATCGGCCCACGGGTAGCGCACCGGCGGCAGCGGAAAAGGTGCTTCGTTGGATATCGGCCGCGCCAGACCGAGCGTACGTTGCCCGTAGGCCGACGGTTTTTTTATCTCTTCGTACGGCTCATCGTTGGGCATGCGCTCATTGACGTTCACATTTGGGTTGTAGCCGTTATCGTAGCCATCGATCCAGATCGCCGGCGCGGTGTCTTTGTTCCAGTGGTCGTGAAAAGTCCATGCCGGGCTGATGACGACGTCGCCGCGCTCCATCGGATAAGCTTCGTATTCGCATACGAAGACTGCGTCCTTCGGAGCCTGACAGACGAGCCGCGTTTCGCTGCGCAGATTTCGGTGCGCCTGGGTGCGTTCTCCGGGCATAAGAATCTGCGCGTTCATCCAGATTGGAAACTTGCGCGCTTCAATGCCGACCACGGAGCGCATCCCGGTCATGCCATTCGGTCCGACGGTGACGATCTCGCCGGAGCGCATCAAGCCGCGGAAGATGCCGTCCCATTTCCAATGCGCGGCGGTATTGCCCTGGCGCGGCGCCGCCCGCCCGTCGCGCCTCAGACCGGCGCCGACGAGGTGATGCTCAGCGAGAAATCGTTCCAAATCTTCGTGCGTCGTGCCCACGTCACTCATGGTTTACTCTCCTTGCGCAGATGGTCCAACTGATTGTTTTCACCACGAAGATCCTAGCGCGGCAAAACCGCAACCAAAAGAGAGCAATCCTTCACCACGAAGCGAACGAAGGACACGAAGGTATTCATAGGGTGCGCTCGCGCACCGGTCCGTTCGTAGCCGGATGTAAGGCCGGGGAATCCTGGGTATTTCGCCAGAAAAATTTGCGCAAGCCGCGAAAACTTTCAAGCATAGTAGTATACGAAGGACACGAAGGGTTTATTGCAGGATAAATAAATCCAAATTATAAAACCTACTTTCTTGCTTCGTGCTCTTCGTGTCCTTCGTGGTGCAATTGCCTACTGATCGAGACGAAAATACTTTACGCAATTATCGACCAGCATGGCGCGCTTTTCGTTTTCCGGCACGCCTTTGAAGTCCTCTGCCAAATGCTTTTGTGAGTTCGGGAACTCGCTCGCCGCATGGGCGAAGTCGCTGCCCCACATGAGTTTGTCATAGCCAATGCAGTCGCGGTGCTTGACACCGACCGGATCGTGCAAGAAGCCCCAATAATTGCGATCCTTCAAGTATTCGCTCGGTTTGCGCTCCAATTTGTTAAGTCCCCAGTTGTCGTGGATCATGCCGATGTAGCGCCGGTAGTGATCGTCGATTTGCCATAGCCCATACTCCAACCAACCGATCATGGTTTCGGCGCAGTAGAATTGCAGTTTGGGAAAGCGGTCCCAGACTCCGGCAAACGCCATTTGCAGCGCCGCGGTCATGGCATCGTTGCTGAAGCGGGTGAAGAATTTGAAAGCGTCTTTCTGATGGACGTCGTGGCCCGGATCCTTTGGGTATAAAAAATCGGGCTCGCCCCTGCCTGACCCCATATTGCCGTTGTTGTGGTTGGTAAGCGCTATGCCCAGGTCGAGCGCCGCCGCCCAAAACTTGTCGTCTTCGGGCGTCGGATAGCTCTTGCCGCTCGGATAACGATCGAGCTTTACCCCTTTCATGCCGAGCTTGGCGCAGTGCTCGAGTTCTTTGACGGCGTCATCCACGTTGGTCGTCGGGATGGTGCCCATGCAGACGATGCGGTCCGGCGCTGGCGCCATGTATTCTTCGCCGAGAAATTCATTGTAGGCGCGAATACAGTCCCGATAGAAGTCATTGTCTTTGGTCTGCCGCAACACGAACGTGATCTGAGAAAATAGGATCTCGCAGTCAATGCCGTCTTGATCCTGTTCGGCGAGGCGTTGTTGGGGCGTGCCGGTCCCTGCACAGGTTTCAAAGGTCGGAACTTGTTTGGCGAGCTCCGCGTGCGGCACGCGGACGCTGCGGGTGATGCCGATGGTATTGGGCTTGCCGCCATCAATTACGACCGCGTCGGAGCCGTTCGGCATCTTCACGCGTTTCGGCGCTCGGTCGCGCCATTTTGCCTGTACGCGATCCCGCCAGATGTCAGGGTTGAGATCGATGTGGCCGTCGCTGGAAATGCATTTATACGGACGTGGCATGATCGAGTCCTCTCGAAATCAAATTTAAGTTGGCGTGGCGGAGTAATGGAGTGATGGATTCAAACCCCAATACTCCAGTCTTTACCCTTGTTCGTCTCTGAACAGGCCTAGACTTTCGAGCACCGGTCGATCGGTGACCGAAAAAATAATCGCCGGCTCCTTTTTCGAATTGTTTATGAAGTGATGCCAATTCCACGACGGCACGAAGAAGCAGTCATGCGCGTCCCAGGCCAAGTCTTTTGTCGCGCCCTTTAATTTTCCCACCGACGTGACGCCCTGTCCCTGGACGACATGATAGATGGTGCTGCTCGTGTGGCGGTGGGGTTTGGTCATTTCCCCTGCGGGAATCATTTGCACCCAACAGCCGATGGTCGGCATGGTCGGCCCGCCGGTGGCCGGGTGGGTGTATTCCAGCAAAACACTGTCGTGCGGATCAAACCGGCCGGCTGCGGCGGTTTCATTTAAGGCCTGAATTGTGTCGCGCCATTTGTAATTGTATGGCAGCGCTGCATCGCCGACGCTCGCCATCCGAGGCCGGATCGCCCCATACTGCTGTTTGCAGTAGCCGTCGCGCTTGATGATCGGTTGCGCCGGACCTTCGGCGTAATTTTCATGAAACCCGGCGTCGAGATGACGGGTTAGATGGGCATCGAGCACATCCAGCCAGACAATGTTATTTTTTCCCGGGTTGAAATGGTCGTGCCAGGTCCAATTCGGCGTCAGGACTAAATCGCCGGGTTCCATTAGCATCTCTTCGCCTTCGACATTGGTATAGCCAGTGCCGTCGCCTTCGACGACAAAACGGAGCGCCGCCGCCGTGTGGCGGTGACATTCGGCGCGCTCGCCCGGTTTGACCAACTGGATCGACATCTGCAGCGTGCGCGACGTCGCTTTCTTATGGGTCAGCGCGGGGTTGACGAGCTGGACTGTGCGGCGATTCGCGGCGTCATCGACGCCGCCGAGCTTCACCACCTCGCCAGACTCCATCAGGCATGAATAGATCACCGACCACGGCCAGAGATGGGCAACAAGATCCGGAATTTGCTCACGGGTCTGCCAATGTCCACCGAGAGAATACTGCGCCAGGCGTGCGTGGAGCGCCAATAGTTCGGGGCTTTCAGGCACGCTATGATTGTCGCTCATGGAATCCCCTCCTAAGCTGGTCAATGATCGTTGACTGGGCGAATGTAGAATCATCCCGCGTTGAGGTCAAGGGAGAGGAAAGCGCGCTGGAATGAGGGAGTGAATGGAGTAGTGAATAAATGACTCTTGTCTTTGTCCGTAGACTGCCATTAGGATGACGGTCGATCTTTCACAGGAGTATAAAGGAGGCTCAAATGTCGTCTGGAACATGGCGCGGAACGGTCGGTGTAGTGAAACCAACTTACGGTTCAGGCTCACTCGTAGAATTCATCCGACTTCTGCCGGAAGGCGTCGGGTGCATTCCCATGTACGCCGGGATCAAGGAACATTCCGAGAGTGGATATCTCGGCGCTTTGGAAACCTACAACGCGAAGGTCGCCGAGCTTGCCGAAATCGGCGTCGATCTGATTCACCCCGAAGGCGGGCCTCCGTTTATGGTGCGCGGGCACAAGGCAGAGCAGGAAATCGTCGGCGGCTGGGAAGAAAAATACAAAATTCCCATTTTCACGTCCGGGATCTCACAAGCCGAAGCACTGCGCGCCTTAGGCATCAAGAAATTCGTTGGCTGTACCTACTTCAGAGACAATAAACTCAACGGGCTATTTGCACGCTACTTTAGCGATGCGGGGTTTGACGTGTTGGGGATGGAAGGAATGGATACGACGCCGTACGAAGCAGACAAGATCTCAACGGAGACGATCTACCAGCACCTCAAATCGTCATTCACCAAACATGCGTCGGCGCAGGCAATTTACCTACTCGGCTCAGGCGCGTGGCAAGTGAAAGATATCGTCGCCGTGGAAAACGATCTGGGTGTTCCCGTTGTTCATCCCGTCGCCGCGCGCGTGTGGTACGTGCAAAAGAAGTTGCGCGTTCGGAATCCCATCAAAGGCGCGAGCCGGCTGTTGGAGGAGGTACCGTAGGAATTTGAACTACGGTTTAAGATTGCTCGATCGTGTCCCAGGGTGGTTACTTCTTTCCGTCTCTTCCCCTTGAGAGGCTGTGTCTCAATCCGCGCAACCTCTTGATGTCATGCTGAGCAAAGCGAAGCATCTCGCATTTTCAAGGCGTTACGAAGACAAGATTCTTCGGCTTCGCCTCAGAATGACATTACGACACAGTATCTGACGGGGGAAGATTAAGATGGGGGTGATCGAATCGGAGCGAAGCACGTCAGTTTGTAGGATGGGTCGAGGTGCGAGCGAGCGCCGATACCCATCAACTTCTGCCGCGACCCGCATTGAAGAATGATGGGTATCGCTTCGCTCCACCCATCCTACGGATCAGGATTTTTCCTAATCCAACTGGCTCCACTCCGTGAATTCTTCGAGGCCGAGTTTCTCCAGCGTGTCCTTGAACGGCCTGCCCGTGCGTTCGTGCCTTCCTGATAGCCGGTAATATTCGAAAACCAAATCCGGCAACCATTTCGCAATCGTAAAACCTTTGTACCTGCCGTCGGGAATCGGTTCCAAGAATCGCGGGCCGACATCCTGCCAGTCAAAGTCGGCGATCCAGCCACGCTGGGTGCCGAAGAGGCTTTGGAGAATCATGCTGCGGTGACCCGCGTCGAGCGCTTCGTCCATGGTAAAATTCCAACCGGTGATCGCGTTGAAGGCGTCGACGATGCTGTTGAGACCGTCAGGCTTTTGATTCATTTGAGCGAACCAGCAACCACCGAAGATGCCGGTGAATTGCCGATATTGCTCCGAGAGTACATGCGACCAGGCCCAGCCATCGGGATTATCGGCGCTGAGTGGGCCCCAGTTTTCACGATGGCGCAGATCCGGCGGCGGCTTTGTCGAACCTCCGCCTTGTGGTTTCATGCCGCCGCTGGCAACCAGTTCGCGCAACATTTGGCCGAGCATGGGACGCCACTCGTGCATCGCCGGCGTGCCGCCTTTGGTATGCACCGCCCACTTGGGCGCGTCGCCGCCGATGGCTTCCGCAAGTTGCTTCGGCCCTTCGGCGAGCAAGTTTCCCAGCCACCCTTCGCGCCGCGCCGCCATATCGAGCAGTTTTTCCGCAGCATCCACGTCGCCCCATTCGAGCTGCAACCCGTTTGTCTTCTCCGGACCGAGCAGGCCCTTTTCCCATGCTTCGAAGGCCACACCGGCGCCGCAAGAAAAATGGCTGCACTCGATGCCGAGATCGTTAATGCGCTCGGCAAGGTAGAGCGCCGAGTTGCCTTTGATGCCGAGATTGAAAAAGGTGTCGAGCCACTCGCCGCCGGCGTTGAAATGAAGCAGCGTGCCTTTGTGCCGCCCTTCGCCGATGGTCGCATCCCAGGGACATAGTCGAGCGCACTGAAAGCAGGGACGAAGGACGACATCGTTTTGGTCGAAGCCTTTGATGTGAGCAGGCGAGAGCTCCGTGCTGCGCCAGTTCAAATTATTGAGCGCGCCCCAAGCTTCGCCGTGACCATACTTGGTCTTCTTCTTTTTTACGTCGTGTTGTTCGAGTATTTTGCGCCAGCGCCAACCGGCGTCGACCAGCTTCGCCTTGTCGCGATAGCTTGGTCGCTTCGTGCCGTGAACAACAATCGCCTTGAGTTTCTTCGAGCCCAAGACCGCGCCGCCGCTGTGAGCGGCGAAATGGTTGTAGTCGTTGGCCAGCATGGCGGCACGATTCAAGTTCTCGCCGGCGGGGCCGATGCAGAGGACCTTTGCATCTTGATGGCCGACCGCCTCGCGCAAGCGATCTTCAGTGGCGCGCGTGCCCAAGCCCCAGAATTGCGCCGCGTCGCGCAGCCCGGCTTTGCCTTCATCGATGTAGAGATAAACCGGCTTCACCGATGCGCCATTGAGAATGATTCCGTCGTATCCGGCTGCCTTGAGATACGTGCCCCAATAGCCGCTGGTCGCGCCACGTCCCAGAGTATTGACCGTGAGCGGGCTTAAATAGACCGCGGTCATCTTCGTGCCGCCGGGAGTAAACCCGTTGCCCGTCAGCGGGCCGGTCATTATCACGACGATATTTTCTGGACCGAATGGCGTTGCATTGAGCGGCAGCTCTTTTAGCAAAATGTACAGAGCGAGCGCTTGACCGCCGATGAATTTTTTCAAGATCGGTTCTTCAGGTAAATATTCATCGCGCAGCGTGCCGCTGGTCAAGTCGACGCGCAGGATCTTGCCCATGTAACCGCCGGGAAGGGGAGTGGTGCGCTGGGTTGGGAAAAGGCTCATGGTGGCAAAAACCTTTCTATCTTTTGGATGTCATTTCGAGGCGAAGCCGAGAAATCTGAAGCGCAAGATCTCTCACTTCGTTCGAGATGACAAGCCATAAGGTTGATGATCGGTCCGTCGATAATGCCGCACCTGCGAGCGCGTGTTGCGAGTACCGCTGGTGATTTAACGTGCGCCAAAGATCGCGCGCATCTCTTCGCCGGCGGGGCCGTACTCTTTAGCCAGGCGCGGATCGCTGGCATATAGCTTTACGTTGCGCAGTGAAAACACTTGCGGGTCGATGTCACGGTGACTGGGGATCCGGCCCTGATCCCGTAGCATCCGTTGCCCCTCAGGGGAAAGTATGAAGCTCATGAGTAGTTTTCCGGCGCTCGGGTGCGGCGCGGCCTTTACTAAGGCGATGGGATGTACGTAGGTGATCACCGGCTCGTCGAAGACATACTGAACCGGTCCGCCTTGGCCTTTGATGCGCGCTGCGATGTGCGCGTAGGTATTGGTGACGGCATGAAACTCGCCCGCGGCGAGGAGCTGGGCAGTGATATTATGACCGTCGCGCACGCCCGGTTGCTGGGCGGCGAGCGCCTTCAAGAAATTGCGCGCCTTTTCTTTGCCCCATCGTCGCTGCAGATTCACGTACCACTCCGGATCTTGGAGATTGACGCCGATCCGGCCCTTCCATCGGGGCGCGAGGAGATCTTCATATTTCTTGGGCGCTTCGTTCGGGCGAACGAGTTGAGTGTTGTAGGCCATCGAGTTCAGCAGTGAATGAACGTTGATCCAGTGCCCGTCGGGGTCCTTGAAACCCGTGTCGTACGCAGCTGCTTCCGGGGGAACAAATCTTTGGGTGAGGCCCGAGTCTTTCATCAGTTGCAATTGAAAACCCGCCGCAGTGACGACGTCGACTGCGAACCGCCCGGCTTTGGCCTCGGTGGCCGCTCGCTGCAAGACTCGCTCGCTCGTGCCGCGGTAGAACGACGGCTTGATGGACGGATACTTTTTCTTGAATGCGTCGACTAAGGTTACAATTTGCTCGTTGTTGAGCGAACTGTAGAGCACCACCTCGCCCCCGGCCTTGGCGGATTCTTCGAGCGTGGCGGCAAGCGCGCTCGCGACAGATAAGACCAATAGGACGTATAGGACAAATAGTCGTCGCATCATCGTGGTGCACGTGCGCGCTCAAACATGACCGACGAAGAGATCATCCATCGGCAACATCGTTTTCATCAGACCTTGTTCGATTTGGTAGCGGTTGAGAGCGGCCAAAGAGCGCTTCTCGTTTTCGCCCATGACGTAAGCGTATGGATCTTCGCCCAGTGCGTCTCGTTCCTTGGCGTAGCCGCCGATCTCTTCGGCGGGCATATAAGACTCGGCGACGTCACGAGCAGCCATAAACGCGCGCGTCAGCTTCGCCGGAAAATCCGGATGGCGATCGACGACTTCGCGGCGAATGGACAACACGTGCATGATCGGATTGATGCCGGTTTTCTTCACATAATCGACGATTTCCTGACTATCTTCAAAAAGCGGTTTCACGCCCGGATACGCGGCCATCATCTTCGGTGTCTCGCCGTCGCCGAAGAAACCAGCATAGCCATTGTCCCCGGGAACCACGGCGCCGTGCAGCTCCGCGTCGCTGAGCATTTTAGAGAGTACGAGCTTTTCTTCACCGAACGGCGGCGGCGGCTCAATGCGCTGCACTTTGACCGGCAGCTCATGACCGATAAAAACCTCTCTGCCTGAGACGAACCACTGCATGTCGGTAGTTTTGATGTTGTGCGCGTCGAGCAAGTAGCCGCGCGCCCAGACGACCGCGGTGGCGCCGTAGCGGAAGCAGCCGAATTTTTTGCCTTTCAGTTCTGACGGATGCTTAAGATGATTTTCACAATGGTAAATATTGCGCTGGCGCGGCCCACGCTCAAAGAAGACTGGAATCGCGAGCAACTGTTGTCCCTTTTCGATCGCGCGCAGCAGGCTTGCCGCCGAAACTTCGCCGACGTCCCATTGGCCATGAAGATATTTGTAGTGACGCTCGCCCGAGGTCGTGAAGTTCGGGTCGATGTCGAGCTCATAGCCTTCGACGCCGACCTTGCCATCGATCAGGGCGCGGCAGCGCGGGTGATCGGGCAGGCCTAGGGTGATTTTAGGTTTGGCAGACATGACAAGTTCCTTTCGTGATTGTTACAAAAATACCGGTTCCAAATGTTCCAGTCGTTCCAGAAGTTTCAATCGTTTCCGGAACCGCTGGAACTTTTGGAACGAATGGAACGTCCGGAACTATAATTTATTATCTCGCTCCCCCAAATATTTCTCGATAACGATTGCCGATCGCCTGGTATCTTTTTCCTATATCGAAAATGTTGGGCATGCGCACGTCCTGACCTTCTAGCAGTTGGCTCTCCGGCGATTTGATTTTTACGTGGGCGGGCATGCGGTTGGTGCCGACGACGATCTTTTGTCCTTCCTCTGAAAGCAGATAATCGATAAACAACGCGGCGGTATACGGCCGCGGTGCAATGGCGCTCATGAAGACCAGGCTGGGACTTAAAAAATAAGGCTGGATCGGGGCGAACGATAGCGGCGCTCCTTGTTTGCTCAGCGTGAGCACGGAATTCAAGTTCGTCTCCACGGCCATCTCGAATTCTCCCGCTGCGACCAACTGCGTCATGAGACGTCGCCCACGCTGGTGCGAAATGTTTTGTTCATTTAGACGCTTCATGAAACGCAGTCCGGCTTCTTCGCCGAGATATTGAAGAATGGTCCCGAACCAAACGTAAGACTGGCTATCCATCGTGAGCTTACCTTTCCAGCGCGGCTTCAGGAGATCTTCGACCGCACGCGGCGCCTCATCCTTCTTAACTTGACGCGTATTGTAGGCGCTGACCATGACGTTGGTCATGTACGCGGTCCACAAGCCCTCTTTGTCCCTGAATCCGTCCCGATAAAATTCCCGCTCAGGTGAGCGATAGCGCGCCGCCACTTTTCTATCGATGAGGGCCAATACGCCGAGTTGACCGCTGAGGACGACATCTGACAACGATTTTCCTGCGCGAGCTTCCGAATCGAGGCGAGTAATAATGGCGGCACCGGAGAAGTGGACGCTCGCTGCTTTCGTACCGGGATAGCGTTTCATGAATCCGTCGGTGAGCGGTTTCATGGCGGAGACATCCATGTTGGCGTAGATCACCGCTTCGCCTTCACTTTTTGCCGCCTCGTGCAAACGTTGCTGGCGCTCCGGCATCGGGACCTTTTCTAAAGAGGCGAGTTTGGATTCCGTGGTTTGCGCGACGACGGTAGCCGCTCCCAGGAGATTGCATGTCATCACAATGGCGACGATCACAGGCGGTTGAATAATGGAGCCAACCGCACAGAGTCCTGAGGCGATTAGGATTCTCGTCGCGCTTCGCGGCATCGGTTCAGATGTACCCCTTTTCGTGAAAATATTTCTTTGCTCCCGGATGCAGCGGAATATTTAGTTGACCCGCTTCGCCGCCGCGGCAAAATTCTTGCATAGTCATGGGACGTTTGTCGAAATGATCGACGGGAATTTGCTCATGGCAGAGATCGACGGATTTAGCCATGTTGTAGGCAATGTTGGATGGAAGGTCGGCATGGCAGAAAAAAGTCCAGCCGCTGAAATCGACGGTTTTAATGTCTTCATCCAACTTCGAATAATGTTGGCGCGTCAGCATGGCGCTGGGAAAGCCAAATTTTTGCATGTGGCGCTCGGCGGTTTCATCGATTGGCAAGAAACGCATTCCTGCATCGAGAGCCGTTTGTCCCCAGCTTTTCACGCCTTCGTCGAAGACGGCGTCGGCTTTGCCCGACACGATATGATCCTTGCGATCATTGCTGCTCGGTGAAGAAACTTCCATCACTTTGCCGCGCCAGCTTTCGACGTCACGAAAACTCATACCATAGGCTTTGAGCACTTCCTCAATGGCGTAGGCGGTGGTTTGCAGCTTTATCCGGCGGCGCGTTGAGATGCGCAAAGGATATTTTTGCGCCTTGATGTCCTCAAGAGATTTTATACCGGTCTCTTTGCGCACGGCGAAGATCAGCCGGTCCCAGGTCGGGAAGACGCCGATGGCGCGGAGCGGAATCTTTTGCTTGTAGAAGCCGCGACCGAGGTAGGCCATCGCCGCAAGCCCCACGGGATTGCCGAAACCGAAATCGTATTTCTTTTTGTCGACCAGAATCGCTGGCCCCGTGCCGCCCAGTTCGGAGTCGCGCCAGCCCATGGCGACGTCGAGTTGCGATTGAGGGGGCAGCTCGACGTTGTTGAAAAAAGTGAAAGCGACGACGTTGGCGATGTCGACGCGCTTCGAAGTTGCTCCGATGGATAGTTTAATGGGTTGTTTCATCAATCGTTTTCCTTCGAGTTAAGCGGGTGCGAGATTTGTCAGTGTTTATGCCTCTGAACCGCAAGGGCGACCGGCCGGTCGCCCCTACATGATTTTTCGTCGATCAACAAATAATACGGGTTAGGTTGCTTGCCGCGCGCGCCTGCCGCCCGGTCTGGGAAAGTGAAGCTCGAGATAGTTGCCTTCGGAATCGAACATGTAGATGGTATTGCCACTGTCGCGTTCCACAGTGCGATGGAATTTGCCGAGCTCTTTGACCGTCTTCAGGGCTTCATCGTAATCTTGCCAAGCCATATCAAACGCCTGGTGAAAGATCCCGTCTTCATCCAAAGCATCGCGCTCGATTGGTGTGGGTCGTTCGAAGAGTACGATATCGTCGGTGCCACAACGCAGACGGTCAAGTTTTTGAAAGATGCCGCGAATCGGCAAGGCATCTGGATTATTGGGATTGCCGCCGACGCGGTCGACGTAGTCCATGCCCAATATTTCGGTGTAAAATTTTTTGGCGCGGTCCAAATTATCCACCGGTATACCCATGTGATAGACCTTCTGTAGCTTCATCGCCAAACTCCTTTCTCGATCCATTGCGGGCGTGATTCTCATCCTAAGTTGTTAGGCTGTCAAGTCGTATAAAGGGACGCGGAAAGCAAAAACGGATCAACCACAAAGGTCACGAAAAAAAGTTTTTTCTCTCCCGGCGGCCCGGGGGGAGAGCGAATTCGGATCAAGAGGATTTAGCCGCAAAGAACGCAAAAGACGCAAAGTAAGGGCACGGCATCCGTGCCCTTACCGTAGGGTGCGCTTCGCGCACCCGTCAGTTCGTAGCCCGGATGCAGTCTAGCGGATCCGGCCGAGAAAATTTGCGCGAACCGCGAAAACTTTCATGCATAGCAGTAAAAAGGTCTGTCGATGCCCCGCGGGTCTACCGCACGGAGGTTAAATGTCATGCCGGTGAAGGCCGGCATCCAGGTTAGATCCCGAACACCCGCAAGAACTGGATTCCGGCCTCCGCCGGAATGACGGAAGAAGAAGCCGACTCCTAGAAACTGACCCGTTATGTCGATTGATTCCGACTGATTCTTCGGTCTATGATCTGCCATCAAATGGCTCAAACTTTTTTCAAAGTATTGGCGCCGCAGGAAGCTTTTCGACGCTTGCTCGCCGTCGAGCCGGTCGGTACGGAGCGGATTCCATCGGTCGAGGGGCGCGCGCGTGTGTTGGCAGGCGATCTACATTCCGCCGTGGACTTGCCGCATTTCCATCGCGCAGCGATGGATGGCTATGCGGTAAAAGCCAAAGATACTTTCGGCGCGAGTCAGAGCCTGCCGGCTTACTTAAAGTTCGCCGGTGTCGTGGAAATGGGCAAAGAGGCGAAGCAACCCCTGGCCACGGGCGAAGCGATGCGGATTTCAACCGGCGGCATGATGCCGCCGGCCAGCGACGCGGTCGTCATGGTCGAATATACCGAAGAAGTGGCGGGACCGCTGGTGGAAATTCATCGCGGCGTGTCGCCGTGGCAAAACGTCATTCAAATCGGTGATGATATCAAAGAAGGCGAATTGGTTTTTCCTCGCGGCCGGCGCCTGCGCGCCCACGATCTCGGCGCGCTCACCGGAGTCGGCATTTCTTCGATCCCCGTCTATAAACGACCGCAAGTGGCGTTGATTTCGACCGGCGATGAAATCGTTGACGCCGATACGGCACCGCAGCCAGGACAAGTAAGGAATATCAACCAACATTCTCTCGCCGGCTTGATCGAAGAATGCGGCGGCAAGCTAAAGGACTGGGGCGTGATCCGCGACGATCGCACCGAGCTCACCAAAGCGATTGGCGAAGCGTTAGCGTGGGGTGACTTGGTGCTTCTCTCGGGCGGCAGCTCGATGGGCGCAAAAGATATCGCCCTGGAGACTATCTTGTCGTTTCCCGATTCGGAATTCGTTTTCCACGGCATTTCCATCGCGCCGGGCAAGCCGACGATTTTTGCAAAGGCGTGCGGCAAGCCGATTCTTGGCCTGCCCGGATATCCGGTTTCGGCGCTGGTGATTTTCGATCTTTTCGCTGCGCCGATGATTCGTCGCTTGGGCGGTGAGAGCGCGGAAACCGTGAGCCGCTTGGTAAAGACGCTCAAGGCAACATTGAAGACCAACATCGCCTCGCAGATCGGCCGCGAAGACTACGTTCGAGTGACATTGGAACGCGAATCGAATCGCTACGTCGCTACGCCATTGCCGAGCAAATCCGGCGCGATTTTCACTCTGGTCAAGGCCGACGGCATGGTACGCATTGAAATGAATCAAGACGGCTTGGAGCAAGGGGAAGAGGTGGACGTCATCCTTTTCTAGGTTCGCATGTCCTGAGCTTGACGAAGGAACGAACCGAGGGGTTTTGATATCATTGACGATTTCCGTTCATGCTGAGGTTCTCGAAGCATTCCGAACCTTTTTCAGGAACCTCCTAAGTCACTGATGATGAGACATTTACGAGTCCATATCATTTCTGTCGCGGCGATTATTTTCTTTTGCACAAGCAGTTGGATCTTGGCGGCGGACAAACTGCGGCTCGCTTACGTCAGTCCCAGCGTAACGCTATCTTTGCCTTGGGTGGCCAAAGAAACCGGCATCCTCGCCAAGTATGATTTGGCCGCCGCGGTCGTGCTCATTACCGGCAGTCCGAGATTGGTCCAGTCGCTCATCGCGGGTGACGTCGATGTCGTTTTTGCCGGTGTCACCGCGTTGATCCGCGCGCGCTCGCGTGGGGCCGAAGTCGCTATCCTCGGCGCGTCGGCCAATCTTTCCAGCCAAAAACTTATGGTCAGCCGCAGTTCGAAGATTCGCCGTCTGGAAGACGTGAAGGGCGCAATCATCGGCGTTTCTCAATACGGTTCAGAAGCCGACACCTTCGCGCGCAATGCGTTAGCCAAAGCCGGCTTGAAGCCCGACAAGGATGTTACAATTCTGCAGCTGGGCGGCCATCCGCAGGTGGCCGCTGCGATGGCGGCGGGAAAACTGGAAGCGGGTGTCTTGAGTGGTCTGGCGGCGCTCACCGCGGAAAAATCCGGCGGACGCCTCATCACCAGCGCCGTTGAAATGAAGATTCTTTCTCCTTCTGGCACTTTCGCGACGATGCGCGGTTTGATTCAGCGCAAACGCAGTGTTGTCGAGCGGCTCATGCGCTCGTTCGTCGAGGCGATTCATTTTCTCAAGACCAACCGGAGCGGCGCGATTGCGGCGATGCAAAAGTACATGGGCGGCTTGAGCGCGGAAGAGGCGACGTATCTTTACCAGGAACAGGTCGATCTCTTGGAAGCCTTGCCCGCGCCCAACGATAAAGCGATCCAGGCGGTGCTCGAACGAGAGAGCGATCCGAAGGTGAAGAATTCCGCGCCCGCCGATTTCGTCGACGCGAGTTTTTTTAAAGAGATCGAAAAGAGCGGTATGATCGAACAGCTCTATCGCAAGTAGTGAATTAGCATTCACCCTTTGACTGGGCTCAGGACGAACGGCTATATGTTGGGACGGAAATGAGCGCCAACACTCGTGGCGATCGATTGAACCGGTAGCGTAGCGTCTGCATGATAAAGATAAGTGTGAGTCATTATCAACTGTCCGACATGAAAGGAGATAACCATGGCACGCATTCGACACATCGCATTACTCACGAAGGACACCGAAAAACTAGCCGAGTTTTATAGAACCTCCTTCGGTCTTAACGAGGTCGCCCGCAGCGGTGAAGGCAGCGAACACGGGAGAGCGATCTATCTATCCGACGGCCATATCAATCTCGCGATTCTGCCGGCGCGCAATCGTCGCGAAGGGATCTACCATTTTGGTATGGAAGTGGAAGATGTGAAGGGAGCCACACAAACCGCGCTGGCCGCCGGGGCCACCGGCGGAACCGCCGAGCTTCCCAGAGACGGGCGGTTTGCTGAAACGTTTGTACTCGATCCGGTCGGCACTCGGGTCGATCTTTCACTGGGTTGGAAAGTGTAAGCAGCCTCTTTCCGCCTCGTGATCGGATACTAAATTACGCGACCGATCGATCATTTCAGTTGGGTCAGACAGCAGTAAAAAATGGCATGAGATGTTCATGCGCCCGCGGATTCGGGCGCATGAAATTACGCTCTATCGCAGCTCCTTGGAGCGGATGAAACGCTGTGCGACCCTCGTGGTTGCCCAGCCGGAAAGACCCAGCAGAAGGTCAATTGATGACTCAGTCTCGCACCCTGAAATTTTATCCAAACGCAAAATTCACACTTCCGATCATCTTTAGCTCGCTGATCGTGGTTTTTTTGCTTCCCGCCTATGGCCAGACTCAGACTGGTCTCAAGAAAATCCGCTTGGCGTTGCCGACAAAAACCGTGTCGTTCCTGGCATTCTACGTCGCCCATCACAAGGGATTCTACAAGGACGAGGGCATCGAGCTGGAGCCGATCATCATGCAGCCGGCGCTGGCGAGCA
The DNA here is from genome assembly GCA_036000865.1 of Binatia bacterium. Classification (GTDB taxonomy): domain Bacteria; phylum Desulfobacterota; class Binatia; order UBA9968; family UBA9968; genus DP-20. Next base: position 29,790 of record DASYUV010000289.1, on the reverse strand, counting down.
CAGCGGTTCTTACCGGAGACATCGACTACAATGGCGCGGTCACCGGCGTGATTGGCGCGGCCGTCAGAGATCGACCGATGAAAGCCGTGCTTTTTACCGTCGCGCGTCCGCTGCAATATCTGATGAGCAAAAAAGAGATTAAGGAACCGCGCGAGCTTAAAGGCAAGAAAATCGCTGGCAGCTCCCCTGGCGGAACGGTCACATTTCTGACCGTATTGGTGTTGAGGCGTCTCGGCCTTGACCCGGAGCGGGATGTATCTCTGAATCCAATGGGCGGCACGGGAGCGAGCCGTTTAGCAGCTTTGGAGTCCGGTGTCGTCGATGCGGTTATCCTGGAGAGTCCGGATAATATCGCCGCGCAGCAGAGAGGGTTTCATGAATTGATCTTTTTCGGCGATTTAATCGAGTTTCCCCAAAACGGTTTCGGCACCTCGGAGAAAAGGATCCGCGAAAGTCCTGACGAGATACTCAAGATGGTCCGTGCCACGTTGCGCGGACTGATGTTCATTTGGGATAAGAAGAACAACGACCAAGTCCTGGAAATCATCATGAAAGAAATGCGGCCGATCAACGCCGCGATGGCCAAAGAGTCGCTCGGACAGGTGATGCGGGTGATCACCAAAGACGGCTCCGTGAAGCTTGAGTCCATTCAGGTGCTGATCGATCTGGTACGCGAGAACACCAAGGTGACGCGACCGGTGCCGGTCGGTCAGGTCACCGACTTCTCGTTTTTGGAAAAAGCGCAACGAGAGCTGGGCTTGAGATAGCGAAGAGGGTGTTACTCACGCACACGACTTGCAATCGCTATCCGGTTCACGATTGGGTGATTCATTCCTGTCCTTGCCACGATCAGGATCACATTTCTCCTTTATTCTTTTTTCCGCTTGCGCCGAATTGCCACCCGAAGGTTGATGAGCTAAGAGGATCACGAAAAATTCTCGACACGAAAGGGAAAAACTTTATGGCCGTAGCGATGCTTGTGTCGGCGGCGTGGCTGCTTTTCGCCGCGCCGCTTGCCTACCTGCACGCGCAGGATCTTCCCTATAAAGGGAAGACAGTTCGCGTCATCGTCGGTTTTCCGAGCGGCGGCGGCTCGGATGCCGAAGGCCGAGTGCTCGCGCGGCACCTCGGGAAGTATATTCCCGGTACCCCCACTTTGATTGTGCAGAATATGCCGGGCGCTGGCGGCCTGACCGCGTCCAATTGGTTCGAGGAGCTCGCCAAGCCGGATGGATTGACGCTTTATTACTGCGTCGGCAGCACAGCGGTGACGCAGCAGGTTTTCGGTATGGAAGGCGTCAAGTACAGTCTTCGCGGCTGGGAAATGTTAGGCAGCGTTGACCGGGCGGCTTCGGTGGTGTTGCTCCGGCCCGATAAACTGGAGCGACTGACGAGTAAAGACAAGCCGCCTCTCGGCATCGGCGCGCGCACCGGCGACGATGCCTGGAGCACGATGTTTCTTTGGGGCGCCGAGTATCTCGGCTGGAACGTGCGCTGGATTCTAGGCTACCAGGGCGGCGGCGAGCTTCGGCTTGCTTTCGAGCGCGGCGAGACCGATCTCTACGCCACTGCCAACCTGGTAACACTGCGTGAGCTCATCGGCGGCGGATTCTGTCCGCTCACGCAACAAGGTAAGCTCACCGCCGCCGGTTCGTTTCAAAGAAGACCTGAATTCAAAGACGTTCCTACCTTCGATGAGCTCCTTGGCAAACGCCGTCCCGCCGGCGATGCATGGGCGGCGTACGTCACCTGGGCCGGCTCGGATGCCGTCGGACGACCGCTCTTCGCGCCTCGCAACACGCCCCGTCCGCTGGTGCAAAGCTTGCGCGATGCGTTTGGAAAACTGGAAGGCGACAAGGACTTTGTGGCTGAACTAAGAAAAGTCGGCGGCGACGATGCCGATCTGCTCTTGGCGAAGGATGCGGAGCCGGTCTTGCGGCAAGTGCTGACGGTTTCGCCGGGAGTCCAAGAGTTCGTCAAAGCGATAACCAAGAAGCATCTTCAACGATGATAAAGATCATTCATGGCTAGAAACTATCGCTACATTTCCGCAGACAGTCACTTCGAATCGCCGCCCGAGCAGTGGACCCACCGGGTTGCGCGGCAGTATCGCGACCGCGCTCCACGCCGTATCAAGCTTGCCAACGGGCACGATGCCTTGCTGCTGGAGGGCCGCCAGCTGATCTATGGCGGCACCAGCCTCTACGGCGGGCGCGCGCCGGAAACTTTCGATCCAACCATCTTGGATTATGACAATACGCCGGGCTGTGGCTCCGCCGAACAGCGACTGCGCGAGCAGGATCAGGACGGCATCGACGCCGAGGTTTTGTTTGCCTTGGATGTGCGCAACGCCGCGATCCGCGATAAGGCGGCACTCATCGCGATCATTCAAGGCTTCAACGACTATTGGGCGGAGGAGTATTGCGTCGTCGATCGGGACCGTTTGATCGGCATCGCCGTACTGCCCAATGTCGGCGCGGAAGAAGACATCGCCGAGGTGGAACGTTGCAAGCGCATGGGATTGAAAGGAGTCTGGCTCAGCACTTTTCCGAGCGGTCAGAGCTACCCCACGCCTGAGGACGATCGCTTCTGGGGCGCCGCCCTCGATCTGGAAATGCCGGTGATCGTCCACACGTCGTTTCCGACCAAAGTCGGATCGCGCGAGACGCGATTATTCAAATACCCGCGCGAGCCGCAGGGCGAAGCGCGTCCGCCGACGGATTTCGTGCAACGTTTCGCCCGCCAGGGACCGCACCACTCGGGATCGGTCGAGGCCAGTCAATTGATCGTGTCCGGCGTTTTCGATCGCTTCCCGAAACTGCAAATCTACTGGGCCGAGAACAATGTTGGATGGCTGCCTTACTTTTACGAGCAGATCGACCATGAATACCTGATCAATCGTTTTTGGGCCGAGCGCCAGCTCGGGCTGCCGAGGCTAAAGCGCTTGCCCAGCGAATATTTGAAGGAACACGCCCATTGGGGATTCTTTGAAGACCGGATCGGCGTAAAGCTCCGTCACGAAGTGGGCGTCGACCGGATGATGTGGTCGACGGATTTTCCGCATGTGGTGACCCGCTGGCCCAATTCTTTAAAAACTTTGGCGTCACAGATGGCGGGAGTCCCGCAGGAGGAGCGCTGGAAAATGGTCGCCGGCAATGCGATCAAGTTCTTCCGCCTCGATCATCACCCCGATCATGAAGACTCTAATGACTAAGCCGCTTGACCGCTCAGCAACACTGAATCGCTTCATTTAATAACCAGTGAGCCCACGAGGAGCCCACATTTATGATTTCACCTTCCGTACGTTCTGAGCTTGCGCCGACGGGTAAGCTGAGGATTGGGATTAATTATGGAAACCCGGTGCTCGCGACAAGAGACCCAAGCAGCGGAGAGCTCCGTGGCGTTGCCGTTGATCTGGCGCATGAACTCGGGACGCGAAGCGGTCTACCGGTCGAGGTGGTCGCTTTCGAATCGGCGGGAAAGATGTTCGAGGCGGTGAAAACCGGGGAGTGGGATGTTGCGTTTCTCGCGATCGATCCAGGGCGCGCGGCGGAAATCAGTTTCACCGCCCCTTACGTCGAGATCGAAGGCACGTATCTGGTACCTTCCGGCTCGACGCTTTCTACGATCGCGGATGTTGATTGCAAGGGTGTGCGCATCGGCGTATCAGCCAAGAGCGCGTACGATCTATTCCTGAGCCGCAGTGTGCAGCACGCCGAACTCATACGCGCGCCGGATCCGAATGCGGCGTTCGAATTGATCCTGGCGGGCAAAGTGGACGTTGTCGCTGGCGTAAGGCAACACCTCGTTGCGAATGCTGTCAAGCTTCCCGGATCGCGTGTGCTCGACGGTCGCTTCATGGCAATACAACAAGCGCTGGGCATTCCGAAGGGGCGCGAAGCGGGCGCGAGTTATCTGCGGGAATTCATCGAGGACGTGAAAGCTTCCGGTTTCGTCGCACGAGCTATCGACAAAGCCGGGGTTCGCGGTGTGTCAGTGGCACCGGTCACGCCTAGTCCAGCTAAGCCGCGATGAAGGTAACAAGATTCATTTCACCACGAAGGAGACACGAAGGACACGAAGGTTTTTGTGGGTGCGCTCCGCGCACCGGTTCGTTCGTAGCCCGGATGTAGCGCAGCGGAATCCGGGAGTTTGCCGGCCGGAAATTTGCGCGCGCAGCGAAAATTCTCAACGATCGCAGTACAAAGAGCACGACGTTAAGAACTTAGAACCTTCGTGTGCTTCGTAGTGAGAGTCAAAAGGGATTGCGTCGTTTGAAGATCGCCGTCAGCATCACTTTTCAACTTCGAGACTGTTCACAACACTCTTCACGCCGCTCACTTCCCAGGCGATCTTGATTGCATGTTCACGCGCGTCCAAAGACTTCACGGTTCCAGTGAGGTAGACTGTGCCGGCGTTGGAGACGACTTTGACGCCTGCTAGATCAACTTTCTTGTCGGCGAGAAGCCGACTGCGGACGGATTTCGACAGCGCTTGGTCTTGAGGCGTTTCGACAGCGGGAGTTTCCACGGTAATGGATTCGCCTTTCATGGTCTGACAGCCAATGACAAAAGGCAGAATCGATAATGCGACAGCGAGCCTTAGTGGTGCGGCGATTTTCATCGTTTACTCCTAAACCCAGCGCGCAAATTTAGACTGTTTTCAGTCGAACATGACCCGGCGAGGGTGCCAATGGTGTGAGCGGTGCGCCTGCAGGTAGTCTTCGCGGGTGAATAACTTTATCAGTACGACGCCAGCGACGAAGCCACCGACGTGTGCCCAGAACGCCACGCCGCCCATCTCATCGGCGGCGGTTAGGAGACCGCTGACAAACTGGATGAGGAACCAGTAGCCGAGCATCACCCACGCGGGCAGGGCGACCGAGGTAATGAAAATGACAATCGGGACAAGCGCAAAGACGCGAACGTTGGGAAACAGGATTAAATAGGCGCCCATGACGCCGCTGATGGCTCCCGACGCGCCGACCATTGGAATCACGGAGCTGGGATTAGTCACGATCTGGCCGATCGCGGCTGCCAGTCCGCACAAGAGATAAAACCCAATGAAGCGCAGTCGTCCCATGGAGTCCTCGATGTTGTTGCCGAAGATCCACAGGAACCACATGTTACCCAGCAAATGCATCCAAGAACCATGTAGGAACATGGAGCTAAATAGATGGAAGACCTGGCGGCCCGGATCGGTAAGACAGGCGAGCCTGTCGCCCATGGGGAACCGAGTGCCGACCGGGAGTGAGAGCGTCAACTCGCCCGGAATGAGACCGAGCTCGCAGACGGACCTGGCCACCGATAAGGTCGACCCCGCGCCTTGGACAAAAATCCAAACCAAGACGTTCAGAATGATGATTGCCGCCGTAACTATGGCCGGGCGTTGGGTCTGATTCTCATCGCGATAAGGAAACATGGGAGTTCCTCGTCATTCGATTACAATAGTTGACCAATCTATTCGCGTTACGCGCGCCTTGCATTTTCTGCGCCTGCGGGGCATACGAGTCATCAGCGTAACCATGTCGAGCTAAACGGGTCAATAGCGAAACAAAAAACATTTTGGCTGTGACTCGGCATAGGCAGACAAAAAGCATGGGGAGAAGCAACGATGATCCGCCGACTCGAAATTTGCTGTGCGCTCGCACTGTTAGTTTGTCACTCATCGATCGCGCTTGGCCAGGAGAAAAAACTCGAGAAGATTCGCGTCGGCGGCGGCTCGGCCTCGGCGGCGCAAATGTCAATTTGGTTCGCCAAAGAAGGAAACTATTATGAGAAGCACGGGTTGAACGTCGAGGTGATCAGCATTCCCGGCAGTTCGCTGGCCATCCAGGCGATGCTCTCCGGAGAGCTACCGATCATTCAGGCCGGAGGCGCGGGACCGATCCAAGCTGCGCTCTCGGGCACGGACACCGTGATCATCGCCACCATCGCGAAGAAGTTTAATTGGTGGATATTTGCCGTGCCGAACATCAACCGAATAGAGGATTTGAAAGGCAAGATCTTCGGCACGACGCGCTTCGGCACGCAGTCGGATCTCGCTTCACGCATCGCGCTGCGCCGCGCCGGCATCGATCCGGAGCGCGATATCACGATGGTCCAGACAGGCGGGCCGGCGGAAACTATCAGCGCAATGGTCGCCGGCAAAGTCCACGCCGCGGCGGTTACTCCGCCCGCGACGATGCAGGCGAGGAAGGCCAAATTGAAGGATCTGGTGGACCTCTCAAAGCTCGATATCGAGTATCACGTTAACGGCGTGGTGACGACCCGCAGATACCTCAAGTCGAACGAAGATACGGCGCGGCGTTTTCTCAGGGCCTACATCGAGGGCGCGGTGCGCGGCATGAAGGACAAACCGTTTGCCATGAAAACCATGGGAAAGTACTTCCGCACGGATGATCGTGAGCTGCTCGAAGAGACGTACGAGATGATTATTAAAACCGGTTTCAGTGTTCCACCGTATCCGGCGGGCATCGCAAGTTTGTTACAGGATTTGGAGAAGACATCGCCAAAGGCCAAGGGAGCGAAACCGGAAGACTTCGCGGACAGTCGGTTGGTGAAAGAGTTGGATCAGAGCGGCTTTATCAAGTCATTGCTGGCGGCACGGTGAGAAGTTGGCGCGCCTCACGCTCATCTCCCGATGGAGACCGTGTCGCAATCTGCGCAATCTCATCGATGTCATGCTGAGCAAGGCGAAGCATCTCGCATTTTCAGGCGATTACAAAGTCGAGATTCTTCGGTGGAGTTTATCCTGAGCGTAGTCGAAGGGCCTCAGAATGACATTGCGACACAGTCTCACGAGCGAGAAGCAACTAACTCGATTGGAAATTCAGTGAAACTGAGTTTATCCGTGACTCTCACGTTTTAAAGGATCTAAAAGCCTCATGCGAATCGCCGTCGATATAGGCGGAACGTTTACCGACCTCGTTGCCGTCGACGATCAGGGAAGGCTCTATCGGAGCAAGTCGCTGACAACGCCGGACGATCTCGCGCGCGGCATCGACGATTGCCTGAAGAGCGCGAACATCGATGTCGCCGGAGCGAGTTTCTTCGTGCATGGCTCAACCATTACTATCAATGCCGTGCTCGAGCGCAAAGGCGCGCGCACAGGACTCATCACAACTAAAGGCTTTCGTGACGTGTACGAGATCGGCCGCGGTAATCGGCCGGAAGGCTACAATCTTTTCTTCAAACGTCCTGTTCCATTGGTGCCTCGCGATCTGCGCCTGGAAGTGGACGAACGGCTCTATGCCACCGGCGAGGTGCTAACGCCGCTTGATGAAAATTCGGCGATGACGACGATTGGCGCGCTCAAAGCGGCTGGAGTGGAGAGCGTCGCGGTGTGCTTGTTGCACGCGTACGCCAACGCCGAGCATGAGCGGCGTTTGGGCGAACTCTTGCGCAAGCAGCTTCCCGAAGCCTACGCGTCGCTTTCTCACGAGATTCTCCGAGAATTCAGAGAATATGAACGGACCTCTACGACTGTGCTCAACTCCTACGTCGGGCCGATCGTCCGCGGCTATTTGCTATCGTTGGAGAAGATGCTCGCCGACTCCGGTTTTCGTGGAACCTTTCGCGTCATGCAATCGAACGGTGGCGTCATGTCGGCGGAGACCGCGAAAAAAATGCCGGTGTCGATGATGGAGTCCGGACCGGTGGCAGGCGTCATTGCGGCGTCACGCCTCGGCGAGTCACTCGATTGCCGGCATATTATCTCTTTCGACATGGGCGGCACCACCGCCAAATCAAGTTTAATCAAGGATTTTCATCCTGAAGTCACGAGCAGCTACTACGTCGGAGGCTATGTTTCCGGCCATCCGATGATGTTGCCCGTTGTCGATATCGTCGAAGTCGGCAACGGCGGTGGCAGCATTGCCTGGATTGATGCCGCGGGGGGGTTGAAAGTCGGGCCGCAAAGCGCCGGCGCCGCGCCGGGTCCCGCGTGTTACGGCAAAGGCGGCGCGGAGCCGACGGTGACGGATGCCAATCTGATCGCCGGACGCATCGATCCGGAATATTTTCTCGGCAGCGGCATTCGCTTGCAGCGCGACAAAGCGGTGGACGCGATCAACGAAAAGGTTGCCAGGCCGCTCGGTCTGTCTCTCGAAGAGGCCGCGCTCGGAGTTCTGACGATCGCCAATTTCAACATGTCGCTGTCGGTGCGCGCGGTATCGGTCGAGAAAGGTTACGACCCGCGCGATTGCGTTTTGGTGCCAAGCGGCGGCGGCGGCGCGCTCCACGCGATTGCGATCGCCAGAGAATTGTCCGTGCCGCGCGTGATCATTCCGCCGATGCCGGCACACTTTTCCGCCCTCGGTATGCTGGTGGCGGATCTCAAGCATGACTATGTGCAAACCTTCGTGCGCGAACTGGTTGACACCACCGGCACGGCGATCGCCGATGCTTTTGCCGTGTTAGAAAAATCGGCAACGGATACGCTTATCGAGGAAGGAGCGAAGACGGGACAGATTAGCCTGCGACGATTCCTCGACATGCGTTACCGCGGCCAGGAATACACTCTACCGGTGCCGATTACGGAAGATCTCCGCACGCTCACCGATTTCAGCGCAGTTCGCTCGCGTTTCGATCAGATCCATCAAGAGCACTACGGGCACTCGGCGCCAAAGGAGCCGGTGATGATGGTCAACCTGCGTCTCTCGGCGCTGGGCAGATTCGACAACGACTTGCCTTTGGCGCCCGCATGGCGCGATGAAGATCGCGGTTTACGCGGTCGGCGACCGGTGATTTTCGAGAACAAGCCGGTAGACTGCCCGATCTACCTGCGCAGCGGTTTCAAATCTGGCGACCAGCTCGATGGGCCGGCGGTGATCGAGGAAGTCGGCGCGACGATCTTGGTTTATCCAGGCGACAAAATGCAGGTGAATGAATTTGGTCATCTGGTGATCGAGGTAAGGAATCCATAATCGGTCCGTTTGAATAGAAGTTTACTTGCATAGCGAGTTTGAAAAATTTTATTCCCTCGCCCGCTTGCGGGAGAGGGCGAGGGTGAGGGTAAGATCCGAGAAAGACCCTCATCCTAGCCTTCTCCCAGCGGGAGAAGGAAAAAATCGTGTGGGGCAGCAAGACTGTTTCGCTTTTTAGTGATTCCACAAGATCATGCCCGACGAGACTCTCACCGAGAAATTAGCCCGTAGTCATAACGCGCTCCGGTTCGAGCAAATTCCCTCAGACGTCGTCGACGCCGCCAAGCTGCACATTCTCGATTCGCTAGGCTGCCTGCTCGCGGGCTCGCGGCTTGAACCAGGACGGCTCGCTTATGATTTTGCTGTCGCGACCAGCGGGACTGCTACCCATTCAACTACAACGCTTCTTGGAAGTAACCGACGAGTTTCGTACGTCGATGCCGTTCAGGCGATGTCTGTCGCCGCGCACTGCGGCGAGATGGACGACATCCACACGGGCGCGGGAACCTGTATCGGCGCCATGATCATTCCGGCATTGGTTGCTCTAGCCGAGCAGTACGCTGGGAGTGGCCGCAGGTTCATCGAAGCGGCAATCGCCGGTTATGAGACCGTCGCGAGGATTGGGCTCAGCGTCGACGCGCCGAAGCTTTTCGCCCGCGGCTGGTGGCCAAGTACGATTTGCGGTGCCTTCGGCGTCGCCGCTGCCGGCGCAAAATTTTTGAACTGGTCAGAAGACGCGATCGCTAACGCTCTTGGGATTGCCTCGCTCCACGCGGGAGGAATGCTCACCGGCGGCAACGAAGGCGCCAGCGCTCGCCACTTGGCCTTCGGCCGCGCGGCCCAGAACGGTATGCTTGCTCTGCTAGCCGCCGAGCAGGGATTTACCGGGCCGAAGCGAGCCTTGGAGGATCCACGGGGATTTTGTCTGACGCTTTGTAGCGAACCGCGATGGGAATTTTTACACGACAACGAACGGTTTCACCTGGCTGATGTCGCATTCAAGCCTTACCCCTGCGCGCGCCAGCTCCACGCCGGCGTGGAAGCACTGCTCACATTACTTCGCCAACATGCGATCTCGCCGGAAACGATTGAAGCGATCGAGTTGTTCGTGCCAACGGCAAACGCCGGCATGGTGAATCGGCCGTCAATTACCGCGAGTCATGCCGCCACAGTGGGCAGCGGCCAGTACATCATGGCGGTGACGGCGTTTAGAGGAAGGATCGATCTGGCGTCGTTTGAAGATGAATTTCTCCACAATGTGGAAGTGCGCCAACTAGTCAACAGAGTTAAAGTCACCGGAAGCAGTGATCTCGATCGCCATTATCCGAAATATTGGTCGGGACGGATAATGGTCAGACTCGCGGGTGGCCAGTCAGTGACTCACGAAGTGATCATTCCGAAGGGAGAAAGTGGTAATCCAATGTCGCGGGATGAAGTGGAGGAAAAATTTTTATCCCTTGCCGCGCCGATATTGACCGAAGAAAAAGCGCAGTCGGTTGTTCGAGAAGTTTGCTCGTTGGATGCACGCGATTCTTTGATGCCCCTGCTCGCGGCGCTCAAAGCGTCGAGTTAGAGTTCCTTCCCCCGGTCGACGGGGGAAGGCTAGGATAGGGGTGACGCTTGTAGGGGCGACCGGGCCGGTCGCCCCTACACACCCCCTCTTTCATTCTCCCCCGTCAAGGGGGCGAAAAAGGAACCAGCGCGAGGATCGGAGATTGAAGCGCGTCGTAATCGTACGCTATAAGAAGTGAGCGTGTGAGATCTTCTTTTGATCTTGGAGGACTAAGATATGACCGCCGATTCAACGCCAGGCTATGAACTGCTTTATGATATCATTCGCCGCCGGGCGAGTGTGCGGAAGCTGAAGCCGGATCCGATTCCCGATGAATACATCGGCAAAATTCTCGAGGCGGGCCGATGGGCGATGTCCGGCGCCAACTCACAGCCTTGGGAATATATCGTCGTCAAAGACCCGAAGGTAAAGAAAGATCTCTTTCGCTGCTACTCGGAGGACAATACTGATTTCATTTACTGGATGGAGCAACAGCGGGTCTTCGAGTTACGCCATCCGGCCTATCAGATGACCGCGGACGAGGCGGTGGAGCGGCAACGGCGCGGTGCCGGTTGGTCGGAAGCGCCGGCTTTGATCGTCGTCGTCGGCGACGGGCGGCGCCAGTGGGGGACAGTGCAAGGCGCGCACACATTCGGCCGCGATCAATCGCATCTCACCGACGGATTGGCCAACACCTGCACGTTTATGCATCTGGCGGCGGTGTCGCTCGGGCTGGCAACGCAATGGGTGACCATTCATGTCCAGGAGCCGTTCAAGAAAGTTTTGGGTGTGCCCGATCTGATGATGCTTTATTTGATCATTCCGATCGGCTATCCGGCGGTACAACCTTCCGAAGGCGTACGGCGTCCGCTGGAGGAAATCGTTCACTACGATCACTACGATCAAGCGAAATACATGAGCAACGAGCGGGTGATTCAGTTTCTCTACGAACTGCGCGGCAAGACCTTGCAGACGTATCGGCAGTCGTACGTGGGAAAAGAAGAGCCGGAGAAGAAGTAAGGAGTGAGACAATTTTGGATTTTAGATTTGCGATTTGCGATTTTGGATTGGGGAAAAACAGGATGAATAAAAGATGTTGGATGCGACTGCTGGATTCTTCTTCCGACAATCCAAAATCCAAAATCGAAAATCCAAAATGGGTGGGGATCTTTGCTGTCGTTTTCACATTTGTCCTCGGTGGGCCCGTGGCTCAGGCGCAGCAGACGAAGAACGTCCAGCGGATAGGGTATCTATCGGCGTTCGAGCCAGCTCGTGAGTCCCCCCGTTCTGAGGCAATTCGACTCGCTCTGCGTGAGCTTGGCTACATAGAAGGACAGAACATCGCTATCGAGTACCGATATGCGGAGGGGAAGCTCGATCGGGCTCTTGAGCTTGCCGCCGAGCTGGTACGTCTCAAGGTTGATATCATCGTAGTAGCCGGAGGGGCCATATGGGTCCGGCCGGCCATGAACGCGACCAAGACGATTCCCATCGTTATGATGGGCCCTGGGCGCGATCCTGTCGAAGCAGGCGTAGTTAAAAGCCTTGCCCGTCCCGGCGGCAACGTCACCGGCATTACAAACCTTTCCAGAGAACTAGGCGGAAAGCGGCTGGAGCTGCTCAAAGAAGCCATTCCCAAAGTTGCCCGTGTTGCGGTTCTTTATGATCCGGCCATTCCGGGCACTGCACGCGAGGTGAAAGAGGATCTTCCAGTCGCGGCGCGCGCGCTGGGGTTGAGCGTTCAGCCTTGGGAGGTACGAGCTGCGGACAGTTTCGAGAAGGTATTCGCCGCGCTAAACAAGGAGCGCCCGGATGGACTCTACGTGCCGGGCGGGGGCCCGGTAATAAATGCTAACCTGAAACGGATCGCGGACTTTGCGTTAAAGAGCCGGCTACCGTCGACCTACGGCAGCAGATCAGGTGTAGATGCTGGCGGGCTCATGTCCTACGGGGCCGACCTCGCGGACAGCTACCGGCGCGTCGCATATTACTTGGACAAAATCCTCAAGGGAGCCAAGCCTGGCGATCTGCCGGTAGAGCAGCCCACCAAGTTCGAGCTAATGTTCAACCTGAAAACGGCCAAACAAATCGGCCTGACGGTTCCGCAGTCTTTGCTGTATCGGGCGGACGGGGTCATAAGATGAAGCAAGATCCTTCACATTCGTTCAGGACAAGTTTTGGATTTTCGATTTTGGATTTTGGATTGGGGCGCAATAACTGTGCAGGATTTTTCCAACTGCATTTCGGTTGTTTCGATCCGACAATCGGAACTTGAGCGTGTCGAAGGGCTTCAGGATGACGCGGAAGACACCGAGCGGAATTAACAAAGTGCTACAGAGTTCTTCAACGGTTTGAACGTCTTGAACGATTTGAACTGCTTGAACGATCTAAGGGAAGCGAAACTATGTCCGTCGATCCAATCACGGTAGAAATCATCCGCTGCGCTCTCAAAGCCGCCGCTAATGAAATGTCGGCTGTGCTCAAGCGTACGGCTTACAACATGATGATCTACGAGGTACAGGACTACTGCGTCAGCATCGTCGATCACGAGGGGCAGACGATGTCGCAGAACGAGGGGGCGCTGCCGATTTTTCTTGCAGACCTTGGAGTGGCGGTGCAGGACGGCGTCGAGATCTATGGATTGGACAATATACATGCCGGAGATGTTTTTCTCGTCAATCACCCGGAGATCTGCGGGCAGCATCTCAACAACATGGTCGTCTACACTCCGTTCTTTTGGGATGGCAAGCTGCTTTGTTTCCTCGCGGTACGCGCGCATTGGATCGACGTCGGCGGCGGCAGCACCGGCTTCGGCTCGAGCATGACCCGCGATGTTTATGAAGAAGGACTGCAGATTCGGTCGGTCAAGATCTATAACGAAGGGCGGCCGAATACGGAAGTGCTGCGGCTGATCGAGGACAATATCCGGTTTCCGGAATCGTCCCTCGGAGATCTGCGGGCGCAGATCGCATGCTGCCGCACAGGTGAAGAGCGGCTCGAACAGATTTGCCGCAAGTACGGCGGCAAAGTTTTCCTGGAAGCGGTCCAGACAATCTGGCATCAGACCGACAAGCTCGTGCGTGATGCCGTGCGGGCGATACCGGACGGTGTTTACGAAGCGTCTTCGTTCCTCGACGACGACGGTAGAGACTTGAGCAAAACGATACCAATAAAAGTAAAAGTCGAGGTGCGCGGTGACGAGCTGACCATCGACTTTTCCGAGGTTGCCGATCAGGTGCCGGGCTTTATTAACTGTGGATCGTCCGGCGGTATGGCCGCCGCACGTGTGGCATTCAAAGCGTTGACCTCGCCACAGCGCGAAGTCAACGAAGGATCCTTCCGCGCGCTCAAAGTTATTCTCCCGCCGGGAAAATTGCTCAGCGCGCGGCGCCCTGCGCCGATCGGCGGCTGGAGCCTGTCGCTACCGACGGTGCTCGATACGATTTTGCGCTCTCTGGCGCCGGCATTGCCGGATCGCATACCCGCTGCCCACAAAGGAGACATGGGCGGGTACGCAATTTTCGGTGCCAACCCCAAGACCGGAAGGCGCTACGTCTGTCAGAATATCATTGGTGGAGGATGGGGCGGCCGCCCGTTCGAAGACGGCGCGTCCGCCGCAGTGTCGATGTGTCAAGGCGATGTGAAGAACACGCCCATCGAACTGCAGGAACTCTATTATCCGTTGCTTTATGAGTGCCACGCTTTCAGGGCGGACAGTGGCGGGGTTGGGAAATTTCGCGGCGGCATCGGCGTCGAGGTCAAAGTGAAACCGCTTACGGATTTTTACCTCAGCCGCAATACGGATCGGATCAAGTGTCCGCCGTGGGGTCTCCTAGGTGGAGCGCAAGGCGCCGTCAACGAGACCATTATCCGGCGCAACGGTAAAGAAGAAAAACTTCCTGGAAAATTCAGCCACCTTCTCGTTCATCCCGGCGAGACCGTAACTTTTCTCACCGCGGGCGGCGGCGGGTATGGGAAACCGTCCGAGCGTAAAGAGGGGGCGGTAAAACGGGACGTGGAATTGGGCTACGTTTCAAAGGAACGGGCGAAAATAGACTATCCCGTGGTTTTGGGTCGCAAAGAGTAATCTCACGAGCAGTTGAAATTCGTCATTCAAAGTCGACAAGTGTACGGCCACCGCCAGTCACTTCCCGATCAATTCGCTATGCTCTGATCCGCCATTAAGGCGGCGGAGCGGACCCAGCTTTCGCAGACGCGCTCTGCATGCGCGCGAGCACGCTGTGATGTCTTCCGTAAGCAAAGTAAACCGCGAAACCGATCAGCAGCCAAAGGATCAGCCGCAGCCAATTATCTACCGGCAGGGAAAACATCAGCAGCAGACAGAACACGATGCCGAGAATCGGAATCAGCGGCACGAGCGGGCAGCGGAACGGCCTGGCCGCGTCGGGCTCGCGCCGGCGCATGATCAGCACTGCGGCGCATACGATGACGAAAGCCAGCAGCGTGCCGATATTCACCAGCTCCGCGAGAATGCGCAGCGGCAACAACGCTGCCAATAGAGCGACGACGCTGCCGGTCAAAATCGTCGCCTTCCACGGCGTGCGGAAACGCGGGTGCACTGAACCGAAAAAGGCGGTAGGCAAGAGGCCATCGCGCGCCATGGCGAGCATGATGCGAGGCTGGCTTAGCATGAGCACCATCAATACCGAGGTGATGCCCGCCAGTGCGCCGAGCGAAATCAAAACATGGGCCCACGGCAATCCCAAATGGCTGAAGGCCTTGGCGAGCGGCGCCTCAATATCGATTTGCTGATAAGGGACCATGCCGGTCAAGACCGCGGCGACTGCGATATAGAGAATCGTGCAGAGGGTAAGAGAGGCAATAATGCCGATCGGAACGTCGCGACTTGGATTGCGGGCCTCCTCAGCGTGAGTCGAGACCGAATCAAAACCGATGTAGGCGTAAAATACGATCGCCGCGCCGGCCATCATTCCGAGGGGCTCGCCGGCCGGTCCGTGTTGTCCCAGAATCGTGTATCCAAAGAAACTGATGCCGGAATAGCCGTATGGCGCAAAGGGATGCCAATTTCGTGGATCGATATGGGTGACGCCGATGGCGATGATCAAAAGAACCACCGCCAGCTTGATCAAAACCATGAAAAAGTTAAACGTCGCGCTCTCGCGAATGCCGACGACTAGAACTGCGGTGAGCAGAGCTGAGATCAAAAGCGCCGGTAGATCGACGATCGCGCCCGTGGCAGCGAAGGTGCCGGTTGCGGGATTGAAGTCGAATGGCGCGTTTGCCAAGGCGGCCGGCAGTTTGATTCCCAGCAGGCCGACAAAATCGGTAAAATAGTGGGACCAGCCGTGCGCGACACTTGCCGCCCCCACGCCGTACTCAAGCAACAAATCCCAACCGATGATCCAGGCGAAAAGCTCCCCTAAAGTAGCGTAAGCGTAGGTGTACGCAGAGCCCGCCACCGGAACCATGGAGGCGAATTCGGCGTAGCAGAGCGCGGCAAAGGCGCAGGCGAAACCGGCAATGACAAATGAAAGCATGGTCGCGGCGCCGGCTTTGTCTTTGGCAACCACGCCGATGATGACGAAAATGCCCGCGCCGATAATTGCGCCAACTCCAAGACCGGTGAGTTGCAGCGGCCCGAGCACGGGCCGCAAGCCATGCGCACCGCGGGCTTCCTTCAATAGCAGGCTGGTTGGTTTTCTTGCGAAAAGGCTAGAAGAATTGGAATTCATCAACCAGGCGAATACATGGTGATCGTGCCGAATTCAAGATTCGGCGCGTCTGCACTCGCGAATTGAGAACCGAGTCGCGCCGGCAGCTGGCGCCTTTTTTAAGCACCGAGGACTTCAGCTTGTGATATAGCGCTCCAGCTGCTCGATAATGAATTGCTGGTCGGCGATGATGGATTTGACGAGGTCACCGATCGAGATGATGCCGACTAATTTTCCTTCGTCGATGACTGGAAGATGGCGGATGCGTTTATCCGTCATTATGGCCATACACTCTTCGATCGATTGCTCCAGGTGCGTGTAGGCCACATGACTGGTCATTATTTCCTCGACCCGAGTGTTCGGAGAGGTTCGGCCTAGAAGGATAATCTTTCGAGCGTAGTCGCGCTCGGAGATGATGCCGGCGAGCCGCGCACCGTCCATGACCACGAGAGCGCCGACTTCCTTCTCGGCCATGCGACCCAGGGCCTCGAATACCGTCGAACCCATTTCGACACACCAAACGGCTTGGCCTTTGACCTTTAGGATGTCTCGAACCGTTTTCATGGGAGACCTCCTTTCGGAGCAAACATGGTTCAGCAAAATTATACAGCCATTAAAGCAGAAGTGAAGCGAAAAATGCGACGCGTCATTAATGCTTAACTTCGACACAGAGAGTTGGCGCTGATCTGTCCGGTTGAAATCGATCAAGCGAGTTGCGATCGTTGAACGATTCCATTAATGACAATGCTTTACGTTAAAGAGTAGGCGCGCAGGAACGTGAGTTTCTGTGGGCCTGGCGCACGCTGAATCATCCAAAGCGAAGAGCGCGCTGGAAGTAACATCGATAAGGAGCATGTAACGGCTATGCGAATTTATCAGGCGCGACGTTTGATGCTGCTTCTCCTGCGACTGGCACTGATGGCGAACCTGCCTTACTCGCTTGAAGCAGCGGAACAGCCGCCGATCAACAAGCCGGAAAAGACCCGCCTGGAGGTCGGCACCGCCGGCTCCGGGACGACGAGCCTGCCGTTGTTTGTCGCGCTCGAAGCGGGCTACTTTTCCAAGCGCGGTCTCAACGTTTCCGTCAATCAGGTCGGCGCTACAGTGGCGGTTCAAGGCGTGATTTCGGGAACCATCGATATATATCAGGGAGGGACCGCCGCGATCGCGGCAAATTTGGCGGGAGCAGATATTATCTACGTCGCCGCGGCCGTCGACCGGAACTCCCTCATTTTGTTTGGCCAAAAGGGAATTACTTCTTTCGAGAGCCTGCGCGGCAAATCGATTGCGACGACTTTCCCCGGCGCGTTCGGTGAAATTGCCGTGCGCATGACGGCAAGAAAACACGGCATGGAAGTCGGCAAAGATATAAAACTGCTCTATCATCGCAGCCCGCCGGAAGCGCTCTCGACTTTTTTGACGGGAAATTCCGATGGGCTTGTCATTTCACCTCCACAAACGGAATTGGCCAAGCAGCAGGGCTACCCGGTGATCATCGACTACTACAAGGAAGGGTTGAAAATCGTCGGGCCAGGGACGGCGGTGACGCGAGAGTTCTCGCAAAAATATCCGAATACGATCAAGGCGTTTTTGATGAGTTATCTGGATGGCGTGAAAAGAGCGATCGATGACGAAGAGTTCGCCAAGAAAATCGAGACAAAGTACACGAAAATCTCCGACTCGAAAATTTTGGCGGAGAACTATCAGCAAGGATTAAGGGTGTGGAACAAAGATATGACCGTCGATCCTGCGGCGATCCGGATCGTGCTGGACGACTCGTCGGATCCAAAGGCAAAGAGCGCGGAGCCAAAGAGATTTTACGATAACTCTCTGATCCAGGTGGTCAACCGGGAATACGCGTCGAAGCTATTTCCGGGCGAAGTAAAATGAGGCTTGAGGCGCGGAGCGAAAGACGTGAGTGAGAATCAGAAACCGTAAGCCGTTTAATAGTTTTTACTGCTTGGGTATCCTGCTATTAACCCAAGTACGCCACGGAGTCGATCTCAACCGCACATCGGGGCGACAGCTCGCGGACTTCGACCGTGAACCCACTCGGCATGCTCGAATTCTTTTTGTGGGTTCGAAAGAACTTTCGATACGCTTCGGCAAATTCCGCCCTATCCGTTCCTTCAGTTAGATAGACGGTCGTCTTCACGATGTCGTCGAGCGTGCCGCCGGCGGCTTCGACGATGTCTTTGGTGTGGCGGAGAGTGGCTTCCGTTTGTCCCGCGAGACTGCCTTCTGCTTCGACTATTCGATTGAATCCCACGGCATCTTGGCCGGCGAGCAGAAGCCAGTCGCCGAGGCGCACCGATTGAGAAAATGATCCCGGAGCTTGGCGGACATTGGGACTAGTGACAAGGGTCTGCTTGCCACGGTAGGCGATCGCCACCGAGCGCAGCAAAATATCCTCGCCGAGCGAGCGAATATAAATACCGGAGTTGGGCGGAAACTCGTCTTCGGCGAAGATACCCTGGTAAATTTTCTTGCGCGCTGCGCCGTAGCCGGGACGATATTGCGTGCCCGGCATGAACATGAACGTGCGGCAAAGGTTGCGCAGATCAAGTTTTTCGTGATTGAGAATTTTTTCGATCCGCCTTAGCACTTCTTCGGTTTGGGACTCGATCGTTATTAGCGGAGTCACGTGTCGCCGCGCATCCGCTGCATCTACGCCCGATAAAAACACCAAATCGCCTACGCGCACTCCATGAGACATCGCTCCGAGGCTTAATGGCAATTCTGGAATCGAAATAATCTCTCGGTTCGGGTTCGTGGTTGATATGGCGTCCATGCGCACGCGGCAGTCTCCGTCGAGGCCGCACACGCCGACGAAATTTACGGCAGGGTAGTTGGTTTCGAGATCAAAACGGAGAACTTCGGCGACGTCCGGCGCATCATCGTAGTTCGGCATATAGACTGAAAGACTAACCAAGTCGTTCAATGTTTGGCCGACGCTTGTGAGCAAGGCACTGAGATTTTCCAAAGTGCGGCGCGTCTGGGATTTGGCTGTTTCATATTTTCCCAATGTGCCGTCATCGCCGCGCGCGTCTTGGGCAAGAAAAACAAATTCTCCGGCGTGGACGCCCTGGGCGAAAAGTTCACTTTCCGCGTAGAGCTCGCGCCGATGGATCGTATTCATGATCGGGTTAAATAAAGAACTGCACTGAGCCGAAAGAGTTAGTGGCCGGGACTTTCCCAAACGGCCATTGCTGCGCGGCAGCAAAGCACGTCCTGCTCGGGACGGCTAGCGCCGGCTACGCCGATGGCGCCGATGATGGTGACGCCGTTGAGAATCGGCACCGCGCCGCCCATCGGCATGATGCGTCCTTGGTGCGAAACCATCAGGCTGCGCAGCCATGGCTGGCGCGCCTGCGGCGCCAGCTCCGTGGTGGCTACGTGAAAAGCGGCCGCGGTGTAAGCCTTGTTGAAGGCGAGTTCCGCGCTTCTCGGTTCGGCTTTGTCCATGCGCCCGACGGCGATGGGCGCGCCGGCTTCATCAACGACGACGGCGGTTACGGCGAAGCCGACGATTTGGGCGTATTCATGGGCGGAGTGAATCATCTCCCACGCTTTGTCGAAGGGTACCGGTCCGACGGCCGCTTTGTTCTTGCGGAAAAACGCGGCGTTGACTTCGATCGATGCCGTATGCTCCGCCGGGATGTCGATGTCTTTGAAGATTGCGTCTACCGGACAGACGATCTCGCATTGCTCGCAGTCGATACACACTTCGGGGTCGATATAGAATTGTGGCGCGCCCGGAGTCGTATGGATGCAGGCGACCGGACAGACCTCGACGCAGGCTCCGTCGTTGGTGCACAAGCTCGTGATGATGTAAGGCACTTTGTCCTCGCTTCGCTCGGAATCGCAGATCTCAAATTTCACAGCGTGAATCTTGTATGAAATCTGAGATTTGAGATTTGAAATCGCGCAGCGCTAGCCGTCCACCGCTAGCGGCAAGTCGGTGCGGATCACGTTGGCCACGTGAACGTTGGCGCCGAATTGGGGCGTCACTAATCTGCCCTCTTGATTCAACGTGCCTAGGCCCGCCGCCGCGGCCAATTTGTCAGCATCTGGGTCCGGCGCCGCGCTGGCGCGAAACCCAAGCTCCCTGATCCACGCGCTCAGTACGAAGCTGATGAACAACCCCTTCTGCACCGGCACCTGGCCGCCGATCCCCAGCGCCTGGCGCGGGTCATAGTCGGCGTGCACCGCACAGATGACCGCGAAGGGATAGGATTCACCGTCGTGGGTTTCGTCTGGATTCAGCCTGGCGATGCCCACCAGTTCGGCACCAAAGTACTCGGCCATTCCCTTGACATGGCTCGAGGTAATCTCCGGCGTGTGCAGCTCTGTTTTGGTGGGAAAAACATTGCCCTCGGGCGCATTACGGATCATCTCGGTGACCGTATTAGCGAGGTCCGCTGGCGGCGTGTTGATGAAAAAATCCCAGTAGGGATCATCCTTGTGAGAGTTTTTCCCGAGCCATGGCAGTTTGAGCGGTCCGAGTCGCAAGGCCACTAGGGATCCCGTTTGACGAATCGATTGGTGTTCTCTTTCAGCGGCGCGTAATAGCCGACGTCACCGGTAACGGCGGTCGGTGTCTTGCCCTCGTGTGAAGCGGTGCATCCCGCGACCGTACAGGCTTGGTCTCCCGGCTTGATGCCCGAATCGTACCCCAACCAGCGCACGCGACTGCTGCGGGTCACTCCCCAGAAGCGATCATCGATCCATTTGAGCGCGTTTACCAAAGCTGGTCGCGCGAAATAAGGGCAGGTATGGAGCGCCGTCACCGCGAGGGTGTGCCACCATACATTGGGTTTGGTAAACGGGCAGACGGCAGCGCAAGTGAGGCAGCTGCCCCAGTGGTCGTGCACGTAGGGCCGGAGTTTGTAGCAGGTGAGCCAATTGATCTTGTACTTCTCAATGCCGTTGAAGACCACCTTGTCACCGAATGGGATGCTGTTGGTCGGACAGGTGTTGGCGCATTTACGGCAGATCTTGCAAAAGTCATCGACGCCGATGTCCACCGGCTGGTCGGCAACCAGCGGCAGGTCGGTTAGGATCGGGTCGGGCATGTGAATACGCGCACCGAAGTTTTTGTTGATGACCAGCCCGTTTCTGCCCAGCTCACCGATACCTCCGGCGACGCCGGCCGCCTGGGGAGTTACTACTCCTCGCAGAGCCGTGTAACCTAGTTCCTTGATATAACCCTCGAGTGCTTTCAGCACGAGAACGCCTTTCATCTGCGACACGTGGTACGCGGAGTCGCCGATGTGATGGCGGTGCGCCTGCAGCTTGTTGTAGTCCCACGCTGTCGTCGCTTGAATGACGTAGGGAAATTTGCGCACCAAGTCCTCGGGAGTGTCCTGCTGGAAGGTGTCTTCCGCTGTGCCATCTTGGACGTAACGGCTGCCGGCGTACAAATAGGCCGGATGCGCCTTGGCAATGCCGACGACATCGGCTCCCATATAAAGGGCAACCGCCTTGATATGACGCGCCATCGCCGCCGGATCGTCCACCGCGACTCTTTGCGGGTTGATTTTGCCGTTGCTCGACCGGTTAATCACATTGGTCAAAAAATGCCTGCGATCGGCGAAGTGGTTCGGCGCTGAAACACGTGTGAGGGGATCTTTGGAAACGGTGTTGCGATACCAGTTGAATAGCGGTTTGCCGAGCTCGCCGCGCTGATTTTTCGGATGAGGCGACTGGTTCATGTCGACGTTGACATGGGGCGCGACAATTTTAACGGATCGTCCGAGGTAAGGCGTAGGAAATTCTGTATCGGCTTGAGTGCCGTTCGTGGCTGTACTGCCGTTAGGCTGCGCTTCTTTCTCTAGTGTCAACGCCATAGCAGACTCCTTTTAGGATGAGAGCACATAAGCTGTTTCTCCTGTGCGAGCCGTTCAATTCAATTAATGTCACGAATACGACGCCAGCGCCACCTCGGCGCATTTTTGATCTTGATCATCCGTGCCGCCCGCCACCGCGACCGCGCCTACGACATTGCCGCCTTCGACGATGGGCACGGCCCCGCCCCCGGGCATGATCCGGCCGTTGCTCGATACCACCAGGCTTTGAAACCAGGTCTGCCCGGCAACCCCGGCCAGTTCTTTCGTCGGTTGCTGAAAGCTGGCGGCTGTGTACGCCTTGTTGAGCGCGATTTCGACCGTGATGGGACGCGCCTTATCCATGCGCCCCAGCGCGATCATCCGTCCGCTCTGGTCCACGACCACTGCAGTGACTGCGATATCGAGCTGCGCCGCTTGGGTGTGAGCGCTGCGTACCATTTGAATCGCTTTTTCTCCGGGGATAGCCATGCTGTTTGCGACCCTCCTCGCCGTAAGGCCAATTACGTTACTTTAACAGAGAACCCCGCCCAACAGTCAAGTGTAGCGTTGCAGACGTTTGGGACGCACCGATACCTGTTTGATTCCCCGCAGCTTGCTGTGTAAAGAGCTATTTCCAGACCCTTAGAGTCCGTCATTTCCGAATGCTTCTATCGGGAATCCAGGCGAGACCGGAACTGGACCCCCGATTAAAACATTCGGGGGTGACGCCTTTGGGATAATAAATTGCCAAACGAAATTGATAGGAGATGTTATTGCAGAAAAGTTACCGGCGAGCTAGGGAACAGCCATGGGTAAACTTGACGGGCAAGTAGCCATCGTGACCGGCGGTAGCCGGGGAATCGGCCGCGCGGTTGCGCTCGCATTCGCGCGCGAAGGCGCGCGGGCGGTGATTACTGCAGTAGAGGATCGGCAGGCACTCGAAAAAACCGAGAGCGAAATCGTTGCCCTGGGTGCCGACGGTTTCGGGATGCTCGCGAACGTGGCGCGTCGCGGCGATATCGACCACCTCGTACAATCAGTTATCGCCAAGTGGGGACGTATCGATATTCTGGTCAACAACGCCGGGATTCTTCGCCTGGCACCCTTGGAAAATATTTCCGAAGAGCGCTGGGATGAAACTCTCAGCGTGCATCTCAAGGGAACCTTCAACTGTACGCAGGCTGTGATCCCGTTTATGAAGCAGCGACGGAAGGGCAAGATCATTAATCTTGCGGCGCCGTCGGCGCTGCGCGGCTCGTACGGTGTAGCGGATTACGCCGCAGCCAAAGGCGGCATCATTGCTTTTACACGCAACGCGGCCAGCGAATTAAAAATTTACAACATCCAAGTGAACTGTATTTCACCGACGGCGGACACGCGCATGACGAAGGCTTTGACTGATTTTCGCCGCGAGCAGCTGGGGATCGCGCGGCGCGATCGTGAACTTGTCTCGCCGGAAGCGATTGCGCCGGCATTTGTTTTCTTCGCCAGTTCAGATTCTGATTTTGTCTCCGGGCAGCTGTTGGAAGTCGGCCGGATGTAGGGGCGACCGGCGGTCGCCCTACACTATTTCTTCGCGCTGACCCGCCAAACTTTGCCGGCGCCATCGTCCGCCACTAGTAAAGAACCATCGGTCCACACCGCCACTCCCACGGGGCGCCCGTAAACTTGGCTGGTTCTTGCACCGACGATAAACCCGGTGAGAAAATCCTCCATCGCACCGCTTGGCTTGCCATCCTGGAAGGGCACGAAGGCCACCTTGTATCCTACCAGATTGGAGCGGTTCCACGAACCGTGCATGCCGATGAATGCCCCACCGTGATAGCGTACCGGAAAAGACTTGCCTTGATAGAACGCGAGACCGAGCGGCGCGACGTGGGAGCCGAGGGCATAGTCGGGCTTGATGGCTTTGGCTACCAGGTCAGGACGCTGGCCTTTTTTTCGTGGATCTTCATTCTGGCCGAAATAGGAATAAGGCCAGCCGTAAAATGCGCCTTCCCGGACACTGGTAAGGTAATCGGGTACCAATTCGTCTCCCAGCATGTCGCGTTCGTTGACCACGGTCCAAAGAGTCTTTGTCTTTGGTTCCCAATCCATGCCCACGGGGTTGCGCATGCCATTGGCAAACACTCTCATGCCACTGCCGTCGAGATTCATTTGTAGAATCGCCGCACGCCGCGGGTCTTTTTCATCGATACGCTGCTCGTCGACGTTGGTGGCAGAACCCACGCTGACGTAGATTTTCTGTCCTTTCGGGTCGGCGATAATGTTTCTTGTGTAATGGCCGCCGCCGGGCAAGTCGAGAATTTTTTCTGGCTGGGGTTTGATTTGCGTGTCGCCATTGTTGTACGGGAAAACCACTATGCTATCGGTATTGCCGACGTAGAGGCGGTTACCAAGCAGTGCCATGCCAAATGCCAGGTTTAACCGGCGCACGAATACCCGGCGCAAGTTTGGTTTACCGCTCTTTTCCGTGTCGCGTAATAGGATGACACGGCTCGTTGATTGCTGCCGCAGAGATTCCATAACCAGGACATCGCCGTTGGGCAGGACATGAATCATGCGCGGATTGTCGAAGTCGTCGGCAAACAGGGTAACGTCAAATCCGGCGGGCGCGATGGGAGTCTTGCCTTTTGGCCAGGGGATGATCGTCGGAGGATTGGCGACTGCGCGCGTCGCATTGGGTAGCGGCAGAATTAACTTCTCTGAAGGACCGGTTTCGACAATGCGCGGGTTGGTTTGTTCGGCGGCGAAGAGCGGAGAGAAACTAACCACAAAGAACACAAAGGTCACAAAAATGGGACGAGGAATTTTCATGATCTCTTACTTTGTGAACTTTGTACGACCATCCCTCAGAGTTTTCGCGGCTTGCGCAAATTTTGCGACATACCGATGCTGGATTGGTAATTCGATAAGAACATATCTCACCACGAAGATCACGAAGGCCACGAAGGGTTTGGATATTTATGCTCTTAAACTTCGTGTCCTTCGTGCGCTTCGTGGTGAAGGATTGCTCTCTTTTGGTTGCGGCTTTGCCGCGCTAAGCTCTTTGTGGCTAAATTCTTCTTCTTATTTTTTTGCGGTGATCCGCCAGACCTTGCCGCCGCTGTCGTCGGCGACCAGAAGCGAGCCGTCCGACGCCACGGTAACTCCGACGGGGCGGCCGTAGGCTTCGTACTTTGACTCGTCGGCGATGAATCCGGTGAGAACATCTTCGATGGGGCCGGCGGGTTTGCTATTGGCAAACGGAACGAAGGCGACTTTGTAGCCGACCATCTTGGATCGGTTCCATGAGCCGTGCATGCCGATGAACGCGCCTCCCTGGTAACGTTGCGGAAAGGCTTTGCCGTTGTAGAAAGCCAAGCCGAGTGCCGCGGTGTGAGAGCCGAGCGCGTAGTCTGGTTTGATCGCCTTGGCGACGAGATCGGGCCGTTGGCCTTTTTTCCGCGGATCTTCTATCTGCCCGAAATAGGAATACGGCCAGCCATAAAAGGCGTCCGCCTTCACGCTCGTCAAATAGTCTGGTACTAAATCGTCGCCGAGCAGATCGCGCTCGTTGACGACCGCCCACAAAGTTTTTGTTTGCGGTTCCCAGTCCATGCCGACAGCGTTGCGCAGGCCTCTGGCGAATATTTTCATGCCGCTGCCGTCGGGATTCATCTCTAAGATCCCGGCGCGTCGCTGATCTTTTTCCCACTCGTTTTCCTCGTCTACGTTGGAAGCCGAACCGACGGCAACGTAGATTTTTTTGCCCGCCGGATCGGCGAGGAGATTGCGTGTGTAGTGGCCGCCGGCGGGAAGGTCGAGAATCTTCTCACCCTTGCCTTCGATCTTGGTTTGGCCGGCCTTGTACGGGTAGCGAAAGACGCTGTCCGTGTTGCCGACGTAAAACCAATTTCCCAAAACGGCCATACCATGCGGCATGTTCAGTCCGGTCAAGAAAACTTCGCGGACGTCGGGCTTGCCATCTCCGTTGGTGTCGCGGAAAAGCGTAATCCGGTTGGCTGATTTCTCGGGGCGATCGGCGCGCCCGGGCCACTCGCGAGTCGCTTCTACCACCAGGATGTCTTTGTTGGGCAACACGTACGCCTGGCGCGGGTTATCAAGATTTTCGGCGAATAAACTCACTTCGAAGCCCGGGGCGGCGACGGGCATTTTTCCCTTGGGCCAGCCGATGACTTTTGAATTATTCCGAGCCGAAGGCGTGGCGAAAGGCATCGGCAGCTGGAGTTGATCAGAAGGTCCAGTGCCGGGCGCGTAGTTGGCCTTGAGTGAATCGTTTCGAGCGGTTGCACAAGAAAAAGTTCCTGCGCCAACCAACACAAGCGCGATCGCGGACAAAGAGCGATACAACATGGAATTGTCCTCCCTTCTTCTTTTCGATCGAACGACTTTGAAATCTTTACCGGCGGAAAACGCAATATACAACAAATGTCGCGGTGCGGAAACGCGTGCAATGAATCGGTTGTACGCGGTCTGTGTCCGTTCTAATATCGGCTCCGATCGGAGGAGGCGTGCATGCATTACCGTGATTTGCGCGGTTGGTTGGATGGCGTGGACTCGTTCGGCGAGCTTCGAATTGTCGAAGGCGCCGATTGGAATCACGAAATCGGCGCGGTGGCGGAAGTTGCCGCGCACATCGATCCTCCGCCGGCGGTGCTGTTCGACAAGATCAAAGACTACCCGCCGGGCCGGCGGGTTCTGACCGGCATTCACAACCCCACGCTCAAGCGTCAATGTCTCACCAATCATTTACCGCTTGATTACAGCCGCGATCAATTCATCGATGCTTGGAAGAAGCGCTTAGATAACCCCAAGACGATCCCGCCGCGAGTGGTCGACTCGGGTCCACTGATGGAAAACGTCTTCGAGGGCAAAGACATCGATCTCTTGTCGCTACCTGCGCCGTTTTGGCACGAAGGAGATGGCGGCCGCTATATCGGCTCGCTCGACATCACGATCAGTCGCGATCCGGACGAAGGCTGGATCAATCTCGGCTGCTATCGCGTCATGGTGCATAATCGCGACACACTGGCGCTGTATATCTCTCCTGGCCATCACGGCAATATTCACCGGCAAAAATATTTTGATAAAGGCGAACCCTTTCCGGTTGCCATCAGTTTCGGTCCGGATCCACTGCTGTGGTTCTTTGGCCAGATGGAAATTCCCACTGGAGAATCGGAGTATGACTACGCCGGCGGCGTACGCGGTGAACCGTTCGAAGTTGTTCGCGGCGAACACACCGGGCTGCCGATTCCGGCTTACTCAGAAGTGGCCATCGAAGGTGAAGTGATAGCAGGCACGAAAATTCCCGAGGGACCGTTCGGCGAATTCACCGGATACTACGCTGGTGGTCATCGTTCCGAGCCGATACTCAAAGTAAAGCGGCTCATGTACCGCAACGACCCGATCATCACCGGCGCGCCGCCATTCCGACCTGCTGCAGGCGCTGAGAACAATCTGATTCGCGCCGCTTATATTTGGCATTACCTGGAGAAAGCCGGAGTGCCCGACGTGCGCGGCGTCGCATACTATCAAACGCGCATGCTCGTCGTCGTCGCCATCAAGCAGCGCTATCCGGGTCATGCGCGGCAGGCGGCGCTGATTGCATCCCAATGTCGCGCCGCGGCATTGCTTACGCGTTACGTCGTCGTCGTCGACGAAGATATCAATATCTGGGACAGCAATGAGCTCTTGTGGGCGCTGTGCACGCGCACGGATCCAGCGAACGATATCGACATCATGCGGCGCTGCTGGAGCAATCCCATTGATCCGATCATTCCGAGCAGTGAGCGAGGTTTTCAGTCTCGCGGGATTATCGACGCGTGCAAGCCTTACGAATGGATGAGTGAATTTCCCAAAGTTTCGGGAGCCAGCGAAGAATTGAAAAAGAAGGTGGCCGCGAAGTTCGGCGCGAGTCTAGCGGGGAAGAAGAATCAAGAGATTTAACCGCAGAGAACGCAAAGGACGCAAAAAAGAGGATCGACCACAAAGGGCCTAGCGCGGCGTAGCCGCAACAAAGAGAGAACAATCCTTCACCACGAAGCGCACGAAGGTCACGAAGGTATTCGTAGGGTGCGCTCCGCGCACGGGTCAGTTCGTAGCCCGGATGTAGCGCAGCGGAATCCGGGGTTTTTCGGTTAGAAAAATTTGCGCAAGCTGCGCAAACGTTCAACGATAGTAGTACAAAGGTCACATAGTAGGGGCGCGATTCATCGCGCCCTCAGTCCGAAGACAGAAAGCCATTTAGTCGCAAAGAACGCAAAAAAGAGATCGGATTTGTAGGGGCAACCCCCGTGTGGTTGGCCGTTCGGATACGGGTCAAGGACGCGAAGAGCAGAGTGATGGGAACAGTGACACTGCAAAAAATGATTTTTCACGGCAGCGATGTAGCGGCGACCGGCTGGTCGCCCTTTCTCAGAAAAAAGCTGCTGCCGCTGCCTTTGTTCACGCTGGCCATCGTGCACTAGCGTCGAGTATTGCATGACCGGCGGGTGGATGAGTAAGATCCTTTCAATTAAACCTATCAAGACGGAGGTTATTCCATGAAGCGTTTGTTGAGCGTTGGAACACTGATAATCGGTTTGGCATTGAGCCATTGTGTGGCTTTTGCCGACATGCCGCCGCCGAAAGATAAAAATGAGAATCCAAATATCGCCGCGGCACGAAAGTCCATCGAAGCAAAGGATTTCAAAGCCGCGGTGGGACATTTGACGAAGGCTGTTCAGGAAGAGCCCAAAAACGCCGACGCGCACAGCATGCTCGGATACAGCTACAGAAAGCTCGGTACCTTCGATAAGTCGATGGAGCACTATCAGACGGCGCTTAAGATTGATTCCGGCCATCGCAGCGCGCACGAGTATCTGGGTGAGCTCTACCTGGACATGAATCAGCCCGATAGCGCCGAGAAGCAATTGGCAGCCTTGAAGAAGGCCTGTCCGTTCTTCGGGAAATGCGAAGAGTACGAGGATCTCAAAAAAGCGGTCGATAGTTATAAGGCGAAGAAGAAGTAGCATGGCCGAGAATTGAGAATCGAGGATCGAGAATAGACCGGAGGTTCGTATGGTTGACGCGGTCAAAGCACGGATCGGTTTCGTCAGCGGCGGGGCCGGGTCGATGCCGCACTACAATAGTTTTTTGCCGATTGTTCCAAAAGAAGTTGAGATCGATTTTCAGGGTCTGGAGCTCTACGGCAGCTCGCTCTATGAGATCGCGGACAAAAAAGAAACCATCGTTCGGCGCGTCAGCGAATTCGTCGCGAATCGGGGCTGGAATGGGGTCATCGTCACTGCCGCGCCGACGGAAGTCCTCAATCCAGGACTTTACGATTCACTGAACGCAGCCTTGTCCGTTCCATTCACGACAGCGCTGCACGCCTGCGTAGCGGCGCTGCGGGTTTATAGCGCTCCGCGCGTGTTGCTGCTCACGCCCTTTGATGCCCGCTTGAACGAGCTGATGGTCCAGCATCTCGAAAGCGTCGGAGTGACGGCGGTCGCGCCACATTCCTTCCAAGAGCTCGCCGTGCCCAAGCGCACGACGCCTGACGAGGTGTTCGATCTTGCACAAAAGAATCTCGCCGCCGTCGGCAAGGTCGACGCGATCTATTTTCAAGGAGCCGTGCTCGATCCGATCAAACGTCTGGAGCGGATCGAGTCCGAACTGAACGCGACCGTTATCGCCAGCAATCCGGCGATGTTTTGGTACGTACTTTCCAAAGTCGGTCTGAAATATCCGATGAGCGGGTATGGCCGGCTGCTGCGCGAATGGCCGGCGGTGGGGGAATAGGGGAAA
>DASYUV010000288.1:0-4570 GCA_036000865.1 Binatia bacterium | reverse complement strand
ATGTTCTTCTACGGCCTCGAAGTAAAGTTTCTCGCCGGTATTGGAGCGTACGGTTTCCTTGAACGCCGGGTAAAAAATCTCTTCTTCGATCGTGGTATGCGCTTTGACGCTCAACTCAATTTCGCGCAAAAGTTTTTGCCGTTGCTCGCCATCGCGAGTGGTCGTCTTGTTCAGTTTGTTCAATAGACTCCGAACTTCAGCGTGATCTTTTTTGAGCAGCGAGATCCCGTCTGTCGGTGATGCCGGTGCTCGCGAGCGTGATTTAGATTTCGATTGCATAGTCATGTTAGGTACCCCCGAACTCTCACGTGCATATGGTCTACCGTCAGAACCTATAAACAGTAAACTTCTCGGTTCGTACATAAATGCCTACCTTCCGTTCGATCTTGCCTATTTTCTGCCGCGCATTTGTGAACGGATAATTCATGGTCACCTCCCTGCGGAAGCGTCATTCACGAGTTAGCTTTTAAAAGCAATGCCCAATTCTTCTAAAAGAGGAGCGTCCTGTGTCTGATGCTCAGGATCATTCAGATCATGTCAACAAGTGGATGACACAAACGGCGCAGGACCTTTCCTCAGACCAATTGTTGGAACTTTTCGAAGAGGTGACACAGGCTCTATGGAGTCGTGCTCACCTAACGCTAGGGGTCGTCACACTTACTGCGGTTATGGATCGTGTGCTGTATAACGCGTCCGAAAGATTCTCTCCGTTCGAATCGCTCAAAGTTGTGCCGGGCGGAATTGATTGCCAGGAGCTTCGTGACCGGGGAGAGGTCCTTGACGGTGGAGATTTGAGGGAAGCAATGCGGTTTGTGGTCGTGGAGTTTTTAGTGGTTATCGGAAATTTGACAGGAGAGCTTCTTACGCCAGCCCTGCATTCAGAATTATCGAAAATCACACCGAAAGATTCGGTGTTCGGCAGCAAGCACGAGGAAGGAACATCATGACGAAGAAAACCGGGATCGCGCGTATGGCTACCGGCGTCCGGAATCTTGACGAGATTCTAGGAGGAGGATGGCCATTGGGCTCGGTTACCGTGATTGCAGGACCGCCAGGATCGGGCAAAACAGTCCTGGCACACCAGATCTGCTTTCACAATGCTTCGCTTGAGCGCCGAGTTCTCTATTTCAACACCCTTTCGGAACCGTCAGCAAAGACCCTTCGGTATCTTGCGCAATTCAACTATTTCGACGCGAAAAAACTCGAGAAGTCGGTTTGGTTCGTTGATCTTGGCAGTATCTTGCGCATCAACGGTCTTGAACAGGCGCAAGAGTTAATCATGCAACACTTGAAAAAGATTAAGCCTGGCATCGTGGTAGTGGATAGCTTCAAGGTGTTCGATGACTTGTCGAAATCGAGAGAAGAGTTGCGGAAATTCGGGTACGAAATTGCCGTGAAACTCATGGCTTGGGAAACGACAGCGTTTCTTCTGGGAGAGTACGGCATCGAGGACGTTGCAACCAACCCGCTTTTTTCCATAGTCGATGGGTTGGTGACGCTTGCGCAGCGCGAGTCATCGGGAGAGCAGCAGCGTTTTTTTCAGATCGTCAAGATGCGTGGAACCGAACACAGCCGTGACGAGCACGCCTTCGTAATCACATCCAACGGCATCGACATCTATGCACCACGACTGACGCTTCAACGGAAACCTCTTCAAGAGCAAAAAACGGCGGTATCCCGTTGTCGAACGGGAATATCCCGGTTGGATGACCTTCTCGGCGATGGCATTCCGCATGGCTCCTCTCTGCTCATCTCGGGTGTAGCGGGAACAGGCAAGACGGTGCTTTTGCTCGAATTCATATATAGGGGTGCGATCGCGGGGGAAAAAGGAATTGTCTTTTCTTTTGAAGAAACGGAGGAACGCTTGCGCGCATCAGCGCGAGGCCTCGGCTGGAATCTAGATCAGGAAATCAAGCGCGGAACGATCGAAATCGTTTTTATTCCACAGCCCAATATACTGGTGGAGGGACATCTGCTCATGATGAAAGAGCGGATCGAATCCATGAGCGCCAAGCGTGTGGCGGTGGATTCGGTATCCGTCTTTCTCCACAAGATCAACGACCCATACATCGCCCGCGAAAAGATTTTTCAACTTGCCAGCATTGTTCAGAATGTGCAGGCGGTTGCATTCTTTGCCACAGACATACCGTACGGTCTGGGCCAAATCAGCCGTTTTGGAGTCGAAGAGACGGTTGTCGATGGAGTTATCTTGCTAACGTCGAAAGAAGAAGGTTTCAATCGCGAACGCTATATCGAAATCTACAAACTTCGAAACACCGCTCATCTCAAGGGACGGCACAACCTCTTAATCGAAAAAGGCGGCATTGCGATCTTTCCGCGTTACATTCCCGATGTTACGGCTGAAGACGCGCCGCCATCCGTGGACATTGCGGAGCGCATACCTTCCGGCACGCCTGGACTCGATGGTCTTTTGGGCGGAGGCCTACTAAGACGAAGCATCACCCTGATTTCCGGCAGCGCCGGGATCGGCAAAAGTACGCTCGGCATGCAATTTCTGATTGCCGGGGCAAAACATCGTGAGACCGGCATCTATGTGACGGTCGAAGAGGGACAAGTACAAATCCTTAATTCAGCGGATGCATTGGGGCTACCCCTGAAAAAAGCTGTTAATCGCGGGTTGGTCGAGATCGTTTACCTCTCACGCGAGCGTGTACGCGCCGCGCAGTTCGCGTCGATTCTCACCTCGAAAATCAACGAGGCTAAGGCCCAACGGTTGGTCCTCGACAGTGCAAGTCATATCGTGGCCGGTATGGATGGCAATGATGAAATGAGGGAACTGCTATACAAACTGGCGGTGCGTCTTAAAGCGCTTGGCGTTACCAGCATTTTCACTCTGGAATCGAAGTCGATGTTTTCCATCGAATCTGTTACCGGCCGCGACTTCTCACCAATAGCAGACAACCTTCTGATGCTTCGATACGTGATGGTTGAGGGCGCGATCAAGCCAACGCTCACCGTAGTAAAGACCCGCGGTACCCAACATGACCGGGATACTCATCTCTTCGAGATCGCAAAAGGCGGGTTGCGCGTTGGCCACGTTCTCGGCCAACCCGGCGGTTCCGGGTTCCAGGGGACGCATTCTGTAGACATGAGCGCGCAGGATGAGAAATCGAAAACTAATGAAATCTGATCGAAAAGACAAGCTTCGACCCAACCAAAGGGTACGAACCAAAGAAAGGACAATTGTCATCGAGGCTGGTTCCACGGCTAGCCTGCCCAGGACCGCTGAGCCTTCGGATTTGGAGCCCAGACCGTCGTCATGGTCCCGGCTGGACCACCTTTATCGGATCACCAAGCTTTTGGTGAACTTTGAAAGTATAGAGAAAACAGTCGGCGCAATCCTTGGCGTTGTCACCAATACTTTGCCGCTTCGCAGTGCGCTGTTGATCGACGAGACAGCAGGCTACGCGCGGGTCTTTGTTTGGAGCGGCGAAGGTATGAGCGAGCAAAAGCTCCGGTCCGCCCGGAGTCATGCGATTGCCGTGTATGCCTACCTGGCAGGTTCTCACCCAACATTGGAGACGATAGACACCGACATCAGCATGGTGCAGGAGGAACTCGTAAGCCAATTTTTAGAAAAGGATCGCAACGGGGACAAAGAGTTCAGCGTCATTATCCCTCTTGTAGTATATCGCCGGCCTATCTTCGGTGCGTTTCAGTTGGTGAGCGCCGCCGCTCTCAACGAGGCCGACCTAATGTTTGTTAACTCGATCGCCAATCAGTTGGCTGTAGCGCTTGACCGGCATAAGGTTTTGCAGCAAGAAGTTGCGGCTCGCGCGCGGGCTGACGCCGACGGGCGGCGGATGCGATTTCTGGCCGATGCGAGCAAGATGCTTGCGGGTTCGTTCAACTCTCGCGGTATTTGGGAAAGCCTGGCGCGACTGGCCGTACCCGAAATCGCCGACTGCTGTTTTGTCGACACCCTTGAAGATCAATCGCTCCGGCGTATAGCTGAGGTTTCTCCCGATCTGGCAACAAAGATCACGGAGAAAAAGGTCGAGGGCGCACTGACAGAAGTTGTGAAGTATGTGCTGAAAACGCGCCGCGCCCTCATTCATCCCGCCGCGCCTGGCGATCTTGAAACGGAAAAGGAAGGAGGCGGAAACTCCGAGAGATTGTTCGAGTCTTATGTGTGTGCCCCGCTTCTTATTAGTGAACGCCCTCTCGGGACATTGACTCTTGTGTCGCCTCCGAACCACGTCTACGAACACAGCGACTTGGTATTGCTTGAGGATCTGTCGCGCCGCGCCGTCATGGCTTTCGAAAATGCCGAACTCTACGCTAGCGCGTTGCAGGCAATCCGCACACGCGATGATGTGCTCAACGCTGTCTCTCACGATCTAAAAGGTCCCTTGACAGTCGTGCTGGGGTTCGTCAATGTATTCCTGAGCAAGGCAGCCCCGGAAGGGCCCCTGATCTGTGATCGTAAGCAGGTCGAAGCGATCCAGCGTTCGGCCAAGCAGATGAGTGCTCTCATCGACGACCTCCTCGATACTGCGAGTATTCGCGCCAACCATCTTTGCGTCGAACCCGTAGCGTGCCCCGTTGT
>DASYUV010000287.1:0-12026 GCA_036000865.1 Binatia bacterium | reverse complement strand
CAATGAACCTGGCGAAGTCCTGGCAGAATGTCTTCCCGCTTGGCGAGATCGAGAGAAGTAAGAACCTGTTTCTGCTCCAACCACTGATTGACGCCGAACTGATCGCGGATGTTGCTGCCCTTAACGACAAGGAATTTTTCGGTCGAACTTTTCTTTAAGTTCGCGCTGCCACTGAAACGTGAGGTTCGACGGGCCGACGATTAAGATTCGCTCCGCTAGCCCTCTCAGTTTCAGTTCACGGATGAGCAGCCCGGCCATGATCGTCTTACCGGCTCCCGCGTCATCGGCCAGGAGAAACCGGACCCGCGCTGATTTAAGGAGATAATCGTAGACCGCCTCAAGCTGGTGCGGCAGCGGATCGACGCGAGAAATGGACAGCCCGAAGTAAGGGTCAAACTCGTAAGCGATCCCGAGCGCGTAGGCTTGGAGTCCCAGGCGAAGCAGATGCCCATCACCATCAAAGCTCTTCGTCGTGTCCTGAATCGTGAGGGACTTAAGATCCGCAGCGGTGAGTGTGACTTTTCGAAACTTTTCGGATTGAAGCCCTACAACACCAACCACCCAGCTTTCCGAGCCGTTCGAGGCGACGGTTTCGACGCGCATCGGCTCGTTGAACAGCGGACCGGTGAGAATCTGGCCTTCACGAATCGGTTGACTCATCGGGCGTTTACCTAGTCATTCTCTCTGCGAATTCATATGGCGATGTAACAACCGGATAAGGAAAAAATTGCGTCGGAAAAAGCTCTGGCCCCGGGGTGCGGCGGTTTGGATCAAAACCTATTTCCAACAATTACGCGCTGCGCGCTGTTTGAAAGCTAACGCTTGTTTAACGTTCAACGTCAACGACGACCGAATGATCCAACCCACCGCCGCGGCTCCAATCGTTCCAGTCATTCAAACACTCCGCTACGTTCAACCCGTTTAACTCGGTGGCAGAACATTGTCGTGATTTTTTGGCAGTTTAACGGAGTCGCCGGGTTTTTGACAAGAGACGTGAGCGTGCTAATTAGAGGAAATACAGTAATCATGTCCGGAAAAGAGACAATAATCGTGAGGGTGAAGAAATCCGCGACCGTAGTCAGGGAAGAGCCGTCCCTGTGATTCCGGCCTAATCCTAACTCGGGGGAACTTCCGTCTTTCGAGAATCCGCGAAAGTTTCTGACACGGTCCGAATTGCGTCGGCGATTTCGCTCCGAACTTCGGCGTCGCGTTCGATTTGAATGCGCCGCTCCAGAGCCTCGATCGCCAACTTCGAGCCGATTTGGCCCAACGCCCATGCCGCGTGCCCTCGCACCAACGGCTCCCCGTCGTCGAGTGCATTCATCAATGCCGGAATCGCCTCACGGCTCTTGATATTGCCAAGGGCGACCGCGACGTTGCGCAGAAATCCGCGGCGCTTGGCGCGCAAGATCGGACTGCCGCGAAAACGCCGGCGAAATTCCGCCGCGCCTAATGACAGCAGAGGAATCAATTGGGGCGCGTACAGGCCTGGTCTTGGACCAAAGGCGGCTTCCGCAGTCGCGTTCGCTTTGACGTTATATGGACAAACTTCCTGGCAGATGTCGCAGCCGAAAATATGATTCCCGACTAGAGGGCGCAGGTGCCGCGGCATCCAGCCTTTTAGCTCTATGGTCAAGTAGGAAATACAGCGCCGCGCGTCCAGCAGGTAAGGACCGACGAACGCTGCGGTCGGACATGCCTTGAGACACAAGTCGCACTTGCCGCAGCGATCTCGCAGCGGCCGATCGTACGCTAGCGGCAAGTCGAGAAATAATTCTCCTAAAAAAAACCACGAACCTTTCTTCGGAGAGATGAGATGGGTATTTTTGCCAATCCAACCAAGTCCGGCGACGCCGGCAAAATCTCTCTCCAACACCGGACCGGAATCGACGAAAGCCCGCCCCTCAACCGGTCCATCGTGCAACTCTCTCACGCGTCCGAGCAGCGCTTCGAGCTTGCGCTTCATCAGGTCGTGGTAGTCGTCCCCCCAGGCGTAGCGTGAGATCCAGCCCTTGGGTTCGCGTGATGGTTCGGGCCGAGTAAAAGAGGTGTGATAGTTCATGCCCACGGAGATGATGGAAACCGCCCACGGAACCAGCGTGTGGGGATCGCGTCGAAGTCGCTCAGTCCGTTTCATGTAATCCAGCTTTCCGGCGAATCCCTCACGCAGCCATTGCGCAAAGGACTGCTCATGCGGCGCGGGCGTTACCGCTGACATGCCGACAAGGTCAAAGCCGAACCGTCGGGCTTCTTCCTTGATTCGCGAAGATAATGCGGAGTCGTTATGCGTTGGTGAAGAGCTCATACCCGATTAAACGCGGCAGGACAATAAATTTAGCAGTGCATGGAGGCGCGAGAGAATACCCATTATCGCGCCGCGGAATCGACTCAATGATAGGAGATTTTGCTATCCGGATCGGATTCCTCGCCGTCAAGAAGCGGCTTGCGGCCGGCAAAACCGTCTTCGATACGGTGCCAAAAACCCACGCTGGGTTCGCCGATTTGCCAGCACAGAAAAACTACTTCGGCGCCCAGCATGCATGGAAAATCGATCAATCCTTGCTCGACGCCTTTGCACATGCAGCCATAACCATTGATCTCTTCCACCCAACCCTTGACTTGGCCGATCAGTCTTGCGATCTCAACGTCCTCGCGCAAACGTTCCATTAGATTAGGCGCCTCGGGATCGAGCCCATCTTTGCGAATGACCGTTGCACTGGCGCCTTTTAACCGCCGGATATTTTCGAGAATCTGTTCCACCAGCGGCCGAAGCGTCGGTAACAAGTCGTTGGCTTCGTTGATGGTAAAAAGACGCGGATAATGGGTCGCATCCATGAGCAAAATCTCGTTTCCAATTAAGTTTGCGTCATTGCTCACGCCACCTCAAGTCGCGCACTTTCGGCTAGAGTTTCATTGCGTCCCGAATTTGCCGCAATAAAGCAATGTTGTCAGAATGTCCGGTCATCTGAGCGGTTACCGCGCCGCGAATCGGCCGGCCGAGCAAGTAAAAATCGCCGAGGATATCGAGAATCTTATGGCGGGCAAGTTCGTTGGCATAGCGCAGATCGGTATTGATGATCTTGTCATCGCCGATGATGATGCAGTTATTGAGCTTGCCGCCGCCCGCCAAACCCATGGTCTGGAGTTTTTCGATATCGCGCAAGAAACCGAAGGTGCGCGCGGGCGCGATTTCGGCTTTAAAATATTCTGGTCCTTGGTAGATGTAAAGATGTTCTTGCTCGCCAACCGGCTCGGGATAGCGCAGCACATAATGAACCGAGAACACTGCGGCGGGTTCGATGCGGATCGACTCCCCGCCTTTGGCGCGCATCTGATACGGCCGGTCAATAATGATTTCGAGCCATTCTTCTTCTTGTTCCTGAATCCCGGCTTCTTCAATCGCTTGGCAGAACTCCAGGGCTGAGCCGTCCATGATCGGCACCTCTCCCTGCACTTTGACGAGCAAATTGGTGATGCCATAGCTGTGTAACACGGCGAGAAAATGCTCGACGGTTCCCACGGCAAATCCCTTGGAGCGCAGCGAGGTGGCGTAGCCCGTCGAACCGACATAATCCAAATGCGCGGGCAGGGTCACGTCGCCCGAAATACCCGTGAATCGAACGCCGCTATGCGGCGGCAATGGATGCAAAATCAGCCCGGTCTTGACACCGGAATGAAGCCCTTGCCCGGATAACACGACGCTTTTTTTCAAGGTCTTCTGCTTGAGCGTCTGAACAGCCGAGACACCTTTGGACGCCGATTTCGGCGTCCGCGATTTCCTCGTTCCGCCGCCGTTCTTCTTTTGCGCGCCCACGGCCGGCAATTCGCCGAGGGCCCGTTGCACGGTCAATAAGAGACCATCCAAGGACACCGGTTTTTCGATGAAGTCGAAGGCGCCAAACTTGGTCGCGGTGACCGCCGTGTGAATGTTGCCGTGCCCGGATACCATCACGACGTTTATTTCCGGCTCGTGGCTCTTAATCTCTTTTAGTAAGCCGATACCGTCGACCTGGGGCATCCAAATGTCCAGAAGCACCAGCTCGGGCCTTTCCTCCTTGATGATCTCAAGCACTCGCGCGCCGTCCGCGGTGTCCACGACTCGGTAGCCCTCGTCACTCAAGACTTCACGCACCGACTCGCGCACACCGTCTTCATCATCAACGATCAAAATCGTCTTCTGCGTAGCCAGCTCTTCCACTAATCCTCCTGCTCCGTTTAGGAGTGCACCGCCCTTTTCGTGACTTCCTCCGCGCTAGCCTCCTCAACGACCGGAAACTCAATCGTAAATCGCGTTCCCCGTGGGTCGTTCGGCAGTGCTCGTATATAACCGCGATGGTCCTCAATGATCTGACTTACGATCGTCAGCCCCAGCCCGGTGCCATTCTCCTTGGTCGAAAAGTAGGGCTCGAAAATTTTTGTTCTAATCTCGGGCGCCAGACCGCAGCCGTCGTCCGCGACTTCCAACGTGACGACCTCGCGGTCGCGATCATAGCTCGTCGTGAGTTTGATCCGGCCGCGGTCGTCCACCGCCGCCACGGCATTGTCCAAGAGATTGATCAACACGCGCTTGATTTGCTCGCGGTCGAGCTCCAGTCGCGGAATCACGCCGCCGCGAAACTCAAATTCGGTGTCCTGATGACCTTCTTTAAAGAGAACGAGCGCGTCGCTTACGATCTCGTTCAAATCGTCAGACATCAGCTGAGCCGAGGGCAAGCGGGCAAATTGGGAAAATTCGTTGACGAGATTTTTCAATTCATCCACCTGATGGATGATCGTGGTGGTGCACTTGTCCAGAATTGCGCCATCTCCCCCCAACATCTTGGCGTAGCGCTTGCGCAACCGCTCCGCGGATAATTGGATCGGTGTGAGCGGATTCTTGATTTCGTGGGCGATCCGTCGCGCGACCTCGCGCCAGGCTTCCATCCTTTGTACTTTTTGAATCTGAGTGATGTCCTCGAGAAACAACATCACGCCCAAAATCGAATTGTCATCATCGCGCAGCGTCGCCGCATTGATCATCAAAGTGAGCAATTGGTCCTGCAGGGAGAGCTTGAGCTCCAGCTCGACACTTTCGCGCCGTTCCACGCTCTCCACGATTTCGCAAATGCCTCCCAAGGATTCGGCGCGAAAAACGTCGCGATAACTTTGCCCCAAGGCTTGGTCTGCCTTAACCCCTAACATCTGTTCAGCCGCCTTGTTCCACGTCGTAATCATTCCGGCCGGATCTATCGAAATAACTCCTGCGGCGATATTGGCGAGCAGCGTCTCGACCACGGTGCCGCGGCGTTCGAGTTCAAGCTTGATCTGTTTCAGATCGCCCGTCATCTGATTGAACGCATTCATCAGTACGCCGATCTCATCATCCGTGCTGGCCTCGATCTTATAGTCCCAGTTGCCCTGAGCGACCTGATGGGTTCCCTCGGCCAGTTTTTGAATCGGCACCGTGATGCTTTTTGACAGGTAGATGCCGCACCAGGTCGCGGCGAAAATAATCACCAGCGTAATTAACAGCATGGTCAGAAGATAACTGTTCTTGACCGGGGTCTTAAGAAACATCAGATATTTGTACTGTTCATAGGACTGCGAGATCTGGAGGGCTCGTTTCGAAATACTTTTCGGCACATAATAGTCGACCACGACCACGCCCAAGATACGTCGATCCCACCCGTAGATTGGCACGCCGCCGCGAATGACGTCCGCGTCGCCGAAGATTTGCGTGCGTGTCACTTCGAGACCGCGCAAAGCGCGGTTGAGGAACTCGGGTTCCGGTTTGACGGTGACACCCGTAGGCACCTGCTGATTGAAAGCGACGACGAAGGGCTGCCCGTCGGGCGCAAAGAGTTCGACCGTGCCGAGGTTGTATTCCCGTTGTTTGTTCTGAACGAACTCTTTTAATTCCGCGGCGCGCCGCCCATCGAACAGGCCGTCTTTGGTGATTTGCTGGCTTAGCTGTCGAGCGTAAAAAATCGCGTTATTGGCGGAGTTTTGGTAATAGGTTTGGCCGATTTCCAAGGACCCTTGAAGCGCGCTTTCGACCTTGGAATCGAACCAACGGTCCACCGAGCGTGTCAAGAGCCCGCCGGCGATCGTAAACAACAACACGCTCGGCACCAACGATAGCGCGACAAAGGCGGCAACCAGGCGCGCCTGCAAGCGGGAACCGAGGATGCGCTGCTTTCGTTCAACCACCAACTTGACCAGATTGCGAATAACCAGGAAGGCCAGCAGGCCGAGCAGGATAATGTTGACATTAATCAGCAAGAAGAAAACGATATTACTGCCCATCGAGTATTCCGGCGAGGCGTCGGGCAGCTGCACTTCAAAGAAGATCAACGCGGCCACCATCAGCGCGGTGACGAGAATCACGATCCCTTCACGCTTGCGGCGCTTGATTTCCTCGAGTTTGAGAGTTTCCTCGACGGACTTCTTGGGATTCGCTGCTTCCATTAGGTATGCCTACTAAAGTATTGGAAAATTAAGGAAAAGCTTACCTTTTAAAGAAGTAAAGGACAAGCGAGATAATCACGCTAATAAGGACACAGGTGGTCAGCGGAAAATAGAAAGTGTAGCCTTCCCGTTCGATCGTAAGGTCGCCGGGCAGGTGTCCCAGCCAGGGGATCTTGCCGCCAAGTAAGAAGATCACTCCGACCACGGCCATTAGGATGCCAAGATAAATAAGCGCTTTGCCAAATCCTGCCATGGGTCAATTCTACCGAAACAGCATTAAGATTCCGCGCATGCGTCGCTCAAAAAAGACTCGGTTGCTTCTTGGGCGTGTCCGCCGCCAACGGTTTTCGGCAGAAGTGCTCGTATGCCCGAGCAGTCGCCATGCGGCCCCGCGGTGTTCTTTGAATGAGTCCAGCCTGAATAAGAAACGGCTCGTAGACGTCTTCGATGGTGTCCCTTTCTTCTCCGATGGCCGCCGCCAAAGTTTCCACGCCCACCGGGCCGCCGGCAAATTTATCGATCAGGGTGAGAAGCAACATGGTGTCCATCTTATCTAATCCCAGGCGATCGACCTCCAGCATCTGCAAAGCTTCATCGGTTACTAGTTCCGTGATCGTCCCATCGCCCTTGACCTGTGCGTAATCACGCACCCGACGCAGTAGTCGGTTGGCGATTCGTGGCGTGCCGCGAGCTCGCGACGCGATCTCCGCAATCCCTCCGCTCTCTTCAGGCACGGCAAGTATCGCGGCGGAACGCTTCAAGATGCGGGTGAGCGCTGCCTTGTCGTAAAAGTCCAGACGATGGATATGGCCGAAACGGTCACGCAGCGGCGAGGTTAGCAGGCCCGATCGGGTCGTGGCGCCGATTAGGGTGAAGCGTTTCAATTCCAATTTGATGGAGCGCGCCGCCGGCCCTTGGCCGATCATGATATCGATCTGATAATCTTCCATCGCCGGATAGAGCACTTCCTCGACGACATGATTCAAGCGATGAATCTCGTCGATGAAGAGAACGTCGCCCTCTTCTAGATTGGTCAGCAGCGCCGCTAGATCGCCGGGGCGCTCGACTACGGGTCCGGAAGTCGCCTTGATGTTTACGCCCATTTCGCGCGCGATTATGTAGGCCAGTGAAGTTTTTCCCAGCCCCGGCGGGCCGTGAAAGAGAATATGATCGAGCACGTCACGGCGAGCTTGGGCGGCGGCGATAGCGACCTTGAGATTCTCCTTGACCTGGTCCTGGCCGACGTATTCGTCGAAACCCCGCGGACGTAGGTTGACGTCTAAACTTAAATCTTCGTCGGTTTTACTGCCAATCAGCATGGCAACAAATCAGTGATTCAATTAACCAGCGCGTCAAGGGCTCAATCGTCGCAGGGTGTCCTTCAAGACATTTTCCAATGAACGATCACCGCTCCTAAGAACTTCGCGCACCATCTTCTCAGCCTCAGGCCTTTTATAGCCCAGATTGACGAGCGCCGAAACCGCGTCTTGCATCACATGCGAGCCAATCTCCGGTTTTGGGCTCTCCACGCCAGTCGTCGATAGCGTTGCAAGTTTGTCCT
Organism: Binatia bacterium; assembly: GCA_036000865.1. Taxonomy (GTDB): domain Bacteria; phylum Desulfobacterota; class Binatia; order UBA9968; family UBA9968; genus DP-20. The sequence continues at coordinate 4,018 of DASYUV010000287.1, read as the reverse complement.
TGAGCTCGACAATCATGCGCTCGGCGAGTTTCCTGCCCACGCCTGGTATGGCAACCAGGCGGGCTTGGTCCCCCACCTTTAGTGCCCGCGCAAGCTCTTCTGCCGGTATCCCAGACAAAATATTGACTGCCAACTTAGGGCCGATTCCGGACACGCTGATCAGCAGTAAAAATATCTGCTTTTCGGCGAGATCTTGAAAACCGAAAAGCTGCAACGCGTCGTCGCGAACATGGGTGTGGATCTGCAGGCTTACCGGTGCGCCGATCTCGGGCAATCGGTAAAAGACGTTCAGCGGGATAAAAATCTGATAGCCGACGCCGACGACGTCGACGACAATTTCCCCAGGCACTTTCTGGGCCAATGTTCCGCTGATTTGCGCGATCACTTTGTAAGACTACTCCTCAGAGTTTTCGCGACTTGCGCAAATTTTGCGACATACCGATGCTGGATTGGTAATTCGATAAGAACATATCTCACCACGAAGATCACATGCTCTTAAACTTCGTGTCCTTCGTGCGCTTCGTGGTGAAGGATTGCTCTCTTTTGGTTGCGGCTTTGCCGCGCTACGACCAGCATGCGGTTGAGACTCGATTTCTGACAGCCGTTCAACGCTTGGAACCGATCTCGACGTAGTCTCGCCAACTAGTTCCTTTAACGCGCCCGGTCAAAGGCTGCGGCACTCTAGTTTGAAAAGTCGCTCGGTGCACATGGCAAATGGCGGCCGCCAAGGCATCCGCGGCATCGGCGCGCATGGCGCCACGCAGACACAGCAACGCGGTCACCATCCTTTGTACTTGCTCCTTGGTTGCCCGCCCATAACCGACCACGGCAACTTTGATTTCTGCCGCCGAGTACTCGGAGACGTCGATTTGATTCTGCGCCGCTGCCAACAACGCCATGCCGCGCGCCTGACCGAGCTTCAGGGCACTCTGCACGTTACGGGAGAAGAACACTTTTTCTAAGCTCACGGCGGCGGGCTGATACTGTTGTACGATGTCCTGAATACCGCGATAAATTTGACTCAGGCGGGCCGCTTGTCCGAGCGCGGCCGAAACGCCAATCGTTCCGTGAGCGACGTGACAAAGCCGATTTCCTTCGATTTCGATGAGCCCCCAACCGGTAACGATGGAGCCGGGATCGATGCCGAGAACAATTTCGCGGATGAGCCGCTTGGCCTTCGGCGGCGCCGCCACTTCGTCAGCTCGCCTTGTCCATTAACTCGTTGGGAATATTGAAATTCGCCGACACACTCTGGACATCATCGTGGTCTTCCAACTCTTCGGTCAGCTTCAAGATCTGCTCGACATGCTTGGCGTCGACATCCACTGTGTTTTTGGGCACCAAGGTCACCTGTGCGCTGGCGACAACGATCTTTTCGTGGTCCAAGCGGTCTTTGACTGCGTGAAAATCCTCCGGGCGGGTCACCACCTCGAAAAGATCGTCTTCATCGCGCACGTCTTCCGCGCCCGCGTCGAGAGCGATCCCCATGAGCCGTTCTTCATCGATTTGCGACTTCTCGATCGCGATCAGCCCTTTCTTGTCGAACATCCACGCGACACAGCCGGTCTCGCCCAAATTGCCCCCGTGCTTTGCGAACAGACGGCGAATCTCCGACACCGTGCGATTTTTATTGTCGGTCAGGACCTGGGCGATGATCGCCGCGCCACCCGGACCATAACCTTCATACTGGATCTCTTCGTAGGTGACACCTTCAAGCTCGCCCGTGCCCTTTTTGATCGCCCGCTCGATGTTTTCGCCAGGCATACTGGCGGCGCGCGCGGTCGTGACGGCGGTGCGTAGCCGCGGGTTTGAATTCAAATCACCTCCGCCCATACGCGCGGCGACCGTGATTTCTTTGATAAACTTTGTGAAGAGCTTGCCTTTTTTCGCGTCCTTGGCAGCTTTCTTATGCTTGATCGTGCTCCACTTCGAATGACCGGACATAGTCAGCCTTCCCTTCTCAAATTCGGTGGTAAACTAACACAAACGCTATGCCGCGTAAACCGGGCGACGAGCGGCTTGCATGCAAATAACCGCCGCTCCGAGAACGGTCATCGTTTGTTGCGCCGGCAAAGTGCGACGACAAAACGTTAAATGCCGATAAATTACTTTTTTCCCGCCAAGCTTTTCGCTATAATCCGCCACAATGAATTTCTCGGGCGCACCGCTTTCTAACCATACCAATCTTTCCATAGTAACACGTATAGCGGGCGCGCTTTGCTTTATTTCATTTGCGATCGGTTGTTCGGTGCCGCCATCCAAGGTGACGGTGCCGCTACCGCCGGAGAGTCGCCTGAGCCAAACCGGCATCGCGTCATGGTATGGTCCCGGCTTTCATGGCAGCGCCACCGCCAGCGGTGATATCTACAATCAAGGCGATCTCACCGCAGCGCACCAAACCCTGCCGCTCGGCACGCGCGTGTCGGTCACAAATTTGGAAAACGGCAGCTCGACGCAAGTAACGATCAACGACCGCGGGCCCTTCGCCAAGGGACGCGTCATCGACCTCTCCTACGCGGCAGCCCAGTCGATCAACATGGTCGGCCCGGGCACGGCATTGGTCCGCGTCGACGTCATCGATAGTCCGACGCCAATTCAAACGATCCGTCCATCGCTCGATTATACTTTACAGGTGGGTTCGTTTTCTCAATTGGAAAACGCTCAGCAGCTGCGCGATCGGCTGGCGAAATCATTCACCGACGTGACCATAGCGCCGACACAGTCCAAAGACCTCACCTACTATCGTGTCCATCTGGGCACCTTTTCCACTCGCGCCGACGCCGAGGAGCAGGCGCGACAGGTGACCCAAGCAGGGTATTCAGTGATCATCATGGAGAAGTAGATGATAAACCTCTGACCCGACAACCGAAGGGCTAATTTTCACTCACAAGCAAATAACGGTCACCCTCTCTTTTCACTCGGCCATCGCGCATCAACTTTTCTAGATGCGCCTGTACGGAAAACTCGGCGACTCTCTGGAGCGCCGGCGACACATCGACATAGATCATCTGTGTAATATCACCGATGGTGTCGCGCCCGCGGCGTAGCGCGGTGAGCACTTGCTGCTCACGCTCGAGACGATGCTTGATGTATTCGCGGATTTTCGCTTCGGGTTTGCCGATCAGCGGACCATGGCCGGGCAAAATCAAACTGATGTCGAAACCGAGCAGCCGCTCCAGGGATTTTAAATAGTCCGTCATGTTGCCGTCGGGCGGATGGATCACCGCCGTGCCGTAGCCGAGAATGTTGTCCCCGCTAAACAGCACCTTATCGCCGGATTCATAGAAGCAGCAATGGCCCGACTCATGCCCCGGAGTGTGGAGAACATGCAATTCTCCATCGCCGAATGAGATCCTTTCATTGTCATCGTATTGAAAATCTTCGCCGCCGAGATAGCCGCGGCGCGAGCGATGGATGCCGAGTTTGGCGCCGCAACGCTTGCGTAGCGCGAGCGCGCCGCCGCAGTGATCACTATGAATATGCGTGAGTAGGATCTTGGCGATTTTCTTGGCGCCCATCGCTTCCACCTGCTCGATGATCCCGTCCAAATTCGAATCAGCGCTTAGCGCAACATCGATGACGATCACATTTTCCTTGCCGACAACGTACTGGTTCGTCCCCTGCAACGTCATGATGCCTGGATTATTTGCGGTGTAGCGACCGATAAAATCGGGTGTAGTCATTGAGGACCTTTCAGCGGCATTCGCGTCCCGGCGGAAGAATTGACGTGACCCAAAGAGAAGCGCGAGCGACGACTTGCTCAATGTCGCTAGCGCTTGTCTTCTGGTAAACACAAACTTGTCACAATGCGTGCAGGACCCTTAACCCGGGCAGAATACTCTGAGGCAGATTTCAAACCTGCCCTCATATTTGCGTCCTTTGCACGACTATCCCTCAGAGTTTTCGCGGCTTGCGCAAATTTTGCGACATACCGATGCTGGATTGGTAATTCGATAAGAACATATCTCACCACGAAGATCACGAAGGCCACGAAGGGTTTGGATATTTATGCTCTTAA
>DASYUV010000286.1:0-22601 GCA_036000865.1 Binatia bacterium | reverse complement strand
GCGAGATCCAGGCCGAAACCGCGAAACAAAGTCTGGTAATCGCCATGAAGCAGCCCGTCCAGGCGACGAATCACGGTCCACTCCAAGCGGCGGAGGATGTTCTCGGCGCCGGAATTACGGCTTATAGCGTATGGCTTATGGCCGATGGGTGTTGGTTCTTTGGTTTCCATCTGTCTATACGCCATATGCTATCAGCCATACGCGCGCGTCTCGCCTAGGAGCTTGCGGCGACTTTGACATGGGTCTCCAGCGGCTTGTCGGGAGCCGATATGTGCCGCATGATCCGATGGATCAGCTGATCCGGCGTCATCCCCTCGGCAAGCGCCTCATACGTCAGCACGAGCCGGTGGCGAAATACATCGGGCACCAGATCCGTCACGTCCTCGGGCAAGACATAGGTGCGGCCGCGCAAGAATGCGAGCGCACGTGCGCCCTCGATGACATTGATCGACGCGCGAGGGCTCGCGCCGAATGACACGTATTTGGCCACGTCGTCGACACCGTAGCGCGCCGGCTCCCGCGTCGCGGAAGCGAGTCGCACGGCGTATTGCTTGAGTGAAGGATCCACATATACGCTGCGGCACTCGCGCTGCAGCGCGCTCAGCTGCTCGGTCGTGGCCATCGGGACGAGATCGTTCGGAACGCCGGTGACCCTGTCGACGATGACGAATTCCTCTTCCTCGGTTGGGTAGCCGACGAGCACCTTCATCATGAACCGGTCCACCTGCGCCTCGGGCAGCGGGTACGTTCCCTCGGTCTCAATCGGGTTCTGCGTGGCCATCACCAGGAACGGCTCGGGAACGCGGTGGGTCTCTCCGGCGATCGTGACCTGGCGTTCCTGCATCACCTCGAGCAACGCGCTTTGCACTTTCGCCGGAGCCCGGTTGATCTCATCGGCGAGTAAAAGATTGGTAAAGACGGGTCCCAACGAGGTGGTGAAGTCGCCGGTCTTCTGGTTGTAGATGCGCGTTCCCACGAGATCCGCCGGCACGAGATCCGGCGTGAATTGAATTCTTTTGAACGAGCCGCGGATGGTTCTGGCGAGCGTCTTGACGGTAAGGGTCTTGGCGAGCCCCGGGACGCCCTCGACGAGCAGATGTCCCTGCGCCAGGACGGCCACGAGCACGCGCTCCAGAAAACGATCCTGGCCAACGATGACCTTCTTCACTTCGTAGAGGATGCGCTCCATGAGTGAAGCAATTTCGCTGTGATTTGTTTCGTGATTGTCCATAGATTGCCGTTTGAAGTTCGAATCGTAATGGCGACTAGAACGGCGGCACTCCGACGGCAGCCGCGGCATTTTCGATGGGGACCGCGAAGCCGATGCCGACGAAGAAGCGCTGATCTGTGGGGTTCAGAATGGCGGTGACGATGCCAACGACCTCGCCCTGTGCGGTCACCAGCGGCCCGCCGGAGCTGCCGGGATTGACCGCGGCGTCGAACTGGATGAGATTCGTCAGCAGCTGTTTGCCTTCGGGGGAGCGGAATTCGCGCCGCAAGCCGGACACGACTCCCGCCGTCGCCGAAGGACCGATGCCGAACGGAAAGCCGACGGCAACGACTTGGTCGCCCAATGCGAGGTCCGCGGTGGATCGCATGGTGGCCGCGACCAGATCGTCGGGAATCGTCTGCGCCTGAAGCACGGCCAGATCATGCTCCGGCCGCGTGCCGGTGATCGTCGCGTCGGATTCGAGCCCGTCGGCGAAAACCACCTGCACGCGCTTGGCGCCGAGCACGACGTGAAGATTTGTCAGGATGATGCCCTTGTCGACGATGACGACTCCGGTGCCGACGCCTCTTTCTTTGTCCTCGCCCCCGTCTTTATCCGCTTCCAATCGACGCACGCGAACAATCGACGGTCGAATGACCTCGTACGCCTTCGCCGCGGCCGACGGAAGAGTATGGGTCTCGAGTGTGTGAAGCACCGCGGCACTGATATCCTCCTGGGTGATCTCACGACTCGAAGGCGTGATTAAAGCGTGCGTAAACACCACGAGCAGCGCGAGCAGCCCGGCGGCTCCGACCCATAGAGGGCGTTCATAGCGTACCCAGAGGTCTCGCCACCGTGAGCGGATTTTTTGACTCGGGACGTGAACGGAAGAGTTCTCGCGCGCCTGATCGGGACTTGTGAGTGGGTTCGGATGGTCGGTCGGGGTTGCCCGCTCGGTGATCGACAAACGGCTGGAGCTGTAAAGTGTTACCCTTTTCATGTGCAGCCCATCCGGTTCATCCGCCGCGGCGCACCGACTTAACCGTCAAGGGAAGCAAAAGAGCTTATCTTCTATCTATCGTACGGCCAGGTGATATTAAAGCCCCTTTCCGGAGTTAAGGAAGTTGTCCGACTCTTTGTTCCAATCTCATACAACCCTAAAACAATCTTCCCGCAGCTATCGTCTTCCTAAGTAAGAATTTACTTTACAAATCAAAAAATCGCTTGGCGCCTTTGTAGAGTATTTTTTCATCGACTTGCTGGGACAACGCCGAGTTATTGCGGATATGCTGCCGATTCCCCGGAAAGCGTCGAAAGATCGGTTCAGTGCAGCCTTGGCCGTCGCACTGTCTACCGCAGCTGCTGCAAAAATATCTGCATATCGCGCCTCCACTCGGAAGGCCGAGCATCGACGATCGGCATGTGCGGCACATCTGGATAGGCAATGAATCGAGCTTTGTCCCCGATAGCGTGCGCGATACCGCGAGCCTGTTCGATCGACACACGTGCGTCCTTCTCGCCGTGAAGCACAAGCGCCGGACAAGTCACGGCATGCGCGTACACGACGGGATTGTGTGAAAAGAAGTTAAACCGCCGCTGCAAACTGCCCCAAAATAGCAGAAGCTCAGCGAACGGCGTGCTCGGTAAGCCGGTCGCGTGAAAACGGTTCTTGGCGGTATTCAAAAGCGTGTCGAACGTTGACTCGAGGATAACGGCATCCGGTTTTGCACCTTCAGCGGCGATGGCACGAAGGATCGCCGCGCCGCCCATCGACGCGCCATACAGGACAATCTTTCGATCGGGCCACGCCCGCCTCGCGAAATTAATAGTCGCCTCTACGTCCCGCGCCTCCTCGACTCCCAGAGTGGTATCGTTGCCGGAAGACCCTCCGGACCCATAGAAATCAACCAGCAGTGTTCCAATCCCAATTTCATGAAAGACGCGGGCCGCCGGCAATAGCGTCGACTTGCTCGCCGCGTAACCATGAAAGAGTGCGACGATCACGCCCTCATCTTTGCCCGGCACATACCAGGCATCAAGGGTCGACCCATTGCCGCTCGGAAAGCGGTGTGTCTCGAACGAGAGACCTAGATCAGCGGGTGTGCGCCGGTTCTGCGGTCGCGGTATGTTGACGCCGGAAACAATAACGGCGAGCCCGTCGAGTAAACTCAGCTGTTCAGGCCCCGCGCTGCGCTCGCCACCCCCAGTGAACTTCGTCATGGCTCTCGCCTGCATGAAGGCAATGACGTTGGCGCTGACTACGGCGCTAATCAGAGCCGCAGTGAGAAGCTTGGCGAAACGCTTCATCGAATAGAGTCTGCCGCGAAGTCCCAGCCGTTGATAACCCTACCCGGCAATGACTTTGCGGAATAGTTAAGTCTTGGAACCTTCGGGAGTGAGCAGATTGGCGTCACGAAATAACACCCAGCGACCGTCGGGCTCTTTGCGTAACAGCGTGAGAGTGTATCCCGTGCGGCGCATCGGCGATCCTCCCTGAATCGGCGTCACGTTCACTTCAAGATAATTCCACAAGTATGCCATGTCTCCGGAGATCCGCACCTCTTCGATTTTCCCCGTTGATTGGATGCGAATGCGATCGAGGCCGGCGCGAAACGCCGTGGCGAAAGTTTCCCTACCGCGCATCGGCGGCTGCCCGGGCAATAAAAATACAACATCTTCGGCCATCAATGGAACAAGCCTGGACACATCGCCTGCGGCGGCCGCCTGGTGCCACTCGGTGAACAGGTCGCGAATTTGTTGTTCGTCGGTTTTCATAAAGAACAGCTTATCACCGTTTCCTCTCGTCACAAGAAAGGAAATCCACCATGGCCTCAGATTGTGGATTTTAATGGCAGTAGACGCGAGCAAAATCTTGCCTAAAGCAAACGGCTGGCTCCTGGTCGTCATAATATTTCCTTTCTTGTGGACGTGTGTGCTAAGCGCGTGTGAGAAGTCGCGAGGCGCGTTCAAGCCATTGGCATGGTTGTGTTGTCCGAGTCCCGCGCCTCCGTTGGAGAGGCGGTGCAATCAAGCTGAAAAATCGGGATTGCGCCGTTGGCGGTAAGCCGTCATTGCTTCTTGGTGGTCCGGCGATGCCAGAGCAATTCGCTGCCGGCGAAGGTATTCTTCAAAAAATTGGCCATGCGGCATGTCGAAGGACATATTCAGGAGCATTTTGGACTGTCGCGAACCCTCGGAGCAAACGCGCGAATATTTCTCGACCAGAGCGTGGACATCCTCGTCAAACTTATCGGCCATGACGAGGTGGTCGACAAGCCCGATTTCATAGGCACGCCGGCCATCGATATTTTCGCCCGATAATGTCAACCACTTTGCCCGGCCGAGCCCGACGTAGCGGGGCAACCGGAAAGTGCCCAGTCCCGGGACGATGCCTTCTTTTATCGCGGGCAGTCCGAGCTGGCACTCCTCGGTCGCGACGCGAATGTCGCAGGCCAAGGCCAACTGCAATCCGCCGCCTAGAGCGTAGCCGTGCATGGCGCAGATTAGAATCTTCTCCGACCGCTCGAGGATTCTCAGTGCCCGATCCCAGTTCTCATAATATTGATGCGGGGTTTCTCCCGCTGTGAGTTGCTTGAGGTCTATGCCGGTACAGAAGGCACGACCGGCACCTCGAATGAGCACAACCCGGACATCCGGATCGTCACGGATGAGTTCGGCAGCTCGGTTCAGGTCGAGCGAGCCTTGGTAATTCATCGCGTTGAGCAGCTCCGGCCGATTCAATATGAGACGGCCGAATCTACCTTCCTTCTCGAAAACCATCGTATCGAATTTCATGGCTGACCTCTTTTCATAAAAATGGGCTAATTTACACGCCGATCGGGCGGTCGAAAACCGTCGGACTAAATGTTTCGCTTATCGACCACACGCACCGCCTTGCCCTCGCTCCGGGCAATTCCCCGTGGGCCAACGAGTTTTACTTTACAGGTGATCCCGAGCGCGCTCTGCACGTCGTAGCTCAAGCGCTTTTCAAGCTGGACGAGGCGCTCTTGATCGCCATAAATCTCGGCTGGCGTCTCCACCAGCACGTCGAGTTCGTCCATGTAGTCCGCGCTCCGATCGACGACAATCTGGTAATGCGGCTCGACTCCGCCTACCTGTAGCAGCACCGTCTCGATCTGGGAAGGAAAGACGTTTACCCCGCGGACGATAATCATATCGTCGGTTCGCCCGATGACTCTTTCCATTCGGACCGTGGTACGGCCGCAGGCGCACTTGCCGCGCATCAGGCGCGTACGGTCACGCGTCCGATAGCGTATCAACGGCAACGCCTCTTTCGTCACGCAGGTGAAAACAAGCTCTCCCACCTCGCCGTCCGGCAGGCGTTGGCCGGTGTTGGGGTCGATGATCTCGGGAATGAAGTGATCTTCGAAGATGTGCATGCCCTGCTTTTCGGTGCACTCGATAGAAACACCGGGGCCGATCACCTCCGATAGGCCGTAGACATTGAGCGCCACGATGTTCAAACGCGACTCGATCTCCTCGCGCATGCGCTCCGACCACGGCTCGGCGCCGAACATTCCTACCTTCAACGGGAGCGATTTTAAGTCGACCTTATCTTCTTCGGCCAGCTCGGCAATCAATAGAGAGTAAGAGGGTGTACAACATAGGGCTGTGCTGCCAAAATCACTCATGATCATCAATTGGCGCTTGGTATTGCCCCCCGAGACCGGAATCACCGTAGCGCCGAGCCTTTCAGCGCCGTAGTGAAAACCCAGTCCACCGGTGAATAGACCATAACCATAAGCGTTGTGAACCACGTCGTCATCAGTTACGCCTGCCGCTGCGTACGTGCGCGCCATCAAATCAGACCACAGCTGTATATCGTTGCGCGTGTAGGCCACCACCGTCGGCTTGCCGGTGGTTCCACTGGAAGCGTGCAGGCGAATGACTTCTTTCATCGGCACGGCAACCAGACCGAACGGATAATTGTCACGAAGGTCCTGTTTCGTAGTAAATGGCAGCCGATCCAGATCCTCAAGAGAGCGAATGTCGTCGGCACTAACCCCCGCTTCACGCAGTTTGCTGCTGTAAAAAGGAACCGTCTTCGACACCCGATCGATGCCGGCTCGCAGACGTTCCACCTGAAGTTTTTCCATCTCTAGAGGCGGCAACGCCTCGACGTCATCCCAAATGTAGGATCTAACGTGTTGTGTACTCATAGGGGATGCTCCTCGCTGAGAGCCATCACCCTCACCCTTACCCTCTCCCATCGGAATGGGCGAGGGAATTAGTTCAACGGCAGCGTGAACAACTTCTGATCCGGCTTGATCAAATGCTCATGCCCATTCTCGGTGACCGCGAGGGTGTACTCGACCTGCACGGATCCCCACCCCATGACCTGACTGGAAGCCTCCAGGTTAACGGTCATGCCGGGTTCCATGGGAACATTGGTCGTGTTCGGCACGAATGGATCATCGACTTCTTCCGCCGGTCCCAGAATAAAAGGAAATTCTCGCGCCTCGAGACCGATGGTGTGGCCGAGAAAAAAATTCGAATAGTCGGGTATTCCAGCCGCGCGCACGCCGGCGATCATAGTTTCGAAGAGATCTTGTGGCAGCACGCCGGGTTTCAACTTATCGACCGACTTGAGCACGCCCGTCTGAACCGCGTTATAGCGCTTGCGATGTTCATCGCTTGGTTCCGCTCCCACACAACCGGATTTACAAACGTCGGCGTTATAACCATTAATAGCGCAGCCCATGTCGATGCGGAAAATATCTCCTTTTTGTAAAATGTTCTCTTTGATCACGGGGGAGTTTCCACCGCGGCTGATGTTCATATGCATCCAGTAAACTTGTCCGCCGGCCCTGGCTACCTCACCTTTATAAATACCGGCAAGCTCGCTCTCTTTGACTCCCGGTTTCGCCGCCCGCAGCATAGTGTTTATCGCCCGTTCGTTTATTTCGGCGGATTCTCGCAACCGTTGGATTTCCTCCGGCGTCTTGATCATCCGCACGTAACGGAAAAACATCGACGCGGGCAGCAGTTTGGCATCCGGCAGATACGATCCGATCTTCTGGTAAATCGTCAGCGGAATAGCGAAATGGTCCATGCCGATCCGGCCTCGGTCCATGCCCTTGTCTTTGATCAGTTGAGCAAGAGCTTTTTCGGGCGTCGCGCCTTTTGGCGCGCTCTCGGTGATCTCAAGGGTGCGTTTCTCCTCTTTACCGAGCTTGCTCGGGTCGGGAACAACAGCCTTGCGTGGACGCCCGTAAATATAGGCTTCCTTGAGCCAAACGTCGTCGAGCCCGGCATAGGCGGCATCGCCGCTGGGAATTAGTAAGGCGGGCGATTGGGCAGGGTCGCGCGGATAAACAACATAAACCTGCGAGCCGCCGTAGCGATAACCGTTCTGGCTCCAAGACGCGTGACCGCTTAGGTAGTAAATGTTCTCTGGCGTCGCCGCAACGACCCCGCTGAGATCATGTTTATCCATCAACGCGATCAAACGATCACGATTGTAAAGCATAGAAACCGTACCTCCCTTCATCGTCTAATTGTTCTTGACATTTTACGACCAGCTGCAACCTTTCTTTGGAGTATTGGAGTAATGGAGTACTGGGCTCTCCCCGCCCAACACTCCAATACTCCATCACTCCAGCTCCCCGTTTTTTTCAACACTCCATTACCCCATTCTTTTCATCTCCACGGCCTTGCCTCCAGCGGCTTCACCGCAACTTCGAGCAGCGCCGGACCCGGGTGGGCGAGCGCCCGATCGACTGCGCCGGGCAGTCCGCGCGGTTCGACGACCTGCTCGCCGTAAGCTCCAAGAGCGCGCGCCATCGCCGCGTAGTCGCCCTTTAATGACACGCCGATCTCGTGACCTTTGAAGCGATCGTGCAACGTCTCGCGGCTGGCGCCGAGACTTTCGTTGTTGAGAATCACGGTCAGCGTCCTGATGTCGTTACGCGCGGCGGTCTCGATTTCCATTCCCGTGAGACCGAAGGAACCGTCGCCGGTCACGTTGACCACGGTCTTGTCGGGATGGGCGAGCTTGGCCCCCATCGCCGCGGGCACGGACCAGCCCATCGCGCTGGTGCCGCCGAAGCCGATGAAACCAGTCGGGAACAAAGCTTCATAGTGATGTGAAACATAGGCGCGAGTCACGCCGGCGTCATGCAGGAGGATCGTGTTGCGACGGTCGAGCCTGTGCGCGAGGTCCCAGCAGGCGCGATAGGGATTGATCGGAATTTCATCGGACGTTAGCCGCGGGTTCCAAGAATCCATCCATTCACGCTTGAGCTCGCGAATCTCTTCGCTGACCACACCGGCCATGCCCTTGCGCCAGTTGCCCAGGGATTGTCGTCCGCGTTGCAGCAGCGCCTGCAGAAAGAGCTTTACGTCGGAAAGAATCGCTAGATCTGCATTGTAATTCTTGTGCAGCTCCGCAGGATCGATGTCGACTTGAACCAGCTTCGCGTGCGCCGGTTTGGGCAGCCAGCTCGATGTCGCATGCTGGCGGAAACTGCAGCCGATGGCGACAACTAGGTCCGCCTCCTCCGCGAATTTCTTCGCCTGCCCCGTGCTATAGACCGCGCGTGGATACCCGCCGAGACCCAGGCACAGCGGATGGTCTTCCGGCATGGCGCCTTTGGCCGGCAATGTTGCCATGACGGGGAGCGCGTACGCCTCAGCCAATCGAACCAGATCTTCCGTCGCGCCCGACCACACCGCGCCGCGGCCGGCGTAGATAAGTGGCTTCTTTGATTGTTGCATCAGCTCGAGCAAACTATCGACGTCATCGGAATCGGGACCGAAACGCACGCGGCGCATTTTTTGATACGGCGGCAGCTCGGCCTGCGCCATGCTGATATCCTGCGGCACTTCGATGATGACCGGACCGGGGCGGCCCGACTGGCAGAGCGTAAACGCCCGGCGAAAAACTTCCGGCACGCGCTCGGGCGAAGGGATGCTGAAGGTCCATTTCGCCATCGTTTGAAACGTATCGAGGTAAGGCACTTCTTGCAGCATGCCTTTGGCAAGCTGCTTGCGCGAGCTGTGGCCAAAAATTACTACGAGCGGAACGCAATCGGTGAACGCGTTGACAATCGCCGTGAAAGCGTTACAGCGTCCCGGCCCTTTCGTGACCATCGCCACCCCGGGCTTGCCCGTGCTGCGAGCGTAGCCGTCGGCCATGAACACTGTAGCCTGCTCGTGGCGTGTGAGAATGAGCGGAATCTCGCCGCTCTGATGGAAGGCGTCGAAAAGGGGGAGAATGTCGTCGCCCGGTAAAGTAGAGACGAACTTCACTCCCTCTGTTTTAAGAATATCGACGATGGCATCGGCAACGCGCATGGTGCTCCCTATGTCGTTTCAGCCTCGGCTGGCGCTTCGACCAGGCTCAGAGCCGCCGGGTGAGCGTAACCGCTCTCATCATCAAGTCCAACGCCACGACCTCAACAAGTGAACGATTTGAGCAACACAGGCTTCCGGCTTGGCTTCTATCGTCCGGAGGTGGATTTCCGGCGCTAGCGGCGGTTCGTAGTCGCTATCGATGCCCGTGAAGTTCTTCAGTTCTCCGCGCCGTGCTTTTGCGTAGAGCCCTTTCACGTCGCGGCGCTCACACTCCGCCAACGGTGTATCGACGAAGACTTCGACGAACTCACCGGGATCAAATAGGCCGCGCGCCAATTGACGCTCCGCTCGGTACGGCGAAATGAACGCGACAATCACGATCAGTCCCGCGTCCACGAGAAGTTTTGCCACCTCGCCGACCCGGCGAATGTTTTCCACGCGGTCGGCTTCAGTGAATCCCAAATCCCGGTTGAGACCATGGCGAACGTTGTCGCCGTCCAGAATGTAGGTGTGCTTGCCGTCGGCGTGCAATCGCTTTTCCAATAGGTTGGCTATCGTCGATTTCCCCGAACCCGAAAGCCCGGTGAACCAGAGACAACGCGCTCGCTGATGCTTTATTTCGGCGCGGGCGACTTTGGTCACTTCGAGCGCCTGCCAATGAACATTCACGGCTCGGCGGAGCGCAAAACGAACCATACCGGCGCCAACGGTCTCGTTGGTGAGCTTGTCGATAAGGATGAACGCGCCCAACCTCTTGTTCTCGTGATACGACGCAAACGGCACGGGCCGGTCGAAACTGACATTGACCGTCGCGATTTCGTTGAGGCTTAGCGTCTTGGCGGCTAGATGCGCGCCGGTATTGATGTCCAGATGATGCTTGATGTGCGTGATGCTGATGCTCGCCGACTTGTTGTGGATCAGGGCGGCATAGGGGCGACCGGGCAGCATGGCGTGCTCGCTCATCCAGAAAAGATCCGCCTCGAACTGGTCTGCGGCCTCCACCGGATGTGACGCCGTAGCAATGACATCTCCACGGCTCGCGTCGACTTCGTCCTCGAGCACCAAAGTCACCGATTGCCCAGCGGACGCTTCGGCCGTGGGACCATTCCCCACGACGATTTCCTTGACCCGACTGGCCACCCCCGAGGGGCTGATACGCACACTGTCGCCAGGCTTGACTGAGCCGCTGCCGATTCGCCCGGAGAATCCGCGGAAACCGTGATTGGGTCGGTTGACCCATTGCACGGGCATTGAAAAAGGTTGAGCAGCGTCGCGCGCCTTAGCCGGTACGGTCTCGAGCCAACCCAAAAGGCTTGATCCTTGATACCAAGGCATCGCGGCATGGCCGGGGTCCACGATATTGTGACCTTCAAGCGCGGACAGAGGAATCGCCGTCATCGTCTCGAAGCCGAGATCCTGGGCAAAGCGACGATAGGCGAGCTCGATCTCGTCAAAGACCAGTTGTGACCAGCCCACGAGATCCATTTTATTGACCGCCAGCGCGACGCGGCGGATGCCGAACATCGAGACGATGCGGCTGTGGCGTTTGGTCTGGACGAGCACTCCTTTGCGCGCGTCGATCACCAGCACCGCCGCCTGAGCGGTCGATGCGCCAGTCGCCATATTTCGGGTGTACTGTTCGTGGCCCGGGGTATCAGCGACGATGAAGCGGCGCCTGGGCGTGGCAAAGAAGCGATAAGCGACATCGATCGTGATGCCCTGCTCTCTTTCGGCCTGCAATCCGTCGACCAGCAGTGCGAAGTCCAAGCGCTCGCCCTGAGTGCCGAATTTCTTGGAATCCGCTTTGAGCGCCTCCAGTTGATCCTCAAAGATCAGCTTAGTCTCGTAGAGCAAGCGGCCAATCAGAGTCGATTTACCATCATCAACGCTGCCGCAGGTAATGAAACGCAGGGTATCCATCAAAAATATCCTTCCTGCTTCTTGCGTTCCATGGATCCGGCGCCATCGTGATCGATGATGCGTCCCTGTCGTTCGGAGGTTATTGCTCCCAGGGTTTCAGCGACAATCTCATCGAGCGTCTTTGCGTTACTCTCAATTGCCGCCGTCAGCGGATAGCAACCAAGAGTGCGGAACCGAACCATAAGGATTTCGGGTCTTTCACCAGGTTCGAGCGGCAGCCGATTATCGTCGACCATGATCCATTGGCCAAAGCGCTTGACCACTGGACGCTTGGCGGCAAAGTAAAGCGGCACAATCGAAATGTTCTCTTGGCGGATGTAGCCCCAGACGTCGGCTTCCGTCCAATTGGAGAGCGGAAATACCCTTATCGTTTCGCCGCCATTGATTCGAGTATTGTAAAGATTCCACAGTTCGGGACGCTGAGCTTTCGGTTCCCAACGATGGCCCGGTGCGCGGAATGAAAAAATGCGCTCCTTCGCGCGGGATTTTTCTTCGTCGCGTCTCGCGCCGCCGAAAGCCACATCAAAGCCGTGAAGATCGAGCGCTTGCTTGAGCGCCTCGGTTTTCATGACATCGGTGTGATATGCCGAACCATGAGTGATCGGCCCGACGCCCTCGGCAACGCCGCGCTGGTTGGTGTGCGTAATCAGCTTGAAACCGACTTCGATCGCCGTGCGGTCTCGAAACGCGATCATCTCCTTGAATTTCCATCCGGTATCGATGTGCATCAAGGGAAACGGGATCGGTCCAGGGTAGAATGCTTTTTGCGCCAGGCGAAGCATCACCGAAGAGTCTTTGCCGATCGAGTACAGCATCACCGGCTTGGCGGCGGTAGCGGCGACTTCACGAATAATTTCGATCGACTCCGACTCCAGCTCTGAAAAAATAGCGTCACTCATAATGGGCAATTCAATTGCTGACTCTTTGTACTACTATGCCGCAGATTTCGCATCTTGGGCAAATTGTCTGACGGAGCGATCTCCGGCGGTCAATACGACAAGAGTATCTAAAATTTTGGGTGTCATCCTGATAAGGCACAGCCGAAGGATCTCGCCTTGGACTCCAAAAACAGTTTCTTCGCCTGCGGCTCAGAATGACACTGATTTGCCCGCCCCAGAAATTTCTGCCACAGCATCGCCAGCGGTGCGAAGAGAGCGCCCTACATAAACTTCGTGCTCTTCGTATTACTTGAAAGTTCTCACGGTTTGCACAAATTTTTTCCCACCGAAAGACCCGGATTCCGCTGAGCTACGTCCGGGCTACGAAGTGACCGGTGCGCGAAGCGCACCCTACGAAAACCTTCGTGATCTTCGTGTCCTTCGTGGTGAGATGCATGTTTCTGATTTGCTTGCGGCGTAGCCGCGCTAGGTCGTTCGTGGTAAAGTTTATCGTTTCTTATTCGTTTACGGGTACCCGCTAAACGGGGCGCTTTGCGGTTAAGATACGAGTGGCAGAAGCGGCAACTTCGGCGATCAGGGAACCCATCTTAGGATGCTCCGGCTCGATGTCCGGCGTGAGACCATACTGTTGCAGCACTTGCGTGCAAATCGGACCGACAGAGCCGATCGCGATATTCTTACAGGCGAGACGGAGCTTTTCGTCGGCGCTGTCCTCGGCGGCAACTCGAAACAAGTGTTCGACCTGCGCGCCATTGGTGAAAAGTGCGACATCGATATCGCCGCGCAACATTTTTTGAATCGCGTCGCGCAGTGGCGCAAGGTCTTCCGGCAAAGCCCAGCGATATATTGAAACCGTTTTGACGCTGGCGCCGCGTTGCTCCAGGCCTGAAATAAGTTCCGGGTTGGGAATGCCGTATTCTTGAACGACGACCTGCTTACCGCGCATAGTCGTCGCGGCATCGAGAGTGGCAAGCACCTCGCGCCACGTGTTTGGCTCGGGAACGGTCACCGCAGGAACCAACCCCAAGTCTTTAAGTGCCGCGATGGGCTTCGGACCGCGCGCGACCAATTGAGTTTTCCTGAGCGCCGAAACGATTCTTTGCTGAGGATATTGGGTGAGGAGCGCCTGATTGAGTGTCCTCGTGCCGACGCCGGTCATGAGAATCAGCAAGTCGAACTTGCCGGCCTCGAGTTGCGGCAACAGCTCGAGCGCTGCGCGGTTTTCGCTGAGCGCAACTTCGCGCATCGACGGCGCGACGATGGGCTCGCCGTCGTAACGCCGAATCAGCTCCGCCATTTCCTTAGCGCGACGGCTCTCGAAGGAGACGACCTTAAGCCCGTGCAGGTTCTCTTGGTTGTTCGAACTCATAAAGCGGCTGATTCTCTGGCAGCGGAACGAACCACTGTAACTTATCCGCCAATGAAACAACATCACCGACAACGATCAACGCGGGCGGTTCGACCAGCGCGCTTTTGCCAACGATGTCAGCTAGAGATCCGATTACAATTTTCTGATCGATCGTTGTTCCCGAACCGATCAGCGCTACCGGGGTTTGCGGTGAACGGCCGTAGGCGATCAGCTTTTCGACGATGATCGGCAAATTGCTCAGCCCCATGAGAATAACCAGTGTATCCACAGCCGTCGCCAGCTTGGCCCAGTCCACGGAAGAATTCGGCTTGCGCGCTTCATGGCCAGTGACCACCGCGAAAGACGATGCGAACTTCCGATGTGTGACTGGAATACCCGCGTATGCCGGCACCGCAACCGCTGAGCTCACTCCAGGCACGATTTCGAAAGGAATCCTGGCCTCAGACAGCGCTTCGGCTTCCTCGCCACCACGCCCAAATACAAAAGGATCGCCGCCCTTGAGCCGGACGACTTCATCACCCGATCGTGCGTAGGAGATGAGAACGCTGTTGATCTCGTCTTGCGCGATGCAATGTTTCCCAGCCCGCTTGCCGACAAAGATTTTGATCGCCGTCGGCGCCGCCTCATCCAAGAGCGCTGGATTGACCAATTGGTCGTACACAATCACTTGCGCGGAGCGCAACAATTCCAGTCCGCGAACAGTGAGTAACCCGGGATCGCCCGGGCCTGCGCCAACGAGATAGACCTTTCCGCATGTCATAGGGATACTCCCAAATCTTTTAACAAATGACTTTTCGCCTGAGCCAGATCCCCGCGCACAAGCCATTGCCTGACATCACCGCTCAAGGCCTTGCGCCAGATTTCAAACGGTACGGTGATCGACCGCCGGCGCAATTCATTCCTGACGTCGCCGGCCAGTTCAGTAAGCATCTCATAATCTGCGGTGAAATGAAGCTCCAGCTCTTCTCGAATGGTCCGCGCCAACGCCGGGCTATTGCCGCCGCTAGACACCGCCACCGTCAGCTCGCCGCGCCGCAACACCGAAGGCAGGATAAAGTCACAGTGCGCCGGATCGTCGGCTGCATTCACCCAGGCGCCATCGCTTTTGCTTTCCTGGTAAACTTGAGCATTGACCTCGCCATCGTCCGTAGCGACGAAAACCAATTGGTAATCGGCGAGATCACCGGGCTGATAGCGTCTGGCTTTGAATTGGATCGAATTATTCTTCGACCAGCCCGCAATGGTATCCGTCACAACGGGAGTGATCACCGTAACCTCGGCACCGACTCCAAGCAGACTTGCGATTTTGCGTTCCGCGACCGCCCCGCCACCGATCACCAGGCAGCGGCGTCCGGTCATTTCGAGGTAGATCGGAAAGTAACTCATCGGCTGCTTCTCCTGCCCGAATAAATTCCCAGAGTTGCTTTCTCCCAGCTATAACTCGCCACCACGAAGTGCCTAGCGCGGCAAAGCCGTAACCAAAGGAGAACAATCCTTCACCACGAAGCGCACGATGTTCACGAAGCTATTCGTAGGGTGCGCTCCGCGCACCGGTCAGTTCGTAGCCCGGATGTAGCGCAGCGGAATCCGGGGTGTTTCGGCCAGAACGCAAGCTGCGAAAACTTTCAAGCATAGTAATACGAAGCACACGAAGGGCTCGGATCCATATATAATTCTAACTTCGTGATCTTCGTGGCCTTTGTGGTCCAATCTGCCATAACCTCCCAATGTTACGCCCTCCGAAGGTGCAGTCCGCACTCTTTGGTCTCGGGATTTTCCCACCACCATCTCCCGGCGCGACTGTCTTCCCCGGCCTGGACCGCCCTGGTGCAAGGTGCGCAGCCGATGCTCGGATAGCCCTGATCGTGCAGCCGATTGTAAGGCAGGTTGTTCTGCCGCACGTAGTCCCAAATCTGGCGCTCGGTCCAATCGGCCAGCGGATTGATCTTGACGATATTGCCGTGATCGTGATCGATCTCGACTTTCTGCACTTGGGTGCGCGTGACTGCCTGCTCGCGGCGCAGACCCGTCATCCACCCGTCCAGACCGCTCAAAGCCCGTTTGAGCGGCTCGACCTTGCGGATACCGCAGCATAACTTGCGCTGTTCGATGGAATCATAAAATAGGTTCATGCCGTGTTGCCGCACCATCTCTTCGACCTGTGTGGAATCGGGAAAGAAGGCCTCGATCTCGATCCCGTAACGCGCGCGAATCGCTTCCATGCAATCATAGGTTTCCTGGTTAAGCCGTCCGGTGTCCAGCGTAAAGACCCGAAAATCCGCTCCGCGCAGCTGATGAATGAGATCGATCAGCACCGATCCTTCGGCTTGAAAAGAACAGGCCAGCGCCAGCCGAGGGTGAAATCGTGAAAAAGCCCAAGAGAGCAGATCGGTCGTAGAAAAGTCGTTCGCTGCCGCCAACTCTTTTGCTGCATTTGCTGTCGTGATGTCGGTCCCCATTTTGTAGTCCTTTGCTTTACTGCCGAAAGTCTTCGCTATGTTGCGCATCTCGATGCTCACATCAAACTCGGGTTGTCCATTCTGGACTGAGCGTGGTGTTTTGCTTCGATTTCCAATCGATCAACGATTTAAGCGCGAGAGTCACCAGCGTCAGCACCGTTAGGAGCGACGCCATGGCGAAAGCGCCGGCCGAATTGTACTCGTTGTAAAGAATCTCGACGTGGAGTGGAATTGTATTCGTCAGGCCGCGGATATGTCCGGAAACCACGGAGACGGCGCCGAATTCTCCCATCGCCCGGGCGTTGCACAAAATCACGCCGTATAACAATCCCCATTTGATATTGGGCAAGGTCACGCGCCAAAAAATTTGCCAGCCGCCGGCGCCGAGCACACGCGCGGCCACTTCTTCCTCGCTTCCTTGAGCTTGCATCAGGGGTATCAGCTCCCGCGCGACAAACGGGAAAGTCACGAACATCGTCGCCAACACGATTCCCGGCACGGCGAAAATGAGCTTGATATCATGCTCGGCGAGCCAGGGACCCAGCCAGCCTTGAAGGCCGAAGAGCAGCACGTAGATCAGGCCGGATACCACCGGTGAAACTGAAAACGGCAGATCGATCAGAGTCACCAATAGGCTTTTGCCGGGAAATTCGAATTTGCTTATCGCCCAGGCCGCCGCGACGCCAAAAACAATATTGGTCGGAACCGTGATTAGTGCGGTGAGAAGGGTGAGCCAGATAGCCGCTGCCGCGTTCGGTTCACGGACGGACGCGAAGTAAACCTCGATCCCCTTCTTGAATGCCTCGACGAACACAACCACCAACGGCAGCACCAGGAAAACTCCGAGAAAAAACAGCACGGCGAAGATCAATCCAACACGGACGAATCGTGGCTCGTTGACCGCGGCGCCGCCGCGCTGATTGGCCGTAATTTTTAGCTTCAGCTGTCCCATAAAACTCAAGCGTAGCGGGCCCGGCTCCACCACTGCAGCAGGTTGATGGCCAAAAGAAGCACGAACGACATGCTGAGCATGGCGATCGCCAGCGCCGTCGCGCCCGCGTAATCGAACTGCGTCAATTTCGTCACGATCAATAGCGGCGTGATTTCCGTTCGCATCGGCATGTTGCCTGAAATAAACACCACCGAGCCGTATTCGCCCACGGCGCGGGCGAATGCCAGCGCGAAGCCGGTTAATAGCGCCGGCATAAGCTCAGGGAAAATGACCCTGCGCCACGATTGCCAACGATTCGCCCCGAGAGTGGCCGCGGCCTCCTCGATCTCGGGATCGATATCTTGTAGCACCGGCTCCACGGTGCGGATGACGAACGGCAAGCCGATGAACGTCAACGCAACGACGACACCGAGCTGGGTAAAGGCCACTTTGATTCCCAAAGGTTCGAGATAGCTGCCGAGCCAGCCGTTGCCGGCGAACATCGCCGTCAGAGTGATGCCCGCGACCGCCGTCGGCAACGCAAACGGCAGATCGACGAGCGCATCGACGAGTTTTTTGCCGGGAAAGTCATAACGCACGAGCACCCAGGCAGCCATCAGGCCCATCACCGTGTTGACGGCCGCGGCGACCAATGAAGCGCCGAGGCTGAGGCGGTAGGAGGCCAATGCACGCGGGCCCGCCACCGTCGCCCAGAACTGATCCCAACTCATGGCAAATGTTCTAAGAAATGCGGCGGATAACGGGATCAGCACAATCATGCTGAGGTAAACGACGGTGAAGCCCAAAGTGAGGCCGAATCCCGGTAAAACTCGCCGCTGGCGAAAAGTTCGTATCATCGCTGCACTGATGAAAGCATCAACTGAAAGCATCAACCGTATCTGGCTTCGCCACCTATATTGGCGATCAACCCGTCGACATCGAAGCGCTCGAAGGTGCGGACCGCGATCGAGAAACGGCGTCGGGAATCTTCTTTGTAACTCAAAGCAAAGCTGGCTCTGTTGAATAGCTGACCGGCAACCGCCTCGACGTCCGGCTTCAATGATTGAAACGACTCGGTGGTATTCGGCGCGACCAGCCGATCGTTGACCGAAATCAAAACTTCATCGCCGGAAAATTTCAATTTTTCCCTCACCGCGGGCTCTTGCTCTAGTTTCCGGCAGTTTTCCAACGCGGCGCGAAGGACGACGCGGAGTCTCTCTTGGTTCGAACCTGGCAGCAGCGCTTTCTGAGTGTAAAGCAATCCGCGACGGCCGCCGGTCTCGTCGATGTGCACGTTGGCGTCGTGGGCGACTAAAACAATCCCAGGGCCATTCATCATGTGACTGTAATCGGCAACGTCGTGGTAGATCCCGTCGCTGGCTTGAATCCAGGAATGAAAGATATCGATGAACGCGGTCAGCGGCACCGGTTCCTTCTCGACGGCGAAAAATTTGACGTTGATCTTTTGCAAGTCCATTTTCACACTCACCTGGTCAAGCGCCCGGCTGCGCGCCGGCCGCGCCGATCGTCACCGCGCTTTGCACCGAGCCGCGCGCCTTGTTGTGGCAATCATGGGCGGCGTCGATAAAAAGCTGCGCTTCCTGGAGCAGTTGCACGGCACGGTCCGCATCGGCGGGTTTGCCCTCGCTGATAAATTCTTTCGCTTTGAAGAGATATTCGGCGAACTTGCCGCCGGCGTACTTGTCCCAGAAGAGCTGCGTGTCGTAAAAGCGTTTGGTGAATTCTTCGATAATCTGATTTTCATCTTCGGAGATGCTCGGGTGTTGATCCTTCACCAAACCTTGGGCGGCGCGCACCATCGATAGGTAGGCGGCTTTCACCGCTTCTTGCGGACGGCCGGCGTCGAGGAGCAATTGCGCCTCGAACAACTCTCGTTCGCTGGCGGCTAAAGTGAATTCGGCTTGGCTAACCACCTCGCCGGCGCACTCACCGATGCCCATGTCCGCCAACGTAAACTCGCGCGGATCGCCCCAGTCACTATAGTAGGAACGATCCACTTCGTGGGCCGGAATCTTGGTGAGATCTTCGAGCAAGTCCTTGACTGCTTTCTTGCCGATCCGCCCGACGAAATCTTGAAAGCGTTCATCCTTCTCCCGCTTGCGGACGTAAAAGTCGGTAATCGACGAGACCGCTTCGGGAACCCGCTTCGACGGCACCGCGCCGATCGGCACGCCGTACTCGCCGGCGTTGTCGTGGAACTTGCCGCCGAGGATCACTTGAAAATGCGGCACCTGAAATCCTTTGACGTTGCGGTTGATGCCGTAGAAACCGATGTCGGCGATGTGATGCTGGCCGCAGGAGTTGAAGCAGCCGCTCACTTTGATGCGCAGATTCTTGACGGCTTCGTCCAGCTCCAAGCTCTTTTCGCCCAGACGATAACGTAGCTCCCGCGCGAGGCCACGTGACGAAGCGATGCCCAGCTTGCAAGTGTCCGTCCCAGGGCACGCGGTCACGTCGACTATTGTCGCCGCGTCCGCCGCGCCCAGACCAATCGCCTTGATCGCTTGATAAAAATCCGGCAGATCCGCTTCGCTCACCCAGCGGAAGAGAATATTCTGCTCCACGGTCGTGCGCATCGTGTCCTTGACGAAGCGCCGCGCGATGTCGGCGAGCGCGCGCAACTGATCGGCGCTGGCGTCGCCCAGCGGCAATGTCACCGTCGCCGCGACGTAGCCGGGCTGCCTTTGCTTATAGACATTGGTCGCATACCAGGCGTCGAATCCTTCGGGCCGCCGGCGGCCGTTGAGGCTCACGCCGGGCTTCAGCGGCTCCTCTGACCGGTCGTTGACCGAAACCAGGTAATCCGTCCAACGTGGATCAGACGAAAATTTTTGCCGCTCTTCCAACACCAGTTTGCGAAACCCATCGATGCCGAGATTGGCGATCAAAAATTTAATGCGCGCCCGCGCGCGATTGCGCTTCTCGCCGAGACGGGCGAAGACGCGCGAAATCGCTTGCATCGTCGGCAGCAGCTCTTCTTCCGGCAGAAACTCATCGAACAGCTTGGCTTTGTAAGGCACCGAGCCCAAACCGCCGCCGACGTAGAAAGCAAAACCGCGCTGCTCTTTGCCGTCGACAACCCTGGTCTTGGCGATCGCGCCCATGTCATGCATGGTCACCAGGCCGCAAGGATTTTGCTCGCAGCCGGAGAAGGCGATTTTCACCTTACGCCCGAAGTCCTGGGTGTCGGGATGACCCATCAAGAATCTTGAGGATGCCTTGGCGTACGGTGTCACATCGAAGACTTGTTCGCGGCAGATCCCTGCCAGCGGGCAAGCGGTGACGTTACGTACAGAATTGCCGCAGGCTTCGCGTGTCGTAACTCGGACCGCGGCGAGTCGGCGCATCAACGCCGGAGTGTCGTTGATATGCACGTAATGCAACTGAAAATCCTGCCGCGTGGTGACGTGGGCGACGCCATCGGAGTACTCTTCGGAAAGATCGGCGAGCGTTTCCAATTGCTCCGGCGTCACACCGCCGAAAGGAATCTTGATCCGCATCATCCCGGGCGCATCCCAAAGGGTGTCGGGCCCTTTGATGATGTCCGCCGACAGCTTTAGTTTTTGAACGCGTTTGCCGTCATGGCGCTGACCGTTGTCGTAGCGCTGGCCGTAAATGCCGCGCCTGAGGCGAGTTTCGGCAAAGACTTTCTCGTCGATCTTGCCCTGCTTGCGCAGCTCCATCTGCTGCTCGAAGATATCGATCTCGCGTCCCAGTTCGGGTGGAATCTTGCCAGCGAGTTTTTCTTTCCACCTTAGGCCGTGCTCCATAAGAACCTCCTCAGCAATGAGGCTAATTACGAGTTAGGTGATCTAATCAGTCAGCAATCGCCCGAAAAAAATTTCGCCTAGTCCAAAGCTCGATGGTTCCTTAAATGTAGTACATCAAAGCGCCCACCTCCGGCTTACACAGATCAGCCAGTGTGGTTTCTTCCAATACCGTCTCCATCGCGCGCACGCCACGCGCCCAGGTCTCGATCAAACGTTGGGTCACCCTGGATATCGACCGGCCTTGCGCCTGGGCTTTTGAGTCAAAACCTACCCCTGGTCCTTCCAGCACGGCAAGGATCTCCTTGACCGAAATGCTCTCAGGAGGACGGGTCAATATGTAGCCGCCCGAAGGTCCTCTGGCGGCGTGAACCAGATTACCGCGTTTGAGCAACAGCATGATTTGA
Organism: Binatia bacterium; assembly: GCA_036000865.1. Taxonomy (GTDB): domain Bacteria; phylum Desulfobacterota; class Binatia; order UBA9968; family UBA9968; genus DP-20. The sequence goes on along the minus strand of DASYUV010000286.1, from coordinate 1,302 downwards.
CCTAGATATTGCAATGGTATCTGCTGGTTATTAGCAATCTCTTTTACCTGCACGGCGCGCCGAAGCTTGTAGTTCTCGGCCAGCTCTGCGAGCGCAAGTAACCCATAATGACCCTTTGAACTGACCCTCATACCGCCCCGCTTGTCTGGTTAAGATTCTTAATCCTAAGTAAAACGATCAAGTATGTCAAGAAGCCGGCTGATAGGCCCAAACCGCGCAGTCGGCTGCTCAGCGGGGCGTTTGGCCGGGTTGCGCGATTCAACAGCTTGACGCTATATTCCGACCATTTCCAAGGAATTCCGCTGAGTGGGTTTGGACGATTTGGGGGAGGCCGATCATGGTGCGAGATGGTAAAACCGCTGTCACATTTGCCTTGACGTTTCTTCTGACAATTCTACCCGGCGCATTTTCCCTAGCCGTTCCCGGCGAGGTGATCATATCCCACGCCAGCATGAGCACGTCTGCGATACCGCTGTGGGTGACGCAGCGACAGAATTTTTTTGGCAAGTACGGGGTAAAATCAAAAGTGGTCTGGGTGCGCGGCAATCCGGCGCAGATCGCTACTCTGGTTTCGGGTGATACGCAGATCGCCTATGGCGGCGCGACTACGGCGTTGGCGGCAGCGGTCGGCGGGCGCGATATGAAAATCATCGCCAGCCTGAGCAGCCGCGAAAGTCTCGATTTGGTTGCGCGCCCCACCATCAAAAACTCTAAAGAGCTCGCCGGCAAGCGATTCGGCGTCCAAAGCGTTGGCGGTGGCGTCTGGAAAACCGCGACGGTTTGGCTGGAACACTTCGGCATGGATGAGCGGCGCGACAATATCCAGATGATCGTCATCGGCGATGTCACGGTCCTCGCTCAGTCGCTCGAATCGGGCCTGATCGACGTCACGGTTGTCCCGCCTTTTCTTAGCCGCCGCTTAGCGGAAAAGGGTTTCACAGTGCTGGGCCGCTGCGAGCAAACCAAGTTGCCGTCGGTCGGCATGACCGTTCTAGTCGAAAGGCCATACTTGCAGCAGAGCGCTGAGACCTTGCAGGGCGTCATGATGGCGCTGATCGAAGGCATGGCATTCACCGGTCATCCGAGGAACAAATCCGTGGTGCTGGAAACCTTGGCGAAGCAATTCAGAATGACCGACACCGCCGTCGTAGAAGGCGCGTATCAGGATGTCGCCACCCTCGTGCGCCTGGAAGAAGGCCGCAAACCTTATGTCTCCCTCGAAGGCATGCGCATTCTGCAACGGCTGCTGAAACCGCAGAATCCCAAGATCGGCGAGATCAAAGTGGAAACCCTGATCGACTC
>DASYUV010000285.1:0-4235 GCA_036000865.1 Binatia bacterium | reverse complement strand
GTGACCGGGGCGAGGTTTGCTGACCGCGATCTTGTCATCGCGGTCTTCGGGTAAGGCGGACATCTTTTTCGTCCAGTTTTTCCAATCACGATTTTCGATCCCCAATGCGACCGGCGAGCCGATTGTTTCGCCCCAGCGAATTCCCGAGCGCACTTGCGCTTCGTCTTTCTCAATCAACATCCGCCCGCCGCGCCCGTAACCTTGCTGGCGGCGCCAAAGGTCATGATTGATCTTGTTGAGATCAATGGGAAAACCCGCCGGCACCCCATCGATGATCATGGTCAGACAGGGACCGTGGGACTCGCCCGCGGTGAAGTAACGTAACATGCGGGTAATCTACCCGATTCGATTTGGCGAGGCTAGGGCTTCAGCGCAGACGTCGAAGCAGGCGCCGTTCCGTCCGTCTGTTTCAACTGCTCCCGCCAAAGCTGTTCCGCCGTTGGCAGGTTCTCCGACCCCGCGGCCATGATGCGCGGAGTTATGAATACAACGAGTTCCTCGAAATCTTTTTGCCAAGAGGACTTCTTAAATAGCCAACCAAGAACTGGGATGTCTTTAAGATAAGGAACTCCGGTATCCGAATTAGAGGCGGTGTCCTTCATGATGCCGCCGATCACTACCGTTTCACCGTCTTTGACCAAGACATTAGCTTTGGCCTCGCGGGTATTCTCCTGAGGGATGCCATCTACGGTTCGACCAAAATCTAACGTACTGGACTTCGCCGTGATGTTCAGGAGCACAAAGCCGTCAGCCGAAACTTGAGGCGTTACCTTCAACGTTATTCCCGCCCTGATTTCTCGTAGCGTTCCCGCTTCTCCTACTGTGGCAGCCGACGTTCGAATTCTGATAATGTTAGCGCTCTCGATTTGAGACTCCACATTATTCAGCGTGACCACCGACGGACGAGAAATAATTTTCACGTTACCTTCGGCCTCAGCAGCAGATAAGATCTGGGTAATGTTATTGCCAAAATATCCGAATCGAAACCCGGTAGTCGGAATGATCAACTGGTTTACCGTAGGCGTTGGTTGGGGCGAACCTTCGAAGGGTGGGTCTGCTCTGAACCTGTTACTAGCCCGCACACGGCCATTGTTGAATAGGGCGTCCATTTCGATGCCAAGGGCGCGTGAAAAAGTCGGCGTTGTTTCGATGAGATTAGATTCGATGAGAACCTGAGGGGTCCGCGTGTCGAGTCTACCGATGAGGCTCTGAACGTCGTCGATGCTCGATTTGATATCGCGCACGATCAACGTGTTCGTCCGCTGGTCCGCTTCTATTTTGCCCCGCGGACTGAGAAGAGCCTTGACTTTTTCAACCAGATCCTTGTCGGTGTTGGTGTCATTTTGGCCTTTCACGACCTTCGCATAATTGACGGTCAAGTACGCCGTTTGCAATGGTTCTTCGTTTTCTTTCGATTTTCTTGCGGCAGCCGATTTGTCGCTATCGGATTTCAGCCGGTCCGCGGTCGAGATACGAATAACATTGCCGATTTCATCTTTCCCCAAGCCGTTGGTGTCGATAATCAGATCCAACGCTTGGTCCCACGGGACTTCAATCAGACGAACCGTGACTTTTCTGTTTACGTCATCGGTAATAACGATGTTTTTGCCGCTAACCTCGGCCAACAACCGAAAAACGTTCTTGATATCGGCGTCCTTGAATTCCAGAGAAATCTTCTGGCCGGTATATTTCTTGTCGTCCAGTGGTACCTTGTCGGTTCCCAAAGACTTCACTGCGCCCTGACTCGCCATGGTCGAACTCTCTGCCGTTCGAATGTCCGCGCGCACGCCTCCCCGGAGCACGGTGACATCTTTTCTTCCTGTGGCGCTTGGATTCTCAGTGCCTATGACGATTCGTAGTCCGCCGTCCTCCGGCGTGATCGTGTAGGCTGGGACCGTCGCTGCGGCAATATCGGTGGTTAGCCGGAGGCCGCCTTCAACTTGAGTCATTCTCAAAGTCGCCACTGTACTGGTATCGATGCGATAACTTTCAGGCTGCGCCAATCGCTTTGCATTGCCGAAAATATCCAAGACGATGCGCGCTGGGGTGGGCAACGGAAAATGACGAAATTGCGATATGGGTTGTGAAAACTTTGCAAGTAAGATCGTTTGGCCCCGGTCTTCGCGTACTGACAGGTCCTGCAGTGTTAGCGCTCCAGCCGCTGCACTGAGATCTTTTGGAGCATCCTTAGCCCCACCGGGTTTGGCGGCCGTCTGTTGGTCCGGTGCTTTTTTATCTCCGCTGACGGAACAACCAGCCATGGTCATGATGGAGATGACGCAAGCAGCGAGCAGGGCGAGCAGCGCTCCGCTCGCCATAAATCTATCGTTCCACTCCTGGAAACAAACCATTGATGGACCACCCCTCGTTCTTCTCATGCTCCCTACTCCGTCAAGAGTTTCATGCTGACGTCGCGCGTTTTTCGCGCACCGTAAGCATCTTCGTAGAATTCTTCCACGATAATCTGGTTACGATGGATTGCTTTCACCTTGCCATCGTTGCTGCCGATTGGAGTTCCTACTCTTATGACATAACCGAGTCCCGCTGTGTCCTCGATCATTGCTCTGGGCTCTCGAATATCCCAGACGATGCCAACGATTTTCAGCTGGCCCAGGTCAAAACGCTCGAGCGGCGAGAGATTCTCGCGCGGGCGGGAATTGACCCTTGTGCGCAGCGTCATGGGCCGAAACGGGTCACGGCTATTCTCTTTCAAAGCCGGGGCGGCAGCAGCCGGCTCGAGAGTTTTCTGCGGCACGTTAAGATCCACGGGTTCGACTTTACTGTCCGCTTTTGCCTTGTTTCCCAAAGTTTGTTGCAGTTTATCTCTTGCCGCGTCCGTCAACCCTTGCAGCGATTTGCCAATGGTCGCGGGCGCCTTATTTAGTTTCTCTACGGCGTCCTTCATTTGCTCGGACGGCGTGCGAACGGCTTCTTCTGCACATCGAGCCTCCGCTTCGAACCCCGTCAGGAATACGATCAAAAGCATCACAGAAAGCTGGCGCGGCTTTATCATTTCCGGCTATCGCTTGGCCTTCGCGGCTTTGGCCTTTTCTTCGGCAATTTTTCTTCGCTCGGCGTCATCCAGGAAACGAAATGCAGTCGCCACACTGGTCGTTTCCAGGACGACGTTGTCGCCAGTCACCGTCGGATTCTTGAAACCAATATTGTTGATATTGACCAACCGGTCGAGCCGGCCCACTTCGTCAAAGAAGCTGACGGTGTTACGAAAGTTTCCTTTGACGCTGATGTCGACGGGAACCTCCGCGTAGAATTCTTGATAGTTTTCTGCACGCGGGCGAAACAACAGAACGACGAGCCCCGCCTGTTGGGCTTTCGCCGAAATGGTGCTAAGAAGGTCGGCGATTTCTCTTTTGTCCGGGAGTTGCGCTACCGCTTTTTTGAGTTCCGCGTCAAGTTGTTGAAGGTCCTTTCTCAGCCGCGGCAGGTTTGCCGCCTTCTGTGCCTTGACCGTTTTTTCATTGCGCGCGATCTCAACGCTGTCGACCAATTTCGCTATCTGGTCGGAACGCGGAAGGTATAAAAAACTGTAATAAAGCCCCACGATCAAAATAATCGTTACAACGAGAATTCCGATCTTCTGCGCCTTCGGCCGCTCGAGGATGTTGTCGAGTAGCTGGTTCAACCCTTCTTCTCCTGTGTTTTTGTCGGTATCTGTGCCTTTGCCTTGGTTTCCGGTGTGGCGGGATCGGGCGGCCGGTAAAGCACGCCGGTCTTGATTGAAAATCTTTTTAACGAGGCGGTCGGCCCGGCTCCCTGGGTAGTCTCGACGAGTTCGACGCTGGTAAAGTATTTCGAGGCGGCGAGCGCTTTCATAAAATCCGCGACCGTCTGATTGTCGACCGCCAGTCCGTTCATCGTGACACCACCGCCGCTTTCTCTGAGATCGGTAAGCCACAGGCTGGCGGGTGTCGCATTCGAAAGACTCTCCATGACCAGCACGGGCCCGCTCTTTTTCTTGTTAAGTTCCTCAATGATCTTGTTCTTGCCTTTGAAGTCTTTGATCCTATTTTGCAGATCTCCAACTTCTTTTACTTGAAGATTAAGCGTTTGAATCTCGCCGCGCAGCGACGCGAGTTCCTTTTCTAACCGCGATACAGCCAACGTTTGATATACATGCGCTCCCGCCAGCAGGAGAACCACCGACCCCAGAACGACCGAACCGACTACGATCTCGCGCCGCCGCGAGACTTCGGCTTGGAGTTCCTTGAATGGTA
>DASYUV010000284.1:0-13137 GCA_036000865.1 Binatia bacterium | reverse complement strand
CTTTCGGGCGTGAGCGGGGCCTGGCGGATGCGTACGCCGACGGCGCTGTCGACAGCATTGGCGATGTTGGCGGCCATGGAGTTCAATGATGCTTCGCCGCCGCCTTTGGCGCCGTAGGGGCCGACGCCGTCTTGGTTCTGTACCAGGTGCAATTCAACTTCCTTGGGCAAGTCCGAGAAGCGCGGCAGCCGATAATCCAGGATCGACCCGTTCATGAGCTGCGCACCTTCGTAGATGAGCTCTTCGAATAGACCGATTCCCATGCCCATGGTCGCAGCGCCGAGGTCCTGACCTTCGGCGAGCGCTGGGTTGATGGCTAGGCCTACGTCACCGACGGTGGCGAGTTTCTCCATGGTGATTTTTCCGGTTTCTTGATCAACCGAAATTTCGCATGCCGTCGCCGCTACTTCCCAGAAAACCGGCAATGACGAAAATCTGCCGGACTTGCGAATATAGGCGCGGCCAATCACTTCGCCGTCCGGCAATGCGTAAAATTTGCTGATGACTTCCGACCAATTTAGCTGCGCTTCGCCGCAGCGTACTCCGCCGCGCACGACCTGAATTTCTTCGGCTTTGACTTTGAGTACGTCCGCGGCCATCACGACCATCTGCTGGATCGCTTCACGGCTCGCCTCGAGAACAGCGCTGCCCATTAAGGTTGTCGTACGGCTTGCGCCAGTGGATCGGTCGTAGGGCGTAATAGCGGTATCCGAGGAGACCACGCGGACTTTCTCATAGGGGACACCTAATTCCTCGGCAGCGATCTGCGGCAGAACCGTATGGCTTCCCTGACCTAACTCCGTGCTGCCAGTCATGATGGTTACGGAACCGTCAGCGTGGACACGGATGGCGGTCGATGTCAGCGGATAGGCACCGGCGTCGCTGCCGGAACAGGCGACGGTGCGGCCATGGCCTTTAGGTAAAGGTTTGCCCCAACCGACTGCCCTCGCTGCCGTATCCAAGTCTTCTTTGAGCGTGCCATCAAAAGGACGCATGCCCGGGAAAAATTCTTCACCCGGCTTGGCCGCGTTCGCTAGACGAAATTCGTACGGGTCTTTGCCGATTTTCTTGGCCAGCTCATCGATCTGCGATTCACCCGGCAAAGTTACCTGAGCGCAACCAAAGCCGCGGTAAGAGCTGGCGGGCACGGTGTTGGTATAAAGCGAGGAGTTTTCGATCAGCACGTTTGGAATTGCGTAAGGACCAACGCAACGATTGGTCGATTTCTCGACCACCAGCGGACTATTTTCTGCGTAGGCGCCGGTATTCATCAATATTTTCGCCTGACGCGCGATGATCTTGCCATTCTTATCCACGGCAGTGCGCATCCAGGTGTAGGCGTCGTCGCTGCGAGTCGTCAGCATCGCTTCTTCGACGGTGAGTTGGAGCTTCACCGGCCGCTTCGCTTTCCAGGAACAAGCCGCGACCAGCGGTTCAATTTTGGTGTAAGACTTGCTGCCGTAGCCGCCGCCGACAAAGGGCACGATCAAACGCACCGAGCTGACCGGCAGATTAAACACTGACTTCAGATCATGGCGCACCATGAACGGATGCTGCGCCGAGGAATAAATGGTTACGCCCTGGTCGTTCACCTCGGCGATGGCGACGTATGGCTCCATTGCGTAGGCGTAGGTCATCGGAAAATAATAGTCGCCTTCGATGACTGCCGCTGCTTCTTTAAAGGCTTTTTCGACATCGCCCCACTGAATTTTATGCGTCTGGCAGATATTCGTGCCTTTACCGGCGGTCACTTCGCCTTCGAAGCCGCGCAGCGCGCCGGCTTCAAACTGCCGTTGATGTAATAATGGCGCATCGCTGGCCAGGGCTTCCTGAGGTGTGAAGACCGCTTTTAGCTCTTCGTACTTGACGTCGATCAGCTCGAGCGCTTCGAACGCAGTCCGTTCATCGACAGCAACGACGGCGGCCACCGCTTCGCCGGCGTAGCGTACTTTGTCGATGGCGAGGAGCGGGTGGTCTTTGACGGCGTGACCATAGTAGGGATTGATCCCGTCGAGATCATAACCGGTGACGACACAATAAACTCCGCGATGCGCTTCGGCGCGCGATTTGTCGATCGAAATGATTTTCGCATGGGCGTAGGGGCTGCGCAGCACTTTGGCGTAGGCCATGCCGATGAGCTTCAGATCAGCAACGTATTGGGCTTTGCCGGTGACTTTGACTCTACCATCGCGTCGCGGCACCGATTTGTTGACCACGTGAAAGTCAGTTTTCTTCTCCGTGCTCACTTCTCAATCTCCTTCCCGAGCACTGCGGCGGCGCGCTGAATCGCGGCGACGATGGGTACGTAACCGGTGCAGCGGCAGATGTTGCCATCCATGTGATGAATAATCTCGTCGCGCGTGGGGCTGGGATTGTCATCGAGCAACGCTTTTGCGGCCATGATCATGCCGGGCGTGCAGTAGCCGCATTGAAAGGCGAACTCGTCGATGAACGCTTGCTGGAGCGGATGAAGCGTGCCGTCGGGCTTTTCGAGCCCTTCGATCGTCATCACATTCTTGCCGCGCGCTTCATAGGCAAGATAGGTGCATGCGCTCACCGGCACATTATCTACGAGCACCGTACAGGCGCCGCAGACTTGCACTTCACAGGAAACCTTTGTGCCGTTCAAGTTAAGTTGATTGCGCAGCACTTCGGCGAGTGTGTCCGCAGGCTCGCAGTCCAGCTCAATTGCGCGACCGTTTAGCTTGAATGAAAGCTTCATCATAAGCACGAATAATTGGAGTGTTGGAGTACTGAAGTATTGGAGTGTTGGGGTTCCCTTCAGCCCAGTACATTACTCCAATACTCCATTCTTCAGTTGTATCGTGGCAGAATATTTTCCGCCCAGAGTTCCATTTGCTGATTCAAGCTATCCATCGTCGGATAGATGACTTTCAGTTCGAAGTGCTGCACGCCGTTTTCGATGAACTCGTCGATTCTACGCTTGACGTCGTCCACCGAGCCGAAAATATGGCGGTCGAGGGCAAACTGCATGCTGTCGATGTCGCGCTCGTAACTTTCGCTGCTGGTCTTAAGAGTCGGCATCGCCAGATTGAGGCCCTCCTCGCGCGTCTTGGCGATCGTCGCGAGCTTCTCGACGGCGATAGTGATGTTCTTCGGATCGCGGCCATTGTCGCGCGCGGTTTGGGCTAAGATGTCGCAGCCAACTTTCATTTCCTTGGGCGAGAGCCAACCGGGAATCCAGCCTTCGCCGTGCCTGCCAGCGCGCTTGGCAGCGAGCTTCATCCAGCCGCCGACCCAAACCGGCGGATGCGGTTTCTGCACCGGCTTTGGATAGACTTCGGCGTTTTTGAATTCGATGAAGTCACCTTTGTACGCTGCCAAGGGCTGGGTCCAAACCGCTTTCATCGCTTCGATGTATTCATCGGTGCGGTCGCCGCGCCGTTCGTAGGGCACGCCGAACACGCCAAATTCGTCCGACTCGCGGGTCGCCTTCGAACCGAGACCGACGCCGATCAGCAGACGGCCATTCGCCAAGTGATCTAAAGTGGAGTACTGCTTCGCCGCGTAAATCGGATTGCGGCAGGGCATGACCAAACAAGCCACACCGAGAACAATTTTTTTAGTTTCCGCCGCCAGGTACGATAAGATCGTGGTGGCTTCGAAGAAATTAGCCTCCTGCGAATCAGTGATCGCTTCGAAGGCGCCGGAAGAAATGTGATGGCGGTGCATCTCGGTGCTCCAGACCACGTGGTCGTGAACCCAGATCGCGTCGAAGCCCATTTCTTCGGCGGCCTTGGTGGCTTTGACAATATTTTCAATGCTGGAAAGTGGACCGGAGTTCGGCACGCGCACGCCAAACGAAATCTTGTTCATGACTCGCTCCTATTTCTTTTCAGTGACTTCGACCTTGTGGTACTTGAGGTGGCGGTTGTACCAGTCGATGACATTGGCCGCGACATCGTCGAAGTAGTCATTATAAATGCCGTAATGGGTGGTCTTCTTATAGAGCACCAGCTTTTTAGGCTCGCCGGCCTTTTCGTATAAATCAAACGATTGCTGTTCCGGCGTGACGGCGTCACCTTCCACGGCGATGAATAGCGCGCCGCGCGGCGAAATCTTGTGGACAACGTCAATGGGACTGTATTCCAAAATCGCCTCGGCGCAAGCGAGTGGCATAGCATCGGGAATTTTATCCGCAACGTCTTTCTTTATGGTGGTCGTTTGCCGTTCGGGGGTTTGCACCATGATGCCGCCCTCACGCGCGCTGACGATGGCGCCGGAGCCGGTGGTTACCCGTTTCTTACGATCTTCATCGATGCTCTTTAAGTAATCGACCCATTCATACTCGCGCCGCATCGAATGCAGCCAGTCGCGCCCATTGCTGACGCCGAGATAGGAAACGCAGCACTTGACGCGCGGATCGATGGCCGCGACGTAGACGGCGTTGCCGCCGCCGGTGCCGCCCGAACCGTAAGTGGCGATCCGGTCAGCATCGATGTCTGAGCGCGTTTGCATATAAGTGATGGCGTTACGGATATCCTCGGCCTGCCACTTCGGCATCACCCAGCCGCGCTCGTTACCTTCGCTGTCACCCCAGCCGCGATAGTCAAAGCAGAGGCAAGCATAGCCGGCTTCGCAAAGCTTCTCGAACATCATGATGTAGTGTTTGGCGTCCTTCAGGCCGAGAAAACCGGGGCCTTGGACTATGCCCGGATAGGGTTTGCTCTGGTCTGAGTCCGGCAGATAAACCACGCCGCCGAGCTTGATGCCTTCGCTGTAAAAATTTACTTTTTCCGTACGCATGGGAACTCCCAAAATTTATCTTGTTCAAATAGTTCAAGTCGTTCAAACAGTTCAAATCGTTTGATTCCGATCTTCAGAACATTTTGAACGACTTGAACGTCTGGAACGATTTGAACGGCGTTTACGCCCTTACCGCCGGCAGAACTTCTTGACCCAACAAGTCGATCTGCTGGTACCAATCGGCGTAGCGGAAGCGCAGATCGAAAACGATATGATTGAGGCCGGCTTCTTCGTATCTTTTGGTATCGCGAGCGATATCCGCCGGAGTTCCCGCCATGAGCAGGCCTTCGATGTCCTCGACCGTGGAGAAGGTGCCGGATGCTGGCCTCACCCAAGTTTTCTTGGCGGGAGTGTTGCCTTCGTTGATCAGACCCTTGACGTTAACCTTGCTCAGTGCGACGTCTCTGTTCTTATCGATGCTGGTGATGGGAATCGCACCAGTGGTAACCATGGGTCGTCCGGCTAGCTTGCACTGCTCTTCGAGGTATTTGACCATCTTATTAAATGTCGCCGTGGGAATCCGTCCGGGCATCCAGCCGTCGCAGTAATCCGCCGCCCGGCGGCAAGACGCCGGTGTGCCACCGCCGTACCAAATCGGAATGTTTTTGCTTGGAGTCGGTTTGAGCTCAACGTCTTTGAAGTCGTAATAGTCGTCTTTGTAGGTGATCTTTTCACCGGCCCAGAATCGGCGGCAGAGCTGGGCGTTGACCTTCGCTATGTTGGCGCGATCTTGCAAAGTGGTTTTCTTATAACCCGCCGCTTCGAATTCATGAGGAAACGTGCCAAGGCCAAGACCCATGATGATATTGCTGTCGCACAGCGTGCTGAGGCCCGCCATGGCTTGGGCCAAATGAATCGGATGCCGGTGCGAGATCATCGTGCCGGTGCCGAGAATCAGTTTTTTACAGACTGCCGCGACTGCCGCGAGTATTAGCAACCCCTCGATGTGGGTATTATCTTCGCCCTCCATTCCGTGCGGCTCAAAAACCAGGTGATCCCTGACCCAAACCGAGTCAAAACCATACGCCTCGGCTTTTTTCGATCCCTCAATGCAGCTTTCGGCCGAGCCATACTCGCAAAAGTGGGGTAATAGTAGTCCGAACTTCAACTTCGTCGCCATAGATGAACTCCTTTCGTGGGAGTGGGTCCGCTTACGGCCCGTATCCCTCTAATAATTTGTCGAGGTCGCTTAATGCTTTGATCGAATCCGCCTTCTTGGCCCAGCCGACGGCGATCGCCAGGGCATTGACCAGCGAAAATGCCGGTGTCAGCGAGTTCACGCTGGTATGGAGCCCGCGCTTTGCATAGAGGCAGACATCCGCGGCTTGAGCAATGGGAGAGCTTGGAAAATCCGTAATTCCCAAAATCGGCGTGCCGATTTTCTTCGCATGTTGGAGCGTGGTCTGGACTTCTCTCGGCACTTGCAAGAAATCGATGGCGATCAAGACATCCTTGCGGTCCATAAACGCGAGCTGCTCCAAGAGCGAAGTCCCGCCGGTGAGAAAAATCCAATGGGCATCCTTTTTTACGCGCACGAGTCGAAAGTGGAGCAGATAAGCGAGGGCCATGGAGGCGTTGAGCCCTATGATGAACACTTTGCGAGCACGCCAGATGATCTCGACGCCTTTGTGAAAATCCGGCAGCGAAACCGCCCGGAGCGTTTCTTGTAAGAGTTGAACATCACGCTTGATGAGTTTAGCGACGATGTTTTTATCGTCGCCGATCTCGGTAAACGTCTGCTCCATGCGGTCCGCCGCCCGCAGCTTCTGGCGCATCTGTCGTTGCATCTCGCGCTTAAATTCGGGGAATCCCTTGTAGCCCAAAGTCTTGGCAAACCGCACCACAGTCGATTTGCTCACCCCCACCGCCTGGGCAAGATCATTCACGTTGGACAGCAGAAGGGCGGAGCTGTCGTTTTGAAGGTAGTGGCCGAGCCGTCTTTGCGCGCCGTTGAGCGAACTGACCTTGGTCAAAATCTGTTTAATGGCGGGCATGAAACTTTTGTCTCAACTATCGTAGCGAAACTTTTTTGTCAATATGATTGACACGAATTTTTCACCGCGATAATTTGCCGATAGCGTTGTACCTAGCGCAGCTAAGGCGCAACAAAAGTAGAAACAGGCGTTTCACCACGGAGGTCACGGAGGACACGAAGGTATTCGTACGGTGCGTTTGCGCACCGTTTAATCTTGGATCAACTCGAGCAAAGACGCAAAGGTCGCGAAGTAAAACGACTCCTTATGGGCGTCGGAGTTTGCTTGTTGTGTCATGCTGAACGAAGTGAAGCATCTGCTTTGCGCTTTTCTCAATTCTTTCCACGAGGAAAGGAACATCAAAAGCAGATTCTTCGTCGCTACACTCCTCAGAATGACACACGAGAGTAAAGCCGGGTGCTGAGCCAAGAGCGTTGCGGGAAGGGAATCAAGAGATTTGCGCGAGACGCGAAAATTTTAAAGGATCGTAATTCACAAGGAGGGATCGCCATGGCTGCCAAGCCAACCAAAGAATTTGAAGTTCATCCCTATGTCCAGTTCATGATGGACAAGTACAGTCCGTATAAAAAATGGATCGACTCGGAAGGCGTGCCAATCATCGGAGGCGCGTTTGTCAAAGACGTGCGCACGGAAAAGCTCGGCTACTGGAAGCGTAAAGACTGTAAAGGGGCGATATGTACCTTCTCCGATCAGATGGTGGCCGACGCCTATATCGCTGAAATCGATCCGGGCAAGAGCACAACGCCACAACGGCAACTCTATGAAGAGATCATCACCGTCGCCACCGGTCGCGGTGCAACGACCGTGTGGTATGACGGCACAGCGAAGCGTGTCTTTGAATGGGAAAGAGGCAGCACCTTCGCGATTCCGCTTAACGCCTGGCACCAGCATCATAATGCCAGCGGGTCCGAGCCTTGCCGTTATTTCGGACTGACCAGCCAGCCGGTGGCATTCGAGCTTTTTCGCGACCCTGAATTTATCTACAACACCACCTATCAGTTCAAAGATCGGTTTGATCCCGGCGATCCCGAGTTTTTCTCAAAAGAAGGACAGTATTTCACCGAATACTACGGCGGAATACTTCATTCCAACTTCATCCCCGATATCCGCAAGATCAATCTCGTGCCACGAGAAAAGCGCGGCAAGGGCACGCGCAACATGTACATTCATATGTCGGGCAGCGCCATGCTCGCCCATGTGTCTCAGTTTCCGGTCGGGCGCTACAAGAAAGCCCATCGCCATGGCCCAGGAGCGCATGTTTTTCTGCTCGATTCGACCGGCTACACGCTCATGTGGAATGAAGGCGAGAAACCGGAAAGGTACGACTGGCACGAAGGGACATGCATCTCACCGCCGGCCGGCACTTGGCACCAGCACTATAACACCGGCAAGGAGCCCTGTAAGTTCGTCGCCCTGCACGCCAACACGGCGGTACAGAAGGAGGAGAAAGGCATCGAACAGATCGAGTTCGAGGACGAAGATGATTCGATGAGAAAGATGTACGCGGAGGAGTGCGCGAAGAACGGCGTCAAGGTGGACATGGATTGAGTTCGCGCGCGGAAAATCGCAACGCCGGATTTAGGATTTAGAACAGACAATCCGATGACGTCTGTGGTTCCGGTCTGACGCGTTTTGTAGGGGCACGGCATGCCGTGCCCGCTTCGATCGGAGGATAGGCGATTAATACGGCAGGCGCGTGCCGACGCCTTTTTCCACCGCGCATCGATAGATCCAGTCGGCCAGCGCTATATCTTGGTTGACCAGCCCGATGGCGCGGATGAAGATGCGCTCGCGCTCGGATTGGCGCGCCGGCTTCTTCCCTGAGAGCAATTCGGGCAGTTCAGCGTAGAGATCTTTTTCGCTAAGAAAATTTTCTTTCAACATGCGCTGCATGTCCGACTTGTTCCTACAGTGCGCCCAGCTGTCGACCACGAACTTGTCGGCGTTCTTATAAATGTCACCCTCCATCTCCTGGTTCTTGCCGATGGAGTAAACCGTGATGCCTTCGCCGAGCCAGGCGTCTTTCACAAACGGCGTCGACGTTGTTGTCGCTGAGACGACGATGTCTGCGCCTTTTAGCGCTTCTTCCGTGGAATCTACCGGGCGGATATTCAGGTCGTATTCTTTGCCAACCTCCCGGGCGTAATTCTGCCGCGACTCAGCCGTGCGTGACGTGACACGGATTTCCTTCAGGGCGAAAGCCTTGGCCATCACCGGCACGGCCGCCCGTGCCGTGTCGCCCGCGCCAAGCATCGCCATAACCGCTGACTCTTTACGCGCGAGCACGCGCATCGCTACGGCGGCTGCAGCTGCGGTGCGCACGGCGTGGCACCAGTCTTCATCCATGATAGCGCTGATCTCGCCGCCTTCGCGGTCGCTGAGAATCAGAATTCGGCGCGGCCCCCGTGCAGGTCGTGACGGATCGCGGCTGCCACCTGCGGCTTTGATCGAGCGTATCCGAAAGCCTGCCACCGGCTGGGTCGACAGCGCGCAGCCGGTGACCCACGACTGCCAGCCCTGTTGCGGCTTGATCGAGAGATCTTCCGGCGTCGACCAGATCACGCGTCCTTCGCTGTGATCGCGCAGCGCCTGCTCGGTGATCTCAACGGCGCGGCCGAGGTCGAGAACTTTCTTGACGTCGTTGTTGGAGAGATAGAGAATGCCGTTGGTGTCCATATAACTATACTCGAATGTTTTCGCGGCTTGCGCAAATGTTCTGGCGATTTCTACCTCGTAGGCAAAAAGCCCTTAAGAATTATAATCGCGCCAAGACGCGAAGCTCGCCAAGTTCGGAAAGGAAAGTTAATCCTTTCATTCCCGTCTCTCTTGGCGCCCTTTGCGACTTTGCGCGAGAAAATCCCAATCGGTTGCGGCGCAGCCGCTCTGGTTATTGAACGATGCTGAGATCGCGACAGCCCGTCGTTAAAAACTCCGGGCCTTTTTCGGTGATCAGCATATCTTCTTCGAGATGAACCGCGCTTTTCTCCGAGCGAACTTTCGGTTCCAGCGCGAGAACCATGCCCGGACGATAGAGCTCGGTTTCAACTTCATTGAGTGACGGCGGTTCGGCTCTGGACATGCCGATGCCGTGGCCAATACGTTTCGGGCTGTCGACGGCTTGATAACCACGCTTGGTTAGTTCTCGATTCGCAACACGCGAGACTTCCGCGATCGGTGTGCCAGGCTGCATCGATTCGAAACAGAGCTGGATTACATCGCAGGCAGTCTCGTGATCCTTTTTGTGCTCGTCGGTTGGTTCGCCAAAGATCGTCATACGCGTGACGTCCCCGTAATAACCTTCGTAGCAGGCGCCGAAGTCGGCGATCATGCGGTCGCCTTTGTTGTAGCGGCGGTCGTCATAGCGGGTCGATGAATTCAACATGAGAAAACCGGGATGGCGCGGATGGGCGCCTTCTTCAATCATCGAAATATACAAGCGGTCCGCAACTTCACGGCGAGTCATACCTGGCTTCAATTGCGGCAGGCAGCGATCGTACGCCTTCACTGAAATGTCGCACGCCTTGCGCATGAATTCGATTTCCTGAGGGCTCTTGATCAGGCGCATTTCCGTCAGCGCGGCCGTGCCGTCTTGTATCTGCGCCTTAGGCAAGGCCTCGGTGAGGCGCGAAAGATAATTTACCGGAAAACCAAGACGCTGATCGTCGCCCAGCTCAAAACCCAATTTGGTTTCGCCAAGGCCCATTTCTTTTATGCAGCCGGCGATCATTTCTTCGGGGAACGGCACGTCTGTGTAGGCGCGCACTTCACCGACCCACGGGAGCGCTTTTGCTTTCGCTTTATCATTGCCATAGACGAGCAGCAGAGGCTTGCCAGCTTTTGGTAGAATACAGATTTGCGGCCGCTGGATGTGATCCAACTGATAACTGATGAGACCACTGAAGTACCAGTAGTTGTTTTTCTCCGACACGACTAACGCATCAAGACCGTCGCGCTCCATGAGCGCTTGGGCGCGTTGGTAGCGGTCCAAATATTCTTGGTCAGCGAACGGGGCTTCGGTTGCCATACGGTCTCCTTCGATTGTCCGGCGGGACGTAGTTGCTCAACTTGCAATAGCTTTTCTGCCTTTCACTCTCTTGACCGTGTTACATAATCCAACGCTTCCGCAAGTCGAATTACTGAAGCATATTTCGCGTTCATCTCGAAGAGGTTGACCAAGTGCGAGGTGCGCGAACGGTCGAAAACACATTCTTCAACGACAAAAACTGGATAGCCAAAAGAATAACCATCGAGCACTGTGCCGCGCACGCAGCCACAGGTGCTGGTGCCGGTGACGAGCAGGCAGTCGATGTTTTTGCGCACGAGGTAGGTGATCAGATGCGTGCCGAAGAAAGCACTGGCGCGCGCCTTGCGCACGATGAATTCGTTGTCTCGGGGTCGGATCATCTCAGGAAATTCGACGGCGAGTTTTTCGAAGTCCGTCGCATCGACGCTGCGCTTGGTCGCGTTGCCGAAAGCGGCTTTGAAGTCCGGATCGCTGGTCGAGTAAATCACCGGCACGTCGGCGTTGCGGCAGGCGCCGAGCAATTCCTTGATTTTAGGCAGCGCGTCCCAGGCCACCTGGCCGCAGCTTGTGGGAAATTCGTCGATGGCTTCCATGACCGGCATCGGTTTGGTGCCGGTGAAACCCGTGATGACGTCGATGATCAGCAATGCCGGGTTGACGCCGAACTTTTCTTTGCCTTTGTAGCCCGCCTTTTCGTAGACTTTTCTTTCTTCTTCGGGAACAAACGCTTCCCATTCACGCATGATGAAACCTCCTGACTTAAGTGTCGTATATCAAGGTCTAAAATCAACAATTGTCGCGTCACAACAACGTCAAGATTTCTCCCGCTGGTCGAAATGACATTCAGAGTTACTTCCCATTGTCATTCCGAGGAGCCGAAGGCGACGAGGAATCTTTCTCTGTCTGCTGCAGGACAAACGGGACAGGCAGCTTTTTTCAATACAAAAAAGCAGCCAGTCCCCCTTTCACGGCGAATACAACTTATCGCCGCGTTTGGTCATGAACAAGTCCAAGGGTAATTCCGTGCCGATTCCTTTCTCTTTGGCCTTTTCGTACATTTTCCTCGCAGTGGCGGCGAACTGAATGCCCATGCCGGTGTTGTTCTTGAAAAACGTGATTTCTTTGTCGTCCGTACGACTACGGCACTTGCCATTGAGTAACTCGCCCAACTCGTGCAAGTCCTCAGGTTTGACGATGCCGCGCTCGATGCGGTCGTGAAATTCGGCCTGCTTGTCGAGAAAAATCTGCGGCTTGTAGCCGACGACAATGAGGTTCGCTTTTCTGATCGCTTCGTCGTCCAGCTCTTTGCGCGGCAGAAACCCGTCGCCGCCGACGAGGCTCGTGACATGCATGCCTTCTTCCAGCCATTCACCTTCGACGACCGGCTCGACCGTGTTGGTCGCCGCGCTCACGATATCGCTACCTCGCACGGCTTCCTCAGCGGCCGATACGGCCACGATCTGGATCCCGGTTTCTCGACTCATTTCGCGGGCAAACCGTTCGCGATTGTCTTTGGTCGGGCTGTACACTTTGACCTTAGTCAACGGTCTGACAACGGCGTGCGCGGTCAGCTGAGTTTTCGCTTGCTCGCCGGAGCCGAGCAGGCCCATCACTTTCGCGTCTTTGCGCGCGAGGTACTTGCTGGCCACCGCGCTGGTGGCGCCGACACGCATCGTCGAGATGCAGTGATCATCCATGATCGCCAGTAGCTCGCAGGTGTCCATGTCGAAGAGCATGACCAACCCGATGAAATCACCGGGATAAACACGGCGCTTACTGCCCGCGACCAGTACCTCTTTTGAGAAACTCGAATCGATGCGCAACGCCATCGATTTTACCCCTGGCACGAGTCCCATGATGTTGTTGAAGTAGTATTGTCCGCCTTCTTCCTTCCACGGCGTTCTGAGCCGCGCCCGTGGCGCGTTCATCGCTTTTCCCTCGCCCAATTCGCGAAAGGCCTGTTCGATGGCGTCGATTTCCTCGGACATCGGCAGCAAGTTTTCCATCTGATCGTTTTTAAGGACAAGAACCATTCAATGTCTCCTTCCAAATCCTCCAGTGGCCTGCCAACAATAGACGCGCAGAGGGAGTCAAGGCAATCGCTCCGAGGGAATAATGACCGCCCAACAAAGGCTCGTCAATCCAGCCGTTGTGCCGATTTTGTTAAATCGATCGGAGTAACAGGCTCGGTCGGAGGACACGATCTCGAACCTAGCTAGTTTCTGTCGCGAAACTCGCAACTCACTATGAGATTGAGGATTTTCATTTTTTAGTTGACATGCATGTGTGTTATATGGCACACATGCGCCATGCCGCCCAAAACTGAGACTCTCGTCGATATCGAGCAGTGGT
>DASYUV010000283.1:0-6448 GCA_036000865.1 Binatia bacterium | reverse complement strand
CCTGTGCCCGCGGACTATGACGGAGATGGCAAAGCGGATCTCGCAGTGTACAACAATGCGAGCGCAGGATGGTCAATTATCCGTTCTTCAGATAGAGGCCTTACATATAGGGTTTGGGGCGGACCCTCATGGGAACCGGTGGTAGCGGACTACGACGGGGACGGGAAGGCGGATATCACTGTATACAATCCCACCAATGGGCTATGGTCGATTGTGCGCTCGTCGGATGGAGCGAACACATTGGTGGGATTGGGCGGAGGCGCTCAAGATATACCGTTGAACTGAAGGGAGAAAAAGCCGGAACGAACACCTGGCACTGATTACTATTTTGATGAGGTGGGAACGTTCGTTCAGGTGTTGACTTGGACAATTCAGAGATCATCTTGCTCGCCGAGCAGTTGGTCGATCGGCTGACGCGAATTTCTTAAACCTTCCAACGATGCTATAGTCCGGTTTGTAATTGTTACGAAATCACACTAATTAGAGATTAGATAATCAGCCATTGTAGCGTCTTTCTCGCTGTCCTCATGCATCAATCGGCTGCGCCAAAGCGTCCGGCCCGGGGGAATTAGTAGGAAGAAGTTTTCGAAATGATAAGTAGCATCTCCTTTTTATTCAAAGTGCTCTGATATTCAGCCCAGACTAACGTGCGGATCCTGAAACGGAGAATCCGAAATCGAGCCCGTTTGAGTATAATACTCCTCGACTGGAGTGTGCGGGAGAGTTTTCACATTTTGCACTACTTGTCCCGCCAGACTGTAAATCGTGAGTTGTTCGAAGTTATCGTCGTAGAATACTATGCGCACATTTCGCCGGCATTGCAGCGCTTTGTCGAAGTCGTGGATACGTGGATCTTGCTGGAAACCCCGACCGACTGCTATTACCACAAGCACCTCATGTATAACGCTGGAATCGTCCTGGCGGATGGCGAGCTAGTAATGATCGTCGATTCCGATGCAATGGTACGGGAGAATTTTGTCGCCAAGGTTCTCCATGCCTTCCAGCAGCATCCGAACATAGTCCTGCATGTGGACCAGTTCCGAAATAATCGTTGGGACCTGTACCCATTTAATTTTCCCACTTTTGACGAGGTGACGGGAGAAGGCTGCATCAATCATCTTAATGGGCAGACGATCGGAGTTTGTGACGATACCGACCCGCTGCACTCGCGGAACTATGGGGCGTGCATGTGCGCCAGAAGGGAGGATCTCATCGCGGTCGGTGGCGCGGATGAGCACATTGACTATCTCGGACATATCTGCGGCCCCTACGAGATGACCTTCCGACTGGTCAATTACGGTCGGAGGGAGATGTGGCTGCAAGATGAGTTCACCTATCACACATGGCACCCGGGGCAGGCGGGAGAAAGAGATTATATCGGTCCGCATGACGGTCGACATGTGTCATCCAGGGCATTAGAGGCGAGATTCAGTGGTCGGATACTGCCGTTCCTGGAAAATCCAGCGATTAAAAACATGAGACTTCATAACGGGCGACCAGTCGTTGAGCAATCACTGGCGCAGTTGATATCAGAAGAAAGACTCGAAAGCTGGTCTAGCGAAAATGTCCCGAATCTCAAGCCGCGACTATGGCATGAGTTGCTATCTTGCCGGCGGCCAATCGTCAGGTTGCGGCTGTGCCAGACTTTCTCTAGGTTATTCGCAAAGCAGGCGCGTGAAAAAATTTCCAGCCTATGTGCCAACGCCGGGAAAGCTTCCGACGCAGCAGAACCGGCTACGCAACCGAGTGCCGCGGCCGCAAACGGCTCGAATCTCGTGAGAGTTTATCAGTTCGGAAAAAGAATGTTGGAGTTTTGTCTCTATGCGACTCAACGGTCAAGGGAATGCCTTAACGTGCTGGCGGCGCAAGGTGACCACGAGGTGTCCTTCTACGGCACCGATGGTATTGCAGAAATTCTTTACGACCTTACTTTTGAAATGCCGGTTACAGTGAAAAACATTTACGATGACTCTATCCGCAAAAGATTTCATGGGTTCAAAGTTCTGCCCATAGAAGCTAGTCGTACCGCTAAAGAGAAATTGATTATCACGTCTTTAGTAGGGGTAGAGGAAAAGGTTAGACGGTTAAAAACGATCGGTGTCTCGCCTGAGAGAATTGTGGTCCTACAATAATCGGAAGACCGTCTTAGCCGTGACCCGGGGTGAAGGGCGGCCCCGATATGCGACTCTTGAAGTGGGTTTTGGTGCGGGCGTTATTGATTAAGACCTTCCTAAAAACGCTTGCTCGGCAGGTTTATTTGAAGCTCACCAAGTTTACCCGACGATCGAGGGGAGCAAAAAATGATTTCTTTGGTAAATTCGCTGCGGGATACGATTTTCTCAAGCATGTGTCGCTGTACAACTGGGAGGTTATTCAACGGTCGCGACTTTGCCTTAAGCAGCTAGCGGCAGAGAACGTCCAGGAAGTGTTCGTGTACGGCGAACGAGACGTGACAGAGGTGCTCTACAGCCTGACGTTTGAGTTTCCGGTCAAACTGAACACGCTCGGCGAGCACTACAAAATCTATAGTGATTTGGCGTCGCACGAGCTTCCGATCGAGACCAGCGCCAGCCGGCCAGAGAAAGTGGTCATTGCATCTCTGGTCAATATTGAGGAAAGAGCGATGCGTCTTCGCGAGATTGGCGTGGACGAGAGAAGGATCGTTTTCCTTAGCTGACGGACGACGTCGCGTGAGACCTGCCGGTGTGCAAATTTCTTTGCTGCTTCCTACCCGCGGGCGGGCCGCCTTGGTCCGGCGACTCTTCGATAGCTTGGTCCAAACGACAACCGACCTGCGACGATTGGAGGTCGTGCTTTATATTGACGAGGACGACGGCGAAAGCCGGGAGATTTCCCATCCTGAGCTTTCTCTCATCAGGATTGTCGGGCGTCCCGGAGAAACCATGGGGAACATGAATCGCGCCTGTTATGAAGCCAGTCACGGGCCCTACGTCATGTTGATCAACGATGACGCGGTTTTTCGCACCGTAGGCTGGGACACTCGCGTGCTCGAAGCGGCCAGCCATTTTCCCGATGAAATCGCGCTACTCTATGGCGATGATTTGGACCAGGGTGAGGCTGTACCGACCTTTCCCATCATGTCACGTACGATGTGCGATGTTCTGGGCGAAATCTGCCCGCGTGGCTATCGAAATCTCCATATCGAATCTCACCTGCTGGACATTTTTAAACAGCTGGCGCGAATGGGCCACGATCGTATCCGCTACCTGCACGACGTAATCGTCGAACACATGCATTACGTCGTGGGCAAGGCCGCGGTCGACGCCACCTATATCAAGAAGAGCCAACGGGATGACGATCTTTTATTCATTGCGTTAGACGATGAGCGTGCTTTCAAAGCAAAATTGCTGGCGGAGCACATAGAGGCTGGATATAACTATCGCTCTAAGGGGACGGAGTCAGGATATGCGTCAAGACAAGCAATTGGGCCAGGGCAAAGAGTTGGCTTGATTGCGCTTCTGAAACGAATGTTTCTCTCGTCCTGATCATCGAGACAGACGAAATAGACTCGACAATATGCCGGTTTTGAAGGCACACAAGAAGTATTCAGCAACATTTGCTAGTCCACGCACTCTCGCATAAAATTGGCGGGACGATGCGCCTTTATCTGGATACTTCGGTTTTAGGAGGTATGTTTGACGTGGAACCACCAGACCGAAACGTCCGACTAGGCTACCCGCTCATCGACTTGGTTTCCCCCGAAGAGGTGCTTTATGAATGAAAAATGGGACAGTGAGTCCCTCCGTTGGATTCACGATTTGCGTAAAAAGAGCTATCAAAAAACAAAGGGAAAGGCGTTAAAGGACCTGCCTGTTGGTCCGAGCAAAGCAGCCAAAGCTTTGGCAAAGAAACTTGGTTTGCAGCGCGTTGCGCTCCGAACTGAGTCGATACCAGCGGCGAAAAGCAAGACGCACTCTAAATGACTTGTCGGCATTAAATATTCGAGCGGCTCCACCGCCGTGAATTGCCGCTGACGTTTCCACGCTTGCGGAATTCCGGAAACATGGAAGTTGCCCGCGTGTGCGTTAGACGATGAGCATGCTTTCAAAGCAAAATTGCTGGCGCGGCACATAGAAGCAGCTCGTAACTATCACCCTTCGGAGGCCGGTATCGAAATACCGTCGAGACAAGAGCTAGCGTCGGGCAAAAATTTCGCTTGACGGCGCTATTGAAGCGAATGTTTCTCTCATCTTGATTGACGGGACCTTACAGCGGCCATGATCGCTTTTTCGACAGCTTAGAGCAGTTATCCCTGCCTACGCACTCCCGATTTATGAAGGTCGCTCTTGTTCATGATTGGCTCACTGGCATGAGAGGAGGGGAGAAATGTCTGGAAGTTTTTTGCGAGCTATTTCCTGACGCCGATTTGTACACTTTGGTTTCCAATCCGGACGGAATTTCACCGACGATCAAACGGATGAACGTGAAGACTTCATGGATCGATCGCTTGCCGGGATCGCAGAATTATTTTCGCTACCTCTTGCCAATTTTTCCGCGGGCCATAGAGAGTTTTGAACTCGGCGATTACGATCTGGTTCTTTCTAGCAGCCACTGTGTCGCCAAAGGAATTTTCCCGCATCGGGCTTTACACATCTCGTATGTGCATGCCCCGATGCGTTATGTTTGGGATCAGCACGACGCCTACTTTGGCTCTGACGCTTCTTCGATAGCGAGGGTGGGGATGGCTCTTTGGCGTCGTTACCTTCAGCAATGGGATGTTCGCTCTTCCGAGCGGGTAAACTTCTTTGTTGCCAATTCAAATAACGTTGCGGCCAAGATTAAAAGGCTCTACGGGCGCGAGGCGGCCGTGATACATCCGCCCGTGGATGTGGAGCGGTTTCGATTGTGCGAGCGCCAGGAGCCGTATTATCTGATCGTTTCCGCCTTGGTTCCCTACAAAAAAATTGACATTGCCATCGATGCCTTCAATAGGTTAAAACTTCCCCTGAAAATAGCCGGAGAGGGGCCGCTGCGTAAAAAGCTCGAGAAGATGGCCCAGCCGAACATCGAATTTTTGGGGTGGTTGAGCGATGAGGCGCTTGCGTCTCTCTACGCTGCATGCCAGGCGCTGATCTTCCCAGGAGAAGAGGACTTTGGCATAGTGCCGTTGGAGGCGCAAGCGAGCGGGCGGCCGGTGATCGCCTATGGCAACGGAGGCGCGCTTGAAACCGTCTTGCCGTTGGATGGTAATGAGCTTACCCGACCGACGGGGATTGTTTTTCACGAGTTGACCACCGAGAGTTTGATGGCGGCGGTGTGCACATTCCAAGAGAATCGACACAGATTCGAGGCCACTGCGATTCGCCAGCATGCTTGCCGATTTTCACGGGATCGGTTTAAGGTTCAAATCAGAGATTACATAGCAGCTCGCTTGCGCGAACACGCGGCGGAGAACTAAGCGATGCTAAAGCGCCATAGCCAATTTTTCAAAAGTCTCATGTTGGTCAATGACCTCATGTTTCTGACGCTGTCATGGTGGCTGGCATACCTCTTGCGCTTTCATGCGGATATTTCATTTTTGCCGGAGACCCGTGTTTTTCGCCATTACGTCGTCGCGTGGCTTTTGATCCTGCCGATCTTTGGCGTGGTTTTTCAGCTGCTGGATCTTTACCGACCGCGCAGGATCTCCACGCACTGGCGCGAGACCGCCGATCTATTTAAAGGCGCCAGCTTTGCGATGCTGATCTTTCTCGGCATAATCTTTCTGCTGCGGGAAATTATTCTTTCCCGGATCGTCGTCGTTCTGTTCTGGGCTCTCAGTGTGGCGTTTCTTAACCTTAGCCATCTACTCGTTCGGGAGGGGCTGCGCTATCTGCGCAGGAAGGGGAAGAACCTTCGTTACGTCGTAGTCGTTGGCGCCCCAGTCCAGGCAAAGCGGCTGGTCCACAAGCTCCAATGGTACCGTCATCTTGGACTTTCGGTTGTTGCCGTACATCTGGTCGGGCAGGATGATGGCGACGCGGAACCCCTCGGGGTTACGCTCATCGAGAATAGAGATGACCTCGTCGACATGATCCGTTCCGGTAACATCGACCAAGTGTTTGTTGCGTTTCCGCTGCAAGAAACGGCGCGGCTGCGAGAAGTTCAAAGTTGGCTCGGCGATGAACCGGTGACACTTTTTTATGTGCCGGATCTGGGAGAATTCGCCAGATTGCACGGCAGGGTTGAAGAATTTGACGATCTCCATATTGTGACGCTCCAGGCATCGCCGCTCGACGGCTGGAACGCCATGCTCAAACGGGCGGCGGATCTGTCGATCGGGGGGCTCGCGCTGAGCCTCTTTTCGCCGTTGATCGCTCTGATCGCCCTGGGTGTCAAGTTAACCTCGCGAGGGCCGATACTTTATAAGCAGGAACGCATGGGACTGGACGGAAACAGGTTCCAGATGCTCAAGTTTCGGACGATGGTTGAAGATGCCGAGAAATTC
>DASYUV010000282.1:0-42818 GCA_036000865.1 Binatia bacterium | reverse complement strand
GAGGGTCAGTTCGGCATGTTCTTTGACCGGCCCAATGAGTTAAAAGCCCAATCGAGTTTCAATGTCTTCGATCTCAAGCGGCTGGACGGCTATCCAGAACTTCAAGCGTCGTTTCTGCTGGTCACCATGAACTTCATCATCTCAAGCATTCAATCCACAGATCCGGGACGGCCAAAGTATCTCTTCATCGACGAAGCGTGGGCGCTGCTCAAGAACGAGGCATCGGCCAGATACGTTGCCGAAGCGTTCAGGACGTACAGGAAACTTGGATGCGCCGTCGTCGCGGTCAGCCAGGCGGTGAGCGATTTTCTTGCCGTCCCTGGAGGGAAGACTATTCTGCAGAATGCGCCAACCAAAATTCTTCTGCGCCAAGAGCGGGAAACCGTTTCGACGCTCAAAGACGAATTGAAGTTATCGCCCGAAGAAGTCCAGCTCGTAAGCTCCGTTATGACAGTGCCGGGAGTGAGATCAGAATTTTATCTGAGAACCAGCTGGGGAAGCGGCATAGGGATTCTCTATCTCTCGCCCATTATGTACTGGGTGACGACCACTGACTTCAGAGACATAGAGCGGTACCGGCGAATGCTTGCAGAATTAAACGGCAATCAAATCGAAACCATCAAAGCGCTTGCACGGGAAGATATAAGGAGGACAGCAATATGAGAAGTATAAACAGCCTGATCAGCGTTGGTTTTATCGCGGTCATATTGAGTGGCTGCGCTGCTGCCGTGACGACCGACGGCGAAATTGCATCCACGGAGAATCCGGAAACAGCCACCCGGAATTGTTCTTATCATAGAACGCAGCAAGCTTCCTGCGACGAGCTGAAGAAAGCCTACGATGAGGGATTCAGGGCAGGGAGGGAAATCATCGCCGCCGAGTTTCGAACCAGGTCAGAACTAAACCAACCCTATGTCTGGAAGCCGCCCATGATCAGCGAAGTCGATATGCCAGCGCGCGTCGTCAACGGAGTGATGATTCCGGCGCACAGAGAACTCGTGATCGTGAGACCGAGTTTTTGGGTGCGGACGGAAAATATCCTGCAAGATTATGGGATTACTACTTATCCTTGGAAATGGCGAACCGCTTGAACAAGCCAGAGGCCATCTCCCACACGACAAGGCCGGACGGCAAAACTGTTCGACGGGACCGAGGTTGGGGCCCCGTAGTAAGATTGCAACTTCACAATTTCTGTTACTGTTCTCTTGGGCTGGGAGAATGTAATGCCGAGTTTGTTTGCACCCGTGAGGACGAATCTGCAAACGAGAAGAAAATTCTTGACCTGTCTTTTAATTCCGTGATAGCAGGTTCTATTCTTAGAGCACAAAGGAGCTAATTATGAGGATAATCGATCTGGATACTCACATAGGGCCCACTGACCAATGGGATTATTTACCTGATGAATTTCGTACAATGCGGCCGATTCAGGTATTTGATCGATTAGGTCGCACAGTTCTGGTTAACCCTCCACGTTCCCGAGGCGACGCGAGACCAAATAGACGCGAGAGTGCAACTTTCGAGCTCAAGAAAACAGCAACTCCTGGATATTTCGATCCAGAGGTTCGCTTGAAGGACATGGACAAACTAGGCATAGAGCTGCAGATGCTTAATCCGAGACTAAGCCCTATTTGCTATGAGATCGAGCCAAGGTTGGGGGCCGCGCTTTGTAGATCCACCAACCAATCTATCGGCAACATCCTGAAGAGCCATCCCGACAGGTTTCTAGGGGCAGCTATTCTTCCCACACAGGATATTGGAGCCTCTCTCGAGGAAGCGGCGCGAGCGATGGAGATGGGCTTCCATTCGCTTTTCCTAAAGACTAATCAGGGAGGAAAGAATCTCGAGGATTACGATTTCTGGCCGATTTACGACTACGCTGAGAAAAATGATATTCCCATCATTCTTCATCCCACAAATTTGGATAAAGGAAGCGCAATCCAGCCCGGACGCCTAAAATCGCCTTGGTCGCAGACTGCGGGATTTCTTTCAGAGTATCTCGTTAGTCTCTGTTCCCTCATATTTGGTGGAGTTTTGGATGCGTATCCTAAACTAAGATTCTGCCTCCAAGAGGGGGGAGCCACTTGGTTACCCTGGTACTTGGATAGGTTATCGAACACATATGATTCGGACGAGAAAGCCAGGCAAACCTCCAAGCATCCTACCGAGTATCTCGATTCGAACTTTTTCTTTACGATCGAGCCTTCAGAAAGAGCGCTTGGGTACTTGTGTGAGAATGTCTCTTCCAAGAATTTAATGCTGGGGAGCGACTATCCGCATCCGGACATAACAGGGAGATTTGATCCTAACGGTGAGCTAACGAATACGATCAAGTTGCTCATGGTTCGGGAGGACTTGAGTCAAGAAGCGAAGGAAGCCATATCATATAAGAATGCTCTCAGATTTCTCGGTAGCCAACTAAAGAACTAAATTACCGCAGCGACAAAAAACTAACCCCTACGATCAAACGGATTGCCGCGGGTCGTAACGATGTAGGTGTTCGTTCGATGCACGAACGCTGAAACGGATAGGTATTTACGTTCGCAAAGGTTCTAAAGTTGTTGGAAACAAAATGAGAAATTGTTTCCTGGCTGTAACTGGTTTTTTCATTATCTTTCTCCTTGCCGAGATCGCTCGGTCTGCCGCGCCAGAGGAGTGGAATGCGATTTTGGCAAAGGCGCGGCAAGAAGGACAAGTCGTCCTTCTAACGAGCGTTGATAGAACAGAATTCCGACAAGCGGCGACGAGTGCATTTGAAAAACGCTTTGGCATCAAGGCTGAATTTAGGGTCCTGATGTCTAGCGAAGCAACCGCAGTGGCTTCTAGAGAATGCGCCGCACGCCGCCAGAGCGCAGACGCCATGCTCGGAGGGAATTCGGAAGTACTCGCGCTGAAACCCAGAGGGTGTCTTGAACCCCTGAAGCCGCGCTTAATCCTACCGGAAGTCCTGGATCCCAAGAATTGGAAAGGTGGTTTCCTAAAATGGACGGACCCGGAGAGCCAGTATATTCTCCAGACAGTTGAGTATGTATCGGGCAGTGTATTCGTTAACACCGACCGGGTAAAACCGGCAGACGTAACATCGGCTAAGGATCTCCTGAAGCCGGAGTATAAAGGCAAGATGGTCAGCCATGAACCGCGTCGATCTGGTTCCGGCGAAGGGAAGGCTGCATATTATCTAACCGTGTTAGGGGAAGATTACGTCCGTGCCCTGTATTTAGGTCAAAAAATAACGTTCAGCAGGAATCACGCCCAACTCCTCGATTGGATTGTCCGAGGCGTTCATTGGATAGGATTAGGTTTGGAGGACGAAAGAGTGGACTTGTTTCGTCGGGAAGGATTCCCGATTGCTGCTGTGACGCAGAACGATGCGCCAGGATATCTGTCAGGAGACTCCAGTATGATTAAGTTGCTTAAGGAAGCACCCCATCCAAATGCGGCGACTGTCTTAGTCAACTGGTTAGCTTCGAAAGAGGGGCAGGAGATTTTTACGCGTTTTGCCGGTCGGCCTAGTCGCCGAACCGACGTGAACGTGAAAGTGCCAGAATGGCTGTACCCAAGGGCAGGGTACAATTACGTCGATTCGATGGACTATGAGTATTACTCGAAAAAGCGGCCCGAGGTCGTCAAAAGTCTTGTGCAGTTGTTGGGCCGATAGTGTTTCAACCAATATCCATCCTCCGCGCCTTAATGTATGGCGGCGCCGAGGTTCCTAGTGCCATTCAACTCAGGCGGCCTTTCCATACCGCTGTATTGCTTGGCGTGTTGGTACTCGGCGGGGTTGCTGCGCTCACCTTAACCCCGATTTTTTTTATCGTCCTCGGAAGCTTCGATAACGCCGCTCCCGGCGAGGCAGTTTGGCATTTTGGGCTGCGCGGTTGGCAGGAGGCTTTCAGCAGCCCGGGGACTTTAAAGTCCATTGGCTACAGCTTTTTGCTGAGCGTTCGTTGTGTAATAGGTATAGCCGTCGCTTTCTTCATCTCGTGGCTTGTAGTACGGGTTCGTATCCCTTTACGCGGGCTGATCGAATTTTTTCTGTGGGTTGCATATTTCTTACCCGATTTGCCGATAGCGGTAGGTTGGATCCTGCTTCTAGATCCCCACTATGGTTTGATCAACCAATACCTGCAGGTGTTGGGATTTAAGGTCAATATCTTCTCGGTTCCCGGCATCATATGGGTTCACTTAACTGCGAGCACAATTCCCGTTATGACCATTCTATTGATTCCAGCGCTACGTCAGATGGAGGCCTCTTTCGAAGAAGCCGCGCGGGTCTGCGGCGCCGGCACTTTCCAAACTTTCAAGACCGTGCTCATCCCGGTGCTAGCGCCGGCTCTACTCACAGTATTTCTTGCCGGGCTTATCCGCAGCCTCGAGGCATTTCAGATCGAGCAGCTTCTAGGCACTCCGACTGGCATTTATGTCTTCGCCACGCGTGTTTATGATCTCATTCAAGGAGAGCCGCCTCTTTTTCCGCAGGCGATGGCGCTCAGTACTTTGTTTCTCGGAATCCTCTTCGTCCTCGCATTGATCTACCAGCATGCTACCGCACAGCGGCATTTCGCCACGATCTCTGGACATGGCACTTCTTTTCGACCTGTGGAAATAGGAAAATGGAAATGGATTATCTCTGCTTTTCTTTTCCTTTTTATCGTCATCGCGGTCATCTTACCGTTGCTCGTTCTCGTTGTTGGATCTTTAATGAGGCTGTTTGGTCATTTTAACGTTTCAAGCCCTTTCACAACACGGCATTGGATTCTCGTTTGGAACGATCCGGTCTTTTTGTCAGCCAGCAGAAACTCCTTTATCTTGGCGATCGGTAGCGCTAGTTTAGCGCTGCTCTTATATGCTCCGTTGGGTTATCTGCTCGCTCGAAGCCGAATAGCGGCCAAATCTGCATTGAGCGTATTGGTGTGGCTCCCCTGGGCAGTCCCTGGCCTCCTCTTGGGGCTCGCGTTTTTATGGCTTTTTCTTTCGGCTGATATCTTGTCGCCTCTATACGGTACATTCGGCGGGCTCAGTCTTGTTTTGCTGATAAAAGAGATGCCGATCGGAGTCCATATGACACGAACGGCATTTCATCAAATCGATGAAGAACTCGAGCACGCTTCCGAGGTATGTGGCTCCAGTTGGTTCGGTACTTATCGGCGAATTGTTTTACCGCTGATCGCCCCCATGCTCGTGACGGTGGGCCTGATCGTTTTTATGGCGGCTCTGCGTGATATCAGTACTATAGTTCTCCTAAGCACTGCTTCGACCAGAACCTTAGCTCTCCTGATGATGGAATATTCGATGGGTGGCCAAATGGAACCGGCTTCGATCATCGGTCTGCTTTTAAGTATTTTTGGCATCATGATCGCCTTACTGTGTCGACGACGACTCCACTCGATAGAAAATTAAGTTTAAGCGTTGCTGTGGTATCGCCCTATAGATGATCTGGTAAAGATAGATCGCGACTGGAATGTTGAATTTGCCTGTCAGACAAAAGGGGCGGCAAGAGTAAGATCCAAAAAAAATGATCGGCCGTTTAGAGTAATCATGCCTGATTGCTGCGTTCCCAGATTCGGACGGTCACCCGGGTGTTTCGATCGGACATCCCCCTGCATTGAGTTGTTATTCGAATACAAAACTCAATGCAATTCTCTTATCGCTGGGACCTGTGCTTCTCCTATTTTCATGAAAATTGTTCCTTTCTCTTGTTTCTTTTGACTCATTCCTGATCTCCAAATTTCGCTTCGTACGTCTATGATGCTGCAGGCTGCGGCATCGCCGCAGTCTCTCCTCGAGCGGGGAGACGTTCTTTGAAAATCGTTAAGCCTTCATATTTGTGGGCTGCAATTCCTCCTCTCTTTTCTCCCGCCTGAGCGTTGCGGGTCTGATTAGTCAGCCGACGCGAACAGGCTCATGGGCCCTCTTGAACCCTTGGTGACGAGGGCTGAAGGGGGTCCATGAAAGGAGAATGACATGTTCAAACTTGAAGAGATCTGTGAGGAGCTTTCACAGATTCAAATCCCTATGAGAGCCGAGGAACTCGAATCGATAGGGGTTCATGTTGAAGAGGAGGCCTCCACCGATGAGGTGGAGCGTTTTCAGGACGGCTACTTGAGGGACGTCCACAACTGCTTGGCAGAAAGACGACGACATGGCTGTCGTGCAGCGCTGGTCAGGCCCGCGGCGACCGCGGCGATTCTCGAAGTCGATCCGGTAGAGGCTTATCTCATCTGGCAGTTCACCGATTCATGGCTGCCTTATGTTGAGGAAAATTATCCGGAAAGACATGAGGGAGACGACCGAAGTCCGCTTTCACCTACGGAAGGGCTACCAGAGGGTTTTGTCGGTTCAGGAGATGCTCTTGAGTACGACCTGCCGAACTGGGATGCCATCGCCGAAGCAAAGGCGCTGATTGCTGGGCGAGTGAAGGAGGAGAGGGAACAGTACCATCTTCACCTTCAAAATCTCGCCAGAGACTTCGCCCGGCTGGGTCCCGAGATGCTGGAATTCATCCGGTATCACAAGGACTCGCTGCTTGATCTCGTCTGGGAGACGAGCAACTTCCGGTCACGAAAGACAATACGACCGGAACTGCCAGCGCTCAGGATCGCCGAGTCGCGCGAGAGTATCGAAAAGTATCTCGATGCGCTGGTGATTTTCCCGGCAGTGAGAGCGGCTCATGGAGATCCGACGGAGGCGAGACAGCGTGTTCGAGAAGCGCTGAGGCTCTTCTGCAACGGAGGCAAAGCGCCCGAGGGAAAAACCGGAACCGAAAAGCATGTAAGCGGTTTCGGTCTCGACCCAAAGGTGTTGATCAAAGCTTCCCGGCTGGAAGAGAGATTTCAGAAAGCCTTGAGCGCCTATCGTCTTCGTCTGGAGATCTGGGAGGAAGCGCAGAAGTCGCTGAGTCCAAGAGCAAGGCAGCTTCTTCGTCCGAACAGTGGGGCAAACTTCGCTCAGAAGGTGATCGCCGGAGTCATTCATTCTTTCCCAAAAAAGTGGAAGGAGGAAAGAATAAACGGTTCGGTCATCTTTCATCCCGCAGATTGGGATGAGAGCTGCCGTGAATAATGACGCTACGGTTAAGAGATTTGGGGCTACCGATAGGCTACAAATACGAAATGCAAAAGTTAACTACTTAATATAAAGAAATTTTCTTGGCGGAGAACGGGGGAAGGGGACCCCTCTCTTATTGAACACCCTCGGAGCCGTCCGTTAGTTGCATGGCAAACCTACTTCGATAAGCTGTCTGAAAATCACTTTCACCTCGGGTGATGGTGTGGTACATAAAGTTCGATATTCGTTCACGAAGGGAAGCCAGCTTCTAACTCCGCTTCGGTTATCGAAGCGGAGTCCACCAAACTCATCGCAGAAAAAAGTCTAGAAGTCGTTGTATATTGTATAATAATTGACGATACCCTCTATGAGCTATCGGAGAGGATAGTAGGAGCTTCGGCTTTCTCATCAAAACCCAAAAAGTGCCTTCGTTTTGGAGATCACCGCCTGACCGCCGACTTTTCATGAAAAAGTTCATCGGCGGTTCTTACCAGACCAGTATTTCAGTCCTTCTAATCGGAATTCTTGCCTTTGCGGGCAGCGCGGGGATGGGATTGTTCTTGGGAATTCCAGAACCCAGCGCTCACGATGAGTTCAGTTACTTGCTTGCGGCAGACACTTTCGCACATGGCCGGTTGACGAATCCGACCCATCCGATGTGGGTCCACTTCGAAACGATGCATGTCAATCACGAACCGACTTACATGTCCAGGTATATGCCGGCCCAGGGTTTGTTCCTCGCGGTGGGGTGGGTTCTAGGCGGTCATCCAATCGTCGGAGTTTGGCTCTCGATGGCGTTCATGTGCGCAGCGATTTGTTGGATGCTGCAAGCCTGGTTGCCGCGGCGTTGGGCTTTGCTCGGCGGTATATTCGCAATCATTCATCCCAATTTCGGTGTCGGAAATTACTGGGCGCAAAGTTACTGGGGAGGCGCGGTAGGCGCGGGCGGCGGCGCATTGCTGCTAGGCGGTGTACGCTACCTTATGCGTGAGCCCCGCAAAAACTATGCTATGGTTATGGGTGTGGGGTTAGCTATTCTTGCCAACAGCCGACCCTATGAGGGGCTTGTTCTCAGTCTACCTGTTGGGTTGGGCCTGTTAATTTGGTTGTTCGGAAAAAATCGGCCTGCCTTCGACGTAACAATCCGACGAGTCCTTTTACCTTTAGCGATCGTAGGCGCCGTCTCAGTGAGCAGTATGGCGTATTACAACTATCGTATTACCGGCAACGCGTTACAAATTCCATTTCTCCTTCATGAACAAACCTACGGCATGTCGGCACATTTTATTTGGCAACGGCTCCCGCCGAAACCAATCTTTCGCCACAAAATTATTGAGGACTTTCATGCCCAGTATGAGCTTCCCGTCTATTATGAGAAGCACTCCATAGCGGGTTTTTTTAAAATTAATTTCGCGGCGATGATGATGTACCTACTGGTAGCGGGAAGCGTGTTCACGATCCCACTCATCGGCTCGGCGAGGGAAATACTATCGTGGTCTTGGAACAGTCGCTGGGGACGATTCGCGCTTTCTATTTATGTTTTTTTCATTCTGGGAATGATGTTGGAGACCTATCTGTCGCCGCATTACTTTGCGCCGATCACGGCATTAAATTACTTTTTTGTGTTGCAAGGCATTCGTCTCTGGCGAGCGCGTGATCACCGAGTCGGGAAACTCGTGCTGTTGCTTCTCCCTTTCTTGGCGCTCACAGTTCTGGCCATCAATACCTACCAATCGATGGCGGCGCATAACGATTTCGCTCCGGCTCTTCAGCGCGCGAGGTTGTTGAAACAATTAAATCAACGCAAAGACCAACATCTAATTTTGGTCACATACGGTCCGAACCATTCGTATCATAAGGAATGGGTTTACAATGAGGCCGATATTGACGGTTCGAAGGTAGTATGGGCGCGCGATATGGGCCTGAAAGAGAACTGCAAACTGATTGAATATTTCAAAGGTCGGATGGTCTGGTCTTTGGAAATCGACCACGATGAAGCACCTATAAAATTAAATCATTTTTCAGAGCAGTCATGCCACGAAGTCGTTTCTTAAACTCTTTCCGCGCCGGCGATCCGGGCTAAACCAGAATCGTCTCGGCCCACACTCGTCGCCCGCTCCATCCATTGTCATTTTGGTTCTCATGGTATGATTTCCCGCCTCTTTTGTTGAATTTGCGCAAAGCTTACGTTAAGTTGGCGACGGCGCGGGACTGCATCGTTGTTCCAATTCGCGGTCCTTATTCATTCATCGCGCGCGCGTTGCAATCGCGTATCTTTGAGTGCTCAGTCCAGTTGACTGCAACGAGCTTGCTAAGCCACATTCATCAATTCAAAAACACAAAAGATAGACATTGCAGGAGGTCTTCCCATGGCATCGTCGAAACAAGTTGTCGGCAATCCAACGCCAAGAGTCGAAGGCGAACTAAAAGTCAGCGGCGAGGCGAAATACGCAGTTGATATTACCGTGCCGCTCATGTTGTGGGGGAAGTTGCTCCGAAGCCCGATCGCTTCAGGGAAGATCAAACGCATCGACACCAGCAAGGCCGAAGAGCTTCCTGGCGTGCACGCTGTCGTCACGGGACAAGATTGCGCCGGTTTGAAAATCGGCCGCCGGCTCTACGATATGCCGATCCTTGCCGACGGGGAGGTCAGGTTCGTCGGCGAAAAGGTCGCGGCAGTGGCGGCGGACAACGAGCTCATTGCTGAAGAGGCGGTGAACTTGATCGAAGTCGGGTACGAAGAGACCGAACCGTTGCTCGATCCGGTTGAAGCGCTGAAGCCGGGCGCGAAAGTGATTCACCCCGATGTCGTTAACTACAAAGGGTTGCCCAAGCCGCTCAAGGAGCCGACCAACGATTTTATCTATATTACCTGGGGAAAGGGCGACCTCGAAACCGGCTTTCGCCAAGCGGACGTCATCGTCGAAAACACATTTACGACTCCGGTGGTGCATCAAAGCTATATCGAGCCCCATTCGTGCGTGGTAAGCACGGCGGCGGACGGTTCCGCGGAGTTTTGGTCCTGCAGTAAGGTCCCCTATGGCGTGCGAGAACAAGTCGCCAACGCCCTACAGCTTCCGCAGGAGAAGCTGAACTTTAATCCCGTATATATCGGTGGAGACTTCGGCGGCAAAGGCGATTTCATGGATCTCGCCGTCGTGTATCTATTGTCCAAGAAAGCGGGCCGGCCGGTTAAGCTGGTGATGGATTATGAAGAAGAATTCGCCGCGGGCAATCCCCGACATGCCTCGGTGATTCACGTCAAGACCGGCGTCAAGAAAGACGGCACTCTGGTCGCACACCACATGAGTTTCATTTTCGACAGCGGCGCCTACGGTGCTTTCAAGCCCAACGCCTTTCTCAATGGGCCGCACTTATGCGCCGGGCCGTATAAGATTCCTCACGCGTTCATCGAAGAGCATATGGTCTACACGAACAAGATTCCCTGCGGCCACATGCGCTCGCCCGGCGATCCGCAGGGGATCTTTGCCAATGAAAGCCAGATGGATCTCGTCGCGAAGAAATTGGCAATGGACCCGATCAAGTTCCGCCAGAAAAATTTCATGCACGACGGCGATATCGATCCGACAGGTGAAGAATTCAGTTACATCAAGACAAGCGAGACACTGACAAAAGCGCTCGAAGATTCCGGATACCAAAGGCCCAAGCCGAAAAGCGTCGGGCGCGGCGTGGCGTTGGTCCAATGGACGCCCGCCGGGGGAATCGGCGCCGTGGCAATCACGCTGGATGAAAAAGGCGTGGTGACAATTTCTTCCGCTATGGCTGATCAAGGCGCGGGTACGTACACGGTCTTGAGTGAGATTGTCGCGGAAGAGCTCAAGATTCCCTTGAGCCAGATCAAGACTCGGCAGCTGGACACGCAGAGGGGTGTCAAAGACACCGGCGTCGGCGGCAGCCGCGCCACTCGGGTATACGGCAACGCCGGTTACGAAGCCGCGCTCAAGGCCGTGGTAGCGATCAAGCAAGCAGCCGCCGAACAGATGGGTACCTCCGCGGATCAGATCGTGCTTGCCAAGGGCGCGGTGCTGCACCCGCGCATGGAACGGCGACTGACCTACGGCGAGATCGTTAAGGCGAAAGGCGCGCCGATTGCCGTCGAGGCGACGTTCAATGATAATACCAAGATTCACTCGGCATCGATGTGCGTTCAAATTGCCGAGGTGGAGGTTGACCGTGAAACCGGACAGGTTGAGCTCAAGAAATTCACCTCCACGCACAACACCGGCACGGTGCTGAATCCGTTGATGCACCAGGGACAAATCGAGGGCGCGTCGATGACCGGCATCGGCTACTCCCTCATGGAGGAAGTCATTATCAACGATGGCAAGGTGGCGACGACGCATTTCGGCGAGTATAAAATTCCCACGATGAGAGACATTCCGCCATTCAAAAGCTCGGTGACCGAGGAACCCCACGGTGCCGGCCCGTACAACAGCATGCCCATCGGTGAGACCGCCAATATTCCGACGGCCGCCGCCATCGCAAACGCAGTTGA
The DNA here is from genome assembly GCA_036000865.1 of Binatia bacterium. Taxonomy (GTDB): domain Bacteria; phylum Desulfobacterota; class Binatia; order UBA9968; family UBA9968; genus DP-20. The sequence continues at coordinate 31,258 of DASYUV010000282.1, read as the reverse complement.
AGATGCCTGTGGTGTGCGAATCAAGGATCTTCCTATTACGGCGCAAAAGGTTTACGAAGCGCTCCACGGCGCGAAGTGACGCATGTCGACTGTTCCGGGAACCATTGATCTCGGAAAATTTCGGGTCGTTTACGAAGAGGAGCGAGAGCGGCTTTCCGATGGATCGGACGGCTATCTCTTGCAACAACGCGCGATCATTCGTCTCAACCAAGAGCTCGTCAAACTAGAACAGCAGGAGGATTACACCGTCTACTGCGATGATGAGAAGTTCAAAAGGCAAGTCGGCAAACGCCCATCGCCGCTGCAGTATTTCATCGCTTCGATCGGATTCTGCATGTTCAGCCAATTAACGCGTTTTGCCTCGAAGGCTAACGTTTCGATCGACGATCTCGAAATGGATCTGCGCATGACCTACGATTTGACCGGTAAGTTCCCGATCAAAGATTTTTCTGACGCCGCGCAGGGTCTAAGCTATTTTTTCAAAATCAAGAGCGCCGCGCCCGTCGATAAAGTCATTCGGGTCGGCCAATTGACGGATAAAGGATGCCACACGGTAAATTCGATGCGTAAGCGGATCCCGATTTCCGGAAAAATGATTCTCAACGACCGAGAATACGCAATCAGAGATTAATAGTGTAGGGGCACGGCATGTCCGCCCCTACACGGAATTATCAAACGATGCGGTCTCAACCCAATAGACGTCACCGCAGATCGATCAGATAAAGCGAATACGATTACACAGAGGTGGGTGCATATTTCGTTACGATCTGCGCGTATAACCGTGAATGTTTATTCGGAGAGATCCTTGACGGCGAGATGCGGTTAAATGGTTTTGGAAAGACGATCGAAAATGAATGGTTGCGTACTGCAACAATTCGGCCCTACATCGAATTGGGACAGGTCGTCATTGTGCCAAATCACGTGCATGGAATTGTTAGCATTCGAGATGAGGGTAGGGGCAAGGCGCGCCTTGCCCCTACGACCGGCACATTTGGCCGTCCTGTTGCGGCGTCATTGCCCACGATAATTGGTGCCTTCAAATCTGCTAGCACGAAACGGATCAACGAAATGCGTCGTACACCGGGCATGCCTTTGTGGCAACGCAATTATTTCGAACATGTCGTTCGGAGCGAAGAAGAGTTGATACGCATTCGTGAATATATAGCTTCTAATCCGGCCCGTTGGAACGAAGATATTAATAACCCCGCAATCAATCGCAAAGATCAAGACCGATCGGAGTTCGATAGCATTTTTGTAGGGGCACGGCGCGCCGTGCCCCTAATCGTAAGGCAAAGCAGCAAACTGTAATTCGGAGGCAACGGATCAAACATGGCAAAACTAACCGTCGGCGATCAATTTCCCGGGGCAACCCTTCAGGATATCGACGGTTTGACTGTCGAATTTCCCGCGGTTTTCGGCGCGGCGCCGTCTACGGTGGTTTTTTTCTACCGGGGCCGCTGGTGACCCTGGTGCCGGGCCCAGGTGACGGCCTTTGTCTACGAGTGGGAACGATACCTTGAAGGAAAAGTCCAAATTCTCGGCGTCAGCGTTGACCCGCCAGAAGAAGGAAAGAAATTTATCGAGCGCGTGACGCGCGATTGCCAAGAGGACCGTCCGCATATTCTCTTGGATCTGTACCCGGTGCGACTCCTCACGGATCCCGACGCCAAACTGATCCGCGCCGTCGGCACCGCTAACGAAGGGCATTGGGCCGGCACTATTGCCGCGCCCGTTACGTACGTTGTCGATCGCGGCGGCAGGGTCAAGTGGGCCTACGTCAGCGACAGTGCCGCCGATCGTCCGAGTCCGGTCGCGCTGGCAAAAGCTGCTGTCGCTATTGCGTCGGGCAAAGAACCGCCCGCGGACTACCCGGGAAAATTCTAGCTGGTGGCGATTCCGTGCGGTAATTTTGACTGTTGCGGCGGGTTTGAAACCCGCCATCCTTGCTACCCGCCTCAATGGAAGCTCAGCCGGGTCTTGTCAGCGATTTTTTTGTCACATAGAATCGCGCCTGAATTTGTTTTCGGAGATGCTGTGCGATGATTTTCGATGGCAAGATCGATCTGGATGTTCCTGTGCAAAAAGCGTGGGAGTTTTTAATCGATATTAATAAGTTTTCAACTTGCTTGCCGGGCATCGATGAAGTGAAGCAGATCGACGATAAGACCTTTGATGGCGTAATCTCCGCGACGGTGGGGCCGATCTCGGGAAAGTTCAATTTTCGTTCGACGATTCTCGAAAGCCGGCCGCCGGAACAGATGGTGGTGCGAACGGAGGGGACTGATTCCGTTACCAAGAGCACGGTGAATGCCGACATGACCGTCGATTTGCGCAGCATTTCCGACACAAAGTCGCAGATGGATTACCAGGCCGATGTGAAGATCAAAGGACGCTTGGCGATTCTTGGCGATATGGTTTTGCGCGCGACGGCGACGCTGATCTTGCAAGAATTCACTCGACGTTTGCGCAAAGGTGTTGGCGAGCAGGCGTAAGTTTAGTATGGGAAAAGAATCAGACAAAATGCGAGATCCTTCACTACGTTCAGGATGACATGGGAGTACATCAGGATGATAATTCTCTTAGCTGTCATTCTGAGCGGAGCGAAGAATCTCGTTCCTGGTTATTGGTTCACGCAGGTATGTTGAGGAACGTTTAATGCTGGATAAATACGACGTAATTATTGTCGGCGGCGGTTCGGCGGGATGCGTTGCGGCGACGCGTCTTTCCGAGGACCCGAACCGAAAAGTGTTGCTCCTCGAAGCGGGGCCGGACCCACAACCTCTGCCGGAGCTCGTGGCCGACGCATCGAAACAGACGCGACTCTTGTTGGAATCGAACTATGTCGCGATGTTTCCGACCCAACGCCACTTCGATGGCAGCACCTATTATGCGCTTGCCGGCCGCATTATGGGCGGCGGCTCCTCGGTAAATGTCATGTCGGTGCTCCGCCCGCAACGCTACGATTTGGCACAATGGGTGGCGGCAGGGAATCCGGATTGGTCCTATGAAACATGTTTGCCGTTCATGAAAAAGATCGAGTCGGATCAGGATTTTCCCGAAAGTCCGATTCACGGCAAAGACGGCCCGCTTTATGTGAAGCGCAATTTTATGCTCGACATGCCCGCTTCCCCGCCGGTGCGCGCGTTTCTTGAAGCGGCTTACAGCATGGGCTTGCCGAAGTGTCCGGACCTCAACGTGCCCGAACCGTATGGCGTCTGCGCGTCGCCGTATAATATTAAAGACGGCAAACGGCAGTCGACGGTGATCGCCTATTTGAACCAGGCGCGGGGGCGCGAGAATCTCACGATCATCGATGAGGCGGCGGGGCATTCGCTGAAGCTCTCCGGCAAGAAGGCCGAAGGCGTGAATTATGAGAAAGACGGGCAGATGCATACGGCGCTGGGCGGACAGATCCTTCTTACTTCCGGTGTCTACGGCTCGCCGCAGGTTCTTATGCTCTCCGGCATCGGACCATCGGTGGAGCTCGAGAAGCATGGAATTCCCGTCGTGCACGAGTTGAACGGCATCGGCAGAAACTATCAGGACCACCCCGTGGTTTTTATGACTTACGAAGGGCCCAAGGAGTCCAAGGTAGATTGGGTCGTGCCGCGCTTCCGTTTGATTATTCGCAAGAATCCGATCAGCGAGGCGGCGAATTTTCACATCAACATGAGGCCGCCGACGGAAGTAACGGGCTTGAAGCGCATGATGCCGATTTCGGCGCACCTGCTCGAGCAACGGAACCGCGGCAGAGTCTTTCTGCATAGCGCTGATCCGCACGATCAGCTGGATATCGATTCGCGCATGCTCGAGCATCCCGAAGATTTGAAGGCGATGGTCGAGGCGATGCAGTTCATCGACGAATTGGTTCACCAGACGCAGATCAGAGAATTTTACGGCGCGCTTATTCAACCGGGTCCCCAAGAAGACTGGGGTGAGTTCGCGCGCAAGACCTACGATAGTTACCACCACGGTGTCGGCACCTGTAAGATGGGACCGGCGTCGGACAACATGGCCGTAGTCGATCAGCGCTTGCGCGTGCACGGCATGCAAAATCTCTGGGTCGGTGACGCATCGATCATGCCGGTCGTGAGCCGCGCGAATACGAACTTGACCTCGATCATGATCGGCGAGCGCTTGGCAGATTTCGTTCAAGAAGTAGCGTAAGGGCACGGCATGCCGTGCCCCTACCTCTGTTTGTGGAGGAAACATGGCCGACTATCCGCTCAGGGCTGAAGCGATAAAATCCGAATTCAAGCGCGCCGGTATTCACTTTGTTGTCGCCTTGCCGGACCGTGTCACCAGTCACCATCTGCTCAAGGGCTTGCTCGCGGACCCGGACTATCATGTCGTGCAGGTGTGCAAGGAAGATGAAGGCGTGTCGATTTGCAGCGGGCTCTACGCCGCAGGTCACAAGTCGGTGTTCATGATGCAATACACCGGGTTTCTGGATTCGATCAATGCGATCCGTGGCGTCGGTGTCGAGGGAAGGTTCCCCGTTTGTATGATCGTGGGTTTGCTCGGCAAAGAACCGGATGTCGCGCCGACGAAATCGAACAAGTTCGGCGTCAAGATCATCGAGCCGATCCTCGACGTCATGGGTATCGAGCATCTGCTCATTGAACGGGATGCGGATGCTGAACAAATCGCGCCCGCCATCGAAAAGACGTTTAAGAACTCGTTTCCCACAGCCATTCTTATTGGAAGGGAGCCGCGCTAGCCGTGATGAAACGTGATGAAATGTTGAAAGCCTTTGCGCGCCAGCGCAAAGATGAGATCGTCGTGGCCGTCTACATGGCGGCGCAGGAGATCACGCATATCGCGCCGAACGATTTGAATTACACTTTCACCGGCGCGATGGGGCAGGGCTCGTCGCATGCCTTGGGCTTAGCGCTGGGCCGTCCGGACAAACGGGTGGTCGTGTTCGATGGCGACGGCAGCTTGCTGATGAATCTCGGCAGTCTGGTCACGATCGCCAATCAGGCGCCGAAGAATTATGTTCACTGTTTGTGCGAAAACGGCACCTATGAGACGAACGGCTCCGTGCCGATCCCACGTGCCGGTCAGATACGTTTTGCCGAGCTGGCCAAGACTGCCGGCTACCGGAACACGTACGAGATTTCCGATCTCTCCGACTGGGAGAAGAAGCTCCCCAATATACTCAAAGAGGAAGGACCGCTCTTCGTCGACCTCAAGGTCGAACCGGGTGAAGCATACCCGGAAAACTTCCCGAGGCTATACAGTATCGAGCACCGGGAAAAGTTTCGCCGCACCTTGGCGAATAGTTAGCTTTCCTTACGACTTTGCCTCGACACCACGATCGCCTAAAGTCTCGGGTCCGAAGACGCGAGACTCTAGACTCAAAACAGCCGCCGCTTCCGATACTCTCGCATGTCCTCTGAGGCGACGGCACAAGTTCTTGCCCTGATCACCTCGGTTCTTTACGCTTCGGCGCTCGTTTCGGCTCGCGCCGGCATGCGCTACTCCAATCCGACCACGGTCACGCTGGTTTCCATTCTTATGCAAAACCTGATTTTGTGGACCGCGGTACTTTTGACCCGCGGCGTCCCCGCGGTTCCGGTGGCCGGCATCCTGCTCTTCACGCTTGTGGGAATTTTTCAATTGGGCGTTCGCCTTTTCGCCTATACCGGCGTGGCAAAGATCGGTGCTTCGCGCAGTAGCGCGCTCCAATCCGTGAGCCCGCTGATCAGCGCAGCGATCGCCATCACGATGCTCGGAGAACAAACGTCGCTTTTGATCATCGTCGGGACAGTTCTTATCGTCGTGGGAATCATCCTGATTTCTTGGAAACCGAAGCAACAATTACCTGGTTTTCACCGTTGGCATCTGTTGCTGCCCATCGGGGCAGCTTTTCTAAGCGGTATAAACCATCCCATCCGGCGCTATGTATTGACCATGGCCAACGAGCCTTTGTTTTTTGCCGCGCTGATGGGTGCGGTTTCGCTCGGAGGTTTCCTCGTTTACCTCGGGGGTTCTCCGGAATCGCACCGCTTGGTGTGGAATCGTCAAGCGATTGGGCCTTTCCTGGCGACGGGATTGTGCGAAACTTTGTCTATTCTGTTCATTATTACGGCAATCAGTTTGGGGAGGGTGGTCGTCGTCGTGCCTATCGCGACGAGTTATCCGGTATGGTCGCTCATTCAAGCGAGAATATTTCTGCGCGACGTCGAATCGGTCAATTGGAAGATCGTCACAGGTATTCTGAGCGTCGTCGCAGGCAATTTCGCGATTCATTTCGGCAGATGATCGACCACAAAGGACCTAGCGCGGCAAAGCCGCAACCAAAAGAGAGCAATCCTTCACCACGAAGCGCACGAAGGACACGAAGGTATTCGTAGGGTGCGCTCCGCGCACCGGTCCGTTCGTAGCCGGATGTAAGGCAGAGGAATCCGGGGTGTTTCGCCAGAAAAATTTGCGCAAGCCGCGAAAACTTTCAAGTATGGTAACACTAACGTCACAAAAGTGGGGACAGATTATTTGTCGCTAAAAATCCTTTAGCCCGAATTCACTTGTCACATGGTTAGGCCTCGCATAATATTCCTGGTCGGAGGTAACGCGCGTGAAACTCTATGACATCTCTCTAACCCTTTCGCCTCAGTCGATACGTTGGGTGACGGCGCAGCCGCTCGAGTTGATCGAGCGCAAGCGCATGAGCCGCGGCGACACCAATAATTCGTCATCGATCCACACGAGCGTTCACGCCGGCACTCATGTTGATGCGCCGTTTCATTTCGTTCCCAACGGGATCACCATCGAGTCCCTGCCGCTGGAGACATTTATCGGACCTGCAAGAGTCTGTGCCGTTGAACCCCGCAGGCGCATCACCGCGACGGATGTCGCCAAAGCGGAACTGCAGGGTGAATCACGGGTGCTGTTCAAAACACGCAATTCAAATCTATTAAAAAAGGGCGTGTACGATCCGAGCTTTGCGCCTTTTTCCGTCGACGGCGCTGACGCGCTCGTCAAGCTCGGTGTCAAACTGGTTGGGCTTGATTATCTTTCCGCTGCGGCAGCCGACGAACAGGTGCCGGTTCATCTGGCGTTTCTCAATCACGGCGTAATCTTGCTCGAAGGCATTGACCTATCCGACGTACCGGCGGGGCGCTACGAATTATTCTGCCCGCCGGTGAAACTCGCCGGCTCTGACGGCGCGCCGTGCCGGGCGGTCTTGAGAGAACTTGGTAGCTGATCAATGTTACCTGCCAACTCAAGGTCATGTCCCAATCTTTCTTCCCCCGTCGACGGGGGAAGATGAAGATGGGGGTGCAGAGGAGAAAATACAATGCTCACCCCACCTTTGTCCTCCCCCGTCGAGGGGGAGGATTTTGGGACTCAGACTAACGTTAGAATTGAGCCGCATGATCAAATGAAAAGAGCTTAACCTCATGAGATCTTTCCAACCCTCCATTATCGTCCACGGCGGCGCCGGACCCATTAGAGACGATAGCCTTCCTGCCCGGCTCGAAGGCTGCAAAGCCGCGGCCCTCGCCGGCTGGGAGATTCTCGACCAGGGTGGATTAGCGACCGATGCTGCGGAGGCTGCCGTTGTCGTGCTCGAAGACAATCCGATTTTCAATGCGGGAACTGGATCGACATTGACTAGTCTTGGCACAGTCGAAATGGACGCAGCGATCATGGAAGGACATTCACTTCGCGCGGGATCAGTGGCGGCGGTCTCACGAATCAAAAATCCAATCAAACTGGCGCGTCGGATCATGGACGACGGAAGGCATCTCATGCTCGCAGCTGAAGGCGCGCTGATGTTCGCACGCGAAATTGACTTTCCCGAATGCCGGCCTGAAACGCTGATCGCCGATCGTGAAAAAAAACGCTGGAAAAGCAAGCACGGCACGGTTGGTTGCGTTGCTTTGGATTCAAACGGCCATCTCGCCGTGGCAACTTCGACCGGCGGCATTTTCGACAAGCTGCCGGGGCGAGTCGGCGACTCGCCTCTCATCGGCTGTGGCACCTACGCCGACGAGTACGGTGCTGCCTCCTGCACTGGACAGGGGGAGGCGATCATCCGCACGGTACTGGCAAAATCGGCTATTGATCTGTTGAAAGTCAGCGTCGATCCGCAATCAGCCGCCGACCAGGCTGTTACCCTGCTGGCGGAGAAAACCGGCAGCACCGGCGGACTCATTCTTATCGATCGGCACGGCAAGATCGGCTACGCGCGCAACACGACACATATGCCGGTGTGTTGGGTAACGGCGCGGGGGGATGCCCAAACAAGCAGTTGACTCCGCGGTGGTTGACTCTGGTCGACGCTGGTTTGTAAATTGATGCATCCGCTTGGCACGGAATCGATAGTGGAAGTCGAGAAAGAAAATATCGTCTGTATCGTCGGTATGCACCGCAGCGGTACGTCAATGATCGCACGGCTGCTGAATCTGTGTGGTCTGGACTTGGGTCCGGCCGAGCGGCTGCTAAAAGCGGACGCGACAAATCCGTTGGGACATTTCGAGCACCGGGGCTTTCTGGAGATCGATCGGAAACTGCTTAGATTTTTCAAAGCCACCTGGCGTGAGCCGCCCGCGCTTCAACCTGGCTGGCATCTTGATCCGAAACTCGAATCGCTGCGCGCTGAAGCCAAGGCGCTTGTGAAGACCTTCGCGGGAAAATCGTCGTGGGGATGGAAAGAACCGCGAGCGTCTCTTTTTCTTCCTTTTTGGAAAGAGGCGCTTCCGAATATGCGATTCGTAATTTGCATTCGCAATCCCATTGAGGTCGGGCGCTCGCTGGAGAAACGAAACAAGACTCCGCTTCGAAAAGGGGTGTCGCTGTGGTATCGCTACACGCGCGCCTCGATCGAAGACACGGAAGGGTGCCCCAGGCTTTTTACGTTTTTTGAAGATTATTTTGATAATGGTTCGTTGGAAATTGAACGGCTCCTGCGATTCTGCGGTTTGCAATTGCCAGGCGACAATGCGCAGCTCAATCGCGCCATTTCCACTGAGCTGCGCCATCATACGAGCGTAATTCAGAGCCTGTTGGAGGAGCCTGCTGTAACGCTGGAATGCAAGCTATTTTATCTCGGTCTTCGCGCCATATTGTCCGAGCATCCGTCCTGTGTTGAGGACACGGATGGCCGAAGCGGCCATGATGCGGCGAGTGTAAGCGCCTTTGTCAAACTCTTCCAGGACGGCGATGAGTCAAATGCGGCATCCGATCGGGAAGCGCCGCGAGCGGAGCTTCAATCGCGCTCCGGCGATCATCGCGCCGCTACGAAGCTAAAGAGACTGTTGGCGTCTCTTAAGCGTTTCTAGGTCAGAGTAACGCACCGGGCGGGCTCTCGCCGCCTGCTCGGATTTCGACCGTTCGAAAAATCGAGCTGTCCAATTTGATCTGTGCTTGGTCAACTCCAGGAGGAAGATTATGGTTATCGATTTCGAGCACCACTACATTCCGGCAGAGTTGGGACGACGTTTTGGCCTGGACCCGACGAAGAAAGAGGCGGTGAAAACGCGGGATGCGACGGTACATGCGCAGCTCTTCGATCTCGAGGCGCAGATCCTCGACATGGATCGCGTCGGCATCGACGTGGCGGTGCAGAGTTGCATCCTCGGCTGGGATACCACGCTGGAAAATTGCCGGTTGATCAACGAGTGCAGCGCACGAGCGCAAAAGGATTATCCCGGGCGCTTTGTCGGCTTAGCGCATATTGCGCCGCTCGGCGGTCCGGCGGCTCTCGAAGAGCTAGAGCGCGCGATCGGCGAGCTTGGTTTAGTCGGCGTGACGATACCATCGCAAGTGAACGCACTGTCGCTGGACGCCAAAGAGCTCACACCGTTCTACGATACGGTGAATGAACTTGGTATACCGATCTTTGTTCATCCCGCTCTCGCCCCGAAGGGATACGGTTTACTGAATGATTATCAACTGCCGGTGATTCTCACGCGAGAATTCGATCTCGGAGTGGCGGTGACGCGGCTCATCGCCGGCGGAGTCATCGAGCGCTATCCCGACATTCAGTTCGTATTCGCTCATTTCGGTGGCGGTTTGACCGGCTACAAAGAACGAATCGCGCGCTCGTCGTATCGATTCAAATTGCCGCGGTCGTTCGAAGAGTATTTCGACCGGCTCTACTTCGACATGGCGGGCTTCGAGGGGAGTCCCATCGCCCTACGCTGCGCGCTCGAAGGGATTCGCCCGGAGCGCATGGTTTTCGCCACAGACTATCCGCAGAATTTTAATAATAGCGATCCGAAGCACGGAAAGAGTGTCGATGGGGTGCGGGAGTATATTGATGAGGTTCGTGGTCTGCCGCTAAATACGAAAATCAAAGGTGACATGCTCGGCGGAACCGCGGCGCGCCTGCTTCATATCGGAGCTTAAGGTTTTGTAGGATGGGTTGAGCAAAGCGATACCCATCGTCCACGGTAGATCGGGAGAAGCAATTGAACACGATGGGTATCGGCGCGTTGCGCATCGACCCATTCTACATGCTTTGTACAGATTCAAAGGAGGCGACGGATGCTTAGAATTAAGGGTATAACCAAAGAGGAAGCATCGGAGGACACGCGGAAAATCTTCGACGAACAAGAGAAACAATACGGCTCGATCCTAAACACTGCAAAGGTATACGGCCTAAGGCCGACGATTCAAAAGGGCGTTCAAGCGCTGCAAGCGGGAATCCAGGCTTCGGGTTTGATCAGCGGCGATCTGCGCCATTTGCTGTGCATGAAGGCCGCCAGCATCAATGGGTGTCCCTATTGAATTGACATCAACGCATCCAGTGGGATGCAAAACGGTGCGTCGGCAGAAAAAGTGGAAGCGGCCCTAGGCAATTACAAGAAAAGCGAGTTGTTTTCGCCGCGCGAGAAATTAGCTCTGGAGTTGTGTGAGCGGATGACCTATTCCGGCAAGCGAGTGACAGATCGTTTCTTCAACCGGCTTAAACGCTACTTCACCGAAGAAGAACTGGTCGAGCTTGCGGCGATCATCGCGCTGGAGAATTTCCGTAGCAAATTTAATCCGGTCTTTGCGGTTGAAGCGCAAGGATTTTGCCCGCTGCCCGCAGTCAAGGAAGTCGCGGCCGCGGCGGCGAGCCGGTTTCATGAGTAAAGAGGCTGGTGAAAAACAATTTACACACTAAGCTCAGCATGAACGGAAAATCATTAACGATTTCGGGTCATGTCTTCGCCCTGAGGTACTCGAAGGGCTCAATTGTCACGCCCGCATGTCTCTGACGGGCGTCCAATCTAAACTTCGCCTGGATTCCCGCTAAAAGCACGCGGGAATGACGGACTTCGGAAAGTCGAGTAGGATGGGTTGAGCCTGGCGAAACCCATCAGTTGACTGGGACGGTTGAGGCACTCAAACATGATGGGTATCGGCGCGTTGCGCCTCCACCCATCCTACGGGTCGATGGTCTTAAGAACTGGGAGACACCATGATGCGGAGAATTTTTTTCAAGAAACTGGTTCTGCCCACTATCACAACCGTGGCAATTGTCCTTGTCGTCCATTCGAGTCACGCGGCGTCAGCGCAGACCAAAGTGACGATCCACGTGCCCTCGAAGAGCTTGTCGATCATGCCGTATTACTTCGGCAAAGATAAAGGTTTCTTCGCCGCCGAGCAGATTGAACCACAATTGGTCATGATGTCGCCGCCGATCGCGATCGCAGCGCTGGTCGCGGGCGAGCTCGACTTTTCTTCGACCACCGGCGCGGCCACGTCGGCGATCATGCGCGGGCTGCCGGTTAGAAGAATTTTCTACGTTCAGCAGGACCCGGCTCACGTGCTTCTCGCCCAGCCTGAGATTAAATCGATCGAGGACCTAAACGGCAAAGTTATCGGTGTGACGGCACTGACGGACGCTGTGGGAATGTCGGCGACCGTAATATTGCGCGCGCATGGTTTGGATTCCAGCAAAGTGACGCTGCTGGCAATGCAGGTAACCGACAACGCGATTAAAGCGCTCACCACGAAAAAAGTAGCGGCCACGCTGCTCGCTCCGCCGTACGTAGAGGAATTGCAGGCGAAAGGCTACGTGAAGCTCGCGGAAGCGAGAACCTATGCTCCGTTGAGCTTCATCGGCTTGGTGACTTCAACAGAAGCCATGAAAAAAAACCCGCAAAAGGCATATGGCATGGTCGCTGCTCTTTACCGAACCATGAACTACATTCTTAACCCAAGCAATCGCAACGAAGTCGTTCAGTACGTTGCCGGGTACCACAAAATTGATTTGGCGCTCGCTGAGAAAGCGTTTACATCGCAGATGCCGGCCTACAGCAAAGATGGCACGAAGCCGCGCAACGCGGTCGAAAGGGAAATTGAAATTTACCGCGACACGCTCAAGATCGCGAAGACGTTCACGCCGGATGATCTGGAGGATATGAGCTTTTTGAGGAAGGTGCAGGGAGCCACGCAGGCGCGGTAGAACCCAGTCGATTTCGCAAAATTTTTACAGCGACTCGTGTGGTCGCCCGCCAGAGGGCAGACATTGGCGTTTGCCCTCACAGCGACGCGTCGTTCAAATCAAATGAAATGCACGCGGACGCGGCGGCGGATTGACAGTATTCTGCTGACTATAATACCTTGCCGGAGATAGTTAGCGTCCATGAGTAAACAATGTTCGCCGAAATTTCGGGGGTTGCCATGATCAAACCGATCGGGCTGGTGCATGGCCATTATGAGTGCCGCTCTTTCGAGCAATCGGTGCCGATTCTTGAGGAATTGTTGGCGCTCGAGGTCGTGTCTCACCGTGATGGACACATGATCATGAAGCACGCGAATACGGATTGGCCGCTCGTTTTGCATGAAAACGCCGGCGCCCCCGACAAGCCGCATTATCACCATTATGGCGTTCGCGTCGCCACCGATCAGGAGGTCGACAACGCTTACGAATATCTGCAGAAACGAAAAAATGCTCTCGGTCTCAAGATCATTCCGCCGGAAACCCGGCGGATCGCTCACTCCGTGCATTTCGTCGAACCGGGCGGCAACTACTGGGAAATCGAGTCTTACGAGGGAGGAGCAAAGAAACACGGTCTTAGCAATGAGATCGCTTACCCATGGCGCAGCGCGCTTTTGGACAGCCGTTTTCCCGACAGAGGCTACGTCCCTCAGTGCGTGAGTCACGGCACTACCTCTTGTTTCGATCTGGTTAGGGCAAGACGCTTTTATCGCAGCGTCTTGGGACTCGACGTGATGCATCCGTTTCCGGATGCCGATCCCTATTACATCAAGCATCCTTCGACTCCCTGGTACATCGTTTGTTTGAAGACACCTATCAAGAACCGTGTACCGTCGGGTCTGCACCAGCGCTTCACGCTTGCGTTGGAATCCAATGCTGCCGTGGCGGACGCTCATCGTTGGCTCAGTCAAAATGCCGCAAGCCTTGAGATCGCGGAACCGCGCCCGCTTTGTTTAGACTCGGACCGCGCTTCGTTTATCTTTACCGATCCGGACGCGAACTGTTGGGAAATTATAGCCGCGTCAAGCTAGCCGGACATAACCATGACAATCACGAGGCTGGTACTGTCGAATCTTTGCGCGATCATTTGCGCGGCTCTGCTCGTTCTTTCGAGTCAGGACGGCCGAGCACAATCGACCCCGAAGCGCGTCGCGCTCAACATGGTTTACAACAATTTAAGTGTCGGGTCCGGCCCGCTCTGGGTGACGCAAAACGCGGGGATTTTCCAGAAACATGGTCTGGATGTGACACTGAGCCTTGCGCGTGGGAGTTTGTCCGTTCAAGCCATGCTTGCCGGCTCCTTCCCTGTCGGCATCGTCAGCGCATCAGGCATAGTCAGCAGCCACTTGAGCGGAGCGCGCTTGAAGATTGTCGCCGGAGTGATCAATACCTTGCTGTATACGGTGATTGCTGCCCCGGAGATTACCAGTGGCGCTCAGTTGAAAGGCAAGCGCGTCGGTATCAGCCGATTCGGCGACTCATCTGAGCTTGCCACGCGGATCGCGGCAAAGGAACTTGGCCTCGACCCGGACCGTGACATTGCGATGATTCAGGTTGGCAGTGGTCCCGACCGTTTCAATGCATTGCGCGCAGGCGCCATACAGGCGGCTGTCGTGGGCCCGGCCGAGGTGGTTCGCGGCAAAAAAGAGGGCTTTAATCTTTTGATCGATCTCACCACGAAAAACGTCGAATATCAGGGTTCGGTCATGGCGATGACCGAGGATCTGATCGGTCAAGAAGAGTCGGCATTGCGGGTCATACGGGCGATGGCGGAAGGTCTGCACTATTTTAAGACCCGCCGGGACGACTCGGTTCGAATAATGAGCGCCTATTTGAAAGGCGCAGATATCGAGGCCATGAAGCAAGGGTGGGTGGCGTACGCGGAGCGCATCTTCCCTGTCAAGCCGTATCCCTCGGTAAAAGGAATGGAACTGGTCATCCGTGAGGTCGCTGCTCAGAATCCGGCGGCAAGCAAAGTAACACCGGAACGTCTGTTCGATCTGCGTTTCGTTGAAAGTGTGGATCGCAGCGGCTTCATCGACAATCTGTACCGCGAACGACCGATGATAACCGGAAAGTGACCTAGCTTGGCAAAGCTGCAACCAAAGGAAAAGAGACAATTTCCACCACGGCGGACACGAAGAGCACGAAGCTTCGACGTCAGGTTGCTTTGATTTCCGCAGCTGTATTATAAGCGCGGCAGATAGCCGCTTAAAATGGAAACAACGTCGGTCTGATTCTAGGGAGGTTCTCATGATCAAACCCGTTGGGCTTACGCATGGACACTACGAATGCCGTTCTTTCAAGGATACGATTCCAATTCTCGAAGAGTTCCTGGCGTTTGAAAAGGTAGCGGAAGCGGACGGCAACGTCATTATGAAGCATCCCAACACCCGTTGGTTGCTGGTGGTACACGAGGGTGGGCCGAAGGCGCCGGACAAGCCGCGGTTGAATCATTACGGCGTGCGCGTGGCCACCAACAAAGAGGTGGACAACGCCCGAGAGTATCTCTTGTCCAAGCAGAGTGAGTTTGGCTTAGTCGAAGTCGACAAATTGCAAAACCGACACTTGGCCCATTCGGTTCATTTCATTGAGCCGGGCGGCAACACTTGGGAAATCGAATCCTACGAAATGGCCGTCAAAGTAGGCATGGGCGCGAATGTCAGCGTCCCATGGAAAACTCCTCTCCCTCCCGAGCGTTTTCCCGGCAAAGGATTCATTCCTCAGGCCCTGACCCACGGCACGATTACCTGCGTCAACCTTGAAGCTTCACGCCACTTTTACACGGAAGTGCTGGGGCTCGATGTTGTCTCGCCATCGAGGAGCGTCAAACCCCATTACATCAAGCACCCCTCGACGCCGTGGTACGTTGTTAGCCTGGAAAAAACAACGGAGGAACGGAAGCTGCTTACGCCGTTGCAACGCTATACGCTCACCGTGGAATCCGATGCGGATGTCAGCGCGGCTCATCGCTGGTTGAAGGAATCCGGCGCAAGTTTGGGA
Organism: Binatia bacterium; assembly: GCA_036000865.1. Classification (GTDB taxonomy): domain Bacteria; phylum Desulfobacterota; class Binatia; order UBA9968; family UBA9968; genus DP-20. The sequence goes on along the minus strand of DASYUV010000282.1, from coordinate 15,813 downwards.
GTGACCGAACTTGGAGAACTGGAGGAGCATGGCGGCGCGGTAGCATTTATACTGAGCGATCCGGATAGAAACTGGTGGGAAGTGACGAGTCCGGTTTCAGTAAATTAGGCAACTTCTCATCCTCCCGTTCAAAGGGTTCAAGTCGTTCAAACGGTGACGAAAAGTACTGACTACAGGAGGTCGTGATGCTTAAACCCATTGCGCTAGTCAACGGCCATTATGAGTGCCGTTCGCTCAAGCAGACCGTGCCGATACTTACGGATCTTCTTGCTCTGGAGATCGTCGATGAGAAGGCGGGCGAGGTAACCGTCAAGCACCCGAATACCGAGTGGTTGATCATTCTTCATGAAGGCGGGACCAGTGCTCCGGATAAGCCGTTGAGAAACCACTATGGAGTCAGGGTTGCGACCAACGGCGAGATCGAAAGAGCTGACGCCTACCTGGAGCGGAGGAAGGACGAGTTCAAAATCGAGATCATGAAACCACGTAACCATCACTTGGCGCGCTCTGTTCACTTTTTCGAACCCGGTGGCAACTGGTGGGAAATCGAGTCCTATGAGTTGGCGGTGAAAGCCGGGTTGAGCGCCAACGTGTTGCCGCATTGGAAGACTTTGATGCCCGAGGAAAAATTTTCCGGGCGAGGATATGTTCCTCAAGCGCTCACTCACGGCACCATCGAGAGTTTCGACCTCGATAGGTCGCGGCAGTTCTACCGCGAGGTTCTTGGGCTTGACGTGGTGTCGCCATCGCCTAGCGTCAAACCCCATTACGTCAAGCACCCGGAGACACCTTGGTATATCGTCAGCCTTCAGGTGCCCGAGACGGAGAAAAAGATCCTCGGACCCCACCAACGTTTCACCTTAGCCCTCGATTCGATTTCAACCGTAAGCGAAGCGCACCGTTGGTTACAAGCATCCGGCAAAGAAGTCGGCATCACCGGACTCACAGAGCCCGAAGAAAAAGGCGGAGCGCTCTCCTTCATGTTGAGCGATCCGGACAAAAACTGGTGGGAGATAACAAGCTTGCCGCATTGAGCAATGCGCAGTCGGAGGTTGACCGTGGGTCTCGCGTCTAGGCTCGCTAGAGCGTTTGCCATCATCGGCGTGTTCGTCCTGTATTTTCACTCCACCGCGCGGGGAGACGAAAATCTGATCGCGGGTGCGAAGAAGGAAGGCCAACTGGTCTGGTACACGACGACGACTCAGACGGACAATAAACCGATCCTCGATGGCTTCATGAAAAAATACCCGTTTATAAAGGCCCAGTCGTTGCGAGCGGGAGCACCCGAGCTGGCTGAAAAGTTCCTATTTGAAAAGCGTGCCGGAAAATACATAGCGGACGTGGTTCGCGTGTTGGACTTTGACGTGGAGAGATTCAAACGGGAGAACCTCGTGGCGCGCTACCAGTCTCCTTCGACGGACAAGTTCAATCCCTCAATGAAAGATCCGCAGGGCTATTGGGCGACAGATGACTACACCATCAAGGTCATGGCGTATAACACAAAGCTCGTAGCGGAAAAGGACGCGCCTAGAAACTGGTTCGATCTCCTCGACCCCAAATGGCAGGGCAAAGCCATGTTTGAAATCCTCGACTATCGACTCTACGCCGGATGGGAACAGAGACTCGGGGTCGAACAGGCGACGAAGCTCGCCGAAGGACTAGCGCGGCAAAAGGTCGTTCTGCGTCGCGGCGCCTCTCAGATTGCCGAGCTTCTCGCCGCCGGCGAGGCGCCAATGGCTCAGGCTTACGTGCACCATTTGGAAGTTTTAAAAGCCAAGGGTGCGCCGGTCGAATGGATCAGGACTTTCGATCCGCTGGTCGCGCTGCGCGGCGCCGTGGCGATTTCGGCAAACGCGCCTCACCCCAACGCCGCGCGCCTGTTTGTTGACTACTACCTGTCGAAAGAGGCGCAACTGATCGTGCGTACCTGGGGCAAGGTACCGGCGCATCCGGAAATCGAGCCTTTTCATAAGGCGCTTCAATCGAAAGATTTGAAAATACAGTTCCTCGACCCAAAACTTACGGGGCAGAACTACGCCCAATACGCAGCCATGGCCAAGAAAGTTTTTTACCGCTAATTATCTGTTCATCTACCGGCCGCTAGCCCTGATTATTCATGATCAGAGGAAAATCGACGACACTACGTAGACCGAGGGGTGAACCCGGAGAGGCGAAAGCGCCAACTGTACAGCCTCAACGACTTGTCTGGTCTTGCCTGCACGCTTGCAATCATTCCCTCCTAGTCCTTGCACCGTCGCCTGTTTGTCGTCTGCCTCGAGGCACAGGCCCATCGCCTTCGACTCGGAGGGCTAACCCTGAGGCCATCGGCAGAGTGTGAATAATCCGGGCTCGATCCGTGACCAGATTCGCCATCGGCAGAAATTTAGTGCTTTCGGTTCTGCTGGGAATCGTCGTTTACCTAACCCTGATTCCCCTGGTCATGATCCTCTACGGCACGTTGCGCGATGGACCGCCAGGGACCGCGGCTTCTTTCACGCTGGCGAATTACGCCCGCGCCTACGGTGATCTGACGATAGTGAACCTGGGTTTGAACACTATGGTGTTCGCGGTGGGCGCCGCTTTGCTCTCTTTCGGCTTAGGCAGTTTCCTCGCCTGGGTTACCGAAAGGACGGACACGCCCCTCAAGGGAACGATTTACGGACTTGCCCTGTTCCCTTTTGTGATCCCGGGTATCCTAACGACCATTGCCTGGGTACTGCTTCTCAGCCCGAAGATCGGTTTGATCAATCGATTTTTTGTCCAAGAATTGGGATTTGCCGGCGCTCCGATCAACCTCTATTCGATGGGCGGGATGATCTGGGTATTTGGTATCGACAACATCACTTTGCCCTTTTTTCTGATGGCCGCTGCCTTTCGTTCCATGGATTCGTCGCTGGAAGAAGCAGGTCGCGCCTCGGGAATGAGCGGTCTTGCCACTTTCTGGCACGTGAATTTCAAACTCATGATCCCGACAATTTTCGCGGTGCTACTTCTGCTCGTCGTGCGCGGCATTGAGACCTTCGAGGTGCCGGCCGTGATCGGGCTACCGGCTGAAATCAAAGTTTATGCCAGCGAGATCTTTTTGGCTCTGCGCATGTACCAACCGCCGGACTATAATTTGGCGGGAGCCTACTCGACCTTTTATCTCGTGGTCGCGTCCGTCGGTGTGGCGCTCTACCTCAAAGCGACTTCCGCCTCGGAGCGCTATGCGACGATCACGGGCAAAGGCTACCGCCCACGCATCCAAAGTCTAGGAGTGTGGCGATATCTCACCCTGTCGCTCGCCCTGCTGATTTTGTTTATCGGGGTGATTCTGCCTTTCTTGGTGGTGGCGCTGACGTCGGTCATGCCCATTTACCAGAGGCCGTCATGGGACATTGTTTCGGCACTCACCCTCGATAACTACCGGGCCGTTCTCGGTCTCGACCAGTTTTATCAGTCGCTGATCAACAACGTTATCGTCGGGATCGTCAGCGCGACGGCGGCGGCCGTGCTTGCGGCCGCGGTGTCTTGGGTTGTGGTTCGCACTAAGCTGCGCGGGAGAAAGCTCTTGGACATCATCGCGTTCACACCCATGGCGTTTCCCGGGATTGTCATCGGTCTCGCTCTTCTCTGGATGTACCTGACTCTGCCGATCCCGGTTTATGGCACGCTTTGGATTCTGGTGATCGCCTATGTGACCAAATATGTTCCGATCACGCTGCGCTCCTGTCACGCGGCATTGCTGCAACTCCATCCGGAATTAGAAGAGGCTTCAGTCATATCGGGCTCGTCGTGGTTGCGAACTTTCGTGCGAGTGGTCCTACCGTTGATTTTGCCGGGACTGGCGGCGGGCTGGTTTTACGTTCTGGCGCTGACATTCAAAGCGCTGTCGCTTCCCGTTTTGCTCAGCCACCTGGGCACGGAGGTGCTTCCCGTCGTGATCTACAGCTTTTACGAATCCGGGCGCTTTTCCGAGCTATCCGCTCTTGGCGTGCTGCTCGTCGCCGGTTTGATTGTAGTTGCAATGGTTACGCGGCTATTTGTCAGTCATTTCTCTATCCAGGAGCGATAGCGCCATGATTACCGCGACCCATCTCGGTAAAATTTTTTACGACGGCGACAAAGAAGTGAAGGCTATCGATGATGTTTCTTTCGTTGTCCCTTCGGGCAAACTGTTTACGCTCCTCGGCCCCAGCGGTTGCGGTAAAACAACCACGCTGCGCTGCATTGCAGGATTGGAGACTCCGAGCAACGGCGAGATCAAAATTGGCGAACAAGTGGTATTTGACGGCAAACGGGGCGCCGCTGTGCCGCCGAATAAGCGCAATATCGGCATGGTATTCCAGTCCTATGCAATCTGGCCGCATATGACGGTGTTTCAGAACGTTTACTACCCGTTAAAGAGCAAAGGATTTGGTCGCGCCGAAGCCAAACAGCGCGCTCGCGGCGCGCTTGAGAGCGTGGGGCTTCTAGAGCTTGAAGACAGGCCGGCGCCCAAGCTATCCGGCGGCCAACAGCAAAGGGTGGCACTGGCCCGCGCGCTAGCCGGAAATCCTGAAGTTTTGCTCCTCGACGAACCGTTAAGCAATCTTGACGCGAAGCTCAGGGAGGAGATGAGGTCGGGCATACGCAGTCTGCAGAGGCGGATTCAAATCACCTCGCTATATGTCACCCACGATCAAATCGAAGCGCTGACAATCTCGGACCAGATTGCCGTGATGAATGCCGGCAAGATTGTCGAGATCGGCAGCCCGCAGGATATTTACTTACATCCCAAGACGCGCTTTGCCGCCAACTTTATCGGCATGACCAACATCATTCCTGGGCAGAAGAAGCGAGATGAAGAAGGAGCAAGCGTCGTCCAGGTTCCGTTCGGCGAGATATTTTGTCGAGGCGATGCGCATGCGATCGGCGAAGACAAAGTGTTAGTGTTACTACGTCCCGAGAGCGTACACTTGTCGACTCACTCGCCGGCCGCGCGGAAAAATGTCTGGCCGGGAGAGCTCAAGGAAGCAACATTTTTGGGCGATTTTCTCGATTGCGAGGTTTCTTGCGACGGATTTTCTTTGCGCGCCAAAGTCGACCCCTACACTGACTTGGCCGAGGGCCGGAAGGTGTTTGTCTCGGCGGAGCCTGCGCGTTGCGCGGTCATTCTTGCGTCTGAGGGATAGCAGAGCCTTGTGAAATTGGTCGGCAGTCGCCGTCTAGCGCTTGTAATTGTCGCTTCCCCAGATCTCTTTCAAGAAACCGCTCTTCTCAAGATTATTCACGAAGCTGTTGTCGTAAATTTCTTCCGGTTTTCTTCTGACGGGAGTGCCGCTTTCGCGGGCGAGCTCGACGGCTTCGGCGACCGCTTTGCCGGGGACAACCATGGTGCGGTCGAGGATTTCCCTGGCATAGACGTTGTAGGCGGATTGCAACGCTTCTTGATCGTTGGTGCGCATCGCTTTGGCTACCGACGCTTTGGCTTTGTCGGGATTTTTCTCGACGAAGTAGACGATCTCGGCCAAAGCCGCAACTGCCCGCTGGACGATGTCGGGGCGCTCGCGCAGCATCTTGTAGCTGGTATGAAGCGAGCTGTAGATAAACGGCAGATTGAGATCGATCAAGCGATAGACCACGTTGTAGCCTTCGTTTTTCGCCCGCACGTCGAGCGGCGGCGTGATGATGACCCCATGGACGATACCGGCCGCCATCGCCTGGTAACGCTCCCCCTGGCTACCGCCGATGGGCCGAATCGTGACCGACTCAGCGGGCAGACCGAGTTTCTTCACGACTGCGCGCGAGAGCCGGTCGCTCAAGTCTCCAGCCCGCGCGATACCCAGAGTCTTTCCTTTGAGATCTTCCGGCCGCCTGATTTCTTTCCGCGTCACCAACACATAAGGTAGCTTCACAAGCGGAGAGGCGACGATTTTTGCATCGATGCCCGCTGCCATTCCAGGGATAATTGCATCGGAAGCGCAGTAGGTGAACTGGACTTCGTCGCCGGCAAGAGCGGAGAGATTAGGACCGCTGCCGCGAATAAAAATATTCTCGAATTTTATGCCGTACTTATCGAATAGACCATTATCGAGCGCCGTATAAAGATGGATGAAACCGCCGGAAACGGCGCAGGTCGAAATTCTAAAGCTCAGAATCTTCTCGCCCGGTTTGGGCAAGTATGGATTGGCGAATGAAACTGAGGCAACCAGAGAGACAAGAAGTGTGCAAATTCCTATCTTCATAAAATTACCTGGACTCTAGTCCAGGTCATTCTCGATTGTAAACAGATCTTATGGAAGCTTGTTGACGACAGTACGGTCAGCACATCAAAGTCCAATGGAGAATATCCTAGCGCCGGTAGTTCTCATTTCCCCAGATCTCTTTGAGAAAGCCGCTTCTCTCTAGGTTGTTTACGAAACTGTTGTCGTAAAGTTCTTCGGGTTTTTTTCGTACGTTGGTGCCGCTTTCGCGGGCGAGGTCCACGGCTTCGGCGACCGCTTTTCCAGGGACGATCATCGTGCGGTCGACAATTTCTTTAGCGTAGACATTGTAAGACGATTGCAGGGCTTCTTCGTCTTTGACGCGCATCGCTTTGCCGACTGAAGCTTTGGCTTTGTCAGGATTCTTCTCGACGAAATAAACGATTTCGGCCAGAGCCGCGACCGCCCGTTGGACGATCTCAGGACGGTCGCGCAGCATCTTATAACTGGTATGCAAACTGCTGTAGATAAATGGCAGGTTCAAATCGATCAGGCGATAGAGTACGTTATAGCCTTCGTTCTTGGCGCGGACATCCAAGGGCGGCGTGATCGCAACGGCCTGTACGACGTTTGCCGCCATCGCCTGATAGCGCTCGCCTTGGCTGCCTCCGATGGGCCGGATCGTCACCGCGTCAGGCGGCATGCCGAATTTCTTTACGACGGCGCGCGACAGGCGATCGCTTAAGTCTCCCGCGCGCGCGATGCCTATAGATTTTCCCTTGAGATCCTCCGGCCGCTTGATTTCTTTTCGCGCTACTAACACATAAGGCAGCTTGACCAGCGGAGAGGCGACGAGCTTGACATCGATGCCCGTGGCGAGTCCGGGAATTGTCCCATCAGCGGCGCAGTAAGTGAATTGGACTTCATCACTCGCCAGAGCGACCATGTTTTGCGCGCCACCGCGGATAAAAATGTTCTCGAATTTCAGCCCGTACTTATCGAACAAACCGTTGTCGAGCGCGGTATAAAGATGAATAAACCCGCCGGACACGGCGCAGGTCGAAATTCTAAAGCTAAGGATTTTCTCGCCCGGTTTGGGCAAGTATGGGTTGGCGAATGAAGCGGAGGCAACCAGAGAAAGAAAGAATGCGATGATTGCTGGCTGCATGGGCGGGACTCTATGCCAAAGGCGGCGGCCTTGTAAACAGGAACGATGTCATCCGCAGACTTTTCGAAGAGCAATTATGCGCTTCTGGTCTCGGCGGTCACGGGTCCAATGTGGCCAGCGAACGACGATGGGTTGAGGTTCGTTTCACGAGGGCAGCTATGGAAAAGATGTTTATCGCCGGTAGTTCTCATTTCCCCAAATCTCTTTGAGAAAGCCGCTCTTCTCAAGATTATTTACGAAACTGTTGTCGTAAAGTTCTTCCGGTTTTCTTCTAACCAGGGTTCCGGTTTCGCGGGCGATATCTACGGCTTCGCTAACGGATTTACCCGGCACGACCATGGTGCGGTCGACGATTTCTTTAGCGTACACGTTATAGGACGATTGGAGCGCCTCCTCGTCTTTTACGCGCATCGCTTTGGCAATGGCCGCTTTGGCTTTGTCGGGATTTTTCTCGACGAAGTGGACGGTCTCGGCGAGTGCGGCGACCATGCGCTGCACGGTTTCGGGGCGTTCACGCAGCATTTTGTAGTTGGTGAGTAAGGAGCTGTAGATGAAGGGAATTTCGAGATCGACCAGCCGGTAGATAACATTAAAGCCGTCGTGTTTGGCGCGGACATCCAACGGCGGCGTCACGAGGATCGCTTGAACGACGTTAGCGACCATGGCTTGATAGCGCTCCGATTGGCTGCCGCCGATGGGATGTATGGTAACTTCATCGGTCGTTAGACCGAATTTTCTCACGACTTGCCGTGACAGGCGCGCACTCAAGTCACCTGGCCGTGTCACACCGATGGATTTTCCTTTGAGGTCTTCGGGCCGGCGAATCTCTTTGCGCGCGACCATGACGTATGGGAGCTTGACGAGAGGAGAGGCGACGACCTTGGCTTCGACGCCAGCCGCCAGACCGGGAAGGCTGCCATCAGCCGCGCCATAGGTGAACTGGAGTTGGTCGCCTGCCAGCGCGGCGAGCGCCGGTGATTGGCCGCGGATATAGATATGTTCGCATTTAAGGCCATACTTTTCAAAAATTCCGTAATCGAGCCTGGCGTAAAAATGCACAAAGCCGCCTGTGACCGCGGAGGTCGCTACTCGAAGCGTTGTCGGTCGTGCGCCGGCGCTCGGGAGGTAAGGATTGGCGACGGCGCCGGCGTCGAAGAGAAAAAGTAGGAACGCAACGATTGCCAATTTCTTCATGTCGCCCGGACTCTATTCCAAATAGCGTCACTGTGTAAATAGCAAATCCGCGCGCGCCGATTCTGCTTGACCCTCGATGGCACGCTGACCTATTTTTAGCCGGACGCGAGGTGCACTCATGAGTTCGCTGCGATTTCACGTGCGCTGTTTGATAACGCTGGCTATTGGTTTAATTATTCTTTGCATTGATAACGGCATCAACGCGCAAACGCAAAAAATCCGCATATCGTTGTCGAGCCGCAGCAATACGAACACCTCTTACTACGTCGCTCAAGCGAGGGGCTTTTTTAAAGACGAAGGATTGGAGGTCGAGTTCATCCAGGTCAATCCACGGCTTGGCGCGATGGCGGTGTTGAACGGCGACGTGACGTTCACGACATCATTCGTCAGCACGTTTCGCGGCGTCGTTCAGGGGCTGCCGATGAAAACGGTTTTTATTCTGCTCAAAAAGGGCATTTACTACTTGATGGTTCGCCCCGAAATCATCAAAGACATTCAAGATCTGAAGGGCAAGAAACTTGGCGTCACGGCGGTCAACGGCGGCGACCACATCATTGGCAGAGAACTGTTACGGATGAAAGGCCTGGATCCGAATCTTGTCCAAGCGATCGCCGTGGGCGAGCCGTCGTTGAGAGCTCAGGCGGTTCTTTCCAACCTGGTACAGGCGGTATCGGTGTCGCCGCCGCATGATCTTATGCTGCAGCAGATGGGACTCAAAGCGATCTCCGGGCCGCCGGAGATCGGTGTGCCGTCGTCAGGACTGTTCGCTTCAGACCGTTTGATCAAGGAAAACCCGCAAGTCTTGCGGCGCACGATACGGGCGCTGTTGAAGGCCAACCGGTTCATCGAAGACAATCGCGAAGAAACGGTTCGTATCATGGTCCGCGCGGTGCCGCAGACGCCGGAGGGTGCTGCGCGATCCTTCGATGTCGAGCTCAAAGCGCTCGCCAAGGACGGCCAGATGACCGACGCTGAAATGGAATTTCAAATGGAACGATTGGCCGAGAAAAAGCGCCCGCTCGATGAGATCCGCGATTTTTCATTCGCGCGTCAGGTGTTGAAGGAGCTGGAGGCGGGGAAGTGAAGAGAAGGGAGAATCGAGAATTGAAAATTGACGTTCGAGGATGGAGGATCGAAGATGGAGGATGGCGGCCATGAGATTGATTCAAGTGTCATCATTAGTGTCACTTAGCCTCATCTTGACCGTTACCGTAAGGCCGAGCGGCGTCGACGGGCAAACGCAGAAAGTCCGCATCTCGATCTCCAGCCGGAGCAACACGAGCGTTCCCTATTACGTGGCGGTAAGTAAGGGCTTCTTTCGCGAAGAAGGCATGGACGTGGAAATCATCCAAGCCAACCCGCGGCTCGGCGTGATGGCGCTGATAAATGGCGATGTCGCTTTCACTGGCACGTTCGTCAGCACGGTGCGCGGGATTCTTTCCGGCTTTCCGCTCAAGATCATTCTGGTGTCGTTAAAGAAAGGCGTTTATTACTTGATTGCGCATCCCAGCATTCAAGACATCCAAGATTTGAAGGGCAAAAAACTAGGCGTATCGAGCATCCGCGGTTCGGATCATTTGGTTGCTGAAGAGTTGCTCAAGTCCAAGGGCTTCAACCCGGCGCAACTTCAGCCAGTGGTACTCGGCGATACTTCGGTGCGCTTGCAATCGGTGATCACCGGCGCGGTGGAAGTGACGACACTGTCGCCGCCGCATGATCTGATGGCGCAGAGATCCGGCGCGAAAGTGCTCGCCGGCCCGCCGGAGATCGGCATGCCGGCTTCGGGGATGATTACTTCGGATCGCGTAATCAAGGAGAATCCGCAATTCGTGAGACGCGGCGTACGCGCGATGCTCAGAGCGAACCGTATGATCGAGGAGAATCGCCAGGAGACGATTCGAATTCTCTTACATTGGGTCAAGCAGACGCCGGAGATCGCCGCGCGCTCCTACGACTCCGAGCTCAAGACGATTCAGCGCGACGGCATCATGAGCGACGCGGACATGGAGAATTTTTTAGACCGGTTGTCGGACAAGAAGCGGCCGCTGGATGAAGTGCGGGATTTCTCCTTCGCGCGCCAGGCATGGAAGGAGCTAGATCAGAACAGGTAAGGGCGGTCATGCGGTCAGGGTGGCGGCATCGATAATGGCAATCACACTGGTGCGCGACCGGGGAAAGTGATTTACGGTCCGGGAAAGAACGGTGCCATTAAGCAGAACAGGGGAAGCGTGTCTTAAGGCGGCTTTCAGGATGAGCGCCTGAGCTGACCGAAAGTTCTGGGGGCGATCTAGTGTGTCATGTCCCGTCTTTGCCGTCATGCCGGTGAAAAACTGGTATCCAGAAAGCTTTAAATTTTTGGACTCAGCGTGCGCCGGCTAGCGGAATTCATAAAACACGCAGCGATGTCACCCCGAAGGTTTTCTTTGCGTTGTTGTTCCTGATGCTGCCGTTCGTTCTCTCCGCCGCCGCCAACCGCGCATTCCAAGTGCGAGCAACATGAGTCCTGTCATCAGCCATCCGCCGGCGATTTTCAACTCCGGGTTTGTGAGAACGTTTTCGTGAGTTAAAACGTCGAACCAAGCAAAGCCCGCGGCGGTTAGAAACATGGCTGCCAGTAACAGCGCAGCGATTCGGACGAAAGGTTTCATCGCTTGGATTTCAGTGACGGGTTTCTGGATTCCGGTTTCGGATCAGAAACCGGAAGCGAATGCCTGTGGCTTCTGGGATTGAGCCCCGGAGATGATACACACGCGATCTGCTATTCTGACAGCTTCTTCACTCGATCAACGACGTCCTTGGGTTGGTTGATCGCCTCGCGCATGTCTCTTTCGACCTCCTCACCGGCGAGTAGTTCGATCTCCATGCGGGCTTTTTTGGCTTCCGCGAGGAGCTCCGGTTCTTTGAAAGCCTTCACGTAGGCTTCGCGCAGCAGCTTCACGCGGTCGGCAGGTACTCCCGGCGTGGTCACCAAAGGGCGGCCGACGGTGGCGGAAAGCAGCAAGAGTTTGGCGACACTTCGACCGAGCGCAGGAGTTTTTCTTTTATCCATGAGGTCGTTAAGCGTCGGCGCGTCGGCGATGCGCGGGTCCTTTTTGTTGCCGGTTTGCAGAATATGCCGGTCGAAACCGTTCTTGTGCCAGGTATGGTACGGTTCGCGGGCGAAATGTGTCGTGATGCCCGTGCCGCGGCAATGAAGTTCGCCTTTTTCGATTGCCAGATCAATCTCGACGCCGCCGGGATAGCCTCTCACATTGGTGAACTTGGCGCCGAGGGTCTCCTCCATGATGTTGATCATGATGGTGGTGAGATCGGAAGTGCCCGTCGCGCCGCACTTGGGCAGTTCCTTGGTATTGAGGATGTCGTCTACGGATTTCCATGGCGCATCGGCGCGCATATACAACAGTAAGTCCCGTTGATCGACGCTGCCGATGAAAGGCATTTTGCGGACGTCAAATTGAGCTTCTTTGACGCCGAGTAATTGGTCTAGATAAATGCCGCTGCCTACCATTCCGAGTGCAAGCCCGTCCGGTTTGGCGACGCTGGAAACATAGTTCGTAGCGATGATCGAGCCCGCGCCGGGCATGTTTTGCACGATGATGGTTGGATTGCCGGGTATATGCTTGCCCATATAGCGCGCGAGCAGGCGCGCGTATTGGTCGTAGAGGCCGCCCGAGGTGAAGCCGACGACGATACGAATGGTTTTGTCTTTGTAGAAAGGCGTGGATTGGGCCGGAACCTTGGGGACGTAGATCCAAAAAAGTGAAAGAACCGCCGCCACCGTTGTGACTAAATATCTTTTGTAGGTTGATTGGACTTGCACCGTCATGAAGCCCTCCATTAATTCTGCGAACTCCCGCTTATACGGCAAATTGCCAATTCCTTGCAATCTCCGACTTGACAGGCTCTCGGTCACGGCTTTAGTTCATGGCATGATGACCACGCCCGACATAGTCGTCATTCCCGAAGGCTCGTTTTTTATGGGAAGCGAGCAAGGCCAGGAAAACGAACAGCCCCGCCATCGGGTTTGCCTCGATCGCTTCGGCATCGGCAGATTTCCCGTCACTAATAGAGAGTACAAGCGATTCGTCGAAGCGACGCACACGCTCGCACCGCCGTTTTGCTGCGATCCAATTTTCTCAGATCCGGAGCAGCCGGCGGTCGGCGTAAATTGGCCCGACGCGATCGCGTACTGTCGTTGGCTGAGCGATCGAATAGGCGAGCAGTTTCGACTGCCAACCGAAGCCGAGTGGGAGCGCGCGGCGCGCGGCGGACGCGAAGGTGCGCTTTATCCCTGGGGGGACGAGCCGCCGTGGGAGCAGCGCTACATCGGATGCGATCCGAAGACAGGCGGGCCGGCGCGGGTCGGTGTGAATGCGCCCAATGACTTTGGACTGTATGATATGAGCGAAGGTGTCCACGAGTGGTGCAGCGATTATTACGATTACGACTATTATCGCGTTTCTCCCGAGCGCAATCCCCAGGGACCGGCGTCCGGAGCGCGCCGCGCGTCGCGCGGCGGATCGTGGCGCCATCGGATCAAATTCAGCCGCTGCGCGGCGCGCAGCTCGCTGCCGCCGTCATTCAAATACGCCGATTACGGTTTTCGTGTGGCGCTAACGCTTCGTTGAGACCGCTTAAAGGGTTCAAACAGTCAAAGCCATTCAAATCGTTCACAAGGCAAGAGCTAAGATTCCACTTGCTTTGACGGTGTTTTTTCATTTGACCGAAAGGTGACGGCGAGCTAAAAAGCACCAGTTGCGGCGCGGTCAATCTAGGCGCCGCGGGCGATTCGCGCGAGGGAAGGAGTATTGTCATGAAGCATTGGAATTTTGCCGAGGGGATTTTGATTGGCGCAATGGTTTCGCTGTTCAATGTCAATTCCGCGAGCGCCATCGACAATCTTCGGGTCGCTTGTCCTTCGATGAGTAGTACTTCGGTATTTTCCCTGGTCATCGCGCAGAAGGAAGGTTACTTCAAAGAAGAGGGCCTCAACGTGGAGCTGCTCAGCATCCGCGGCGAGATTGCCATCCGGACGACGCTGGCGGGGGACGTCGATTTTTTTACCAACGCGGGCAGCGCGCTGGCGGCGGCGGTCAGAGGCGTTGCCGTCCGGCTTGTTACGGTTTTTCAGGATAAGCCCAGTTGGGATTTGATCGCGCAGCCCGAGATCAAGACGGTTGCCCAGTTGCGGGGCAAGAATATTGCGGTCATGTCTCCCGAAGGGTCGCTCGCCGTGGTCGCGCGCGAAATGTTGCGTAAAAACGGCTTGGACCCGAGTAAGGACGTCAACCTGGTGACGATGGGAGGCGACGAGGTGCGCTTTCCTGCGCTGCAGACAAAGTCCATACAAGCGACGCTGTTCAGCACGGCCATGAGTATCAAGGCGCAAAAGGATGGCTTTAGCAAGCTCGGCAACGCGAGCGAGTATGCCAATTTGATCGAAGGCGGATTGGCGTCTTCGCAAGACAAGATCAAGCAAAACCCGGAAAAAATCCTTCGCTTCGTCCGGGGCGCTCTAAAAGGACTGAATTACTACGTTGCCAAACGGGAGCCGGCGATCAAATACATGATGGATACCTTGCGCATGAAGGACCGGGAGTTGGTCGGTTCGATCTACGACATCCTGACGCCGCTGGCGCTTCGGGAGGGATTTAGCGACGACAAGTTGCTGCAGTCGATGATCGACGACATGAAAAAGACCACTAAAGTGCAGCGCGAGATCAAAGTCGCCGATATTTTCGACCTGAGCTTCGTGAAAAAAGCCAACGAAGAGCTCAAATCAAGCGGCTGGAAACCGTAACTAGCCCGCAGCAAGCTGCGAGGGTATCGACATACCTTAAAGATAAAATCCTTAATTCTGCTGAAAAACCCTAGGAATGCTTCGACTAGGCTCAGCATGAACGGAAAATCTCCAATGAGTTTCACTGTTTCTCCGTTCGTCCTGAGGCCCTCGAAGGATGAACGGTGGGTTTTCCAGAATCAATCCTTAATTTGTCACCCCCGAATGTTCTTATCGGGGTCCAGTCCGAGTTCGCCTGTGGTGAGCCCAGTCGAACCACCGCTAGCCGCATGCGGGAATGACGGACTTTGACACGACCAGTTGCGCGGCAGCAGCCCTACTTGACTGTCGGTAAAAACGCGGGATCGACGAAAGTTTCCCAGGGCTCGCGCTTGGGAATCATGTTGTCCGAGGCAAGCAAGCGGATCATCTCCGCCAGGCCGGGGCCGTCGACAGCGGCTTCGTTGCGAAAGGCCTTGTTCTCCGGAACCATGAATTTATAGGTGCGCGCTGCGGTTGGTTCATCGATCTTTAAGCGCTGCGCCACGATTTCGGTCGCCGCCTTCTCGTTAGCTGGATCGTTTATCCAGTGCATCGCCTGTCCCATTGCCCTCACGAAGCGCGTGAACAGCGGCCGATTTTGCGACAGCGATTTACTTGACGCGAAGTAGGAAGTGTATTGCAAGTTCTTGATCTCGTCGGAATAGTTGAGCAGAACCTTTCTGCCGGCATCGATGGAGCGAAAATTGAAAGGCGGCGCTTCAGCCAGGGAAGCGGCAACTTGGCCCGAACCCACGGCTTGAAATCTTTCAGGACTTCCGCCAACAAAGAGCAGAGTATAGGCCGTCGGCGGGACACCTTGGCGCTGCATGACGTCTTTAAAAATCGTCGTGGTAATGCTGGCCAAGCTGGCACCGGCGATCTTTTGCCCCTTGAGGTCGGCGAGCGATTTGAATTGCGGCTGGCTAATCACTTGATAGGGATAACCGTAGGTCGATCCGCCGATGATTTTCACCTCGGCGCCGCGTGCCGCTGGGATTACGCCGAAATGAGTTCCCGATCTCGCTAAGTCAACCGTCCCGGCGATCAGCGCTTTGATGACGAGATCGGGCTGCATGTAGGTGACATCCAGATCAATATTCTCCCGCGCAAAGAATCCTTTGTCTCGGGCGACCATTTGATCGATCTCCAACGCCGTGGGGTTGGTCGAGCTCATCGTGACCTTGTCCGCGGCACCGGCGCGCGGCGATAGGCCCAAGAGGGCGAATAGGACAAATAATGCGCATGTCGAAATGGATCGTATCACTGGACTGCCTCCGTAACGCCTTCGGGATCTAAAATATTCTTGCCGTTGCCTATTTCACTTTTCTTCAAACTCTTTGAGCGCGTCGAAGCGCGGCTCGAGCCCCAGACCGTGTGTTTCCGGGACCGTCACCCAGCCATTCACCGGCGCGGGTGGTTCTTGGTAAATCTGATCGCCGACGCCCCACATCTCGAAATGGAACTCG
>DASYUV010000281.1:0-4979 GCA_036000865.1 Binatia bacterium | reverse complement strand
GCGGCGCACTTCCAGCCACAACGTTTGTGACCGCGGCGGCTGAATTTCGAAGTCGTAGGTCTCGCCGACCGCTACGAGCTGGCGGGCCGGTCGGAGAGCGGTCTGCCCGGCCGGCAGCGTCGCGCCGTCCTTCGCTAGCGGTTTCCACGTCGTCTGCTCGGACCGGTCGACGAGGAACGCCGTTAGGCCGACGCTTTCCGCGGTGATGTTGATGAGGCGCAGGCGATTGGGCACGCCCGCGCGCATAACGATGGCGGCCGGCGCGGCGCTGCCGTTGAGCGCGAAAGGCTCCCGCTCGTTCTCCCGCAGGACGCCGTTCAGGCCAATGACGACGATGTGATCGGTCTTCGGATCGTAGCGCTCGCCAGGATCGAGAATGATGAGCGGCCCGTAGAGACCGCCGGCCAGTTGTGCGTCTTTGTGCCAGTGCGTGTGATAGATGAACGTGCCCGCCCGCGGCGGCGTGAACTTCGCGACGAACGATTGCCCGGGAGCGACCGGCGGCGCGAGATTGCCGGGCTGCCCACCCCAGCCGGGCACACCATCGAAATAGCTGTCGAGCTCGATGCCGTGCCAATGAATAGCCGTGGGCTCGGTCATACGATTGACGAGGGTGATCTCCACCGGTTCGCCGCGCGTCAGTACGATCACGGGGCCGGGAACCGGACCCGAATTGAGACGCGGCGCGTCTATGCCTTCCAGGCCTTCCAGATCCATCCGGTAGCCGCTCTGATTGCCATAGCGATTGGGCTCCTCGCGCATCACCAGCGAGAGACGCCGTGGTGCGCGGCTATCCGATATCGGGACCATGCTGGCTCCCGTCACCTGAATGCCGAGCACCAGTCCCGCCATTCCCGCCGCGCCGTCGTTGGCCTGGTGGTCAGTGTGGCCGCCATCGTCCGGCGCATTCATGTGATTCGTCATGTGGCAGTGAAACAACCAATTCCCTGGACGCTCAGGTATCCATGACATCACGAACGTCTGGCCAGCCTCGATGCGTTCGGTGACTAACGTGCGTTGCTGGCCCGGGGCGAGCCGTCGTTCAGTGCCGATATCGCCCGTGGCTTCGACCGTGAAGTAGAAGCCGTGCAGGTGCATGGCATGCCCACTGAGCGACAGGTTGATGATGCGCCAACGCACCCGATCGCTGACTTCGTGATGCAGCTTCTCAGTATAAGGCCACGACGAGCCGTTGATGGCGAAGACGTCGGACTTCGCCCGCGCGACCGCGGGTGGCTCTGCGAAGGTCGAGATCACAAACACCCTGTCGGCCGGCGATCCCGCGCGCGGATCGACGACGATCGCGCCGCCAAGCTGGGTGTCAACACGGTGCCGGGTCGTGACCGATTCGGGTCCGGTCGCGGCCCAATAGAAATAGGTGCCGGGAGCGTTCAGCGTGAAGCGGATCTCTTGAGACGCGCCGGCGGCGACTGACACCGGCTCGCAGGTGCTCGGTCTCGCACACAGGCCATTGACCCGCAGCGCCGACCTCAGCGCGTTGCGCAGCGTGAGCGCGACGGTCGTTCCTTCGCGAACGCGGATGAGCGGTCCCGGTATGGCGAGGTCAGCGCCTTCTTCACCGAAGGCGGCGATTTCAATGGGCGCACCTTGCGGTCCTTCAGGACGCCAACTGCCGACGCCGGCGTACAGCCGTACATTGAGCACGTTTTCCTCGAGCCGGCCAGCTGGATGCCTGTTGTCGTTGGTAGAGACGGCGCCCGCCGCCGACGGCACTATCGAGGACCACAACATCCACCACAGCAAGGATGAGAGGAACTTGTTTTTGAGATACGGGTACCGGTAAAGGCCAACTCTAAGTGATCCAGGTGTCATCGACTTCCCGCCAAGTGGCGTTGATACACTTCGTGCTCCGATGCGAGACCCCATCTCCGTGCCGCAGTGCTTGCAAATATAAGGGCCTGGCATTTGACACCTCCGTTCATTGGTGAGTCTATAGATTGCCTAACGTTCACGCTCAGCCGGCGCTGTTAGCGATCGGTCTGAAGCGCCAAGTTAGACACTCTGTTTTGCGAAAAAACTAGTCCGTGGAAAATTCTATCCTGCCGGTACTACCCCGCGCACTGCCCAGGCCTTGGCACGAAGCATAATCGATCCATCAGGGCGATTACCGAGAATATCCGTGCGTAGTCGCTCCTTCAATATCTGTCGGTGATCCTCAGAGAGAGTACTGATATAAAGTTTAGGCGGTCCCTGGGCATTCGACTCAATGCGCCACAAATCCTCAAAGGAAGTAAACTCCATAGGAATAACCAGGGCCCTTGTTTCAACATTCGCAAAACCAGTGGCGGTCCACAAATCTGAAAGCGCGCTTGGCGATCCATAACGCCTATCCCCAGTTCGTTTAGCTCCTGGATCAACTGCAATAGCCGCGCCCCAGAATCTTTCCGCTAACTCCATGCCTCCACTGTTGTCCCATACACAAGTTGCAACAGTTCCGCCCTTCTTTGTGACGCGCCCCATTTCTCTTGCTGCCGTGTCCGCAGCGGAGACAAATTGGATCATTAATGATGATACGCAACAGTCGAAAGAGCGGCTATCGTAGGGAAGTTTCTGAGCATCCCCGATTTCAAACGAAACGTGCGAATGTGTATTATGCGCACGGGCATATTCTAAGTAGCCTACTGAAGGGTCAATGCCGACAACCGTTGAAGCTTTTATCGTATCAGCGATGGTGAATGTAAGTGAACCTGTACCACAGCCTACATCCAATACCCGATCCCCTTCTTTGATACCGCCTATAAATTCGATGAAGAGAGGAGCAAGGGTTTTACTCCAGCCTCCCATTCCGGCCTGGTACTTATCAGCATCGGTGTGCAGGTTGGATTCCATAGCCCCCTCCGTAACGTGTTGACTGGGACTGACGTCTAACGCGAAGGCTGAGAAGCCACGCCTCGCGAGCGCAGCGAGCCAGGGCCGTAGGTCTTTCTCAAGCCGTTTGTTAGCCGTCATTTCGTTTGGTCGTGGCGAACGCCTCCATTACTGGCCGCGCACCACGTCGAGAATTGCAGTGAAGACACGCTGTGATGAGGTTATCAAAGGAATTGCCGCCTCCTTCGGAAACCGGCTGGAGGTGATCCAGCGTTGCAGTGAAGCGCGTCAGCTGCTTTTCGCAATAACGGCACTTGTATTGATCACGCTCGTACACACGAAGACGGTTTTCGGCAACGTTGTAGTAGTCGAGCTCGCGTTTCTCATCTATCGGAGTTAGCTCTTTCTGATCCCGATTCTTGATGGCTGCCTGACATGCCTCGATTTCCTCAGGCAGACTGACCTTGTAAAGGGTGCCGGCACGGTTTGTATCACCTATCTTAGAAATCACACCCTTCTTTTCCAGTCCGGATAACGTTTGTTGAACGCTTGCATAGCTTAGCGTTTGTGACTGTCCACTGGCGGACTGAATCACTCCTTCCATTAGCCCGCGGGTGCTAGCGCGCACGTACTGCTGACCAGTGCCTATGATGGAGTTGCGAAACAAATACCAATAAACCGCCGCCTCATACGGAAGAAGCAGAGGCTGAAGAACGTCGACAATCGTGGCGACAATGGCTGGCAACTCAAGTGCATCAAAATTATGCGCGAACAGTCTCGCTTCATCGTCTTGAGACTCTCGCTCTAACGAATCCAAGAGATCGCGAATCTTATCAATCGTTTCTTTGGGATCGTTCATTAACTTTCTGGATCAGGCTAACGCCAAGCTCAGCCGGCGCGCTTTTCAGCGATCGGTCTGAAGCGGAAAGTTAGACGTGCCTATCACTTGATCACCCTGTCCGCCCGCGCCAGCACGTTTGGTGGAATGGTCAATCCGATCTGCTTTGCGGCCTTGAGATTAATGATCAACTCGAACTTTTTCGGCTGCTCTACGGGCAATTCGGCAGGCTTGGTGCCTTTGAGAATCTTGTCCACATAAGTGGCAGCACGGTGGAACATGTCGCTAATGCTCGCGCCGTAAAACATAAGGCCACCAGCGTCGGTAAACTCTGCCCTTTCGTATATCGCCGGGATCCGGTTCTTTGCCGCAAGGTCTGTAACTTGTATTCGGTGAGACATGAGCACGGGCCCTACCAAGACAAGGACTGCCTCAGCACGCTCCCTGCTTGCGGCTCGGAATACAGTCTCGATGTCGTTGGAAGTTGGTACGTCTAGGTACTGGACCCGCATCCCGAAGGTTCCTGCGGCGAGGTTGATCTCTCTCAACGCTTGCGGGACGCCCGGTCGGGTCACATCCCCGAGGACACCCACGCGGGAGAGCTTGGGAGCGATCTCCTTCAGAAGCTCCAGTTGTTTTCCGCTTATCTCGGGGGAAAGAGTAGATAATCCAGTAATGTTCCCCCCAGGTCGAGCAAGGCTAGCGACGAAGCCCGAGCCGACAGGATCATCATCAAAAGCCATGACAATGGGAATCGTAGAAGTTGCTTGCTTGGCAGAACGCGTGGGTATCGGAGCAGCCGAGACGATGAGATCTACCGTGAGACGCACCAGCTCAGCGGCAAGGCCAGGTAGCCGGTCAGCTTTACCCTCTGCATATCGCCATTCGATCATAATGTTTTTTCCCTCCACGTACCCAAGCTCGCGTAGACCCTGCCGAAATGCGTCAACGCGATCCGAGATAGTGGAAGGGGAGACAGTAGCTAGAAATCCTATCCGTGGGACTTTCTTCGGCTGCTGGGCATCGGCGGTGAACGCCGCGGCGAAGATCATAAGGGTGACGGTAACGATGAACGGAAGCCTACCGTCAATCATTTCGCTTCTCCTTGCCCAAACTCGCATGACTCTTGTTCCCGAAACGGTTCCACTACCGTCGGCCATTCTCGTGAAGTCTAACGTTAAGGCTGAGAAGCCGCGGCCCGCGAGCCTCGCGAGCGGGTCCGAAGGTCTGTCTCAAGCCGCTTGTTAGGCGCCACTCGCGTCCTCCATGAACTGTTGCAATGAACGAGCTACGCGCGTCACAACGCGCACTT
>DASYUV010000280.1:0-6323 GCA_036000865.1 Binatia bacterium | reverse complement strand
GGCAGCCCAGCGCGCGCAACGTCACGTGCCCGATTCCATCGCCACGCTGCGCTACATACTGGCCCGCGCCATCGTGAAACAACTCGTTCGATGCCCATGCTGCAACGTGGTCAATCGACGTTAATGACACAGTAGTACTAGGAGGTGAACTATTATGGGACGCCCGATGGAGTCTTCGCCCAAACGACCGCGGATCAGTGTTGACGTGTTACCAGAGGTGCGACGGCGCCTTCGCCTGGCAGCGGCAAAACGCGATATTTCGGTACAGCAGTACGTGATCGAGGCGATTGAAGAACAGCTTCGGGAAGATCTCGGAGAGGAAGATGAAGGAGTAATGACCTTAACGGGGAAGGCTGATCCAGTGCTAGCTGAATTGTGGGACAATCCTAAGGATTCCGCCTATGACCGTTTATAATCGAGGCGATGTGGTGCTGGTTGGTTTCGTCTTCTCAGATGAATCAACAAAAAAACTCCGCCCCGTGGTCGTCATCAGTTCTGCGGCTTACAACCGCTCGCGGCAAGAAATCATTGTCGCGGCTATCACGAGCAACATCCGACGCCGCCTCTTCGGCGATCATCTGATAGCTGGGTGGAAGGGGGCTGGACTACTCTTTCCGTCCCTGGTGACAGGGATCTTCCGAACGATAAAGCAAACCATGATCGACCGGAAAGTAGGCACCATGCCGAAACCCGAGATGCAAGCCATCGACCTCAAATTACGCCAATCTCTTGGCTTGTGAATGTTGTCACAGGAGCACATAAAAATATCGAGGCATCAAGCCCGCCGATCTTGCAGTGGAGCAGCCAACGAAATTCGAGTTCATCATCAATCTGAAAGCGGCGAAGCAGATCGGCCTGACGATTCCGCCCAACGTGCTGGTAAGGGCGGACAAGGTGATCAGATGACAGCGGTCGGAGATCAGAGATCAGAGGTCAGAAATCACAGGCCAGAAATTAACCGCCGAGTCACGGAGTGCGCGGAGCTTTTTCTCCGCGCCCGATGTGCCTCTGTGGCGAAACCGATCTCCGACTTCTGATCTCTGGTTTATGCGCTTTGCTCGTCCGCCGAGGCGCAGCACCCAGCTCAAAGTGGCTGATTATTACGTAAACTTGCGAATGTTCATAAGCTCCAATATTATGAACATCGAAGCATTCGTTTGGGGGAGTCATGAAAACTTCATCGTTGCGCCATAAACATGTGCAATTAGATCAGCGCAAACTCAATCGCGCGTTGCGTATACTAGGAGCGAGGACGGAAACGGAAGCACTAGATCGCGCGCTGAGTGTCGTTGTCAGCGAGGATAAAATCGACACCGCGCTTCGAAAAGCCCGTGGCAAAGGGCGCATTCGAAAAGTCTTCAGATAGAATGCAGCGGGTTGTCATCGATACCAACATTTACATCGATTGGCTTAACGAGGGCCGGTATGAAGATATCATTTTCCAGCGCGAGGCGGTCAAGCATCTTAGCTCGATCGTGCTGATGGAGTTATTGGCGGGAGCGTTTTCTACAAAGGACCGCAAGCTCATTCGAGACATCACTCTCCCTTTCGCCAAAGCCGACCGAATTGTTACTCCTACCGTTTCGATCTATGAAGAGGCCGGCGATGTGTTAAGACGGCTTCAACGTCTGCACGGCTACTCCATGCCCAGTGCCTATGGGCTCGTGAACGATGTACTGATCGCGTTATCGGCTCGCTCGATTGGCGCGAGCGTGATCACCCAAAACGAGCGCGACTTTGCGGCGATTCGATCCGCGCGGCCATTTAAACTGGTGGTAAAGTCGTTGACGAGCGGAGAAAGTTAAAGACGCCCGAACCTCCCGGCGACAGAATCCATCGGCATCGTCGGTTGCGGCGCAAACTCATGAAGAAAATCGTCATTCACTTTGCTCTTTGCGCCATGCTCTATGCGCTTTGCTTGTCCGCCGAGGCGCAACAGCCAACGAAAATCCCGCGGATAGGATTCTTAAGTGGTGGCTTCCCTACCACTAACGTGGCCCGCCACGAGGCATTCCGGCAAGGTCTACGCGAGCTTGGCTACGTGGAGGAGAAAAACATCGTCGTCGAGTATCGATACGCAGAAGTAAAGGCGGATCGCGAGCGTGAGCTTGCGGCGGAGCTAGCGCGTCTGAAGGTGGACGTCATCGTCACGACTGGTCCGACAGTAACCCGTGCCGCCAAGGAAGCAACTGTCACGATTCCCATTGTCTTTGCTCAGGATGTCGATCCTGTTGCCAGCGGTTCGTCGCCAGCCTTGCGCGACCTGGCGGGAACATTACTGGACTATCAACCCTTGCACCGGAGCTAAGCGGAAAACAACTGGAGCTTTTGAAGGAGATCGTTCCTAAGCTCTCCCGCGTGACCGTCATCGGAATTTCGACCGAACCCGGCAACGCGCAAAGGTTAAAAGAGATCGAGCTCGCCGCAGGGGCGTTGAAAGTGAAGCTTCAATATCTAGACGTACTAAGTTCCAAGGATATTGAGACTGCATTCCGAGCCGCAGGCAAGGGGCGGGCTGATGGAGTCGTTATGCTGGGGAGCGCCGTCTTCAATACTCATCGAATACAGATTGTAGAGCTTGCGGTAAAGAGCCGGCTTCCGGCGACATACACCAGACCGGAATATGTGGAAGACGGCGGGCTCATGACCTACGGGCCGAGTATTAATGATCTGTTCCGGCGCGCTGCCACTTATGTGGACAGGATCCTGAAAGGTGCCAAGCCCGCCGATCTTGCAGTGGAGCAGCCGAAGAAGTTCGAGTTCATCATCAATCTCAAAGCGGCCAAGCAGATCGGCCTAACGATTCCGCCCAACGTGCTGGCACGAGCGGATCGAGTAATCAAATGATTTTGGATTTGCGGTTTAGATTTTAGAATGAACTATCTCGCAGCAAGTTGACGGGGTAGCAAAAAACATCGATGATGTTTTGCCCCAAAAGTGTCACCCCCGAATGTTTTTATCGGGGGTCTAGTCAGAGTTTCGCCTGGATTCCCGCTAAAAGCATGCGGGAATGACGGAAGACATATGCCACAAGATCTTCGTAGTTATCTAAATCTGATCAAACAAAATCACCCGGAAGACTTCGTAGTCGTCTCCCGCGAAGTCGATCCCGCTTTTGAAATCACCGCCATCGCCGTGAAGCTGGAGCAGGAAGCCAAACGGCGGCCGATTTTACTTTTCGAAAAAGTAAAGGGCACCAAGTTTCCGGTGCTGACCAACCTTCATGCCGGCCGTTCTCGATTGGCGGCAGCGATCCATGCCAAGCCCGAGGAGATGCAACGCGCCTATTTGCGGGCGATGGAAAAACCGATCCAGCCTAAAGTGATTTCCAAAGCACCGGTGAAAGAAGTGATTCTCCCCGGCGACAAGATTGATCTTTATAAGCTGCCGCAGATTCTCCACCACCAAGAAGACGCCGGCGCGTACATCACGGCGGCCATTTCGTTTGCGAAAGACCCAAACAGCGACACGTGGAACTGCGCCTATAACCGGCTCA
Source organism: Binatia bacterium (assembly GCA_036000865.1). Classification (GTDB taxonomy): domain Bacteria; phylum Desulfobacterota; class Binatia; order UBA9968; family UBA9968; genus DP-20. Next base: position 2,827 of record DASYUV010000280.1, on the reverse strand, counting down.
TGATCAAAGGCCGCGACACAACCTCGATTCACCTCACGTTGGCCAAGCATCTATGGGAATTTCAGCGCGCCGCCGAAGCGCAGGGGAAACCGCTGCCTGTCGCGTTCGCCATCGGTGTGCATCCGGCCATCGCGCTCGGCTGTCTTGCCATCGGCTCCATCGACGAGGATGAGCGCGCGATCATGGGCGGTCTGCTCGGCGAACCACTGGAGCTGGTGAAGTGTGAAACTTCAGATGTCCTTGTTTTTGCTCACGCAGAAATGATCGTCGAAGGAGAAATCTTGCCGCACGAGCGCACGGCGGAAGGCCCCTTCGGCGAGTTCACCGGCTATAGCCTCGGCGAGCGGCAACGCGAAGTGCTGAAAGTGCGCGCGATCACCCACCGGCGCGATGCGATCTTTCAGGACATCACCGTCGGACACCTCGATCACCTGATGCTTTCGACTACGCCGATCGAAGCCAATTTGTATCGCGCGGTGCGGGCGATGGTGCCGACTGTGAAAGCTGTGCGGGTACCGGCGCCGTTTACATGTTACGTTTCCGTCGAGCAACGGATCTCCGGCCAGGCGAAAAACGCCATCTTGGCCGTGCTCGGCGCCGATCTCTATATAAAGCGCGTGGTCGTCGTCGATCACGACGTGGACATCTTCAATGACCGGCAAGTCAACTGGGCGATCGCGACCCGCTGCCAGCCGGATCGCGATATTGCCATCATCAGTAATGCCCGCGGCTCAGACTTGGATCCATCGACCAAAGAAGACGGCTATACGAGCAAGTGGGGCGTCGATGCTACGGCCAAGCCTTCGCTTGCGGCCTACACTCCACGGCATCGTATCCCCAAAGAAGTCTGGCAGCGCATCAACGTCAAAGACTTCGCAAAAAAGTAGCTATGCGCGCTGCGGGTTCAACGTTCAAGGTTTAAGGTTCAATGTTAACGGAGGGGGCGACATTGAACTAACCCGCAGCAAGCAAGCTGACGAGGTATCAGAACATAGAGATGAGAATTTATCCAAAGGCGTCACCCCCGAATGTTTTAATCGGGGGTCCAGTCCGAGTTTCGCCTGGATTCCCGCTAAAAACATGCGGGAATGACGGACTTTGGTAATGGATTAAATTCTACGCACTAAGGTGCGGTGGATCCAGCCCGTTGAGATTGAACATTTGAACCTGGAACTTTGAACAAAGAAGTGCAGCAAGAAAATTTTGTCTGTGCCATCGAATCCAACGCGCGGCGCTTCGGCGCCAAAGCGGCGTTGGTTTGGGATGAAGGCAAGCTCACCTGGTCGGAGCTTGATGCTTTCGCGTCCGGTTTCGCTCGCTATCTTTCAACTCAGGGCGTTAGTGTGAAAGATCGCGTCGCGATCTTATTGCCGAATGGCGCAGAATTCGTCGTCGCGTTTCTGGCCGTCCTCAAGTTGGGCGCGACGCCGGCTCCGCTAAATCCGCTCGTCAAAGAAGAAGAGCTTGCCGCGTTCAAAGCCGATCTCAGACCTAAATTGAGCGTGGATCGAGTCGTCATGAGCCAAGGCTCCTGGCAGACGATCGAAAAAGTCAGCGCGCCTTCCTTGATACTCTACACTTCAGGCAGCACGGGTCGGCCCAAGGGCGCCGTATTCAGTCACGACGCCTTGACTTTTGCCAATCATTCTTGGGCCGAACCGGTTATGGGCCTCACACCCGAGGACAGCGTGTTGGTGGCCGTTCCATTGGCGCACTCGCTGGGACTCAACGGCGGTCTGTTGGCGCCGCTCCTCACCGGCGCGACTATCGTTATCCTCGAACGATTCACGCCCGAAGTCGTGTTCGCGGCGATCAAGAAACATCGCGTAACCGTTTTCCCCGCCGTAGCAACCATCTTCCGACGATTACTTAACTCGCCGGCATTCATTCAGGCCGACTTCTCGAGCCTGCGTCTGGCGGTTTCCGGCGCGGCCCCCTGTCCGTGGGAATTGGCCGTCGAATGGCAAGAAAAATCAGCGACTCGAATCGTCCGCGGTTACGGCATGACTGAGTTATTTCGGCCGTTGTCATTCCGCTTCAAAGATCCGACCGAAGTGCCGGATGCGGTTGGACAGCCGGTCCCAGGCGTTGAGATACGCACCGTCGTCGAGGAAAAAGCGAGTCGAGACGGCGTCGGCGAGCTGTGGATCAAATCGCCGGCGATGATGGACGGCTACTTGGATGCGCCGGAGGAAACTAACGAAGTCATCTCCGACGGCTGGTTCAAAACCGGTGACCTCACGATAATTTCTCCGGAAGGTTACGTTCAGATTGTCGGTAGGAAGCGCGAACGAATTCTGCGCGGCGGATATTCCGTCTTTCCGCAGGAGGTCGAAGCCGTGCTGCTGTCTCACCCGGCGGTCGCCGAGGCTGCGGTGATCGGAATAGAAGATGCCGATCTCGGCGAAGAGGTTGCCGCTTTTGTCAGCTTGAAACGCGCGGCACAGCTTAGCTCCGAGGATTTGCTCGGTTACTGCCGAGAACATCTCGCTCGATACAAGTACCCCCGGCAAGTGCACATCGTACCTGAGCTCCCTAAAGGTCCGACAGGAAAGATTCTGAAATCGGCGCTGTGCAAGAACGAGACGTAGAAGGAATGCTGTTCTTGGATCGAGTAATATGTAGTCTGGGTTGGTCAATTCCCAATAGCTTATTGCGTAAGAGTGTTATTTCGAGAGTCTGTCATTCCCGAACGCTTCTATCGGGAATCCAGACTGAACTCTGACTGGACCCCCGATAAAAGCATTCGAGGGTGACAACTTTGGCAGGTGATCAGAATTGTTTTGATACCCGTCAACTTGCTGTGGGATAGTCATTTCCTTAGATT
>DASYUV010000279.1:0-5131 GCA_036000865.1 Binatia bacterium | reverse complement strand
GTGGGTGAGGTGGCTGCGTATCTCCGAAGAGATCAAGCGCACATAAGCACGATGCTGTCGCGTTTGTCGGCTCGGGACAAAGAACGGAAATGACAATTTGTAATGATTGTTATGTCTGACCCTAAGCGCCCTTCGCTAAGCGCCCTTCGATGGCGCATGGCGAAAGCACTCGGCCTATTTTTCCTCCCTATTTTCATCTCGGCATCGCTGGTCTCGGCGCGTGCTGAGCTTGGAGTCTCCACATCGGCGATCTCAAAAGAGCCTTGCGAGAAGTTATTCCAGCTAGTCAACTACGTCCCAGAAAAAGGGGGGACATCTCTAAACGGGACGATGCCGTCAACCACTCATGCGGTGATTTTTTCCGCTAACCCGTATAAAAAATGTGGTATCCTTTCCTTCGATGAAATTCTCTTTAGGCCTATCTATCACCGAGGTTTTCCTGCATGTCGGCGCGCGCAGTTGTGGGATGCTGGTTTTCGCTATCCTGTCATGCTCTGTTCCTGTGATAGCCACTGCCGCAAGCCCGGAAGCGACGGCGACGGAGTTCGTGAAGCATATTCAGCGCGGAGCGATCGACAAGGCTAAGGGTTTGCTCGAAAACTCGGGATATCGCTACCGGCAGCAGGGCGGTGACGATATCTATTTCAGATACGATTCTGGCTATGACCCCAACTTCGCGTTTCTAGTCGGCCGGCAATTTGGCATCGTCGTGGCTTCGGCGCGACAACAACGCTCGGACTGGTATCTGCTCGACGGAACTATCTATGCGGACGTCGCCCTCACGTTGCGATTTGAAAAAGATAGACCGTGGCTTTTGCCCGCGCCGATTGCTTTCGGCCGCGCCATGGACTTCATCACCTTCATGAATTTCGTCGCGGAACCGGGAGCCAATCCAGAACGTCTGTCGCTTAGAATACGACCGTCGATTGATCCAGGACTGATCAAACCACCCACACCGCAGCTCGGCGTGCCGGCGCCGCCAGTGCCGTTCGGCGCGCGTGTTGCCGCACCGCAGGTCCCGCAGACGGGTATGTACGGCTCCATTTTTGGATCCAGTCCAGTGGATCCCGCGCCAGTCGTGCTTCCCTCCGGCGAGCCTCTGACTACCGAGCAGCTAGGCCGTTTTCTGCCGCGCCTCAGTGGAATTACTCTGAATCTTTCGCTTATTCGATGGGGACGTTTTTCGTCTTGGAGTATAGTTCGATGGAGTTTTGTCAACGCGGTGCTGGCCACGGAAAAGGGCGAGGTGCGAATGGGCGTCGGGCCGAGCATCCCGGCCGGGCAGCAATGATCCGATGGCGATTCTGCTCTTTATCCTAGCGCTCGCCGCGGCAGGAGGGGCGCATGCTGGCGAGCTTGATGGCGCGATCTCTCAAGGTCAGATCGAGGGCGTGCGCGCTTTACTCGACGCCAATCCGCAACTTGTCTCGGCGCCGGGGCCCAATGAGCTTACGCCATTGCACTTCGCGTGCATGTATCGGCAGGAGGCGATTGCCGAGTTATTGATTCAACGCGGCGCCAATGTGCGCGCGACATCGGGCATCGGCGACACGCCGCTCCATCTCTGCGCATCTTCCAAGCAGGGACGCATCGTCGAGATCTTGCTTCGCCGGGGCGCGGACGTCAAGGCTAAAAATGCGAGCGAATCGACACCGCTGCATTACGCGACCTACAGCGGCGAACCGGCGATTATGAGCGCGATGCTTGCCGCCGGCGCCGACCCCGCCGCGCGCGATCGCTACGGCAGCACGCCGCTGCACGAAGCGGCGCGGACGCGGGTTGTGGCGACTGCAGCTTTGCTACTCAGTCGGGGCGTCCCGGTAAATGTGGTAGACGACCACGGCAAAACACCGCTTTTGCGCGCGGTCGATCCCGGTATGACGCGGCCGCCCGAACCGATGATCGAATTTCTTCTCGATCGCGGTGCGCGCATCGACCACCGCGATAAAGACGGCCGCACGACCTTACAGATCGCACTCAAGAGCAAACTGATTTCAGCCGCCCAATTTCTCGTAGCGCGCGGCGCGGATATCAACGGGCGCGATGAAGCCGGACATACGCTGCTGCAACTCGCCGTTATCGGCCGGCAGAACGAATTTGCCCGTGTGCTACTCAAGCGCGGCATCGATGCCAACGTGGCCGACCGCGAAGGTTTGACAGCTCTCCATTACGCCAGCTGGGATGGCAGTGTTGAGCTGGTTCAAATGCTATTTGCCGCGGGCGCTCAGACCAATCCACGCGACAAGCGCGGTTTTACGCCGTTGTGGTACGCCGTGCGCCTTGGGCGCGGCGGCGTTGAAACCGCGCTCCGTTCGCACGCTGGTACTGAGTGACTTTAAAAATTTTAGCAACACGCAACCCCGGTCCTGGCTCACTCTCATGCGGCATGACGGCGCGTTAGTGTTAGAGCGATTGTTTGACCGCTCTTCGTTTGAATCAAGCCGGTTATGCCAACTATCGTCGATCGCGATCTTTGGAACAGAAGAAGAATTTGATGCAAGAGTCCCGTTTTTAGTACGTATCGAACATGCGCTGAATCTCATCGGCGTTGTTTGTTTTCGTGAGCGCCAATGATAGCAGCAAGCGCGCTTTCCATGGCTGCAAATTGTCGCCGGCGACGAAGCCGCGTCTTTGCAGTCCGGGGCTTCTCACGACGCGGCCGGAGGCGACACGGCTGCAAAGGCACATGAGCATGCCTTTTTCCTTGAAGCATTTGTCGAACGCGGCGTCTTCCGCCGGTGTCGGCCGTCCGGCGCCGGTGCTGGCGCTGACGATGCCTTTCGCTCCCGCGTTGGCGGCGGCCTCAATCATCGTGCCGTCCGCGCCGACGTAGGAAAGAACCATGTCGACCCGCGGAAGGGACTGCAAGTTGCGCACGTCAAATTCAGTAGCTGTCGTGTGCTTGCGCACGAGCATACAAATCAGGTCTTTACTTTTGACAATTAGTATTTCTTCTCCTAGGCTCCTTGGTATGGCCCGCCTCAGGATCGAATACGACGGAGCGCTGTATCGCGTTACTTCGCCGGAACGAGCGTCGGGTCGGACCTGCGCAAAATCTTGATTCAGCGACACAAGTTTGCAAAATAGGTGTCTTAAAGGCTTAGCCGCAGCTTTGTCGCTTGAAACACACGCTCTCACGCAAACGAGGCCTGTTCCAGTGGTTCGACATGCTCACCATGAGCGGAGTTATTTTTATTGTGCTTCGCTCCGTTCAAAACGTTAACCGGATTTCAAAACACCGGGAGGGGAACTTCCACGTTTCGGGAATTCTGGAAACGTCGAAGTGTGTAATCGAATAAATAAACATGGCGCTAGAGGTGCGGTGTTTGCGCTGCGCAAAGAAGTGAAGCTTACGCCGGCGATTTTGCTGGTAAAAATCACGTGCTAATGCTGGAAAACACGATCGCATAGGAGATAAATGCTGAAACTCGGGGGACATAGCGCGGTCCGACCCGGTGAAATTCCATCGCGCCTGTTTAGCACGATCACATTCACGGGCTTTCGTCCCTTATCCCTTATCCTTTCACCTTTACCCGTTCCGAGTCCCACCTTGACCTCTCGCATAGCAATCCTATAGAGGAAAACCTATGGCAAAAGTGTTTTGCCCGCGCGCGCCGAGCCTGACGGTTGCGATCCTATTACTTACGGTCGTGGCGCCGATCGACGCTAAAGACACCGCCAAGGCGGATGTGCGACTTGCCGCTCAGGTCCAATTAAGCCAATTGCCAGGTTTGGGCGGCGCCCCGGTGGACTGGCGGCAATGGGATGCGTTTTTAACCTTTGTCGTGAAACGCTTCGGCCAGGAAATTCCTCCGGATCTCAGAGAATCGTTGGCGGAGACGTTTCTCGACTTGCGTTACGAGTTGACGGATGTCGTGGCGCTTGCATCCGCCGGACAGAATCCGGTTCCGCAGTTGCTCCAGGACGGCTGGAGGCGATTGTCGCCGATCCTGAAGCAAGCGCTGCCTGGGCTGCCGAAGGAGAGCGCCGACCGGTACGCGAACTTCATCGATGTGCTAGATCAATGGGTGGCGCTGGCACAAGGATCTCAGCTGGGCTTCTTGCAATTGTCGCCCGACGCGCTGAGAGGACTGGCGCGGATTTTGGAGCCCGCCGCAACCGGCGATCCGATCGGGTACACTCTCGAGGTCGATAACGCGCTGCGCGATCTGCTCGGCCTCGGGGCTCCGATGGCCGCTCCCTCTCCGGGTACTAAGCAGAGCTGGCAGCCGGGTTTTCGCTCCTTTGCCAAAATCCGAGAAGGCTCTGTGCCTTCGCTCGGGTTCGGTGTCGCGTTGGCGACGGAGCCTGACCGAAAGAGGTTGAACGAACGCGTGCCTGAAGACGGTGACCTCGAGTCTTACCTTCTCGCGGTCAGAAGTTTGCTGGCGGTGGTGAGTCAAAAACTCGCGGCGAAATACCAATTGGCCGAAGAGCATGAGTCTCTCGCTCGGCAAATCATACTTGCCGTGGGGTGGCAGGAGACTTGCTGGCGCCAGTTCATCAAAAAGGGCAAGCTCCTGATGCCGGTCGCCTCGGCCAGCGGAGCTTTAGGTTTGATGCAGATAAGTCCGCATACGTGGCGAAACCTTTATGACCTGAAACAGTTGGGAGCCGACATCGAATACAACGGCAATGCCGGCGCGGAGATTTCGCTTTATTACTTGACCCGTTTTGCGATGAAAAAAAACGAGGACAAACAACCGGGCGGCGACCTCGCACGGGCGACCTATTCGGCTTACAATGGCGGCCCCAGCCAGCTGAGCCGCTACCGGGCGGCTATACCGAAGCCTGAGTCTAAGAAGATCGATGAATCGTTCCGGAAGAAATTCGAAGCCGTCAGCACGGGCCGTGAGATGGAAGTCCAGAGCTGTTACAGAAAATAGTCCTTTTCCGTTTTCGTGGTACAAGCTTGCAAAATAGGTGTCGTTTAATGGCTTAGCCGCAGCTTTATCGCGTTGAAATATACGCTCTCACGTAAACGAAGCCCGTTCCAGTCGTTCCGATGCGCCGGTAAAAGTCGGCAAGGTGTTGTGAATGAAAGTTTCATACAGTGAAGGAGTAGCGATCCACACTGGCTCCGAGTCATGTACCTTGGTCCGTAAGGATAAGGGTGAAGCGTTGACAGGAG
>DASYUV010000278.1:0-10735 GCA_036000865.1 Binatia bacterium | reverse complement strand
CCCGTCTTGCGGAAGTCGTCGCAGTCTTCGTCGAGTTAAAGACCGGAAAGCAAACGACGGAAGAAGAGCTGATCGACTTTTGCCGCCAACGGCTTGCAAGCTTCAAAGTTCCGCGCCGCGTGCAATTTGTCGATCAATGGCCGATGACCGGTGCCGGAAAAATTCAGCGCTACGTTTTGAAAGAATCCCTCGGCCACGAAGGAACGAAGCCATAACTGAAGTTTGTCCTGCTTGTTTTTCGCCCCATCCACTTCAAGACCGCGCACCGGATTCAGCGATCTTTGGGCGAAACGGATGAAAGGTAAATTCGATTTCGCCTGCGCTCTGGTTCTCGTTGCGTTTCTGCCTCGTGATCTGGACCGCGGCAAACCTGGGCTGAGCAGCGTTAATGAGATACACACTTATCGTGATTAAATGCCGGTTCTCGAGCGTGAGCCTGTGGGGACCGGCCGCGAGCGGGACGAGGATTGCGGAGAATTCCATCTGAATTGTTCCCGAACCGGTGCGGAGCTCGGCAGGCGGGACGAATTCAGACGCGGTGAGTTTCAATTCTAAATTTCGCCCGTCCATACGGAGCGTGAGATCGCGCTTCAGCAACTCGGCATAGGCTGCCGCTTCGTTCTTGGAAATCGCGCCGTCGCGGTCGCGGTCGATCTCGGCGAGCACCTGTTCGGCGACAGCCACGCCCGGCGTAAGGTTGATTTGCAGCCGGACGCCATCCGGTTCGATGGCCACAAGCGTCGCTTGCAGATACTGGTCATCCCGATGGGCGAAAACGGCGGATGGAAAGGAAAGCAACGCGAGCAGCAGCGGTAGACAGCGGAGTCTCGTGGTCACGGCTTCCACCATTTTACTCCGTAATCGTTCGTTGGATCGCGGTAAATCGTGTGGATGTGCTTTGTCGCGTCGCCCCCCAAGCGCTGCGGTGCGTATTCGATGATTACCGTCGGCCCTTGGATGCGGAAGTAAGCGGCGCTGCCTTTTTCGGTCGGGCCGCTCCACGCGAACCAGGTTTCGGCGATATTCTTTTTCATCTCGTCGATTTTCGCTTTCGCGACAGCTTCGTGCAGGATGCCGGTCCATTCGCTGGCGAGATCGAGCAGCATCTGGCGCTGCTTCTCGGTCAAGGCCGAGCCTTTGATTCCTTCCGGCTGAATCGTCTGCCCGTCGCGGCCAGGCCCGAGCACAAGGTCGCGCATCTGGAAGTCAAGGATGGCCTGCTTGCGCTGCGATTCGTTCAGCGAACTAAGCAGGGCAAATGCCTTGTCAGTCTCGCGACCGAGGGGGCGCACCGTCTTGCCTTCGAGTTCGTAAATCGCCGGCTGCGCGCCGGTGTGGCTGGGCGCGAGCGTCCGTTGCTCGCCGGCAAGCGTGATGTTGAGGCCGAGATGGTGCCCCCCGAACTGAATCATCCACGGCTCGGTGGTGGAAGGCTGGCCGAGAAATGAAACATAATATTCATCGCGCCCGAAAATTGTCTCGTCGCTCGATTTTCTCAACACCTCGTCGGCCTCGACGATCTGAAGAATTTTAGTGTAGCCCTGCGGGCTCAAAGCCGCTGCCAGCACCGCGAGAGCCGCCTCGCGCTGCGGCTGTGTGAGGTCGCCCATGCGCAAGCCCTGGCGTTTGAAGATTACTGTCGGAAGATTCGACCAGCGCTTGCGCTGCGCCTCGTCTTTGAAATCAAAGACAACCCTGCCACGCTGGGCATCATCAAGCGTGGCGAGGAATTTTTTCGTGGCCGCGCCGACACCGGCGGTCGGCGCGCCGGGTGTAGAGCTCGTCTGGGCAAAGCTGTTCAGCCCAGCGCCGAGTAATACGATTAAAACCAACCCAATCTTTTTGTTCATCGCTAAATTGAAACGTATTCCTAGCCATGGATCAATACGCACGAAGGGTTCATCGAACAAATCCGAAACCGTGGAGGTAGGTCTGGACATTGCCGCGGGACCTGGAACGCTCATTTCAAGCGCATGAAGCAGTGCCCGAGCCGTAAGAAGCTGCTCGCCTACGAGAAAGAAGTAATGAAGGATTTGCCAAGACGGCCTAGGCAACTATCCAGCTTTGCAGACACACGCGGCTGCCGAGAAGCAGACATATCTCGCCGTATTTGATTTCCGCTGGTTCATGACTATAATTGTGGTCAATGGCGCGGCGATCCAAATTTACGATCAGCTATGCGCCGGAGACGTACAAACATTTGGATTGGATCGAGTCTAAATATCACCGTTTGGTCGCGACGACGATCGTGGAGCAGCTTTCCCATACGCCCGCAACCGAGACTAGAAACCGCAAACCGCTTGAAGAGCCCGCTGCGTTGGGTGCGACTTGGGAATTGCGTTTTGGGCCGAAAAACTCGTTTCGTGTTTTTTACGACGTGAATCATGAGGAAAAGATCGTCTCTGTCTTGGCGATCGGAGTGAAAGAAGGCAATCAGCTGTTTATTGGCGGACAGGAGTTTGAATTATGAAGATCGCAGCGCTCGCGGACGTGAAAGCCCGTCTCAGTGCTTATGTAGATGAGTGCGAGAACGAGGGCCCGGTCATTATCACGCGCAACGGCAAGGCCGCGGCGGTATTGCTGGCACCTAAGGATAATGACGATTTGGAGCGGCTGATGCTAGCCCACTCGCGCCGGTTCCAGTCTTTGCTTAGTAAGTCACGAAGAAGCATTAAAGCAGGCAAAGGCGTGTCTCACGACGAATTCTGGAAGATTGTCGCCCAGCGACATCGAGCCAAACGCCCCTCACGAGTCCGAAAACGTAAATTGGGTTCGTAAATCCGTCAAATAGGTTCGCGTCCCCTTATATTCGGTCCAACTTCTGTGATCGCAACCTGACCCCAAAGAATCACCATCGCTTCTCCATGGATGTTGCTTTTGGGCTTCAAAAACCGAGCGTTAAGCTCTTAAACGATGCCTTTTATGCTATGTTATCTTGCCAAATAGAGAAGTTGCGCCGGTCCGACCCGAAAGTTTTAAGTCAAGGAAGTTTCTGGTCGCTGTAAGCATTTCGCTCGAGCAGCAAGGAGGTTTGATGTCTATGGACACTGTGAGAGTCGCCTATCGCGACGATGATCGAACTCCGGTCATCTATTGCATCAAAGAAATGGGCGCGAAACATTATGGAATCAACGTCGAGGTTTTGAAGATCAAAGATTATGGCGAGTTCGAAGCTTCGCTGTTCAACGATTCAGCCGATGTGTTGATCGACCACGTGGAATTTCTTTACGCCGAAGCAACAAAAGGGAAGAAAATTACTTTCTTTTGCGCCCCCCGAATCGTCCGCGGTTTGGATTTGATGGTGCCCAAGCACGTCGAAAACGTGAGCGAATTCACTGGCAAGAATATGGCGGTCAGGGATTCGGGCCGGCCTTATACGGTTACGCTCTGGCTGAGGATGATGGGATTAGAGGGCAAAGTCGGGGTTCCGATCTTCAAGGATGCGGACGTGGGAAGGTGGGGGCAGTGGAAGAAAGTCGTAAGCGGAGAATGCATCGCTTGCTTTATGGATCCCCTGTACCAAGCAGAGCCCTTGAAGGCTGGTTTAAAATTTCTCCCGGTTCCCGAGCTTGCCGTGGTGAGCCATTACGCCCAGGCGTGCACCGCCGAGTTCGCACGAAAGAAATCTGCCGTATTAAAAAATTATGTGAAGGCGGTCATTCATGGGATTTGCTGGATGAAGCATCACAAGCAGGAAGCAATGAAAGTTGTCACGGGAGAGCCGATGCAGCGGATGAAAATTAGCGATGTGCATGAGATGGAGAAACATTTTGACGCCATTGTTGGGAAGCTGCAGATCAAACCGTATCCGACCTTGCACGCCCTGGCCGCCACCTACGAGATCGCTTGCGAGGAATATGGCGCCCAGGACCTGAATCCACTGGCTCTCTGGGATATGCATTGGGTTAAGGAGCTTGACGACGAAGGCTTCATCGACACGCTGATCAGAGATATGTCGACAGCCTGTTGAAAAAGGCCCACCTGCTTCGTTGCGCTTCGATCGCCTCGCTCCAACGTATCAGTAAATACGCCTCCGCTCATCGATTTCTTGCGCGCCTCGCATCTGGACCTTTTTGAACAGCCTGAGACTAGGGTTTTTCAACAACCTGTCGAACTTTGAACCCTTGAACTCAAGCGTTGGATTTAGGCCAACGCACCCGACTCTGTTTTAAATCAAGACCTGCCAGCAGCGCCGCCATGCGAATCGGTGCGCCGAATCCTTCCACCACTGGAACGCCGAGCTGTTCCTGCAGCCAATCCGGTTTTATATGGACCGGGCATTGAGTGATGCCCATTGGAATAATGACCTCCGCGCCGTCTTCCTGGATCAGTGCCCGGGCATGAGCGACGAAGTTCTGCACCATCTGATCGCGGTTCGCTGCGATATCGGGTAAGGCAAAACCAACGCTGCGAATACCTGCTATCTTCGACTCCATCTGATAACGCCGCGCCATCGCACGCGTGAGCGGGATGGTCCTAGGGTGATAAACAATGAGACCGAAGCGATCGCCCAAAAGTGACGCGACATGGAACGAAGCTTCGAAAGGTCCGATTACCGGGATATTCACAGCCGACTTTCCGCCGTCAATGCCGAGATCGAGCATGCCCAGCGGAACTACCGCGTCATAACCCTGGCGTTCCGCTTCCCGAAACGCTTCGATGAACAACGGCGCAGCCATCTGAATATCCGTCGGGCTCATGCCGCGAATGTACGGCGAGGCCGGCGTTGAGATAATGCCGATTTCGATTTCCGGCGTAGCATAGGACAGGGCCACCTGTTCTCGGAGTTTGCGCTCCTCAGGCGGATACTGACCGATGACGAAGGCAACGCGAATTTTCATACGCAATAAATATCGCGTCACTGCGCGCCGAGCGATTTTGTGGCGGCGCGGGCATACGACCAATCACGAACTTTAGAAATATCAGGCACGGCGTCGGGCTTTAGCTTGAGCGCCGAGGCGGCAAATTCCATCGCACTTCTGATCACCGCGTCATCGACAATCATATTGTCGGGCATGTGGCTGAGCAGGAATTCGTAGCTCTTTGCTGCTTCGTCTTCCGGCACATCGAGATAGCTTTTCAGGAAAGTTATCATTTCAGATTTTCGTTGCTTCACGTCTCGCACTCCCCCGGCCATCCCGCGCAGAACGGCCAGTACCAAATCGCGGTTGGCGGCGAAATAGTCTGGCGACCCGGAGATTCCATTCATTGGATAGCGCACATAATCCGGGCCCCACGCCAGACGATTATAACCTTGCCGCTCAGGGGCGTAGTTCAAAGGTATGGTCATCAGTGCCGCATCAACAAAGCCGGCCGCCATGGCACCGCTGCGCGTCTCGCTTCCACCAACCGCCAGGTAAGTCACGTCTCGGTCAGGATCGAGACCGCTACGCGCCACGATTTCACGGACAACCAGGGTGCTCATACCACCCAATGAGCTCACGGCAATTTTTTTACCTTTCAAATCATTCATGCTTTTGATCTGCGGCCGGCCGACGAGAACGTAGGGCGCGTTATCTTGGTTTACCGCGATAGTGCGAATCGGCAAGCCACGAACGGAGGCAAGGATCGCCGTTGGGATAATACTCATGAAGTTCAATTCACCGGCCATGATCGCCTTAATGATGACGTCGCTCTGGCGAATCGTGATCAACTTGACGTCCAGCCCCTGTTGCTTGAAGTGCCCCTTTCTAATGCTCATTTCAAACACCAAGGTAGAGAGACTTCTACCGGTTAATCCGAGGGTGACCGGTGTTAGCTTTTGGCAGAAGCCCGGAGTAGCTAACAAGGTGGTCAGAAAGAATAAAGTTAAAGGGACAGAACGTTTCATGAAGATGCCCTAATTTGGTTATCGTAGCGACTCGCCGACGTCGCGCCGCTGACCGCAACCTTGCCGTTGTGGGTGATCGTCGCGAGCAAACTATTTCTAAACGACGTTGAGAGAATCACGCCGCGCATCATCGTTGGCACTCTCCTCGTTGTCCTCGGCACAATCGCCATCTCGCTGGCAAAAGTTTCAAGGCTGGTTCAAGCCGGTTTCGCCTTCTGCCAAATCGTTCATCAGCTCGGCCACGGACGCGAGTTTTTCTAACTCACGCGCTTTCCCGATGACTTTCTCCTGGCGTGCTGACGGCACTCTCCCACGCGCACAGGCGCGGAATTTGGCCTCGACTTCGGCTGGCGACATGCGATTGTTGGGATGGCCTTTGGGAAAAATGACCTCGACTTCTCGGCTCTCGCCGCTTTGCAAAATCAGTTTCACCACGGCCGGGTAGCTGCCGGGCGTGTACTTGTTCAAACTCGCGTCGGTGCGGACCGAGACTCGCGCCATCGCTTCTCTCATTTCGGGTTGCAGCCAGCGCCCAGGGGCAAATTGCGCTTCAGAAATTTCGCCGTCCGAAAGAGCCGCTGCCGCAAGATAATAGAAGCTGTGATCCGCGCTTTCGCGGCTTGCCGGGTAGCGCCGTTGTTCGTCCGCCACTTGAGCGCTGACGATCGGGATATCGGCCATCACCACTTCAATGCGCTGAACTTCTCGCGCCGGATCGGCGATGCCGGCGCGCGCTTGCAGCACGCCGGCGACCATGGTCTGGGCCGTGGCGATACAGGGATAGGCTTTGATAGCGGAGGTCATGATTCTATAGCGTTCGCCGATCGGTTGAGCGAGAAGATCTAATTTTGCCCCGGCGAGCATGCCAGTGCTCAGCCCGCGCGGGTGTTCGATCACCCCTAGTGGACCGGTCATGCCCTCGGCGGCAAACAACGAACACAGTACCGCTTGGGATGCCACCATTGCGTTGGCGTTCGCTTTGGAATTGGCCAGCTGCCCGGTGCGCACGACGGCGAGCGTGTTGCCATGCGTGGCCGACAGCGCGGCCGCGTGGGCAAGCTGCTCCGCGTTCAATCCCATCAACCGGCCGGCGATCAAAGGCGCCGCCAATGCCGATGCGGTCGTGTGATCCCAGGTGCCGCGAGCTGGAATGATGTCCTGCATACGGCAGTAAATCTCGTAGCCGAGCGCTACGCTGGCGATCGCGCTCAGTCCAGAGGCGCGAAACTTTTCGCCGACGGAAAGCGCCACCGCGATATTGTCGCTCGGATGTCCCATCTGTCCGGGACCGATGTAGGCATCGTTCAAGTCCAGCGAGCGAATCAAAATTCCATTCAGCAACACGGCCTGCGGTAGATTAACGCGCCGCGATGAACCGATCACGGTGCAGTCCGGGTTTCCGCCGAGTTGTGCAAGAACGCGCGACGCGCGTGCAAATGCGAGCTCCTCGGTCGCGGCCAAAGCGCAACCGATGGAGTCGACGATCAGCGCCTTGGTATGCTCAACGACCTCCAATGGAATTGCCGCAGCAGCAACGCTGAGCACGTTGGAGGCAATTTGTTGCACGAGGGTAGCTGGTAAATCAGTGCTGGCCATAGATCACGAACGAGCTTTACTCCGAGTTGGCCCGAGTCGCAACACGCTTTCTCTAATCAAGAGGTTTGAGGACTTCGGCGAACGGATCCGACACAGTGGAGTTAGCTCTAACGCGCCGATCGCATCATCACGTTCGCTGAAATCGTCGGCCGAGAAAACGTCATCGCCGGCACCGACTGCGGCCTCGGCGGCCGCGTCCATCCGCAACTCGCCTGGGCCAAACTGCGCACCCTGCGTGACGGCGCGGTGATCGCGAGCAAGAAGTTGTGGAGTTGAATTTAAAGGTGTGCGTGGGATGAACCAAACAAAAAGGAAGAAAGTCTAGAAGCAAAAGTCTGGCGCTCGATTTCGTCGATCTTTTTATCAGCAGACTTCTCAACTCTTGACCAAAGTCTTGACCCTTTTTTTTAAAAGCAGCCAGCGTCGCCGGAGCCTCGGCAAGCGCGTTTAAAGGCTCCAACCCGGCCAGCAACGAGTCAAAGATTGTAAAGATTGGTGATTGTTATGCCAGACCCCTACTGACTGCCCCTACTGACTGCCTTATCCGCCAAGATTGTAGTGATTGTTATGGTAGACCCCGCGCTTTTTCCCCCCTTTTCGGGCTCAAAAACGCACGTCTAAGCTCTTAAGCGACGCGTTTTATTCTATCATCCATCGTGAAATCAAGAAGTTGTGCTAATGGGCGACCCGGGCTCCTCCTTCATCCCGTCTCCGGCGAAGATCTGCAAGCCTTGGCAAAGACGGGTGATCAACCAACGCGCTCCCGTGATTGAAAGGCTAAAAAAGATCCTGGGAAATTGGGTTTGGTCATGCGACCGGAGTCGAGAAAACACAGTCAGTAGCCGGTACGCGACTGATCGCTTTATTTCCATTTTCGGAATTACGAAAACGTGGAAGTTCGCCAGGCCTGGAATTGCAGGTCACAATCCGGCGTCGAAGAAGCGAAAAGAAAATACCCCGAGCGGGACTAGTTGATGCAGCAACTGTTTATCAGAAGAAAATGAGACAACGCCGAATCCGGCGAGGGGTTCCCTTGCAGCGAACAGCAGATTTGAGTACACTTTTGCCAAATGCGTCAGACAATCACGATTCGCCTCACCAAGGACCTTGCGGCTTGGCTGGAGGACACGGCCGCCAAAAGCGGCGTATCACAGGGAAAGCTCGTACGGGACCAGTTGGAGAAAGCGAGAACCACTAACGGCGCCCAAGCTTTCATGCGGCTGGCGGGAAGCGTGCGCGGGCCGAAAAATCTCTCCAGGCGCAAGGGATTCTCCCGCTCGTGAAGGGCATCGCGGATACCGGCTTCCTCGTTGCCTTCGCCAATCGGGCCGATCGACACCACGACTGGGCCGTGAGCGTCGCCAGCCGGGTCACCGAACCGCTACTGACTTGCGAAGCCGTTTTGGCAGAAACCGCATTTCACTTGCGCAACGTCCCTCTCGTTCTCGCGATGATTCGAGACGGATTGATTGCCCTTGCTTTCGACTGCCAAGACCATTTGCCCCAACTCACAGCCCTGGCAAGCCGCTATGGCGATCGCCACCCAGATCTCGCCGATCTTTGCCTCATCCGCATGAGCGAGCTGTACCCGCGCCACAGCGTCATCACAGTAGACCGCGAAGATTTCCGCGTTTATCGCAGGAACAAACGGGAAGCGATCCCTCTCATCTGTCCGCCTCATCCGTGAATTTGCCGCGCTGGATTCCGGAGGTCATCGAGTTAGTCAATACTCAGGCCCGACCCTCGGACCCTCCCCCGACGGTATTCGGTGCTCGTTTCGACGTTTTCGGAATTCCGAAAACGTTATAGCATGGGCGACCCGGTATCCGTGGTGGCGTAGCGATACGGTCTCGGTGCCTGGTCTAAGGTTTGACATCATCGGTGTTTTCCTACATGGAGGAGTTGCAGAGACCCGTTCACGGAGGCGTCCGCAAGCGATGCAACGAAGATCACGGAGAAGTGAAATGAATCAAAAGAAAAATTTATCGAGCTCGATCGGATCCGCAACCTTTATGTCGACCATCGCCTTGGCTCTCATTATCTGCGGCGCTTCTGCCGGTAAGGTTTTCGCGGCCGCAGCGGATTCCCTCGATCAACTTTATGAGAAGGCAAAAAAGGAAGGAAAGATTACGCTTTATGCGCCGTTATCCCCGCAGACGATGTCGGTTATTCCGCCTGCGTTCATGAAGCGCTTTCCCGGCGTGACGGTCGATCATATCGACGCCACGAGCGATAAGCTGATCGCGCGAGTGCTCGCCGAGCAAAAGGGAGGACGCGTCATTGCCGACGTCATAAGCGGAGCGCTGACCTATTTGCCGCAGATCCTGGACCTGAAAATTGTCGAGCACGTCGTCATACCCGAGGCAGCGGCGTATCCGGCCCAGTTGAAAGGTGACCTTTGGGTCGCCACGGATACGCAATTTTACATTGCCGGATGGAACACCAATCTGGTCAAGAAAGGCGAGGAGCCAAAAAGCTACGAGGAGCTCGCGAACCCTAAATGGAAAGATAGCATCATGGGCGAGCCGCGCGATTACCAAATGCTGGTCGGATTTGCCAAACGAAAATACAATAACGATGAAAAGGCTATCGATCTGTTCAAAAAAATCGCCGCCAATCAAGTGGAGTTTCATCGGGGGCATTCGCAGTTAACCGAGTTCCTCATGGCCGGTCAGCGCGCCATTTGTTTTACTTGCTACTCGCACCATTTTCCTATGCGCATGAAAAAAGGCGCCCCGATTCAACCGCTAATGACGGAAGGTGTGGGCGAAGTCGGCGGCTCTGTGATGGTAATGAAGGGAGCCCCGCATCCCAACGCCGCACTACTGTGGGTTCGCTGGGCCGTCAGTGAAGAAGGACAGAAGGTTTATGCTCAAGCGGGCGAAACTCCCGCTCATCCCAAAGTGGAACCTCTGGAAAAAATCCGGCCTACGACACCTTACATGCTGACCATCGACGACGTGAGAGAGTTTCCGAAGTATGAGAAAACGTGGAAGGAAATCTTTCAGATCCGGTGAAATTCGGGAGCGGTCTTCCAGCTGACCGGCCGCGGCAACGTTCGACAGAAAATTTTTCTCAACGGCGCATTTCAAGCGCACGCAGGAGCGCCCGAGCGTCAAGAAGCTGCCCGCCTACGAGAAAGAAGTGAATGAAGGGTTTGCCAAGACGGCCTAGTACTACTGTGTCATTAACGTTGGTTCACGATGTTGCAGCACGGACATCGATCCAGTTTTCTGATGATGTTGCAAGCGAGCAAGAAGCGCAGGGTGGCGATGGAATCGGGCACGTGACGTTGCGCGCGCTGGGCTG
>DASYUV010000277.1:0-20193 GCA_036000865.1 Binatia bacterium | reverse complement strand
GATGCAGGTGACGAGGGCGGCATTTCAGACTGGGTGAGCCTGAATAAACAGGCCACTGACCCCAAGAGCCACACCCTCCTCAGGACCCTTATACTCGTTTCTCTCCGCTCCCGCTACCTGCTAAATTCCGATGGTAGACCCCAAAACCCCCTCTTGACCCCAAATCCCCCCCGCTGTGGTGTGAATGAAGCGTCAGGCTGGAAACCTAAAACTGAGACACGGTACCCATCGAAAACTCCGTCGCTTACCCTCACAACCTGCCCAAGTATTTTCTTTGGGACACCTTCACGGCCCGCAAAGGACAGGTACCGTTTCAAAAATAGGATTCTCAATAAATCAATCGCTTACAAAGGCACAAGTCCGCGCGCACGGACTTTTGAAAAGCGGCTGAAAAACGGCAAGGGTCAACGAGATCGCAACAGGGAGCAGACCCCCGGAAAATCGAATCGGCCGAGCAGGTTCTGTGATGTGAATGAAGCGTCAGGCGAGAAAACTAAGAAACAATGGCCGCGCGCTCTTAAACAAGATTGTATAGATTGTTATGGTGGCTTCTGCCCTTGCAACTGTCAACAAAAGACTTGACCCCTTTGGCAGCCGACCCCTTTGGCAGCCCCGGTTCCCGCAGTGCATACGTCCCATCTACTTGCACCACTTCGCGATGCATAGACTTCACGGCGATTAACTACGTCGGTCACGCAGAAACAAATTTTGAACCTTCAATCTTTGAACGGATTCGCTTTTATGTGAGACCGCTGAATCAAGACCTTGCACAGGTCCGACCAGAGCTCCCCGCCCCATCGATTTGTTGTGGATGAAGAGACGCTTTGCGTGTCGTCGCGCTACGGCCGCGAGTGCAGGTCCACGCTCGCGGCCACGCCGGCGTGATCGGAAGGCCAGATGCCGTAGGCGGCGAAATCGGCGGGTTCTTCGCCGAGAATCTCCGCGACAAGCGGCTGGAGATCGCCGCGGATGAGCACGTAGTCAATACCCTGGTCGAGCGTCGGATCGGAGTCAGTCAGGACTGCGGCGTGACAGCAGGTGTCGCCGATCGCGGCCGGGTTCGTGGCGGTGAAGACATCCGTGAAGCCGGCGGCGAGGACGTTCGCGTACGTCGGGGTGCCGGTGCCGTCGGCGCGCGAGTTCAGATCGCCGACGAATATGACGGCCAGCGCGGTGTTCGCGGGACCGGCGAGGATCTCAGCAGCCTGCGCGGCCTGGAGGGTGTTGATCGCCGGGTTCACACTCTCGGGCTCGAGATGCGTGCTGATGAAGCGAAATGTCTTACCGCGGACCTTCGCGTCGACCGACTCCCAGCCGCGGCGGGACCGGAAGAAAAGGCCGGTGCTGCCGATCGGGATCGTGAGATTGTTTACAAATGTGCCGCTCTGCGGATTGGAGAGCTTCAGCTCAGCGGCGGCGAGGCCGGCGCGGGCGAGGATCACATCACGATCGGTGATGCGCACATCTCGTAGTCCCGCGGGCGTGACGCCGGGGAACTCGGCGTCTAAGACTTCATTTATGACGACCGCCTCGTAATCGAGCCCGCGCGCGGCGAGAGCCTGGAGCAGCAGCGCGAGATAGTCGAACTCGACCTGCACGGCAGGCGTGGGACTCGGGGAGAAGCTATCGAACGGTCCCGTGCGGAAAAGCGCAGCCTCCTGGACGCCGATGAGCAGCGGCTGCGTTTGCGCGATCTCATCGGCGAGCGCCTCGGCACGCTTCGGAAATTGGTTCGCAAGCACTTGCGCGTACGCGGTCGTAACCGACTGGATGATCTGCGCGGGGATGCCGCTGACGACGCCGACGACGGCCACCGCTTCATCGAAGCCGACGTAAAGATTGCGGCTCATGATGATGATCTCGCGTCCGCCGCCGGCACCCTGGTGATCGGCAAAGACAGAAGTGGAGGTGACGAGGAGCGCGCTAAGCGCGAGGCAGGTGGTGAGGAAGCGTGTTTTCATGGTGCTGAGCCTTTCAAATTCTGGTGTTTTGTTTTTTTTGTTTTGCAGCCGCGCAGTGTGGCGGGAAAGTGTTTTCGTATCGCTTATTTCTGCTGCCAATGTCAAGTCAAGTTCTTGCGACGATTACGGCGGGCGAGGCTGTACCTGCGCTCGCGTTGGCGTCGCGTCCCGTCAATATCCAACTCCCTTGCGAGCTTCGAGATGTACTGTCTCGTCACCCGAAATTTTCTACCAATACGTTGGAAGGGAATGCCGGATCGTCAAGCATCGAGCGGAGGCGGTCGAATGCTCGCTTGCCGTGGAAACCGGGGAGCAATAGTCATGCGCTAATGGTAATAAGCCAAGCCCTATGATGTTCCCAGCGCCCTTTTCGCTGGTTGTATTCCTGTGCGGTACGTCCAGCGATCAACTGCACGCTCTGCGCGAACCTCTGGGCCCGTGTCTCTCACCAAAAGATGGATGTGGTTGGAGGTCACCATGTAATTTGAGCACCGAAAAGGCCGAAACGCTTCTTCGCCTCAAAAACCCAGCGCAAATAACGCCGCCGGTCGCGCGCAAACGTTAAACAGATTTTGACCTTGAATCTTTGAACGGCGCTCCGGCTTTGAACGTTTGGAACAGCGCAGCGGTTGAACCACTGGAACGATTGGAACTGGCTACTGCATAGATGAGTGATGTGCCAAACATGACCAGGTAGAAAATGGCGGTTGGCGCGCGGCATCGCTTGTTTCTTAGACTAAGCGTTTCATCCTCAAAAAACTGCTGCTAAGCGTTTAAACCGCGCCTATTGTGCACACTTATATTGGTGAATCAACATCTTGCGCTGGTCCGACCCAGGGATTCTGCACACCGAGTAGAATTCGCGGGAATGAATCAATTCTACTTGTCTACTTGCTGGAATAATGCTCGCGGGCCTTTTTATATATCTGGTCCAGACGCATTCCTTTGAAGAGCTTTTCCTGAGTCTGGAGGTAATCGCCATTGCCCTTCGAAAAGTGACGAAGGAAGCGAGCCGCACCGCTATAGCCCAAGGCGTCGACCAATGCCCGAATACCGCTATCTACAAGATCTCGTTCGCTCCTAACCTTTGCCATAACGACTGCCCTCGTTTCGTATAAATTCGACCGGATTAACGACTTTGACTTGAAGCACCGACTGGCGATCGCCTCTCGACGCGCGTTGGATCAATGCATCGTCGCAGGTGATAAAGAAGTCGCATCTACCGTATTGCGCGCACGCCACGTGAAGCGCATCCCTTGGTTTGACCTTGCGCAGCTTCATGACCCTTCGCGCCAAGGCTAAAATTTGTGGCGATGGTGCAATTGTATCCGTACACATACGGGATAACAACTCGACCCATTCTTTGCGATCTGAGTGCGGATTGAGACTGTTCTCGTAATCCAACATGAATGACCAGGTCAATTCCAACATGCCGGCTTCTGCCATAGCGTAGATTCCCTCTATAGCGGTGCATTCGAGTCTGATTCGGAGTTGATTTTGCTCGTCGAAGCAGCGGTTATACACGTTTGTATCGCAATAAAGTTTCAAAATGACCGCGTCCTAGTCGCAAACGTTCGCGGATTCTAGGCGATTTGGTGACCGGCGATCAAGGACGAAATGCGTCAATCCCTGGAAAAGGAATCGGACAGAGCTTGTTCGTGGTCGTGGGTCGTGGGGGATGCCTGGGTCGGACCTGCGCAAGATCTTGATTCAGTGATACAAGTTTGCAAAATAGGTGTCGTTTAGAGGCTTAGCCGCAGCTTTTTGAGGTTGAAACACAGGCTTTAAGAGATAGACATTAGGCACGCGGCTGTAGGCAACAGCAAGGAGTTTCGTGAAATCTATTTCCGCTAGCTCGATGTTTTTCCTTATTGCAACGGAATGCTGTTCCGGTCGACCCTTCAGTCGCGGCGCCAAGAATGAACCGGCTGCCAGCCGAGCAGTGCTTTTGCGCGGCCGTTGGAGTAGGGTCCCTTGCTGCCCGTCAAGCTGCGCGCTTTGTCGCCGATGCTCGGCATGACGCGCGGGTAAAGATCACAGAGCGGCTCGGCTACCGTGCTATCGTCGGCGACGATGAACAACGCCGTATTGCTTGGGATCGAGCGCTCGACCGCCAGTCGAAAGGCGACGGCCAAATCGCGCGCGTCGATGTAACTGTAGGCGTGGAAGCCCATCGGCTTGCGCCCGCCGTCGCGTCTCATCTGCTCGAGCTCGTCAGGAGTGACCACACCGCTCGGCCGCAGCATCACGGTTTCTAAACCTTTGCGGGTGTACGAACGCGCGATGGTTTCGCCGATCTCCTTCGATAGACCGTAGACGTCTTCCGGGCGCAGCGGATGATCTTCATCGATCGGCAGATAGTCCGGCACAAAGCGCTCGCTATAGCTCCAGCCGACGATGGCATTGCTGCTCGCCGCGACGACTCGTTTGACGCCGAGCCGAAAGGCGGCATGATGGACATTGAATGTGCCGACGACGTTGGTTTGATAGGTCACCGTGGCAGTGGCGATGTTAGGATTGTGAATTGCGGCGAGATGGATGACCGCGTCGGCGCCGACCATCGCTTCCATGACTTGGCCGAGATCCTGAACGTCGCCAATAAGATATTTGATGGCGCCTTGCTCCGGCCCGGGCACGCGGTCGAGCACGGTGACTTCATGCGCTGCGCCATCGAGCAATTCGCGCACGACCCATTGACCGACTTTGCCGATCCCGCCGGTGACGAGAATCTTCATTTTGCGGATTCGCCCGCCCCGTAGCGGAGATTTCGCATCGAGAATTCACCGCCGAGGCGCAGAGGTCGCGGAGAAAGGGTCCTTAGCAGAACCCCTCTCTACTACTATGCTTGACAGTTCTCACGGTTAGCGCAAATTTTTGCCGACCAAAAGACCCCGGATTCCGCTGCGCTACATCCGGGCTACGAACTGACCGGTGCGCGGAGCGCACCCTACGAATACCTTCGTGACCTTCGTGCGTTTCGTGGTGAAGGATTTCTCCTTTGGTTGCGGCTTTGCCGCGCTAGGTCTCTGCGGTGAAGATGGATTCCAAATTTATCGCAGCGTTTTCTGATTGAATCACAGCCCGTAAAGCGCTCGAGGGTTGTCACTGACGATCTTGTGCGCCACCGACCGGCTCAACCGTTTGTCATCCAACACACCACGAAGCGCGAGCAGCTCGGTTGCGCTGTCGGCGTGGCCGTAGTCGGTGCCGACGACCAGATTGTCTTCGCCGGCATGGTCAACGATGTAGGAAAGATCATCGCTGGTTTCGCAGCCGACGTAGAAACGGCTCTCGCGCAACAGTTCTTTCTTGTTCAATTCTCTGCCCTGGAGATGGTAGCGCTTGGCGAGATCGGTGAGCACATAGGGAAGCCACTGCGCGCTGACTTCGAGAAAAGCCACCTTCAAGCTTGGCAAACGGTCGGGGATTCCGTCCATGATCATGTTGTGGAACGCGCCGACGAGCACCAACTTGAACTTCGAGAAGCCGATGGTTTCGTACTTGAAGTAGTTGAACAGGATCGGACTTCCCGTGGCGGAATGAATGCAGATCGGCAAGTCCAATCGGCTCGCCGCGTCGTAGAGCGGAAAGAAGTAGGAATCGCTCAGCAGCCGATCGCACTCCGATCCGCGGAGAAAAATACCGACCGCGCCGTTCTCCTTCGCGAACTTCGTTTCGTCATAAACTTTGTCCATGCTGAGCAGCGGCAACACCGCGACCCAGCGCAGTCTTTCTTTTGCCTGGCTCCAGATCTCGGACATCCAGCGATTGTAGCTGCGGCACAGCGCCAGCTCGATTTCGGGCCGCGGCGTGAGCGGAATAATGAAAATCGTCGGAAAAATGACTTGAACGTCGACGCCGAGCTCGTCGATGCTTGAGACGCGCGTTGACATCGCGCAATTCGCGCGAAGCCATCGGCGTGTTCTTGCCGACGTTGCGCGATTTGAGCCGCAGCGTGCCGTCGACCAGCCAATATTCATCCGCCGACGAGCCATCGTTAGGACCGACAACCTGCGGTCTGAACTTGCGCTCGGCGCCCTCCATATATTCCCAGGTTTTTTCCGTTTCCAGAACATGCGCATCGGCGTCGATCCTAAGCATGATCGGAGCCTCCGTTTGGCGTTTTTGCTGACGAAATTCCGAGCTGGGCTGGTTCATAACACCGGTTGCTGGCGGCGTCAACGAAGCTATGGTTGACACGGCCTGACTCTGTGATAGTTCGTGGGTGACGCGACGCCGATGCGTCACTTCAAGATGAACAAAAACGACCCATGCGACGATTCGATCTAGTAGAACCGACCACGCTCGAGGAAGCTTGCAGTGTCATCGTCGACAACGGCGAGGCGAAAGTTATCGCCGGCGGCACGGCGCTGCTCACGCTGATTAAACACGGCCTTTTCGTCCCCAAAATCCTCGTCAACTTAAAAAAGATCAAAGCCGCCAGCGAAATCAGCTTTGACCCGCAAGCGGGGCTGCGCATCGGCGCGCTGGCGGCGATTTACGATATCGAAGCGTCGCCGTTGGTGCGGCAACATTATCCGGTGCTCGCCGAAGCGTGTCACGTGGTGGCCAATATCCGCATTCGCAACATGGCTACCCTGGGCGGCAATGTGGCGCATGGTGATTATCAATCCGACCCACCGACGGCGTTGGTGGCCCTCGACGCTGCCGTGGAACTATTGAGCCGCGCGGGACGACGGCAGATAAAATTGACCGATTTCTTGAAAGGCAGCTACGAGACGGCGCTGGAACCGGGTGAATTGATTTCAGCGTTGATCGTTCCGCCGGCGGGTCACCTGCGCGGCACTTACACCAAGTTCACCACCGGCTCCTCGGAGGAGCGGCCCTGCGTCGGAATTGCCGCGTTAGCGAGCATGGACAAGGACATTTGCGTCGAGCTTCGCCTGGTGATCGGCGCGGTGTCGCCGAAACCGATGCGTTTCAAAAGCGGCGAATCGATGGCGCGGGGAGAGAAGCTTACAGCTGAATTGATCGAGCGCATTGCCCTGGCCGCCGGCCAAAGCGTCGATCCGATCGACGACTTGCGCGGCACCGCCGCTTACAAGCGCTACGTGGTGCATGTGCTGGTTCGCCGCGCGCTGAACGCAGCGGCGCAACATTAAAAGGGAAACCGAAGCATGTCTCTGGTCGGGACGGATGTCACGATGGTTGGAGGAATCGCCAAGGTCACCGGAGCGATAAACTATGCGCCCGATCTCGTACTGCCGCGCATGCTCTATGCCAAGGCGCTCAGGAGCCCGTACCCGCATGCAAAGCTCTTGCGCGTGGACGCGAGCAAGGCGGAAAAGTATCCCGGCGTCGTCGCTGCCGTCACTCGCGATGACTTAACCGGCTTGAATCCCTATTTCGGACCGGTGGTCGACGATCAACCCGTGGTGGCGACCGATCGGGTGCGCCATGTCGGTGAAGTCGTCGCGTTGGTAGCCGCGGCAAGCCGGGAGATCGCCGAAGAGGCGTTGGATCTGATCGATGTCGAGTACGAAGAGTTACCGGCGGTGTTCGATCTTCTCGAAGCCGCCAAGCCCGACGCGCCCGTGTTGCACGCGCAGCGCAATGAGACCAACGCGGGCGTGCACCGCGAGGAATTCAATTTCGAGTTGGGCGGCAACGTTTGCAGCGTGTTCCGGGTCGAAGACGGGAACATCCAAAAAGGTTTTCAAGAAGCGGACGAGATCTTCGACAATACTTATACGCTGCCGCCGGTGCAGCACGGCCATATCGAGCCCCATGCCGCCACTGCCTATTGGGAGGCGAGCGGCAAACTGGTGGTGCATTCCGCCTCGCAAAATCCCTCCGGAGTGCAAGAGCAACTGGCGCAGATTTTCAAATTGCCGGAAAATCAGGTGCGCGTGATCGTGCCGCCTCTGGGCGGCGGCTACGGCGGCAAGACGCACGCGCGGCTCGAGCCCGCTCTTGCCCTGCTCGCGCGCAAGGCGCGCCGCCCCGTGCAGTGGGTTTTGACGCGGGACGAGGTGTTTCTCACCGGCAGACGCTACGGCGCGGTGGTGAAAATCAAGACCGGCGTGAAACGGGACGGCACTATCATTGCGCGCGAAGTCCAGGTCTTTTATGAAATCGGCGCTTACGCGCTCAACGGGCCGGTCAACGCCAAAACCGGTTGTTATGTATCGAGCGGTCCCTACAATATTCCCAACCGAAGTCTGTCGACCTACTCCGTTTACACCAATTTGCCACCCACTGGTCCGTTCCGCGGCGTCGGCGTGTCCCACGTGTGTTGGGCCTACGAATCCGAGATGGACGACATCGCGCGACGGCTTGGTCTCGATCCTCTAGCATTGCGTCTACAACACCTGGTCAAAGAGGGTGATGTATTCGTCACCGGTGAAAAGCTGGTTTCTGTCGGCATCAGCGATTGTTTGCAGCGCACCGCCGTTGCGATCGGCTGGAAAGGGAAGGAAGAGCAGTCCGCGCCGCCGGCCGGGAAGGATGTGGTCTGCGGCAAAGGGCTTGCAGTCACAATCAAAAGCACGACGACGCCGACAACGTCATCGGCTCAGGTGCGTCTGAACGCCGATGGCTCGGCGATTCTTCTCACCAGCAGCGTCGATATGGGACAGGGGGCGTTGACTTCGCTGGCACAAATCGTCGGCGACGAGTTGGGATTGCCCTTTGAAAAAGTCTCGGTGAGTTTTCCGGATACCGACATTACGCCCTATGATAAGTCGTCGAGCTCGAGCCGCACGACCTTTCATATGGGCCAGGCAGCGCAGCAGGCAGCGGGCGAAATCAGAAATCAGTTGCTCGAAGTCGGGGCGAAAAAACTCGAAGCGCGGATCGAGGATTTGGAACTGCGGGACGGCGCCGTCTGGGTGCGCGGCGTGCCCGATAAACGGCTATCGATCCCGGACATTTTCACGGCACGTTTTGGGTCGTCAGTCGGCAGCATGTTCGGCGGCTATTGTTTCAAGACCGAAGGGGGGTTGAATCCAAAGACGGGAAAAGGCAAGGCCGCCGCATTCTGGTTCTTCTCAGCGTGCGGCGTCGAAGTCGAAGTCGATAGGGAAACCGGCAAAGTGCGCGTCCTGCGCATCGTGACCGCGGTGGACGCGGGCAAAGCGATTCATCCCAAACAGTGCGGGTTGCAAAACGAAGGATCGATGTTGTCGGGCATGGGCTCGGCGCTTTTCGAAGAGATGGTGTACGACAACGGCCAGCCGATTAACAGCAGCTTCTTGGAGTACATGCTTCCGTCTATGGAAGATCATCCGGCGAAGTTCTATTCCATATTGGTGGAAACGCCCCACCCCGAAGGTCCTCACGGCGCCAAAGGGGTGGGGGAAGCGGCGTTGCCGCCGGTGGCTCCTGCCATCGGCAATGCCATCGCCAACGCGCTCGGCGGCATTCGCTGCAGAGACTTGCCGATCAAACCGGACAAGATTGTGGCGATGCTCGACGCACTCGAGGAGAGCGGATAGATTGATGCTCACCATCTCGACGACAATCAACGGGTCGCCACAGGACCTTACCGTCAGGCCCAATCAGACATTGCTGGAGTGCTTGCGCGCCGATCTCTCGCTCAAAGGTTCGGTCGAGGGCTGCGGCGTCGGCGTGTGCGGTTCTTGCACCGTGCTGGTCGATGGCCGACCCGTGAGCTCTTGCCTCATGCTCGCCACCAATGCGGCAGGCAAAGCGGTCACTACCATCGAAGGTTTGTCGCAGAGCGGCGAGCTCGACCCGGTGCAGAAAGCATTTCTCAAACATCAGGCTTTCCAATGCGGCTACTGCACGCCGGGCATGATCATGGCGGTGAAGGGACTGCTGGCGAATCATCCCCATCCTACGGAAGCACAGACGCGCGATTATCTTTCGGGCAACCTATGCCGCTGCGGCACCTACGCCGAAGTGTTGGCGGCGGTAAAAGAGTTGGCGGAAGAGTAAAGGTTGGAGTGAAAAGTTCAAACGAATTCTGCACGGAAAGGAGTTACGATGATGGCAAGCCCAGTTCGCATTTATGCCGGTACCCAAGAAGGTTTGTTCGTCTGGCGTTCCAAAAACGGTTCCTGGGAGCGTGTGGCGGTTTCCTTCGAAACCGGCACCATCGATTCCATTGACGGGCTGCGAAGTCAACCCAACGTCGTCTATCTAGGCGTCACCCAAGACGGGCTTTATCGGACCGACGATGCCGGCCAGAGATGGCAGCGGGTGTTCGAAGGCAATGTTCGCGCCGTGACCGTGGATCCTACCGATGAGCAAGTCCTATACGTGGGTATCGAGCCGATTCATCTCTACCGAACGGAGGACGGCGGCAAGAGCTGGGAGGAACTCACGGCCGTGCAGCATTTGCCCTCGGAGGTTAAAGCCAAATGGAGCTATCCGCGTCCGCCGCACCGAGAGCACGTGCGCCATATCTTCGTCCATCCGGATGATCCCAAGATTCTCCACGCCTGCCTGGAACACGGCGGGATCATCCGCAGCTTCGACCGCGGCAAGAACTGGCAGGACGTCAGCGGCGGCATAGACTATTTGGACATCCACCACATCAGCACTGCGCCGGGCCGGAAAGATCTCTATTTCGTGGCCACCGCTCGAGGATTTTTTAAAGCCAGCGATCCCGGCCAAGGTTGGCGGCGCGCCGAGAACGGATTTTCGCGCGACTATTTTCACGATTTTGTTTTCTTGCCGGGCGCGACCCCGGCGATGCTGGTGGCTACGGCAGACAAGTCGCCGGGTTATTGGGATCGCCCGGAGCGCGCTCAGGGCGCCGTCTTCCGCAGCCGCGATCTGGCCGAGAGTTGGCAGCGTGTCGGCGTGGGCAAGTGGCTGCCGGAAAACATGCAGCAGATGGTCTGGGCGTTGGCCCAACATCCGGAAGATGCGTCGATCGTTTATGCCGGTCTCGGCGCCGTGTCCCGCGGCCGTTCGGCAGATGCCACGCAGAAAGGTCATGGGGACATACTCGTGAGCACGGATCAGGGAGACAGCTGGGACCGGCTGCCGGTGGATTTGCCGGCTGACCGCGTGCTGTTTGTCGCTGCTGATTCTTAATCTTGGTAGCCCAACAGCTGCAGCTCTATTGGAGGACAGATGAAGTTCCGTCGAAGCGCGTACTTGGGCATGGCTCAGCTAGTTTTATTGATGGGCTTGCTGGCGCTATTCACCGAGCCGGCCTGCGCGCAAAATCCGGATCTTATCCAGGCGGCGAAGAAAGAGGGCGAGGTCGTCGTATTCGGCTCGCTCGAGAACGACGTCGCCGCGGCGATACACAAGGGATTCGAGGCCAAGCACGGCATCAAGACCAACTACTTCCGCGGCTCATCGACCGTCATGATGGATCGCATCACCGCCGAGCACCGCACCGGCAGGATGAGCTCGGATGTCGTTTTCACGACTTCAGAACCGATGAAGGTCATAAACAAGGAGAAAGGACTTTTTGCTCGCTACATTTCACCGTCGGCGAAGGACTACGATAAAAAATTGATCGATGACTTCTTTGGCCCCAACTATCGCAGCGTGATCATCGGCTTCGTCTACAACAAAAGCATCATCAAACCCGAAGACGCGCCAAAATCCTACGAGGATATCGTCAACCCGAAGTGGAAAGGGAAGATTGCCATGGGCAACCCGACCCTCCACGACACCACCATCGACTGGCTCTCGAGTCTCCATACCGTCTTCGGTTCGGCGCAAAAGGCCAATGACTGGATCAAGCGGCTCGCCGCTTTGGAGCCGCTCCTGCTCGATTCCATGGTCCCGGTGGGCGAGCGCATCGCGTCGGGAGAAATGCCCCTCGGGGTCGCCTACGTGAAGTATGTTCACCTGTGGAGTCGAAAAGGCGCTCCGGTGGACTACGTCAAAGGACTTCCCGTTTACTTGGGCGATGGCAATTACATCGGCCTCACGGCGAAGGCGCCCCACCCCAACGCCGCCAAGCTTTACATCGATAACTTTCTCGGCCAGGAGAGCTCGGAGATCATGGCCAACGTGGGCGAGTTCGTGAACCGCCGGGGCATCTATCCGCCCATCGACGGCGCGGATCAGGTGGCCGGCAAGTTTGTCCAAGTGATCTCTCTGACGCCGGATGAATACTCGAAGAAGAAAGAAGAATTTCGCCAGATCTTTCGGCGTTAGCTGCTTAACGACATAGCTAAATCAGCTCATCCGATTTTCTCGTCGCGGTGCTGCCATGGTTTGACAAGGCGAGACGCTCCCGATACCGGCTCAAACATCCACGTGAGGCGCTGATCGACGGTTTTGCCGGCTTTGTCAAAACCACCTCGGCGGTCCGGCCCGAAGGGCGACTAGCGTCGGCCGTATGCTGCGGCCTTTCCTGACTAATACTGCGACCCGTTCCAGACATTCAAAACGTTCCACCGCTTCGCTCTGTTCAAGGGCTGCGCCTGTTCAAAGTTCAAGGTTCAATGGTTCAAGGACAGAGTCGGATTCGGAGGGGGAACTTCCACGTTTTGACAATTCTCGAAACGAGAAAATGTGTTCAAGAATGAATTGGCTACAATCACGGTCCGATGTATTGACGGACTTCGACCTGAATCCCCGAGCGGGCGGCCTCGGCGGCGGATTGGAGCAGGGCGGCAACAATATTTTCATCAACGTATTCTTCACCACAATTGGTGCGGACCCGAGCCGGAACTCCCTTGAAAACCAACGTGGCTCCGCTCTTATCCAGAGTCACGGTCGCGATGCCTGCCTTTGTTTCACCCTTCTTGCAAATCACGCATTTCATGAGTTCTTTCTCCTCTTAAAATCCGGCTCCCATTCTAGCGGATCCGGCTCGTAGACTGTGATCACGATATTTTCCTGCTCATCGACATTGTCGGCGACGACAACGTGAATGGGGCGGCGGTCGTTCCAGCCGAGGACGAGACGGCTCGGATAGGGCGTGTCATCAGGATAGTCTTCCAACGTCTTGGTCACGGAATACGTTTTCAGCGCCAATTGATGAGCCAATTTAAAAACATCCAGATCCTCTACGCTGTTCATCTGCTTTCTCTCCAAAGACACGATCACGAAACACGCCCCACGTTCTCCCCACGCCTCATCGTCACGAGCACGTATCACGAACACGCCCGTCACCGGCTACAGCCCGTTCCGGCCGTTCTACCGCTTCGCTCTGTTCAATGCCTTGCGGCGGTTCAAGGTTCAATAGTTCAAAAGTTCAACGAAAGATAAACCAGAAGGGAGACTTCCACGTTTCGAGAATTCTTTACCTGCCCTTTAAGCCTGCGGCCTTGAGAATGGCATTACAAGTGCCCGCGGGTATTTCCTTGCTGCATGATAATCAACCCCGATTGAGCCTGTTTACACCGGGTTTTCCATAGTACCGGATCGAACCCTTCTCCTTGATGAGCCTGAATCCGTTTTGCTCCAATAGTCTCACGAGTTCGTTAAATCGCATCCGATAGACTCTGTTGTGCAGAATTTCGCGGATTCTAGGCGATCCGCTTCTTCTATCGGGCTGGCAGCGGCGCCGGGCCGGAGAAAGTCTTGAACAATTCGATTAACTCGGTATCGCGAGGCGTGTCTCGAATGGCTTTGGCCAATTCCTCCGGCATCATGGGACTGGCGTCATCGCCGACGACCTTGCGGTATTCGCGATGAAACTCGGCGTCTTTGAAAGTCTTGTGCATCGCCTCCTGAACGATCTCCACTCGCTCTTTGGGTGTTCTAGGGGGGAAAACGTACGGTGAGCCTGTAAGCCTTAATGTTCGGGACAGGGCGATGAGCCTGCGTTCCTTTTCAGATTTAGCAAAGCTCTCGATCTCAGGAAGATGGCCGAAGCGGGCATGCTTGAGCCCTTTGGGAACCTCCAAAATGGCGTGGAAATCCATCAGACCTTTTTCCACCCAATCGGGATTCCGCTGCCAGACCGATGTCGCCGTGTTCGCTCTGGCGTACTTCCCCACGCAGCAGCGCAAGATCCAGTTCGGGCGCGCCATAACCCGGGATGAACTTCGGTTCCTTCAAGCCGAGAAAGTAGGCAAAAAACCGAGCCGCTATGTCGGCACTGTGTCCTACCAGCCTGGCGCCGACTTTGACCCCGGAGGCGGCTCTGAGTTTTTCCACATTGCTCAGGCCGGCTTCTTTGCGCGTATAGAACACCAGGTGGCTGTCGCTTTCCGGCGAGCCAAGGTAGAAAAATTTATCGATGTCGTACATTACGCCGCTCTCGCCCAAGAGATTGAGTCCAATGACGCTGCTACTAAACGCTCCCATCGTGAGCCCGTCGGGGCGGGCTTTGCTGTACATATGGTTGCCCACTTGCCGACCCCCACCGCCGTCCATGTATTGGATCACGGTGGCGGGATTCCCCGGGATATATTTGCGCAGAAAAGGAACGATGGCCTTGACGCGGTTATCGCCGATCCCTCCGGGCGCGGTACCGGCGATGATCGTAATGGTTTTTCCTTGGTAGAATGGCGCCTGAGAGAAGCCGTGATTGGGTGAAAGTCCGGCGAGCCCCAAATAGCGCGCCAAAAACTGCTCTTCTAAGAAACGCTCCATGAGTATTCATCAGCGGCCGCTCGATCCTTTCATTGTTATTAAAAATACCCGTTCCAGACGTTCCAATCGTTTATCGGATTCAAGACAGGCTGGGGAGACTTCCCTGTTTTCGCAATTGCGAAAATGTCGAAATAACGGCGACTCGCGTCGGCCGTATGCTCCAGCCCTTTCCTAACTAATACTGCGACCCGTTCCAGACGTTCCACCGCTTACGAAGCACGAAGGCCGTCCCAATCGTTCCAATAGCCTGCTCTGAGTCCTATCGAAGGGTTCAATCGCTAACGAACACTGCGGCCCGTTCATCATTTATTCTCTGACGGCGTTGACAGCTAGATTATAGAACTCTGGATCTTTATTTAACTTCGAGAGCGTTTCCACGGCCGACAAAAAAGCCTCCACTGCCCGCTTGTCCTCCCCTTTGATGCTGGCAACCTCATCCATAATTGTGGGCACATCCAGGCCGGTCTTTTTCGCCAGTTCGCTTAAGGACGCCTTTCCTTCCAGGTATTCTTCGGCGGCGTAATTGAGAAGCTCTCGCTTGGCCTGGTCTTTAGCGAGGCGAGCAAGGTATCCCGTCTTGCTCGTCTTCTTAAGCGTGCAGAGACGGCTCAAGACCTGATCTTCTTCGTCCGTCAATCTGACGGTAACAGTCGTTTTCTCGTGTTTTTCCTTTTTCATCAATTTTCTCCTTTCCGTCGGATCTCTGTTACGACCCTCAGCACAGAATGGATCCATTCAGGTCTCAGAGTTCCGCGGCGCGTCATCCTAGCCAAGGCCTTTAACGCCCGTTCCACCGTAATCCGTTTCTGTTCGTAGAGCCCGACCAAGTAGGCCAGGGAATTGACGACCTCAACTCCGGTTGCCTGTGCCGCCTCATAAGGCCTCCAGTCATCGATGAGCAATACGAACTTTTGCTCCAAAGCGAGATTAATAGCGGCTCGCTCCCCATCTCCATACAACTTAATCTTCGCCGATCTTGGCGCGGCCCGTTTGATGCTCTTGTCAGCAAGTAATGCCTTGAGTCGGCGGCTCGTTGGGTTATCGCGCCCCAACTCGTTTTCCACCGCCTTGGTGCAGATCAACTCAAAATCCGAAAGCAGGAATTCGACAAGCTCCAAATAAACTGCATGGACCCAAAAGGAGCTGTCAAAAGTAGCCGCTCGCATCCCTTAGCCTAAGTTGCTTTCAAAGTGAAAGCAACAGATGGTTTTCCTTTCGGTGTCGGCCCTTCCAACGTACGTTCTCCTCTCGCCCGCCAACACCAAGGTCTCTTCCGCCGCCCCAGTCAAAACGTTCAATCGCTAACAAATACTGCGGCCCGTTCCAGACGTTCCAATAGCCTACCCTGAGTCCTATCGAAGGGTTCAACCGCTTTGCTCCGTTCATCATGGGGATCGGCCCGTTCCAATGGTTCCAATGGTTCCAATGGTTCGACCCTTCGAGTAGCCTCAGGACAGTCAAAGCTCACCATGAGCGGAGTTATTTTTATTCTGGTTCGCTCCGTTCAAATCGTTCAATTCAATTCGGAGACGAAACTTCCTGAAGGACGCGTGGGCGGACTCAGCTCGTGGATCTGGGGGGGGAGAAGTGCCGTGTTCGTGGTCGGCGAAAGGCCATGGACGTGATTCGTCGACACTACCGTGGGCGTGACGGAAAACTAACGCGCTCGTGTCAGGATCCGAAAAGATGCCGGTGTGTTCGTGATTGCGGGCTGACCCTAACCGGGGGAGACTTCCACGTTTCGAGAATTCCCGAAACGTCGAAATGAGGGGGACGTATTGACGGCGTGGTTTGGAAAAGACTAACTGTTCACGACCAATTTGTCGGGTTTTTGTTGAAGGAGGTGAAGACGGTGCACGATGGCGCGGGTCAACTCCGGCGAGGCGAATGAATTGGCTTTCGTCGCATTATAGCCGGCGATGAAGCGGACCAGATCCGAGGAGCGAAGCACCGGAATCGTGGGGCGTTTGAGATTTAGCCGGCCGTTGCGGTTGGTGAAAACGAGTAGCGCGTTGACGAAAGGAATTCTCGTGTTGTGGTCCTTGAATACCATATCGAGGGTGTTCCTGATCGCCATGGCATTGCGCTTGGCTTGCTTGCTCAAACTGCCGATCTCTCTGCGATTCACATACCACTGGTCACCCCAACATTTTACATAGCCTGAATAATTCTTGGTTTCGATGACAAAGATTCCATTGGGGCCGATCACCAAGTGATCGACGTTGCCTCGTCCGTTGGGAAGCATGAGATCGTTGAGGAGAACGTACTCGTTGGGAAGAAATCTGAGCGCTTCGGTGACGGCTACCTCCCCTTCTTTGCCGGCGCACCAATTGCCCCACTGCTTAAAGCTCGCTTTCGCGCCCACGGCGGCGACGACGCCGGCCACCAGACCAAGAATCGGGGATACTGTCAGGCTAACGACGGCGAAAACGATCACACCGACAGCGATGTAGCGAAAGACCGACCAGCGGTGTTGTTCGATCCGCTGCTCAGTGAAGTCTCCACCGTGCCGCAACAAAAGCATGGCCAAAGCATAGGCAAGCCCAAGGCCGCGGACCAACCGATGCCACGTTGGCGCGATTGGAAGTTTTAGAGAAACTCTTTGTTTCCGGAGGCTGACAGCAAATTCCGCGCTTTGTCATCAAGCCGACGAGGTGTCGTATCGCGAATCTAAAAGCCGATGCGTACGGAATTGCGGTCGAAATACTTCTGAAGCTCGTTCCACGTTCAACTGCTTCGCTACGTTCATCATGGGGATCGCTCCGTTCCAATGGTTCCAATCGTTCAACCACTATTTAATGCGGAAGCCGGTTCAAGTGGTTCCAATCGTTCCACCGCTTCGCTTCGTTCAAGTCGTTGCAGACAATTACAACTCGCAGGGGAACTTGCGCGTTTTGATAATTCTCAAAACGTCAAAATCACGATGTCAGCCGACTTTGCCCGATGCGTGCACGTGCGGCTATGCTTTGTTCCAGACGTTTCAACCGTCCAAAGGGATTAGTAGCTGGAGAACTGCCACGTTTCGACAATTCCCGAAACCGGAAATGAGACAATCGACGGACTTGAGGTGCCGATTCGGCACCTCAGGTCCGGTTTTGATCTCTAGAAATTCCTGCGTCTATCTGGGTTCGACTGCTAGTTGGGAAATCTTTAGCGCGACGCCGAGCGGCAATGGATTATCGCCGGTGCTCAAAGCCGTGCCCAGTCTCTCCAGCTCCCAGGATGAGACCTTCTCTATCCTAACCTCTTCCTTTTCTTTTGCGGCGGTCTCCAACTTGTTGGCTGGAGGGGGCAATTTGATCAGGTATTTGACATTGGTCCCATCGCTCAGAGTCACCGAGAGAACCATCTGCTTGCCTTCTTCTGTTCCCAAGGTTTGAAGCCCGGCGATTCGATTCGAAAGGCCCGTCTTAGTGACAGTGTCCGCGTACAGCCAGATGAAGGCGCCGATAGAGGCAGCCATGACCAACCAGCCATACTGGCCGACCCGTTTCTGGCGCTTTATCGACCGGCTTCTCTGTAGCTCGAAGAACTTGCGGTAAGATTCTTTTTCCGCCGTCAATTTCTTGAGCGGATCTTGCTCAGCCGAACTCGGCGGTTGATTGTAACCGAGGTCCCAGCTGTTCAGGATCATACCCAGGATCACCAATCCCAGCGGGATGGCGATTATCAATACTGGATTCATAACTCTCTCCTTTTTCAGGCTCTTGTAGCCTTTGGATATTGGAAGAGGGAGGGGGTCTGAACCGGGGATACGTTCGCTGCCGAACCGGAGCCGAAGTCCATGCCACCGTTGGTGGAGGGCCTTCTACCTCTTGCGCGCCATTACAGCTTTCGAAAATGCAATAACATAGATCCTTTTAGGGATTAACGTAATCCGGCTCGGGAGGGATTACTGTCTAATAGTGAACAGGATTGAAAAGAATCATCGGGAACAAATAGACCTGACCGGGCATCAACTTACGGGGGATCGGCCCGTTCCAGACGTTCCAGCCGTTCCATCGCTACGCTCTGTTCCAGTCGTTTAAAACCGGAGCTGGTTCGAAGGTCCAATGGTTCAAAGACAGATTCGGAGGGGGAACTTCCACGTTTCGAGAATTCCCGAAACGTCGAAATGAGATGGGATTTCCTCTTACTTGGATCTGGGATACCGAGTTGGCGGCAAATCTTGCGTGCGAGGAGATCGGCGATCTCAGTATGTCTTGGAACCGTTGTAACGCGGCGTAGATCGGCGAGATTGACGTACTTGCTATGTTTTGCCCCTTCGTCGGCGAGAACACATCCGAACCGTTCCAAGTGTCGGATGAGCTCCCGTCGTTTCACTACACCTCGAGTTGTTCGATCACGATTTTGTTTTTGGGTAGCTTAGATAGATCAACTGGCTCACGTACCATACGCACCGCATCGATGAGATTCTCACGGGCCTCTTCTAACGTCGCGCCCTGTGTCAGCGCGCCAGGAATATCATCGGTCCACGCCACCCACCATTTACCGTCTTGCACAAAACTCGCCTGGATTTTCATAAAATCAATCTCCTATCGGCGTTAATCTTACGCGAAACGGCGGGGCGATGCCAAGAGGTTTAAATTCAACTACGGCGAAATGCGCCGAAATGGGGGCAGAGAAGATTTGGGAAAATCCCAAGGGGTCTTTTGTTGACAGTTTTCCAGCCATCTTTTCTGATAGTTCGAGGACGATGCGATGATTGTTAAACTCGGCGCGATCGCACGTTTTGAGAATTCTCAAAAGGTCAAATTGAGATCTATTTCTTACGTTTCTTCAGTCGGGTCCGTAGCTCCTTCATCGACACCGTCGGCTCCTTTCTCCTCTCCTCGATAAACTTCCAAAACCTTGAAGAGGTCTGAAGCACTACGTCCTCCCAGTCTTTCCCCTCTACTCCAACCATCACGGCGGCTGGCTTGCCACGACGCGTGATGACAACCTGGTCTTGTTGCGACGTGTCCACACATTCCTTGATTTTCTTCTGAAGGTCGCGAGCGTTAACTGTTTTCATAAAATATCCTCCGTCTTGGTTCCTCGTGGCTTTCGTCGAACGGCTCGCACATAGACAACCGACTCAGTAGCTGAAACGTCATAAAAGACCCGGTACTCACCGACACGCAGCTCCCAGATCGGCGCCACCGTCTGCCAAGGCGGAATCAGATTCTCCAGAAGCTTCCGATTCCTGGTTCTGGTTTCGGGTTCACGAGCAAGTTGTTCCTCAATCGCGTCTAGGATCTGGTTTCTGTAATAAATTCGCACGTTCTTAAGATCTTCCTCAACACCCTCAGCAAATCGGATCTCAAACACGCATATATACTCGCATATGCGTTGCAGAGAGGCAATGGGCGATTGAGGCTAAGGAGAACTACAGTGACTGTTCGGGCAAAAGACAAGATCGTGGTCGAAGAACGTGCTCGTCATTGTGAAAAAACCGTCAGCGTGTACTCCTGGAAAAACAGAGCGCTCATAGACACGTGATCGTGGATCGTTTTCGGGAAACGCAGTGCTCGTGGTTCCGGTTAAAGGTAATTCAGGGCAACTTGCACGTTTTGAGAATTCTCAAAACGTCAAAGCCTTTAACGATAGCTGCCGCGGCGAAGGAGGGTCCTAATCTCATCGTGGTTGCCGAGGAACGAGACGAAAAGCTCGGCGCCTCGATCTTGAAAGATGGATCGGAGATCGCGGTTGCCGCGACATTCGAAGAGCTTGCTTCCTAACTTGCGGATAC
>DASYUV010000276.1:0-8383 GCA_036000865.1 Binatia bacterium | reverse complement strand
TGCCATGGCCTATCAAGATAAATTCGTCGAAGTCGATGGACTGAAACTTCGTTATATCGAAGAAGGTTCAGGGCCATCGGTGCTGTTTCTGCACGGCGCGTCGCTCGGGAGCTCGGCGGACGTGTTTCTGCGCAATCTCGGGCCTTTTGCCAAGGCCGGATTTCGCGCGGTTGCCTTTGACCTTCCAGGTTTTGGCCTCTCCGACGTACCCGCCAAGCAAACCTTACCACTGCAACGCAATTCCATCCCGAAATTCATCGATGCCGCGGGCCTGGGCAAGACCGCGCTGATCGCGCATTCACGCTCGGGCGGCTTCGCGATTCAGCTGGCATTGGAAGACCCCAGCCGGTATTCGCACGTCATCATTCTTGGTACCGGCTCGCTGCTGCCGCTGCAGACCGAAGCGCAGGTCGGCAAGTACGAAGCGGTACAGGCGCGCGTCGACGAGGAGATGGCGCAAAAGGAACCGACGCTGGAGGATGCCCGCAAACTCCTGCAGGCGGACACCTTCAACCATGCCTTGATCTCGGAGGAAGACGTGGCCATGCGCCACAGCCGCATGATCGGCCGCAATTTCATCGCGCACCAGGAACGCCAGAGTCACGACGCCCCCGCGGGCGCCGCCGCGCCGGCCAAGCCGTTATGGGAGAGGCTCACCGACCTGAAGCTGCCGCTATTGATGATATTGGGCCGCGAAGACCGTGCACACGCCGGTGAACGCGCCGAGTTGCTTAAAAAAATGCAACCACAGATCAACCTCCACATTGTGAATGGCTGCAAGCACATGGTGCATTGGGATGCCTTCGACGACCTGATGCGCCTGGGCGTGCCGTTTTTGAAGAGCTAGCGAGCCGCCTGGGAGAAAAGGGTCAGGATCAGAGAACATGGTCAGGTTGCCGACGATGATCTCCAGCGCAACCGCCGGTCCCCTCCCCACCATGGGCGTGCGCCAATTGATCGCAACTATGCGCGAGTTTCGCGCGCGTTTGCTCGGGCTCGTCGCGGATCTCGACGATCAGCAAATGATCGGGCCACGGCTGGCGATAGTAAACCCGCCGCTCTGGGAAATCGGCCATGTGGCGTGGACCCAGGAGTTTTGGGTATTGCGTCATCTGCGCAACGAAATATCGCTGATTGAGAACGGTGATCGTCTCTACAACTCCACCGACGTCGCCCACGACACCCGATGGGAGCTTTTACTACCCAGCCGAGAATCTACCCTGCGCTACATGAATGAAGTGTTAGACCGGTGCGTCGCGAGCATCGAAAGTTCGTCTGAACTCTCTGCAGACGAATTCTATTTCTACTGGCTGACAACTTTCCACGAAGGAATGCACGCCGAAGCGCTCGCCTACACCCGCCAAACACTTGGCTATCCGCCACCCCACTTCACCAGAGAAGCACCAGGAAGCCCAATCGCTCGCGCGGCCTGGACTGGCGACGTCGAAATTCTCGGTGGCAAGTTTATGATCGGCGCCAGCGAAGACTTTCCCTTCGTCTTCGACAACGAAAAATGGGCTCACGCCGTTGAGATCAAGCCTTTCCGGATCGCGCGCGCGCCGGTCACCAACGGCGAATTTCTCGCCTTCGTTGAAGCCGGCGGCTATCGTAATTCCCAATACTGGAGCACCGAGGGTTGGCATTGGCTCGAAACCGGCGGTGCGCCTGAATTAGAAAAATCTTTTTCTAGGTTTTTTAACAAAGCCATTGATGAGAACTCGGAACTCGCAGGTCTGAGCGCAAGGCTCGATCATCCAATGTATTGGCGCCGTGAAGCCAACGGCCGTTGGACACAGCGCGTCTTCGATCAATATGTGCCGCTCGACGAAAACATGCCCGTGGTCCACGTCAACTGGTATGAAGCCGAAGCCTATTGCAACTGGGCAAACCGTCGACTTCCGACCGAAGTTGAGTGGGAAGTCGCCGCGTCGGCAGAACTGGCGGCGAGCGGCGAGTTAAGCGAACGGCGTCGCTATTTTCCTTGGGGCGATGACCCGCCGACGCCACAGCATGCCAATCTCGATTGGCGCAACTCGGGCCCGATCGAAGTCGGCGCTTACCCGGGCGGCGACAGCGCCTTTGGGTGCCGGCAGATGATCGGCAACGTCTGGGAATGGACGGCCGATGAATTTCAAGCCTACCCAGGATTTACCGTGGACCCCTACAAGGAATACTCAAAGCCTTGGTTTGGCACACACAAGGTCTTGCGCGGCGGTTGCTGGGCGACTTCGTCGCTGCTAATACGCAACACCTGGAGAAATTTTTACACGCCTGACCGGCGCGACGTTTGGGCCGGATTTCGCACCTGCGCTAAATAATCGACAGCATGAAAATACAACTCGTTACGCCGGCGCCGTTAACCCTCAACAACGGCAACAAAATTACCGCCCAGCGCTGGGCGGGTATGCTGAAGAAGCTCGGTCATCGGGTAAAAGTCACTCAGAATTACGACGCCGAATCGTGCGACGTTCTCATTGCGCTTCACGCCCGGCGTAGCTCCGACTCCATTCAACAGTTTCACAAACGTCATCCTGAGCTGGCGCTGATCGTCGTGCTCACCGGCACGGATCTGTACCGCGATATTCGCCGTGATCGAAAAGCTAAACAGTCGCTTGAGCTCGCAACGCGCCTGGTGGTGCTGCAACAAATGGCTTTGTCCGAATTACCCAAGCGATTGCACGCCAAAACTCGAGTCATTTATCAATCCGCTGAACCCTTGAGAGTTAGATCCGCGAACGTTAGCACAAACTTTAAAGTCTGTGTCATCGGCCACCTGCGCGAGGAAAAAGATCCGTTGCGCACGGCGCTTGCCGCGCGGCGTTTACCGGCTGAGTCACGCATCGAAGTGACGCACATCGGCGTGGCTTTAAACGATCACCTTGGCGAAAAGGCCCAGGCCGAAGCGAGGAGAAATCCCCGTTACCGCTGGATCGGCCAGCTATCGCACCGCAAGACCCGGGAAATCCTGGCTCGGAGCGATTTAGCCTGCATCACGTCGAAGATGGAAGGCAGTTCAAATGTTTTATCGGAAGCGCTTGCCTGCGGCGTCCCGGTGATCGCCACTAAGATTCCCGGTTTGGTTGGAACCTTGGGAAAAAACTTTCTCGGATATTTTCCGGTCGGCGACACTCATCAACTAACAAAACTTCTCTTGAAGGCCGAAACGAACGCCGATTTTTACCGCTCGTTAAAGCGCCAGTGCGCCCGCGGCGCCAATTTGGTTCAGCCAAGGCGCGAATTCGCCCACTGGAAGAGACTACTTCAAGAATTGGTATAGATCGCGCTATCGTGCCGCCGGAACTCCCACCTTCTCGGCTGCCATAGACTGATTTAACCGACGATGGGCTGAACGACCGGTTACTTTTCGGATAGAAATGTCGCCGAGCACGGGCAAGCGAAATGCGCCCGTCGAGTTCATCGCGGTCCCGGAGAATTCTGTCCGTAAATTACGTAGTGGAATGGATCTTTATTGTGCTGTCTCAATCCCGGTTTGGATCGGGTGAGGTCGCAAGCTTCGCGCCGATCAACCAGCGCGCGAGCAGCGTGGCCGCTGCACCACCGAGCAGTTGTCCGCCGACAAAGAGCGGCACGCTCTGCGGAGAGATCCCGGCGAAGGTATCGGTCATCGCGCGTGCAAACGTCACGGCGGGATTGGCAAACGATGTGGAGGAGGTGAACCAATAGGCACTCGTAATGAACGCTGCCACCGCCATCGGGATTGCTTCGACCCGATACTTCAATGCCAGCGAGATAACCAACACGAGACCGAATGTGGCGATGGCCTCCCCAAACCCCTCGCCCAGAGTCGGGCGAACATGCGTGGAAACTTGAACGATGGGCAATCCAAACATCGCATGCGCCGACGCGACACCCGCAAACGCTCCGCCAACCTGCGCCAGCACGTAGACAACGCCGCGGCTTCGCGATAGTCGTCCATCCCACGTGCTCACCGCCGAGACGACTGGGTTAAAGTGCGCGCCTGAAACCGGTCCCAGGATAAGAATCAGTGCATAGAGGCCGGTTCCAGTCGCAAGAGAATTTGCCAGCAAGGCAACGGCGGCGTTTCCTTGAGCGAGTCGCTCTCCCATGATCCCAGAGCCCACCACGATCGCGAGCAGAAGGGCTGTTCCGATCGCCTCCGCGGCAGCGGCCCGGCCAAGGGTCATTGCGACCGACCGATCTCGTCAAG
The DNA here is from genome assembly GCA_036000865.1 of Binatia bacterium. Lineage (GTDB taxonomy): Bacteria > Desulfobacterota > Binatia > UBA9968 > UBA9968 > DP-20. Next base: position 4,194 of record DASYUV010000276.1, on the reverse strand, counting down.
TTTCTCCTTGAGAGCGAGATCGCTGAGTTGCTCGAACGGGAGATTGATAAACAGCAATATGCGCCGGTTAAGCTCCGTATACGCCTTTAGAAACGCCTTTCGTTTCGTCTCGTCGCTGCCATGGACTGCTGCCGGGTCGTGAATGCCCCAATGCGCGGTCATCGGTTGTCCGGGCCAGACCGGGCAAGGTTCGGCCGCAGCTTGATCGCATACGGTGAACACGAAGTGCATGAACGGCGCGCCGGGCCGGGAAAACTCGTTCCAGTCTTTGCTGCGCAGCCCTTGAGTAGGCAAGCGGTTTTTTTCAAGAAGCTCCAACGCAAAAGGATTCACGCTTCCTGTGGGATGGCTCCCCGCGCTGAACGCTTTGAACTTATTCTTTCCGAGAGCGTTAAGCATCGCTTCCGCCATGATGCTGCGCGCCGAATTCCCGGTGCACAGAAACAGCACGTTAAACGAGCCTTCGTGAGCCATGGCAATCTCCTTCACTAGCAGCAGGCGCCGGATTTGGCAGACGGGGCAGTGAACGTCGGCGCGGAGCCGCAGCAAGCCATCGGCTCTCCGCGCAGCGTGTCACCATAAACTGGAATCGAGTCGAGCGTGTGGAAAGTCTCCCAGGCTACACCCTGCGGATCGGTTATCCAGTACTTGTCGGAACGCGCGTAGCAGCACTCTGTATTCGTCTGGTCGAGCGCGGCAATCTCGGCCGTTGCCACTTGCTCGCGCAGTACGGTCAATTCGGTCTCCGACTCCACCTGCACCCCGAGATGATCGACACCGGGCTTGAGCCCGCGCTGCGAAATCGCGAAATTGATTCGTGGGTCGTCCACCATCCATTTCGCATAGTCTGGCTTGAGCACCGTCGGCGGCATTCCGAACACGGTTGAATAAAACCGGACACTGGCATCGAGATCTTTCACGGTGACGTGAACGTGAAAACGTTTCATGAGCGCCTCCTTTTGCGTTTGGGTTTTGACTTGGGTGGACAGCAGCGTCCGAGCTCCGTCTCGACCACGGTAAGACACGCCTGTGGCATGCCTTTACAGCAATTCTGCGTGAGAAAAGTCATAAGCTCGGCCATGCGTTCGAAGTCGACGGCGTAATAGATAAACTGTTTTTCTTGCTTTGAGGACACCAGACCCGAACGAGCAAGTTCCTTCAAATGGAAGGATAACGTCGCTCCGGGAACATCCAGCGTCTGGCCGATGCGACCCACCGACAGGCCTTCCGGACCCGCCTCGATTAACAGCCGGTAAATGGCCAGCCGCGTTTCCTGTGCCAGTGCAGCCAAAGCCGTTACCGCCGCCTTTATTTCCATATTTCTAGTATCATCGAAATAATAGGCATGTCAATGACTGTGATTTGGTTTTTGGCGGTTCAATTGGTGCTTAGAATCGCACCCAGAAAAATGAGTGCGGCAGTTTATTCTTTACCGTCCTCGCGTATCCAGTGTCGCACCCAAGGTAAGAACAGATATGCCGGCATCGACAGCACAAAGGTGAGCGCAAAATAATTGCCGTAACCGTAACGCTCCGCGCCCAAGCCGCTAACGCCGCCGACCAATCTTCCGGTCAGAGAGAATACCGAGGATAAAAATGCGTACTGAACCGTGGCGTGTTCCTTTTGACAAACGTTCATCAGGAACGCCAGGAATGCCGCTGTGCCCAGGCCACCGCTCAATGATTCGAACATCGACGCGCCGTAGAGACCAAAGCGACCGAGGTCTAGCCATTCGACGAACGAATAGCCGAGATTCGATACGGCTTGAAGCAAACCCAAGAACCACACGCCGTGAAAAACGCCATAGCGCGAGATGAACGCGCCGCCCATCAATGCACCGACGACACTGAGAACGATACCGAATGTGGTCGGGAATAAACCGATCTGAAACATCAAATCGTCGGTCGCGGGCCAAATCGCTTTACCGTAGTCAACCCAAAACGGTTTGACCATCGGCCCAATAGCGAATTCCCCGAGCTTGTAGGTCAAAACAAACAGAATTAGGGGAATCACTTTCCAAGTGCCGGCCCAGCCGACAAACCCTTTCATCCAATGCTCGCGGGATTCTTCTGGCAAGTTCAAACGCGGGATCGTGAGCGCCGAGAATCCCAGGGCTGCGAAAAACAAAGCGGCCACAACAAACAACGTGTTCCAGCTCAGAACGCTGGCCAAGAACACGGTTCCGCCGCCGGCAAGCACCAAGGCGATGCGATATGCCGATGCGCGCACGCCGTTCGCAGCCCCCTCTTCCTGACGATCGACCAAACCGACGGAATAGGAATCGATTGCGACATCCTGCGTTGCCGACAACGACGTCAACGCGAGTATCAGCAGCAGCACGATCCAACCGACCGCCGCCACCTCGACAAACGGCAGCGCGAAGAGAATTCCGGCAATTCCGATCATGCACACCAACACCCACACCCGCCGGTCGCCGTACCGGTGCACCAGCGGCGACCAAAAAATCTTCAGCGAGTATGGCAACTCGAGAAAGCGCAAGCCGCCGATGGCGCGCAGCGAGATGCCGTGAAGACGAAAGTAGACCGGCAGCACTTCCCACAAGATTGCCGCCGGCGCGCCTTGGATAAAATAAAGCAACGCGACGACGACGAGTTTTCGTTGCGTCTCCGGAGAACCGCGCGGAACGCCCAGGCAACGCAGGAGGAAAATCTTCATGATGAGCACCAGCCGTAGCAGATGTTGTCCCACACATAAAGAGAACCGTGGCGAGAACGGGTTAATCAGAACTTCGTGAGCTCGTAACTGCTCGTTAACTCTTGGCGCGCAAACATGCCGTCAAAATTTGCCTGAGGAGGATCGAATGAAAAAAAAGGATGAACCCAACGAACGCGAGACAACAGCCGGCCAATCGATCGCGGGAACTCTGTCGCGGCCCGTCACCCGGCGCACGTTAATCAAAGCGGCACTAGCCACTGCCCCGCTATTGATCGTCGGTCCGACGCTATTGCTCCCGCGCAAAGCCGCGGCGGCGAAGAATTTCGGTCCGAGCACGACCACCGAACCGTATCTGGTGCCCAGCATTCCAGGTGTAGAACTAAGATCGATCCTAACCGTCGGTGACTCCGTCGGCGGCTATCGAATGGTCGGCATTCCCGACGGCCTCGGCGCGTTCCGCAGCCACGGCAACGAATTTACTCTCTTGATGAACCATGAGTTGGGTGGCACTGCTGGGATTGTCCGCGCGCATGGTTCTAAGGGGGCTTTCGTCTCTAAATGGACCATCGACCGAAAATCTCTCACGGTGCTCGAGGGTCAAGATTTCTCTCCGTCAGCCAATCAGGTCTATACCTGGGATCCCGCCACCAATGCTTACCTGCAAGAAACCACCGTCTGGCAGCGTTTATGTTCCGGCGATCTGGCCGCTGAGGGCGCCTTCTTCGCCAAGGGCAAAGGGACCAAAGAGCGTATCTTTTTGAACGGCGAAGAAAGCACGACAACGGTGGGTAGCGCTCCCAATGTAGTCGTCGTCGATCAAGGCCGGCCGTGGGCGCGGGTCGCGACAGGACCGCACGCCGGAGAGACCCGGCAATTGCCGCATCTCGGGCGCATGGCGTACGAGAACGCAGTTGCGAGCCCTTACCCGCAGGACAAAACCATTGTGGTGCTCCTGGATGATAGCGCATTGAGCACGGCTGGCGTCATCAGCAACACCGTTCCGAGCGAAGTTTACCTTTACATTGGCAACAAAGAAAAAAATGGCCATCCAATCGTGCAAGCGGGTCTTACCAACGGCGATTTTTACGGCGTCAAGATTTCTGTCAGCGGCAGTGTGGTCACGGAGGAAAGCAATGATTTCGGCTTGGGTACCGTCGCCACCGGCTTCATCGGCAAAGGCAGATTCGCTTTAAGCAACCTCGGCGACGTATCCGCGCTGACCGCCGTACAGATCGAACAGCTTTCACTCGAAGCCGGCATCGCCAGGCTGCAACGAGTCGAAGACGGCGCCTGGGATCCGCGAAAGGAACATGCCAATGACTTCTATTTCGTCACCACGGCGAGCTTGACGAACAACTGCCGGCTCTGGAGACTTCGCTTCGACGATATCGCGAATCCCGAAAAGGGCGGCGAGATCGAGATCCTCCTGCGCGGCGGCGAAGGCCAGGGCATGCTCGACAACGTCGCCATCGACCATCACGGACGCATCCTGATGGACGAAGATCCGGGCAACACCGG
>DASYUV010000275.1:0-46352 GCA_036000865.1 Binatia bacterium | reverse complement strand
CGTCGTCGCGCTCATGGTGTGCGGGGCGAGGGCAGAGGCGCAGCAGCGAAGAAAGTCCTACGGATAGGGTCTCTTTCGTCGAGCGAGCCGGGTCGTGAGTCCACCCGTTCCGAGGCCATTCGGCTGGCTCTGCGAGAGCTTGGCCACATAGAGGTAGAGATAAAAGCTTCCTGACACCTTTTTCTGACGGCCTTAGATTGGAGGACCGGCTGGTGGTTGTTTTCGAGCGAGTTCCGTTTGTGCCCCGTTATTTTCCTCCCCCGATGGGAGTGACTGAGGTGAAGGAAATGGGATTAGGACTCCAAGCCATCGTTGCGAAAGTTAGTGCTATTTGAGACTTTCAATGGGGTTGGGTAGGATGATTCACGTCAAACGCGGAGGTGTCGACCATTATGGGTACGCACAAATCGGAACAACTCCCAGAGCGGCTCAGGCAACTTCTCACAGAGGCCTACCTCGAAAATGAGAACGTCTATTGGCAGCAGCGGGAGCAGCTCGTGCGGAGATTCGCGAACAAGTGGGTGGCGGTGCACAACGGACAAGTGGTAACCGTCGGTGAGGATATGGCGACCGTTATGGATGAGGTAGGGAAACAGGGCCTTTGTGATGCCTATATTGAAAAGGTTGGTGGAGAATCCGACACAGTTTTTACAATCCGGCAGCGTAGAGAGATTGGGTTCCCCTACGATAGCTCCTATACCCCGCCTATCCCGCGCATAGAGGTTAAGTTTTTGAACTTTCAGCAAAGCCATCACGCAACCTATGCCGATGTCATCCCAGATACTGGCGCAGACAATACCGTTTTGCCATTCGGCGATTGCGCTGCCGTCTCCATTTTTTCTTCGCCGTTTTATAGCTCTTTTTCTCGTGGTATCGACTCAGCGCCCACTCCTACGCTACTTTACCGTTGCTTCGCGGAAATTGGCGGACATCTGTCCGCCGCTCTCATTGAACCCCATCCCACCTTTGACGGGCGTTTACTTGGACGCGACGTATTGAATACTTTTTTGACGATCTTTGACGGCCACGTCGCATGACCACTTTTCAATTCTAATTGCCAGGAAAGTTCCCGCGCGTGTTGTTGGCTTCTCTGCCGATAACTATCGGCTTCGGACTGACGCGCGGATAGAGTAAAACACGGTAATGAGTCGGCTGCTGACGATATACTTGCAGAGCGAGTATGTGGAAGCCGGGGGGCTTATGACCTGCGGCGTGGGCTTTATTGATTTGTGCCGCGGCGCCGCCGCATACGCGGATAAGATTCTCAAAGGCGCCAAGCCCGCCCATCTTCCGGTGTAGCAGCCCACGAAGTTTGAGTTGGTGATCAATCTCAAGACGGCGAAGCAGATCGGCGTCACGATCCCGCAGAGAGTGCTGGCGCGAGCGGACAAGGTGATCAAGTGAAAAATGGGTGAAGGTTGAGGGGAGAGAAGTGCAAAGGCTCAAAGAAAGCCGAGCACAATAAAAATGAACTACCCCGCAGCAAGCTGCGGGGTAGCAATAGACCTTTATGATATTTTCTCTCAAAGGTGTCACCCCCGCGAATGTTTTTATCGGGGGTCCAGCCAGAGTCTCGCCTGGATTCCCGCTAAGAGCTTGCGGGAATGACGGACTTAGGATTAGCCATTACGCAGCAAGCTGTGGGGAATTAACCCAACGAGATTAAAACTTCGAAGCACGAAATCTGTCCTGAGCCTTGTCGAAGGATCCGAAATTCGAAACAATTTCAAATGGTCAAAAAGCAGAAAGAGTGTCAAGTGACGAGTGTAAAGGGACGACGGATTTTTCCCTCGACACCCGACCCTCGACCCTCGCTCCTATCGGATTTCGGATTTGTTTCGCTGGAGGCTTGGTGCGATAAACTTTGTTGAATTGAATCTGTTGAACATTTAGAACGTAAAAATCTATGGAGGTGAAGCCATGGTTATGATGGAACGTTTCGGTAGTCCGGCGAGCCGAATCATGTCGGTGATGAAAAGCTTTCAAATTCCCGTTCGCTCGGTGCAGCCGGAAGATAAACTACTCGTCATCACCGACGATGCGATGGATCCGTTGATCTGGCAGTGCATGATGGCGGCGATCAACGAAAAAGGCGGCGAGGCGGTGTTATGCATGTGGCCGAGACTGCCGCGCCACTTTGCCGATGTGCCGCAGATGGCGATCGAAGCGGCGCGCGGCGCTGACGTGATCGTGGCGCTCACCACCACGGCGATGAGCAATTCAACACCGGGATCGCGCGCCATGCGCCAAGCGTGCGGCGGTCCGATGTGGCTCATGGAAGAGCTTACGGTTGAAATTCTCACGGACGGCGGCGGTCGGACGTCGATGAAAGACGTCGAAGAAATTTGCGAGCTGGGACGCAAGGTCGGCGAGCTGCAAGATAAGGGCAAGAAAATTCGCGTGCAGTCGGACAACGGCACGGATCTCACCGCAGAGATCGGCGGTCTGGAGCCCGGCTTCTTTGCCAACTGGTGGGGCCGAATCCCATTTGGGCGCAATCCGAAAACCAACAAGTTGGCCGGCGGGACGTGGCCCTGGGGCGAAGCTCATGTAGAGCCCGTGCCGGGCACGGCCAATGGCCAAGTGGTCTGGGAGGTGACGGCGCAGTATCCACCGGGACGCTGGAAACATCCGGTGACGCTGGTTATCAAGGACGGTCGCTGCGTCGATGTTCAAGGCAAGACCGAGGCCGAGCAAGTGCGCTGGTTTGTGAAAACCTACGGCGACGAGAACTCTTGGCTGGTCGGCGGCGAGATTTCCGTCGGGCTCAACAAGCTCTGTCAGAAGGACAACGACTCGGTACGTGAATGGAAAAAACACTACGGCGCGATGCATTTCGGCATCGGCCACGGCGCCGACCGAGGCAAGATCAATAGTATCCTTAGACTTGAAGGCATCACGGACTACATCACGATTACTATCGACGATACAGTGGTGTGCGAGAAGGGCCAGTTCAAGATTTGAAGATTATGAATTTTTCACCACGAAGGACGCGAAGAGCACGAAGGTAAGATGAGAATTATTTTATTAATGATTCTTCGTGAACTTCGTGCTCTTCGTGGTGAGCTACACAATCATGTAGCCTCACGAAGAGGGTAAAAAAATGTCATCCACACAGAGTGCGCCGCGACAGTGTCGACCGTTCTATGATTTGCGAGATTATTTAGCCGCGGTGAAAGCGATGGGCCAGGTCAAAGTGATCGAAGGCGCGGATGGGGAGCTGGAGATCGGTGCGCTTACCGGAATGACCGGCGCGCGCAAGGATTGTCCCGTCTTGTTGTTCGATTTGATTAAAGGCTATCCGCGCGGCATGCGTCTGATGACCAACATGCTCAACAACGCCGAGCGGCAGAAACTGATTCACGGCTGCCCGCCGGAAATTAGCGAAGCCGATGCGGCGCGTTGGTGGAACGGTCAGGTGAAAACTTTTCAGCCGGTGCCGCCGGTGTTCGTCAACGACGCGCCGGTGAAACAAAACGTCAAGCAAGGCAATGACGTCAATTTAAAAATATTTCCCTGGGTGCGCTGGCACGAGAAAGACGGCGGGCCCTATATGTGCGCTACGTCGACCGTAACGCGCGAGCCGGAAAGCGGCTACGTCAACGTCGGCTCTTATCGTTTCAAACTGATCGATGAGAATACTTGCGTTGGCCACCTCGCGTCAGGACATCACGGCGACATCATCAGCAAAAAATATTGGTCGCAAGGAAAAGCCTGTCCAGTGGCGATTTCGTTGGGGCAGGAGCCGACCATTCTCATCGCGGCCGGCGACAACGCTGCTTGGGGCCACAGTGAATACGATTACGCGGGCTGGTTGCGCGGCGCGCCGGTGGAGGTGACTCGGGGCGTTTATACAGATCTGCCGATTCCCGCGACGGCCGAGGCCGTGCTCGAAGGCGAGATTTTAGCGCCCAAGGCAGGCGTGGCGATCGAAGGACCTTTCGGCGAGATGGGTGGTTACTATGGCGATGCGAGTCCAACGTCGCTAATAAAAATCCACGCGGTGCTTTACCGCGACGATCCGATCATCATGGGCTCGCCGCCATTTCCCGGCACGGCGCGAAATTTATTCGGTGCGCGTGGCCTGCGCGTGCGCTCGGAGCTGGAAGCTCTCGGTATTCCCGGCATCAAAGGCGTTCGGTACGGCGGCGGCATCGTTGTATTAGCCATCGAGCAGTCTTTTCCCGGCCATGCCATGCGAGCGGCGCTCGGCGCGTTGGGAGGAACGGGCGGCTATCACACGCGCTTCGTGATTCTCGTCGACGAGGATGTTAACCCGCACGATTTGAGCGAAGTATTCGAGGCGATGGGAAGCCGCTGCGATCCAGCGACTTCTCTCGACATTAACCGCCGTATCTGGAGCTCGCGCGTCGATCCGCGATTAGAGCACGAGAAAATAGAAAAAGGTGATTACACCGGCTCAGTGGCGATCGTCGACGCGACGCGGCCGTATCATTGGAAAGAACATTTTCCGGAGAAGGTCGGGATTTCAACCGAGCTGCGTCGGAAAATGGAAGAGAAGTGGAAAGAGTTATTGGGCTCTGAAAAATAGTTGGGCGAAGGACATGAACAAAATTGAGATTTTTTGCATCGAAGTTAGGCAAGAGTCATCGACGCTGTCGCCGCACATAGATCGAAATTCCTTCCCCCTCGATGGGGGAAGGTCAGGATGGGGGTGCGAGTACGAACGTGAATCACCCCCACCTCTTTCCTCCCCCGCGAGGGGAGGAGGGAAAGTGGGGGAAGGAGACGCACATGAAGCGACGTTTACTTGGTCTCATGTTTTCGACCTTCGTGGCTTGCTCGGTTGCCGCATGGAACGTCGCTGACGCTCAAACAAGGCAGTTCAAAATCTGCGTGCCGGATTATTCAGTGGGCGTCATGCCTTTCTTCGTTGCCAAGCAGAACGGCTACTTAGCCCAAGAGCAAATAGATATTGACGTGATCGCGGGGAGAGGCAATCTCTGCACCATGGGACTCATCGCGGGTTCGTTTCAATTCACTTATTCCCCCAGCACGTTTGATGCAGTCGTCGCGTGCGACATCAAGGGTAAAACGATCTACGTCGCGGAAAAGTTTTTGCTTCATCGTCTGATAGTCGCGCCGCAAATCAAAAGATTCGAGGATCTCAAGGGGAAAAAGATCGCCATCAGCGCTTTCGGCACTCTTACCGATTTGTTGACGCGGGAGATTCTCCTTGATCACGGCCTAAAACCCATGCAGGACGTATTGCTGCTGCAAACCGGCGGTGTGCCGGTGAGATTCACCGCATTGAAATCGGGCAACGTGCAAGGAGCCTTATTGGCGTCGCAACACGCTCTGGCGGCGATGCAAGACGGATTTCGGAATCTCGAATACACGCCTCCGCCATACGTCTCCCATCCGTTGATCGTAAAGAATGAAATGCTTACGACTGACAAGGTCGTGACACGTTCGTTTCTTCGAGCTCTTTTGAAAGGGCATCTGTTTTTCGGTCAGAAGCCGGAGGAAACGCTCAACGTGATTCAAAAAGTGCTGCGGATCGACGATCGGAAGGCAGCGCGGGAAACCTATGAGGATGAAATGCGCCGCTACAATCCCGGCGGGGGTTTCGAGCAAGGCAACATGAGAAAGGTCATCGACCGAGCGCGCGAAGCGAGAAAAATGGAGCGCAAGGTGGAGATTCCCGAGGTTTTTGATTTGAGTATGGCCGCAGACGTGGAAATGGAGCTGAAAAAAATCGGTTGGAAGCCGTAGATGAGTTTAAGAGTTCAAATCGTTCAAGCCGTTAAAAACGTTCAAAACGTCAGGTAAGAACATCATGCAAGTTTTCTGCTTTCACTTGATGCCGTGGGCGTATCTGCCGGATGATTTTTTTCAGACGCACAAGACGGCCTGGGTGACGTGTCCGAACACGCTCTATGATCCCGAGCTGGGTCATCCACTATATAACCGCTATCTAGACGAACTGGAGCTGGCCGATCAACTCGGCTTCGACGGCGTGTGCGTCAACGAGCACCATCAAACCGCGTATGGCGGCATGCCATCGCCAAATATCATGGCGGCCTGCCTGGCGCGTCGCACCAAGCAGGCCAAGCTGGTTATTCTCGGCAACGTGTTGCCGCTCTACGATCATCCGCAGCGGGTGGCGGAAGAGATCGCCATGCTCGACGTCATCACCAAGGGCCGGGTCGTTTCAGGCATGGTCGTCGGCACCGGCATGGAATATTTCTCCTACAAGATCAATCCGACCTACGCGCGCGAGCGCTTTCACGAGGCGCACGATTTGATCATCAAAGCGTGGACCACGGAGGGCCCGTTCAGTTGGGACGGCAAGCACTACCGATTCCGCTACATCAATGTATGGCCCAGGCCCTATCAGAAACCCCATCCGCCGATTTGGATCCCCGGCTCCGGCAGCTCTGAAACCATGGAGTGGGTGGCCGAAAAAAAATACACCTACATGGTGCTGCCGACTCTCGCGCCGTTTGAGTTGCGCCGCCAAGCTGCGGAATATTTTTCCGCGTGCTGCAACAAGGCCGGGTACATGGTGCGCCACAGCCAAATCGGTTGGGGCATTGGTATTTACGTTGGTGAGACGGACGAGGAAGCACGCCGCGAATACGAGCCGCATTATTGGTATTACGCGAGGAATTTATTGAAGACGACGCCGCAGTATGCGGTGCCGCCGGGGCACACTTCGATTTCGAGCGTGATGGGAATGAAACGTCGGCTCGAGTCGCGGCCGTCGAATCTCTCCACCTGGAAGGAAGTTGACGATGCGGGATACGTCATCGTCGGCAGCCCGGAAACGGTCCGCCAACGGCTTGAAGACTATGCGCAGAAAGTCGGCTTCGGTTTGTTGATCGCAAATTTTTCCGTCGGCAACGCGCCGCGCGAATACACTGAGAAGAGCATGAAACTGTTCGCCGATAAGGTCATGCCGAAATTAAGAAATATCAACGTCGACGCGCCTGCCGCGAGGGTGTGAGGCCTGAATCATAGACGGCCAGTCATGCGCGAGAACCCAGGTATCCGGAGGCGAAGCGCGGTTACAAAGACTGGATTCCCGTTTTCACGGGAATGACGAACAGGGAGATAGTCGGTCTTTAGGCAATAGTTTTTAGCCGTGGTTTGGATCCGAAGCATTTTCATTTGATAGAAGCATCGACGATGACAAATTATAAAGAAGAAACCATAAACGTTCGAGGGCGAAACGTACGCCTGTATCGCGGTGGGGCTGGACCGCGGCTGCTGTTTCTCCATGATTCATTTTGCCCGACGTGGCTGCCGCTGCACGAGAAGCTCGCGGCACATCACGAAGTCTTGGTACCGATTCATCCGGGATTTGCCGGGTCGGAGGATAATTTTGATGATTTCACAGAAATCGAAGATCTGATCTTTCACTATCGCGATCTGTGCGAAACGCTCGATGTCGATCGCCCGGCGCTTGCGGGCGCGTCTTTCGGCGGCTGGCTCGCGGCAGAATGGGCGCTGCGCTACCCGGACACGTTGAGCAACCTCATTCTTATCGACGCGTTGGGTCTACGGGTAGCGGACGCGCCGGCCGCTGATATCTTGAGTCTCGATCCGGCGGCGATGCGACAGGCGATGTTTGGCGATCCAAACTCCTCGGTGGCAATCGAAACTATTCCTGACACCCCCAAAGCCGACGCCATAGTGAGTACGATTCTCGCCAGGCGGACTTTGGCGCGTTTCGCCTGGCAATTTCCTGATAATCCAAGGCTGAGTCGACACCTTTATCGCGTGTCGACGCCGACGCTGATTATCTGGGGTGATCGTGATGGTTTTGTGTCGGTCGCGCACGGCAAAGCCTATCACGAAGGAATCGCAAAGTCGGACCTGGTCGTTATTCCAGACGTCGGACATCTACCGCATGTCGAAGCTTCTGATGCTTGCGCGCAGGTCATGCTGAATTTTTTGTGCCGTGATTCTCGTTGATCTATGTGGCTGATGAGCTGTCCACTTGCGATGGGTCTTTAAGTACCAGAGAAGGATTTCTCCCGGAGCCAGCATCGCCGAAGGGGTCGAAATGACACCTTCGGCCCGAAGGTCTCGATGTCATTCCGAGGAAGTGTAGCGACCTTGTAATTTCGAGCAGTTTTTGAAAGCGATAGTGATCGCTTCGTTCCGCCATCCTTTCCGACCATAGCCAAATACACAATACGAGGAGGAAGCCATGTTCAAAGTCGAAGCCAATCTCAAGGACATCGCCACGCGACAACTTTCGCAACGCCGCGCGCGGAAAGAAGGCGAGCCGCGGCGGCCCGTCACGACGGTCAATTGCAAAGCCCTCCACGGGCTTCAGTTTCGCGCCAAAGTAGAGGGGCACAGCTTTATCTCCGACGAGGGAGACGAAGCTGGGGGTCACGATGCCGGTCCGGCGCCGCTGCGCTATTTTCTCGCCGGCATCATGATGTGTCACCAAGTTTGGTGCGTGAAAAGCGCAGCTGTGGCGGACGTTCAGTTGGACCGGCTTGAAGGCGAGATTTCCGGTTTTGTTGAGCCCGGCGGCGGCGATGCCGAGCGCGGCTTTGATCTCATTAAGTATAAGGTGACAGTGGAAAGTCCGAACCCACCGGAGGCAATCCAATCGATCGTGGAGGCGGCCACTCACCGCTGTCCGGCGTTCGTCACGGCGGCCCGCGCCACGCCGATCGAAGTCACGATCCAACACAACGAGAAAAATCTCGGCGAGCGAACCTACGGAAGGGCCGCGCGTGATTTTGAGAAAACGAACTAAGCCAAATCGCTTCCCGAAGGAGCGGACCTGAGGCTGAAAATCGGATTCTTTACGGTAGGAGTACGAAGTCGTCGTAGTCGGCTGCAGCAGCTGTTTTCGTTGCGTCCGAGCTGGTGAGAATTGCAATGCCCTGGACTTTGCCAGGTTCCTCGCCGAATAATTTTTTGAAGTCTTCAAGAAAATTGACCTCTTCTTCGTACCAGCGCTTGCTGTCCGGCTGCCCGCTACGCCGAACGATTCCCTTATTGCGGCTATAGAGAGGACTGGTGAACTGCGTTCCGACCGGCAAAGAGGAACTCCAAGTGTACTTTACCACTCGCGGTCGGGTTTGATTGTCGAATACGACATAGACTTGAGCTGCAGCATCGTGCTTGCCCGAGACGCGTTCGTCGGCGCCGGGAGGAATTTGACTAACGCGCCAGCGCCATTTTAACCGCGGTTGGTTTTTTGGATCGAAGATATGCTCTAGGCCAATTTGTACGGCTTTATTATCGGCGCGCGCACGGAGAAAGCGGTTGCTGTTCTCGGATTCGATTCGATAAATTGTCTTTGCATCATCATTGCTGCCGCGCCATTTTGATGGAAAGCCGTTATTGCCGTACTGTGCGAAATTTTCCAACACTGTGGCCGCCCACGTGAAGTCGACGCTAAAAAGGCTCAGGGCTAGTATATATACGCTGAGCGCAAAACCAGACTGAACCCGCCACCGATCCAAACCAAGTCCGTGAATTGTAGGACGCCAATCTTTGCCGGCGGCAGGTACGAATTGTCTGTAATCAGTATTACTCATAGCCGTGAAAAATCGATTCATTGATGGTATTGGTGCAGCAATTTTGAGACCGCGCCTCGTTTTCGCGAAGCTTGAATATTGGTTTAATCGTCACGAAACACATGTAGTCGGGCGCTCTTTAACGGAAAATTCAACACCGATAACAGGTGAATTCCCGGCGGTAGGAAGTCGAGTCTCATCCACGGCACATTGGGCAATGTTGTCTGTGTCGTTGCGCGGACGTTTGTCGATTGGCGGAAAGAATCTTATGGACGCGAATACTTACATCAACCGTGAAATATCGTGGTTAGAATTAAACCGGCGCGCGTTCTCAGTAGTGAGAGCCACTTTCCGATTGGTTGCTCAACAAATTCATTTGTTTTCTATCACGACTCAACGATCGGTGTCGTGTTGCAACACGAAATGTCCGTGTTATGTTTTCATCGATGGCTCGTTATTTAATTCAATCATTCGTTGGTTGTTATCTGCCTCTAAATTTTAGGTACACAGCTCGACAATCCTCAGCTGAGCTGCTCCCTAAGTTCCGGGAGCAGATAGCACCTGTTGCTTCCTGCTAGCAACATCGAGCAAGGAGGCATGGATCATGATAGATACGAAAAGAAAGGGAATTCGTTGTCGCGCAAAAAAATTGATCCGTGATCACGGCGTAACTATTGAGCCTGATAACCAGGGCACTATTGTTTACGAGATTGAAGATTTGGAGCGACGACTGATTCTAGTAGAATGGGATGGCGGTCCATCCCTATACGTGTTTCCTAGCGAAATCGAAATGACGGGCTCGCGTGAGCCACGACGGCATGAAACCGGTAATGGTCATTGATAGCGGGGGGCCTGGTTTGGAAAATGAATGACAAGCGCGCAAAAAAGCTTGTCAAGTTCTTCAAGTCAAAAGCCCATCGTGGAACGATCCATAAGAGAGGGGGGGAAGTCGATTTCTGACAACCTATACCAAGAAACATGAAGATAGAGGACATACCGAATATGGAAACGAATCTATGTGAGAAGGCGCTTTTAGAGATGCTCCGGCAGGCAGAGCCCGAGCTACGCCAAAAGTATGGCGATGACTCAGCGGTTCAAATTTTGGACGAAGTATTGTATCCGATTGCAGAAAAGCTGATTGAAAAGGACGCGCTTTCGCCAGATCAAGCCACAGCCAATATGCCCGCCGTAGAGGCAACGCAGACGAAAACGGATGAGGAGCGGCTTGAGCAAATTCTCGCTACGCCCATAGAGGAAATAGTGAACGAATACGTGCTTAAAATGATCGCCAATGTGCTCGATATGTGCATCGATGAGCTTGACGAGTCAATAACAGACGAGGAACGTGTTCGTACGCTTGACCGGGCGCTCAAGTCTATGGTCGCGGTGGGGCGCTGGTCCGTCCTGCAATAAGCCCCGCACCCCATTTTGAGGGTACCTGAGTCGAATATATTACACCAGCGACAGATTTAGATTTGCGAGATATATCGCTCCGCCAGCGCGGCGATCATTGGCGGTTTGACTATGTCCAAGAACATTTCAAAGCTACCCCGCGGCAAAAGCCAAATACCGATCGACATCGTCCGGACCAAGTTGCGTAATCACGTTGAGCTTGTCCTCGCATCCAATAACGAGGTGCTGATTAGGATGATCGAGCGGTTTTTTAGCGAGATGACCGACCGGCTCGTCCAGGGACGGTCCGAGCGCCCGAAAGCCCCGGTCGTGCCGATCCGACCAAAAAGCAAAAAGAAAGAAGATTAAAATGGTTGGAAATAGTTGACCGAGATTAGGCGTTACGTTGAGGCTAATCTTCCCACCCGTATCTTCCCGTTAGCTTTACGAAGTGACAGTCGCCCAAATATTCCTCTCGAATTCCTGCTCTGTCTTTACGAATCCGCACCAGATTTTGAAGCTCTTCCTCGCCCATTGGGAATACGAGATAGCCGGGTACCTTTAATTGTTCAACAAGCGGACGGGGAATACACGGTGCAGCGGCGGAAATGACCACCGCGTCGTAAGGAGAATGCTCCTCCCAGCCAAGAGTTCCGTCGCCGACCAGAAGCGACACATTCCTGTAGCCCAGGCTCCTTAAGAGGATGCGGGCTTTCAAGGCAAGCTCTTCCATCACCTCGACAGAAAAGACCTCGGCGCATAGCTCACTCAGCACTGCCGCCGCATAACCCGAGCCGGTTCCTACTTCAAGCACCCTTTCCGCTCCTTTGAGTTCAAGCGCCTCAACCATAAGTGCTACGATATAAGGCTGCGAAATTGTCTGGTTCGCCCCGATGGGCAGCGGATGATCTTCATACGCATGCTCCCACAATTCTCTTTCAAGGAACAAGTGACGGGGTATCTTAGCCATCGCCCGAAGCACCCGAGGGTCCTTTATCCCCCTGCTTACAAGTTGTTCCGCTACCATGCGTTCGCGTGCCTGAACGTAATCATCCGTCATTAGAATCTTCCTGACTTCATTCCTATGTCGACAGAAAAATACTGTCCGCAGAGTCAAGCATGCCGATTCCTTAACGCCGGGTCAACTCACCCTTATCTCAGAGGCGACATCATCTTATTCATCGGGCGCATTGAAACCACGCACCCCATGCTTGTGGTGACATTGCCTTGCCTGCCTGAGGTGCCCTTAATGTGTGAGTCATACTCGGTGCAGGTCCTGCGCGAGTTCTATCAGGTGGCCGTCAGGATCGCGCACGTAACCGGTCCGTTGCCCCCAGGCCCGATCCGTCGGCGGCACGGCCGGCAGAGCGCCGCGCGCAACCAAATCGTCAAATGCAGCATCCACGTCAGCCACTTTAAAGCCGATCTCGAATCCCGGCGCGTGTGCGGTGGGCGCGTCTAAAGATATGCCCAAGATTTTTGCCATGGCGCGCCGGGTGTAAAGGGCAAGACGTGTGCTGCCGGTGTCAAACTGTGCGTACTCTCCCGAGCGATGTCCGAGCCGCAAGCCCAAAACTTCAGTATAGAATCGAAGCGCCCGATCCAGCTCCTCCACGATCAAAACGACATAATCAGGTCTGATAAGTTCCATGAAGGTATTCTATGAAGGAACATGGTGAAAGGAAATGCAGGATCCGCCAAAGTTACAAGGAGAGCTGTGGCAAATTGGGTCCAGGCCGGCGCTCACATGCAGTGAGCGATACTAGAGGTGACGGATGAGTCTTCAGCCAGGCAAGCGATTGCGAGCCGATCAGACTGTTTGTCCATTTAACCCTTTCGTAGAAAGGACTAAAATTTGTTCCACGCGGTGCGAAAATCGTCCGCATTTTAATTTCTCATGACTATAATCGAAAGACGCCATCTGTTGAACGTTCAATAACGAGCACGTTGAAGAATCAAAAAGTGCCCATGCTGGAAAGATTTATTGAACGCCTGCCAAAGGCGGAACTCCATATCCATATCGAAGGCTCCTTGGAACCCGAGCAAATGTTTGAGCTTGCGCGGCGTAACGGATTGAGACTTCCATTCAATTCCGTCGACGACGCGCGTAAAGCGTATAAATTTGCTGATCTGCAATCATTTCTCCAACTTTATTATCAAGGTGTTCGTGCATTGGTTAATGAAGGGGATTTCTATGATCTGACCTGGGCATACCTTACCAAAGCGCATTCTCAGACCGTGCGCCATAGCGAGATGTTTTTCGACCCCCAGGCCCATACGGGTCGAGGCATCGCGTTTGAAACTGTGATTGGTGGGATACATCGTGCCATGCTGGATGCCAAGCAACGCCTCGGTATGTCGTCAAAGTTAGTGATGTGCTTTCTCCGAGATTTGAGTGAAGGGGGGGCTATGGCCACATTGCGCGAGGCTCTACCATTCAAAGGCCGGATTGTTACGGTGGGCCTGGACTCAGCGGAGGTCGGGAACCCGCCAGAAAAGTTTAGCCGCGTATTTGACAGGGCACGCGAGGAGGGATTTCTGACAGTTGCCCATGCGGGTGAAGAAGGCCCACCACAATACATTTGGCAAGCGCTCGATGAGCTCAAGGTATCGCGTATCGATCACGGCGTCCGCTGCATCGAAGACCCAAAGCTGACAGCACGATTAGCCGCCGACAGGATTCCATTAACTGTTTGTCCGCTGTCGAACGTCAAGCTTCGAGTCTTCGAATCTTTAGAGCAGCACAATCTAAAACTATTACTCGATCATGGATTGTGCGTGACGATTAACTCTGACGACCCGGCCTATTTTGGAGGCTATCTAACGGAGAATTTCCTCGCTGTCCAAAAAGCGCTAGGATTGGACCGAAATGACGTTTATCACCTGGCGAGAAATTCCTTCCAAGCCGCCTTTCTCAGCTCGGACGAAAAGCAAACCTTCCTGGAAGAATTGGACAACTACATTTCACGAACCGAACACAAATAAATTGCAAGATTTCGGGAGTATGGCTACGGCGATCAAGATCGTTACTCGCCAAGTCCTTCTATCCGGTAGATGGCGGACAGGTAGCGATACTGCTCGGCGTAGTCGATCCCGTAACCGACGATGAACCCTGCGGTGATTTTGAAGCCTATGTAATCTAGCTGCACGTCAACAAGCCGCCGTTCTCGTTTGTCAATGAGCGTGCAAACTTTGATGGAATGAGGCCCTAGTTCCTTAAGTTTGTTCTGGATCGTCTGCAGAGTTACGCCGGTATCCTCGATATCCTCGACCAGTAAAATCTGCCGCCCGGAGACCGGAACCTGAAGCTCGTTGGTGATGGTCACCCGGCCGGAAGTTTGTGTCTGAGCGCCATAGCTCGCGGCACCGATAAAGTCGACTGTTACAGGGATAGTCAACTGCCGAACCAGATCGGCGAGAAAGACAAAGGCGCCCCGGAGAACCCCAATGAGAACTAAATCACTCCCCGCGTAATCGGCGCTAATAATCGCGGCCAACTGCCTGACACGTTCTGCAATCTGTTCGCGGGAATAGAGGAGGACAAGGCGCCCGGATGGGTCCTTCATTGTGCTTCTCTCCTAAATGCGTTTCTACTCGAGTAGTGCGAGAGAACGATAAACCCATTTCACGCAGGGATGCAATTCAACGCCTGGGTTGGCCGAAAAGAAAAAACATGCTTGACAAAGAATGTTGCCGGCGTTAGCTATCAAACATGCTCAGCAAAACCTCCAAGCTGGGCTGCTGGAGAAGGCACGAAGCGCGCACGTGGTTGAACTTCTCCGAATAAAGTAAGGGAGGGAAGTGAATGGGAGAATCAAGTCCACCTGGCCAGCCAGGCCCGCTATCGGCGGGCGCCACGGGTTCAGTCAGGCACGCACCTCGGTATCGAATGGCTTAAATCGAGCCCTCAATCGTAGCATCGGAAGATGCTGGCTCGCGTAAACGAGAAAAGACGCGATAAAAAGGAAGGGCGTTCGGAAAATAATAGCCAGGAGATGCCTAGAGAATAGACCTGATGAAACTCCGACGCTGCGCGGATAGACGGGCTACAAAATAGAATTCACGAAAACGAGTTAAGGGCGCAAATGACGCCGGCAACAGGGCCCCTTCCCGGGAAGGAGCCCTGTTTGTTTTGATTCGATATAACCCTGCCCGAGGTGCGGATACTGGAAACCAGGGAATCTTTTGCTCCTCCAAAGCTGAATGATCGATAGCCTCCGCCAAAAACGAGTGCAATATGAAACTTCCTGACTTTCCAAATCCGCCTGCCGCATTAGACCCGAAAGTGACCTACCGGGAGAATCTCATTGAAGCCGACTGCGAGTCGCTCGAACGCATGCGTAAGGTAGCTACAGTTCAGGGTTTCACCGTCTACTGCGACGAATCAGAACGCGTGGGAGGCGAACACACGGCCCCGTCGCCGCTCGGTTACTTCACCGCAGCCATTGGCTTTTGACTGCTCACGCAAATCGCCCGGTACGGGCATATGATGAAAGTTTCGGTCAGCAAAGCGCACGTGCATGTGACGATGCGCAACAAACAGGAAGGATCGGTCCTTCAAGGCACTGTCAAAGCGAATTGTCTTGGGATTGAAACTCGATTGGAACTGGAGTCCGACGAGCCATCGGAGCGGGTCGCCGCGATGATTCGGAATGCGGAGCATGGTTGCTACACCATGCAAGCACTATTGGAACCTGTCCCGTTCACGAGTACAGTCACGCTCAACGGTGTCTCGCTGCCGATAACCTAACGCAGCGAATGCGACGCCTCGGCCGTTCAGGCGCGAGCGGGCATGGCGCTTTACCCGTCCTTTGCGCGATTTCGCTTCATCGCATTGAACGTGTACTCGCCGAGTCTTGCTTCTGATCATAGCCGGGAAAAGGGGAAATGATTATGAAAGTTGCCGCGATCGGTGCGACAGGCAATATCGGGTCAAAGATCGTAATCGAATTGCTGACTCGGGGACATGATGTCAGCGGGATCACCCGGCATCCGGAGCAACTACAACCGAACGTCAAGTTTACTGCGAGGCGAGGCGACGTGAACAACGAAGCCGAACTCACTGCACTTCTCGCGGGGCATGACGCGGTTATCAGCGCCGTCAAATTCCATTTGATGGATCCGAATATTTTGATTCGCGCCATCAAGAAGGCTGGAGTTAAGAGGCTTCTCGTCGTAGGCGGCGCAGGCAGCTTGGAAGTGGCGCCTGGCGTGCAACTCGTCGATACCCCCGATTTCCCTGAAGCATGGAAAGGCGAGGCGCTCGCCGGCCGCGAGTTCCTGAACATTCTCCGCGACCAGCGGGAATTGGATTGGACGTTATTATCGCCTTCCGCCTTGCTTGAGCCGGGAGAACGAACCGGAGAATTCCGGCTCGGCACAGACCGGTTGCTCGTCGATGAAAAGGGCGAGAGTAAGATTTCAATAAAAGACTACGCAGTGGCAATGGTGAATGAACTGGAGTCGCCGCGACATTCCCGCCAGCGATTTACAGTCGGCTACTGACCGCGAGGCGCAAGACAAGACGCGTGCCCGCCGTTTTTCAAACTCTTGCCGAATGTAAGTCGGTCAAGACCTGCTCAAAGGCGAGCTGACGAGAGCTTGCTCTTTACGCCCCGTTTTCCAGCTTCTCCAATTTCAGCAGCGGAACCAACAGCCAGCAGAGCGCCGTGAAGGCGGCGCTGATGAAGATCAGCCGCGTGAAGCCGAGCTGATCATAGAGCCACCCGCCGGTGATCTGGGACAGCTGTACAGCTCCGTTGTAGACGGACATCAGGAAAGCGAAAAATGTCGCTTCCACGAGCTTCGGGCAGGCCCGAGCAGCTAGATCTAGAAATGTCAGCTGGATGAACATCGCGACGCTGCCGAAGATCAGCGACACCAGGATCGCCGATGCCTGACCCCGGAAGCCGAGATAGGCTAGCGTCGCGATCACCCCGCCAGCGATGGCGAAGTGAATCAAATGCTTGAACGGTAACGACTTGGAGAAGGCGAAATAAAGGCCGGTGCCGACGATACCAGAAGCGAATGTGAGAGAATCTAGGGTACCGACAAAGGTTTTCGAGAATTGCAGCACATCGGTGGCGTAGTACACCAGTGCCGGGCCGAAGGAGGGGCTGAAATTGTAGAAGAAGATGAAACCCGCCACGATCCAGAGTGTTCGCGAGCCGATGGCGCTACGAACGGCCGCCCAAGTTTCGCGGAACTGGCGCTCGCCGACTTGGGCGGGGGGCTCGCTGATCATAAAGATGGCCATGCCAAGGGTCATCGCGGGAAACACCGTAGCGATCAAAAAGGCAAGGGAGAGAAATTTGTGCTGCGCAAGCCAACCGCCGCCCACGCCGGTGAGAACCGACGCAAGCGAGATTGAGGCCCACTGGATTGCCTGGAACGGCCCTGTGAGGCCAAGCCTCTTGCCATTCTCTACCATGAGCGCGTCGGTCAGTACGTCCGTGAAGGCCAAACCGAACCCCATTAAGGTGAAGAAGATAGCGACACCCCAATAGGAATACGATCCCATCATGCTGAGGACAACACCCATTGCCGTGGCAATCCCGGACATTAGGACAAAATAGCTCTTTCGCCTTTGACCAAACAGCGGGACGAAATCGGAGATGAGACCGTAGATTGGCTTGATCAGCCAGGGAATGACCGTGATTGCGAAAAATGTTGCTGTCTGAGCGGCGCTGAGACCGAACGTTTCCTTGAGGAGGAAAGTGATCGAAAGGTTCGGGAGATACCACATCCCCTGGGTAAAGTAAACGATGGCAAAGATTAGCGCGAGGCGTCGCGCTTCGGGAATCTCTCTGAACGGCTTGAGGCTCGCAAGCATCACGATGTCACGGCAACGCGAAGAGTTTCACGTTCTCCATGAATTAATCTTCCACTGATCGAGGCATTACAAAGTTCGCTCACGCAGAAATAAGTCACGCACTCCGGACGCGCGAGCATCCCGTCCCTTTCTGTGGCTTTGTTCATGTTCCTCTCGCGCTATTTTCTACATTCTTGTCCTTGTCGGAGTCCTGCGACATTTGACAGTATAAAAATGCATTAACCGAAGAACAATTGTGCCAAATTTAACTGGTTACTTTAGCGAGAGTATTGACTTGCGAGAGAGTTGAAATCACCAAGGTTCACAAGCCTCAGAATGCTTCTGGCACATCTGATGCATCAACATCTCATTAAAGAGTCAACGTCGTTTAGCTGGGAAGGAGGAAATAACGATGGCACGCTGTGAAACCTGTGGCAACGAGTATGACAAGGCATTTGAGATTACTGCAGCTGGCGAATCACACGTTTTTGATAGCTTTGAGTGTGCAATTCAGGCCATGGCGCCAGAGTGTGCGCACTGCGGCTGTAAGGTAATTGGGCACGGAGTAGAGGCCAACGGAGACTTTTATTGTTGCGCTCACTGCGCAAATCAACAAGGCGTACGCGAAATAGAAGAAGGGCCGCAAAGGACATTGTAGCGCTGCTTAAGAATGAGCCCTATGGATCTGACCGCGGGGAGGCCAATGAGAACCGGAAGACAAAAATGTTGGCGAGCCGCGGTAATTCTCAGATGCCTTTGAAACTCTGGGCAGCGTCTTCGGCGATACAGGTGCGCGGGAAAAGTAAGCGGACGAACAAGAAGCGTTCGCTATTATGCGGATCGGGGATTTTTAACTGCCTCTTCGATAGCGGAGGCCGCGTCTGGACAGCATTCCTGGGCCAGCTGTAGAAGGGCCCTTGCCTCATTATCTTCACAAACGGTCATGACCGTGTCGGTCGGAAGAAGGGACTCGGACTGGCGCAATACAACGTAGCTCATCAGCGTGACATATGCCCGGGACTCTTTCGTAACCCGAATTAGTAGGGAATCGTAATCTTGCCGAGACATTTGAATTCTTATCTTCATTGATCATAGCTATCGCTCCGGTCGGCAAAAAGCAAGTTTTTTCGGCCGAAAGTGGCAAATAATGAAACAAATAAATGAAATAAAAACAGATGAGATGTGTCGGAAATCAGACAGTACTGGCTTCGCGGTATCTGTCAAAGCATCATCGGCCCGTGAATTTCCCTCTCACGATACCTCTAACCGTGAAGCAACAAAGGCACCAAGAGCGAAAATGTATTAGCGAAAAACTGTAACTGGCATGTCAAAAAGTTAAATTGATTCGTTTCCGTCTACGAGTTTTCTGAATCGGAGATTTTTTCATGGCTGCGATTGGCTGCGGCGCAGTTTTGGTGACACGTCGAACGTACGAATTGTTTTGAATTTGATTTTTGGGAGAACAGATGGAAAAAATCCCTTACGGCAGTTTAGCGATCAATTACAAAGACACCGCCGAGCGCTTATTAAGGACGCCGCCGAGAATGACCAGGCGCTCCAATCGATTTCAGAAACTCGTGAGGCAGAGCCAGAGGAAGAAGCACAGCAGGAGCGCGATTCCCGGGTGCTCGAGCGATTGGACGAACAGCAGGAGCGGCGGCTTCGCGACATAGATGACGCTCTCGCGCGGATTGAAGCAGGCACTTACGGCCATTGCGCGAATTGTCGCAAGCCCATCGGCGCGGAGCGGTTTCGTTCGATGCCGACCACAACCGTTTGTCGCGAATGTTCCCAGCGGCTGGAGACCCAGTTGGGCGAAACGGAGCACGGTGACGAAGCGCCCGCAGCTGGACGCTTGCCTCCCGATCTGGAAGAGCTTGACGATGAGGAGTTAGCGAAGCATTTAACCGAGCTGGTGCGCGAAGACGGACAGGTCGATATGCATGAATTGCAAATCGCGGCTCGCAGCGGCGTCGTTTATCTCGAAGGAGCCGTGCCGAGCGAAGCGGAACACGATGTGCTCCTCAATATTTTGACCGACGTCGCCGGCATTCAAGAAATCGTTGACAATCTCGATGTACAAAGACTTGCTTGGGAACGCAATAACCGCTCAAAAATTGAATCGGCTCAAGAGCGCCAGCCGGGTCAGATTCCCGATCAAGAACCCTACGGCGGCACGGCAGATGTCAATTTGTCAGAAGAGGAAGGCGTGCCATACAAGCCGCCCGATAATCCACCGCCACCACCGCATCGAAAAGATTAGTAAAGGCTGATTGACCGGGAACTGAGTCGAATGCAGAGCATAACTGTGGATGGAGCCCTCCTTGCGAGCAATTTTTACTGACGGTGAATTTCCGGCCTTCGATAGATTGCGCGACCTCCAGGTTGTCTTACCTTGCTATTTCTGTCTTAGACGATGAATCGTCTCAAACGAGTTAAACAAGTCAAGGTATTGCTCGAGGAGTCGGGTCAGCAAAAACCGCTCCCTCACAGTCTCTCTCGCCCTGTTTCCCATTTGCCGCCGCAGTTTCTCGTCCTTGATCAACTGAACGATCCGCGCCGCTGTTTCTTCTACAGAAGAGACTAGAAACCCATTTACCCCGTCCTCGATCTGATATCGGATGCCGCCGACATTTCCACCGATGACAGGCGTGCCTTTCCACATCGCTTCAGCGATGGTGAGGCCGAATCCTTCGCGAATTGACTTTTGCAGTACGACAGCCGCGCGCCGCTGTAAGGCGTTCACCAACGCGGTATCTTCGTGCGAGAGAATACGGATTCGGTCGCCCTGAAAGCTCAACAAGGATTGGTATACCTGTTGACCTTCCGGATCATCCATGGCGACGTTGCCCAGTAATACCAGTGAGCAGTCAACTTCACGGCTCGCTAGTCTGTAAGCCTCGACGACGCCTTGAGGATCTTTCCAACGATCGAAGCGCGAAGTTTGCAGCACTATCGGCAGATCGGTTCTAATGCCGTAGTGATCCAAGCGCTCCCTGACCTCATCATCCGTCAATTCCTTGTTTGTGATCGAGAAGGGATCAATCGCCGGCAGGAAGAACAATTGCGGGGTTTTAAGATTCTGCCGGTATTCTTCGATGCTAAGGATCACCGCGTCGTACCTCTCTATGAACGGACTGAGATAATTCCAGACCTCTTTATTTATGTTTGACAGATCGATGTGACAGCGCCAAATCCAAGCGCCCCTTCGTTCGTAATGCACAATCATAGGCAAGGGCTGTGGGTCGTGGATTATGACGAAGTCATGGGCTTCTAAGTGGTTTCGAATCGCGTTCTTGTAGGCTACGTCCTCGTAGATTTCCATCTTCATTTCGGTCAGATTGAAATCACCGCCGTGGAGCGCATTGTGCATTTTCTTGGTGATGCTAAAAAAATCAGGCGCCCCTTGAATCGTTCGCCATCCCGTCTTGATTCCCACGCTGCTCATCAAAGAAGTCAAAGAATCCAGCAGCATCGCCACCCCGCCACCGTAATAAGTGGAATTCACATGAGTTACATGAAGACCCTGAAGCGGCTTGGCTTTCTGACGAATGCGCTCGACTGCTTCGGCACCAATGAAAGGCGCGTAATCCTCTACTTGGATGAGGGGGCGGTATCTAAACATTTTCTTGACTGAGCACGACTTAGGTCAAAGATTCACGGTTGTCTAAATAAACTAAAAAACTTCTGCCTAATAGAGTCAAGAAAGCGTCAAAGTCGGGGAGAACTTTGACTGAGACATTTCGGAAGGCTGGACCGAGCTCTTCCTCTGGGACAGAGGTCGGCGGAGGTCGAATTTGGTACTTGCTTCGACACCGAGTTTAACGGAACGTAGTCATCAAAACGAGAACTACGAGAAGCACTACGAAACGAGCGGGTGTTTTTCAACAAATGCCGCGACTCTTAACCTTCCCCAAAGAGTGCCCTAATGTCAGACTGGAAGATCATGGAGAACTCGGCGCCTTCCGCTTTAAACAAATTCATCGTTCCAGTCACCATCATGCTCTCCTTCGTATCTTTTTGGAGAGCCGCTGCCATTGTCCTCAGTGATCTTGGCTCTTCGGCCTATTATGTCGGCGGGATTGCGGAGAAAGCGATCGGCAAAGCGGCGCCGTGGTTTATCTTCGCGATCATGCTCTTCTCCTACGCTGTCCGGGCGGTCTATATCGAGAGCTGCAGCATGTTTGTGCGCGGCGGTGTCTACAGAGTCGTGCGCGAGGCGATGGGGAGCACCGCCGCCAAGTTCTCAGTCTCGGCGCTGATGTTTGATTATGTCTTGACCGGACCGATCAGCGCCATGAGCGCGGGTCTATACCTGGGTGGTTCACTTCGTGGATGCATGTGCCCACCCTGCTTTTTGCGGTCGCATTCGCTATCCTCGTTACACTTTACTTTTGGCACACCAATCGTATTGGTATTCCGTTCTCCAGCAGCCGGGCGCTGCGCATTATGCAAATCACCACCGTGATGGTGGGGATTCTGATTATCTGGTGTCTGATCACAATCTTCACGCAGGGGTACCAGCCGGTCCCTCCGCCCACGCTCGCTAATCTCAAATTCAGCGAAGAGTCGCTGGGATGGCTGAGAGGGACGATCGCTCCTAGCATCACGATAGTCGCCATTCTCATCGGTCTCGGTCATTCGTTGCTGGCGATGAGCGGTGAAGAAAGCTTGGCCCAGGTCAACCGCGAAATCGCGGCGCCCAAACATCAAAACCTGATTCGTGCCGGATTCGTGATCTTCATCTATAGTCTGGTGTTCACTTCATTAGTGTCTTTTTTTGCCGTGATGATTATCCCCGACGCCGAGCGAAGCTGGTACTTCGATAACCTGATCAGCGGCATTTCAATTTTTCTAGTTGGACCGGACGGACTCAAGCTGGCTTTCCATGCGTTTGTGGTACTGGTCGGCACGCTGATTCTCTCCGGAGCGGTCAACACCGCGATCATCGGCTCCAACGGAGTGCTCAATCGGGTCGCCGAAGACGGTGTCCTGCCAGAGTGGTTCAGGGAGCCGCACAACAAGCACGGCACTACCTACCGGATTATCAATCTGATCGTCATTCTGCAGCTACTGACGATCATCGCTAGCCGTGGCAACGTCTATATATTGGGCGAGGCGTACGCGTTCGGGGTCGTGTGGAGCTTTGCGATGAAAGCCCTTGCCGTCGTCGTGCTCCGTTTCACGGAACCCGATGTGCAGCGGTGGAGAGTCCCGCTGAATTTCCGTATCAGAGGAATCGAAGTGCCTGTAGGTCTGATCATTACCGTGACACTTTTCTTGCTGGCCGGCATTAACGTGCTGACCAAGAAGACAGCGACGATTTCAGGAATCACGTTCACGCTCGTGTTCTTTGCTGCATTTACTATTTTCGAAAGGCGGCGCCAGGCTGAGAAACAAAAAGGCGCACAAGGCAGAGCGCGCAGGGTGATCGAAGAAGGAGAAATGGAGAGATTCCGCCTCGAAGTCCGGGAGAATCTTTCTCCAGCATCGTTGCAGGTGCGGCCCGGCAATATCCTGGTCCCGGTGCATGATCCGGATAGCCTGCGCCATCTGCAGAAAGTGTTGGATGAGTTCGATCCGGAGAAAGTCGACGTAGTCGTGCTTTCAGTAAACGTTAACGCAGCCGAGGAGAATAGAGATCTGGCCATGCAGGCCGAGCAGGTTGTCGACAATTACGAGACTCTGGTCTTCAGTCGAGTGGTGCATGTCGCAGAAAAGGCGGGCAAACCGGTGTCGTTGGTCGCCGTGGCCGGTAAGGAGCCGTACTTCCTTATTCTTCAAGCGGCCGACAAACTTCGCTCTTCTCGCACAGTTGTCGGCCTTTCATTCACGGTCAGCGCTAGCCAACAGGAGCAGGAAGTGCGCCTTGCTTGGGAGCGGTTGCCGGCGCCGCGGCCGACGGTTACTTTGGAGATCGTAGGGGGGAAACGTCAAGCACCGATCCAAATTGATCTGGGATCACCTGTTTCCCGCCCATCAGAGGAAACCAGAAATTAGAAATGAGGTCGCACCCATCCGAGTCCTTAGCTGGCTAAGCGTTGATATTTTGTGGCGATATTTGTCATTAGCTCGGCAAAGGGATCAATAAATTTCTGCACACCTTCATTTTCCAGCTGCCAAGCCACGCATCTAAAATCGATTCCGAGTCGTTCAAGTTCAGCCATGTTTTGAGCGGCTTCCACAATATTTTCCTCGACAGTATTTTTCTTCACCCGACCGTGATCCGCGAATGCGGCAATCGTCTCCTCAGGCATCGTATTGACTGTGTGGGGACCGATGAGAGGCTCGACGTAACAAACATCAATGTACTGAGGGTTCTTGGTACTCGTACTAGCCCAAAGAGGCCGCTGCACACGCGCGCCCTTGTCTTCGAGTTTTTTCCAACGCCTACTGGAAAAAATCTTCTTAAAACTCTGATAGGCCAGTTTCGCATTGGCAACCGCCACCTTCCCGATCAACGACTGTGCGGGCCCATTCTTTTGCGCCATGCGGTGTTGCAAGAGCTGATCGACTAGAATGTCGATCCGGCTCAGGAAAAAGCTAGCCACTGAAGCTACGTTATCAACGGGCTTGCTTTGTGCGATTCGCCGCTCCAGGGCTGTCAGGTAAGCTTTCGCGACCGCTTCATAGCGTTCAACCGAAAAAAGCAGCGTGATGTTAATGTTGACGCCCTCGTAAAGCATTTCCTCGATGGCGATCAGACCCGAGGCGGTTCCCGGAATCTTTATGAACACATTGGGTCGGTCAACTGCGTTGAACAGGCGGCGCGCCTCCTGCATCGTTCGTTCGGTTTCATGCGCCAGGTACGGTGAAACCTCCAGACTCACGAATCCATCGACACCTTTCGATTCGTCGAAAACAGGCCGAAGCAAATCGCAGGCGTCCTGAACATCTTTGACAACGAGCTGTTCATAGATATCCTCAACCCGCACTGCATCGCGGGCGAGGTCTCTGATCTGTGCATCGTAATCGCTACTTTTGGAAATCGCTTTATTAAAAATTGTCGGGTTGGATGTGATACCGCGCAATCCTTCCTTGATGATGCGTTTCTTTAGAGCGCCGCTTTGAATCATTTCCCGGCTCAGATTATCCATCCAGTAACTCTGTCCGCATTGGATCAGTTCAAGCAACGAATTCATTAAACCTCCGTTACGATTGCATTTTGACCGCGCGCCTTTGATTGACCCTTTGCCATGGGACACCTGTGTGTTGAAACCGCAATCGGCATGCCAAAACTCGTTCGCGAAGTGAGACGAACGTGCTTGCCTGTTCGAAATATCGTGGCGGCCGGTTCACTCGGGTATAAATGAAACGGCAATTTCCCTCCGTCGAGGTCCGTCGAATTCGATGAGAACAATCCTTTGCCATTCTCCTAGCAGAATTTGCCCGTTCTTTACCGGGACACTCAGCGAAGTCCCAATCAGTGCTGAAAGAATGTGATCCGGTACGTGGGCAGGATCGTGTGGATGCCGATAGTCAAGTTTAGGAACCAAAGCATCGAAGGCATCAAGGAGATCCAAATCCGTCCCCGGGTCTAAGTCGGCGATTGTCAACGCTGCGGTCGTATGAAGTAAAAAAAGATGGCCTATTCCATCACTGTTTTGTGCGTGCGGGAGCTCCTTTCGACAGAGCTGAGTGAGATCAACAATCTCTCTTTTGTTTCTCGTGCTGACTTTTAGAATAGTCATGAGCTTGGCTGGTTCTCCAGATCGGTGTTTGCTGTGTCCTAGAAATCGAATACACGCACGCCGTTCCCCGAACTATCGACAGGGACTTCTCTATCTGTTTAAAGTGTTGCAAGCTGACGCGGTTGTTTCAAGGCAGCAGTCCTGAATCGCGCGGAGAGCGCGACAAAAGCCATTAGCCCTTGCATTAGATATTCCAGTGCTCTACTTGACCGGCGGCTGACATTTCGGGCAGAGGTAGGCGGAGCGCTGGTTAACCGTGATCCGCTGGAGCTTATTGCCACAGCGGGGACAAGCGGTTTTTTTGCTACGATGTGGCAGGAGCCAACTTCTAGGAACCCGATGGGGATCGGCTTCATATCTTATCGTCTTGCGGAGTACATTTTTCGTCATTTTGTAGATCTGATTTAACTGTCTTTCACTCAACTGGTCGACCTTGTCTTGAGGATGGACGCGCGCCTGAAAAAGAATTTCATCCGAATAGATATTTCCGATCCCCGCTAACAAGCTCTGATCCATCAGGGCCGACTTGATCGAGCTCTTTTTACCCGCTAACCGCTCTTTGAATTCTCTCGAGCTAACCGCCAGAGCATCGGGACCCAAGCGTCTTTCCTCGATGTATCGATTCATGTCGTTCGTATAGTCGACCTGACCAAACATTCGCGGACAGACAAAACCAAGAACTGCTCTGTTAGCAAATTCAAATCTAACCCGTGTGTGTTTGGGTTCCTCGGCTTTTTCTTTGAAGTACTTAAGAAAGCCTGTCATGCCAAAATGAAATACCACCGCACCGCCTTGATCCAATAGTCCAAAGACAAATTTTCCATGACGCCGGCTCAATTGAATCTTATGATCCTTGAGATGTCGTGCGATGGCTTGCGGCGATGTGTTCCGTGTCACTGTCGTGTTCTTTACGGACACACGCGCGATCTTCTGGTTCAACGCCTTTGCGTTTAGATATCTTCTAAAAATCTCGACGTCTGGAAGTTCCGGCATGGCTCACCTAAAAACTACCGGGACTACCGGGCAACGAAAACTCAACACGGCATCGCCGCAACTAAAACAGTTACTTCACCACAGAGGCACAGAGGGCGGAGAGTTCGGAGGATTTGTTAATCAAGGATTCTTTACTCCGCGCCCTCCGCGCCTCGGCGGTGAGTTCTTTTCTCGATTCAATCAGACTAACCACTGGAAAATTTGCCCGGACCGCGAAAATTCGGGAGAATCGCAACCTCAGGGTAGCGTGAGCTCCATGCCATCGTAAGCGATGTCAACCATAACTCCGCGTTCGTTTGCCCATCGATGAAGCGTCTCCCTGATTTGATCTTCGTCCGCTTTGACAATGCCGGATCCGCAGTGGGTAATGACCATGCGAGGAACCCCTTCCTTTTCGCACCAAGCCATTTGCTCCCTAATTGTCGTATGGCCGATGAGTCGATGACTCAGCTTTTCTCGCCGGAGAATAGGCCGGCTCATCGTCGCTCCATCGCCAACGTAAAGCTGAATATCCTTGAGAGCCCGTGAACGATCATAAATCCGGACGACGTCCGGGACGTAAAAGATTGCAGTCGATCCGGCTTGAATCCGATATCCCACCGCCGGGGCTCTGATCGAATGCACGACGGAGAAAGGCTCAAAATTTATCCCGGCAATTTTTTCGACATTGCGAACCGCCAAGAAACGACGGTTGGTCTGCTCGATCGGGAAACCTCGCATCTTTTCTCAGGCTTTCTTAATTGCATAGACGGGACAGAGCGTCCCTTCTTTAAGACCAAAAGCGTGATCTGGATGAGGATGCGTAATCACAATCGCGTCCGGCTTGAGCGCTTTTAGTTTGCCCGCCCAATCTTCGCCATAATCAATCAAGACTTTTTTACCTCGATAGCTTATGAGGGTAGCGGTGTGCCGGCGGTGACGCGAATTCCAAGCAGCGATGTAGCCACGTGTACCTAAGAATGTCAGTTTCATGCCGGGTGACGTCATTGTGTTTATAACGCGCCGCTGGAACATGCGCTCCGCAGTATCGCATGAGCGTCCTCTCATAATGTTCGTGCCGATCTCGGGACAATTCAAGGGTTTTCACCACGGAGGCGCGGAAGACGGGAAACAGAGTTTGAAATAAATAAACTCTGCGTACTCTGTGTGGTGAAATAATTTCTTCCGAATTTAATTATGGCTTCGCCGCGTTATGCGGTGTATTGCGAACGACCGATCGTGGTTGTATGCAAACTTTATACGATGCTGAAGCCGGAAAGGAGGAACGCTTTGTGGCACAGGCAGAGCAAAATGAGAGAGCTTTTTCGTTCGTAAGGGTCAATCAACGCGAGAGTAAGCCTCGCAGCCGGGGATTGACGGAAATCCGCGGGCCTTACTATACGCCGATGGGGAAGCGCTACCTTCAAGATGCACTCGAAACCATGGGCAGCTATGTGGACGCATTGAAGTTTGCCGGCGGCTCATTTTCATTGATGCCGCGCACGGTGGTAAAAGAGCTGATTGAGATCTGCCATTCTTACAATGTTCTGGTTTCTACCGGCGGCTTTATCGAGTATCTCCTTACACAAGGAGACGAGGCGGTGCGCCAGTACATCAAGGCGTGCAAAGAAATCGGCTTCGATATCATCGAAGTTTCAACGGGTTTTATCACAGTCCCCGCTGACGACATCCTGCGCCTGGTCGAAAAAGTGCAAAAGGCCGGCCTCAAAGCCAAGCCGGAATTGGGAATTCAGTTTGGCGCCGGCGGCGCCAGTGCCACTGCTGAGCTCGAGTCCGAGGGGACTCAGGATCCCGAATGGGCAGTGCTTCGCGCTAAACGATATCTGGAGGCGGGCGCCTACATGATCATGGTGGAATCTGAAGGAATAACCGAAAACGTGAAATCATGGCGCAGCGACGTGCCAGCAAAATTCGCCAACGCCTTAGGCCTGGAAAAAGTGATGTTTGAGGCCGCCGAACCTGAAGTTTTCGCGTGGTACATCAAAAATTACGGTCCTGAAGTCAACGTGTTTGTCGATCACAGTCAAATTGTCCAGCTCGAATGCTTGCGTTCGGGAATCTGGGGAACCAAGAGCCTATGGGGCAGAGTTCTTACCTATAAAGATAAAGAGACCCGAATAGAATAAATAAAAAAGTGTGGATTTTTTCCACATTGTTGTACGAGAAAATCATAAGGGTCTAAGAACGACCTACCCGTAAGAAACAGAAGCGATCCGATTGGGTCGTGTTCCAGAGAAAAAAGTACGAGCAGATTGCTGAAAAACGGTTCGGAATGCTTCGAGGGGCCTCAGCATGAACGGAAAATCCCCAATGATATCAAAACCCGTCCGTTCGTCCTGAGCACTGTAGAAGGACTCCGACGGAGTTTTTCAGCAGCCTGCCAGAAGAATTTGCTTCCTTCCAGACAAGAGGCATGGCGATCACTGAAGCCAAAACTTAATAGTTTGTGACTTATGGTTGGCATATGCGTTGCGTTTTTGAACGGTCAAAAGAGTTAGCAGAAACCCACAGCATGGCGGAGCAACCAACCTGCGGAAAGGGTCTGGCGAGCCAGTCCTCGCTTCCCGCGATGCTCGGAGAGCTGAGCGCTTCGGTGGCCGAAAACCTCGAGGTTCACATGAAGGCGCTAGATTTAAACGACGCGAGCGCCAGCAAAGAACTCGAGGCCTATGTAAAGCTGGCGAAGAAACACCGGGAAATTGCCACTCTGCTGACGGCGACCGCCAACGAGATGGCCGGCTACCGCGAGCTGCCCATGGCTGATCATGATGCAAAAGTGATGTCCGAGCCGAAGGCAGTCAAGGCCTTCGAGAAATTCATGAACCTTGAGCAGGAGCTCTTGGCACTGCTCGAGAAGCGCGTGGAGCAAGACCATAAGATGCTCGTTCAGATGAGGCGGGCTATCGTTCGATAACTTTGTTGTTCGGCGACGTCGACGCGGGATCATGACAACGTGAATTTCTAGATCGCCCAATGCTTTTAAGGAGGTTTTTATGCAAGTTGCACAAATTATGACGCGAGATCCGGAAGTGGTTACGTCTGATTTCATCCTGAAGGATGCAGCGCTAAAAATGCGCGACTTGGACGTGGGCATGCTTCCAATTAAAAGCGATGATCGTCTGGTCGGAATGCTCACGGACCGTGATATTACGGTCCGGGCCACCGCCGAGGGACGCGATCCCACGAACACGAAGGTTAGCGAGGTGATGACACCAGAGGTGGTCTACTGCTTTGAAGACCAAGATGTTTCCGAGGCGGCAAAGCTGATGCAGGACAGGCAGATCCGACGTCTGCCGATTCTCAATCGGCAAAAAAGGCTCGTCGGCATCGTTTCGCTCGGTGATGTGGCGGTCCATGCGGGTCAACAAAAGATTGTGAGCAAAACTGTCAAAGAAGTATCGGAGCCGGCCGAGCCGAAGCGATAGAAAACCAGAACGCTTCTTTCACTCGTCTCGGAGGTGAATGGCACGGCCTTCTGGCGTTTGTCGTCGCGACGCAGTGTTCTTGGTCGCTCCTGTCTGTCTTTTGTCTCCTAAGTGGGTTGTTCCAAAGGAGAAGCTTTATGCGATTAAGAGAACATCCAAAAATCCAATGGCCACCTAGCTGGGCGGAGCTGGATGAGAGTCCGCCTCGGGCAGAAGAGGGGATTTTGATAGAGGTGAATCTTATCGAACCGATGAAGCTTCTGCTCAGCAACGAAATGGACGGGAAAGTTTACTTTGCCGAAATCGACTGCTCTAATGCCGCTTTCGCGTCCAGACTGCACGAGAAAATCAAACCCATCGTGGGGCGACCCATAAGAGAGTTGGGGGAACTCGATTTCTAGGATAATTTTGAAATTCAAAAAAGGAGGAAATCATGGGACAGGCAAAGCACGGAGATACCGTCAAGGTTCACTACCGCGGCAAACTGCATGACGGGTCTGTATTCGATGCAACCTTCGATCGCGAACCGCTCCAGTTTACCATTGGTGGAGGTCAAATCATCCCAGGTCTTGAAGAAGCGGTCGTGGGAATGAATCCCGGTGATTCGAAAACGACGGAGCTACCCGTAGAAAAAGGTTTTGGCCCCCACCGAGAAGATCTCGTGGTCGTGGTCGCCAAAAGCAAGTTGGCGGACTTGGACCTGGAGCCCAAAGTAGGTGAGCTCTTGTCAATACCGCAATCGGACGGACCGCCCGTAGACGCAACCGTAGCGGACGTCACCGAGTCGGAAGTGACTGTGGATTTCAACCACCCGTTGGCAGGAGAAGACTTGAGTTTTGATATTAAGCTGGTCGATATCGTTTACGGAGCGCACTGAAATCCGCGCGCTTTTCAAGGCAAATGCTTTTATGACGTACAGCGTTTGCTGAGCCGTATTCGGACATACAAGATGTCGGGCCGTGTGGGTCCGCCCTCGTGCCTTCGTGTGCGAATCCGTCAAAGAGCAATTTTCACCACGAAAGCTCAGCGCGGTGCGGGCCGCAACCAAAGGGACAAAGGTTTTCGTAGGGTGCCCTTCGCACACCTGTCAGTCTCGGATCAACTCGCCCAAAGGCGCAAGGCCCGCGATCCCGGCAGCGTAAACACATCGCGGATAAACGGGCGCCTGGCGCTAGCCGCGTTCTTAGCTGTCATTTGTTTTGTCCTGGTCATCGGCCACAATAGCGCGTTTTGTGGCATGGCCATTGAGTATCAATTCCCGAACAACCGATACCTCTTTGTCTACGTTCTCAGCGTATTCTTCATATTGCATTGCGACATTGTGCGCGCCTTCATCTTTCATCCGCTGTGCCACTTGACGTACTAACGTTACCTTCTCCTCCAGCGCTCGGACTGCCGACCATAATATATGTTCGAGATAACTGGTTTGCTCTGACAAAAATGGACCCGCGGTAAAAGAATGTCCTACATGGCAGCGAAAACGTAGTGGCTGTTCCTTGCCGATTTGCCAGATGCTGCCGCTACACTGAGGACAAGTGTAAGTCGTGCGAGTGCCAATCTGCTCGACATTGTCCAAGAACTCCTGTGTGTTCATTCGCTGCTCGGCTATGTTTGATTCAAATTCCATCGCTTTAGGCACTGCATATGCTCCTTCTTCCTTTACTGGTTCATTCGTTAAGCGCAACAATAGGGACGCTATTTCTGAAAGCGATAGGCAGTAGTCTATCTGTACATACCTCAAGGCGCTCCTCGGCATGGGAGGATATTCTGCTTCATTAGGGTCTTGAACGATCGTGACTCCGCCCCGCTTCTTGATGGCCTGGAGGCCTACTGTGCCGTCATCTAGATTGCCCGTGAGAAGCACGCCGAGAACTCTTGCTCCATAAGTCCTAGCCGCGGAACGAAATAAGGCATCGATGGCTGGCCTAAATCGGTTCTCTTCTGGCCCGCGCACGACACGCACGTGTCCGCGCTCGACCA
This sequence comes from Binatia bacterium, assembly GCA_036000865.1. GTDB lineage: Bacteria > Desulfobacterota > Binatia > UBA9968 > UBA9968 > DP-20. Next base: position 14,548 of record DASYUV010000275.1, on the reverse strand, counting down.
ATAAGTGAAAGTCCGGCGGTGCGACATAAATTTTTCCGTTTTCGATTTTCTCTCCATCCGCAGGATGGATAGCCGGAAGAGAACCTACATCTCTAAGAATCCGCGGAAGAATATTCGGAGGACTATTTGACGCAAGATGTTGGACTATAAAAATACTGGCGTTGATGTCAGCAGGGAGATTAGTAATGATCGTGGTGAGTGCTTTGATCCCGCCTGCCGACGAGCCTATTACGATAATATCGTGCTCGCGCATGTCTATTATCCAGGATTAAATGCGAAGACCTCATTGTCAACACGTTCTGGGCAAATCCAACAACGCGCCCTCCGGCTTGACGCGGACTCATATCGCGCTTCGCTGGACGGTCTTTCCTTCGCAAGTCGCAAGTCAGGAACACAGATCATTACCCTCAGATTGCACAGTCGAAGACCCAATTTGTCAGAGAAATCTTACAGATACTACAATGAATGGCCTCTTTTTTGCGTTTTGGTATCGTAGGACCAAGTCCAATTCCCTTACTATTTTTAAGCGTCGCTATCACAGCCTTGTTTGGCCTAAATCCGAAGTTGAGGAGGAGTCATGGCTCATCAAGTGATCCGCGAGACGCGCGTCAACTTACAACTGGACGACGTTAGTCTCGAAGGCCATCTGGCGATTCCGGAAGAACCGCGGGGAATCGTCATATTTGCTCACGGCAGTGGCAGTAGTCGGCACAGTCCACGCAATCGGCTGGTCGCTAAGCGTCTGAACGAAGCTCGACTGGCTACGTTGCTCTTTGATTTGCTGACCGAGGGCGAACAGCTCGCCGATCAGGCAACCGGTAAGTTTCGCTTTGATATTTTGTTACTAGCGCGGCGACTGGCAGACACGGTGGATTCGGTGGCCCGGCGATGGGAAACAGCGGGCATGAACATCGGTCTGTTTGGGGCAAGCACCGGCGCTGCCGCGGCTTTAATAACCGCGGCAGAGCGAACCAGCGAAGTTGCTGCCGTGGTATCGCGAGGCGGACGCCCCGATCTTGCATGGGAAGCATTACCGCAAGTGAAGGCTCCGACCCTGCTCATAGTCGGCGAGATCGACCCGGAGGTGATCGAGCTCAATCAGCGCGCTTACGAGCAGCTCAAAACCGAGAAACGATTCGATATCATTCCCGGCGCAACCCACCTTTTCGAAGAACCGGGCACTTTGGATGCAGTTGCCGAGTTGGCCATTCAATGGTTCGTGCGTTACTTGAGACCTAAAAACGCGAGCTCAGCGCGTGAGGTTGACTCATCCGCCTAGGCAGAGGGAAGCATGGATCACCAAACAAAGGAGAAATGAGGCTACGATCGAAGTCAAGGTCGGATGAGTTTCAAACGAGTACCGCATGCCTAGGGATGTTGGCGAATCGGTTATCGTGATCACCGGCGCATCCGGCGGTATCGGTCGGGCTGTAGCCCCTTGAATTCGCTGGAGCCAGTGCAATTCGTTATCATCAGCTCAAGGCGCGATGTCACACGCCGCTCGGAAATGTTTCCGGAGTTTCTTTGTCCCTCTGCCATCCGGCCGTGCGCTCCAATGGTTCAACTCCGCGTGTCTGGTCAAGATGCAGGATCGCATCGAATTGCGCCGGCAAATCGGCATGGAAGTAGTGACTGACGCGCTCCGATTCCGGCCGATAGATGACGCCAATCGCTCGTTCGAGGCGGCGCTCGCGCAAGGGCTCGAGCCTTTCGTCGCGTAAGTTAAGTACGAAACGCTCGGGGCCGGTTTTATGAAATAACGATTCGTAGCTGTTCTCGAGACCTGGACAGACGCGTTTGCGTTCCGCGGCAGCATCCCACTCTGAAGGAGCCGTCACTGTGCCCTCGTAAGTGCTGAAGCCGATCAGAACAGCTTGGTCCTTGTAGCGCTCGCGCACGAGCTGGCCGACGTTAAGCTCTCCGCTCTCACCGATCTCCGTGGCGCGAGCGTCGCCCAAGTGTGAATTGTGCTCCCACACGACGATTTTGGCGCGTTGACCCTGGCCTGTGAGAAATCCCACCAGATGCTCCAAAGTGTCTGCCATGTGACGGTCGCGCAGGTTCCATGACAACTGGCGTTTGCCAAACATCGAGCGATAATACTCTTCCGCATTTTTTACCAGGCGCGCGTTCTGTTCGGCAAAAAAAAACTCATCGGTCGCCACGCGCCCGTCGCGGCTCGCATACTCGGAGGCGCGGCGACGCAGGTCGACGAGTTGGCCGATGACGTCCTGCGCGCATGACTCGGTCAGTCCAAATACGGCGGCGTAGCCATAGGCCTGTGTGTCCTCACCAAATTGATCGAAGCAGGAATAACGATAGCGCGCCCGTTTCGCACCTTCGGGATCGATTTTGTCCAAGTAGCCGAGCACCGCGTCGATTGAGCTGTAGAGACTGTAGAGATCGAGGCCGTAAAAACCCACATTCAGTTCGGTTAAGCTGATCGAGTCGTTGTAGGCGTGGAGCCAACCGATGAAGTCGAGCACGTCGGCGTTCCGCCACATCCACGTGGGAAAACGCTTGAATCCACCCAGCGCGGCGTTCGCATCCGGGTCTATCCCGATGCCGCGCACGTAACGATTGACTCGATAAGCATCCGGCCAATCGGCTTCCACTGCAACCGCGCTAAATCCTTTTTCCGTGATGAGCCGTTTGGTGATTTGCGCGCGCTCGCGATAGAAATCATGGGTGCCGTGCGTGGCTTCGCCGATCAACGCGAAACGCGCATCGCCGATAAGCTCCAGCAAACTATCGTAATCATCCTTCGCGCCGGTCAAGGGCCGCGCTGCTTCTCGCACCGCCTGAATGGCAATGGCGTCATCCCTGGGTTTTATTCGCTAGTATGGTTAGGGCACGGTACAAATTTCGCGGTTTTCTCAGTGATTGGCATTTCCTACGGCTTATTTGCTGGGCGGCTCTTACCTGCTGTTCTGACCTGCTGGGCTGTACTCTCGGCGAGCTGTAAATGTTCCTTCAGTGTCGGGAGCGATTGGCTGGCGAATTTTTGTAGGTCGGCATCTTTCCCTTTTTCAGACTCGCGCTGAAATTTCTTGATGTCCTCTTTATGATCGCTGACCATGTCGTCCATATATTTTTTGTCAAAGTCGGCCCCAGAAAGTTTCGCAAACTTGTCGACTTTCGATTTGTGCTTCTTGTCGAGATCGTTCGAAAGCTGAACGCCTTTATCCGAAGCGATCTTCTTCAGTTCGTCGTTTGCCTTGCTATGATCCTGCTCCATCCGTTTACCGAACTGTTTTACGTTTTCATTAGCAGCCTTTTCCTGCGCCAATTTGCCGAGCTGAACTTCCATCAGTCCGCCCTGAGCCGCTTCTTTGACGAAATTGGAGTCATCGCTGGATAGTTTGGCGCTAGTGCTTTTGGTGTCAGCTGCTCGTCCCACGACTGCGGCAACGAGGAAAGCTAACACTAAAACAAAAACTTTTGGTAAAGAAGATTGCTGAAACATAACTGTTCTCCTCATTTATTTAATCAATAATGCTCACTGTGGGCGATTATCGAATCGTGCCCCGCCAGGCACCAGTCTCTTGGCCACGATTTTCTATAAAGTCCTTAAAGTGATCGAGATCTTTTTCGATGCGTCTGGACACGATGCCGACTGCATCTCCGGCATGCTCGACAAAACCTTTGGGGTCGTATGCAAGCTCAAGCGTGACACGTGTACGATCCGGGCTTACGCTATCAAAGTCGACAGCTCCAGAGGTGTACTCGCCGGCTTCGGACTGCCAGGCGATACGATGATCAGGAATCTGATCGGTAATCTTCGCTGTCCATTCCTTTTCTTTGCCGGCAATCTCGGCGACCCAATGGAGCCGTTGATCGTCGAGCTGCCTGACTTCTTTTACGCCTTCCATGAACCTGGGGAACTCCTCGAATTGCGTCCATTGGTTGTAAACAGTACGGAGCGGGGATCCGACTTCAATCGATTTTTGAATTCTTTCCATTGCAAATCTCCTCCTTCTTTTTGACTGAGAGAGGGCATTCTTATTCTTTCGGAGCAGCAACCATCATGCCATCTGCGCAGTTTTCTCGGCAGCGTTTATTTTGGGATGCCCCCGACTGTCAGTTTTGCGCTTACATCGGAAGTAATTTGATAGCTCCAGCACTTCCTCGAACCCTGATGACCGATGTGCGGCATGTTTGCAATTAAAGAGATAATTTGTTTCTGAGCGAGCAGCTAACGTTACGTTATTCAACCAATGTCCTGACACCACTGTTGCCGGACGCAGAAACAAATTAGCCCGTGGCTGATCTTTACGCTTCATGGCTGGATTCGCGGTGTTGATCCGGTTCGTCCTAGTTCTAGTAGGACATTCGCGTAAGAAAAAAGCGACAAAGTAAGAACAAGCCACACACAAGCTACGCCTCACGCCGAAGCCCGCAAGAGAAAGACAAACTCCAGCACGCGGAAACTCCGCCGGATCGCACGATCAAAGAGCTTGTTTCGATATGGAAAAGCGAAGGGTTCGCGATTTAGATTTGTCCGAGGCGGGTTAGGCTCGGTGGTGCTCCCTAAGTTTTGCGTGTCCGCTCCCCGTCCGATCTAGCCTTATTAGCCAATCTCTCGTAGATCTCCCTAAGTCGCTCCAAATGATCCTCATCCATTTCCTCCAGGTCGAGCATTCGGTTACGCGCGCCTTTCGTGACTCGTATCAATTCGTCCAGCTTGAGTTGCAACGCCTGAGTGTCCCGGTTCTGGGTATTTTGAATAAGGAACACCATTAGAAACGTCACGATCGTCGTACCCGTATTAATTACTAACTACCAGGTATCACTGTATTCAAATAACGGCCCCGTAACGGCCCAGATGATAACGACGACAAGAGCTATTGCGAAAGCTGCAGGTTTGCCTGCTGCGTTGGCTATCCATCGTGCGAAAATCGGAAAGCGCGACGGCGATTTATTTTTGGTCATTTGAACTCCTCTTGTGATTCAGCATAGGGGATTCTTTTAAGTCTACCAAAAAACACAAGGCTAAATATCGCGCAAAAGGCATACCTAGCGAGCTCAAGTTTAGGTTGGCGTTAAAAACGTTCACGTGAAAATCTATCGCCGCTGGCAATATGCTCTGTCGCGAAAATTACGCACAAAAAAAAGAGTTCCGTCGGATAAGCGCGACAGAAAAGTATGCGACGCACAACTCAGTAGAGAAGTCTGAGCAGCAACGTTCAACGATATAGCGGAAGTGTTCTGTATCGCGCGATGTTCGTGGGAGAGAACCCGCTGGCACAGGTATTGCGCCTTCGTTGGACAAATCTATTTTACGGGAGGTGCCAATGGACGCGTTAGAACTGCTCAAACAAGATCATCAGAGAGTCAAAAAACTATTCGAACAAGGACAGGGAACCGAAGATAAGAAGCAGCGGAAGCAAATTTTTAAGGAGATTAAGGCCGAACTGGAGACGCACACTCGCATCGAGGAGACGATCTTCTATCCGGCAATGGAAGAACACGAAGAATTAAAAGACATGGTGCTTGAGTCTATCGAGGAGCACAAGCAAGTGAAGACGGTTTTGCGGGAAATGTCCAGGCTCTCACCCAGTAGCGAGAAATTTAAACCGAAGTTCAAAGTGTTGAAGGACAACGTCGAGCATCATGCGGTAGAGGAAGAGGAGGGAACCATGTTTCCCAAGATACGTAAAGTGATCAACAGCGCAGAACTCGAGCAGCTGGGTGAGGAACTTGAGGCGGCCAAACACAAACGACTTCGTAAAGCGAGTTGAGGTCCATGACGAATTCGACTCTTGCGCCCGTAAAAAAACAACTCAAAGGAGCTATACCCTATGGCCAAATATGGCAAAAAGGCATCGCAGAAAGTAAAGCGAGCAATGCGCGAACGCAAGAGAGGGACGTTAAAAAGCGGTCGTTCAGGAAAAAAGGTGAAGAGCCGCAAACAAGCGATCGCAATCGGACTGTCGGAAGCTCGCCGGGCAGGCGGAAAAGTTCCACGCAAAAAATCCAAAAAGAAATAGCGTTCAGGTTACGATGCTTGGAAAAAAATAGAAGAGTAAGAACTTTTGGCGTGCAACCTCGCCACTTAGGGCAGCAGCTTGAACATCAATCAAAGGTGGGCCGCCGCGAATAAATATTGTTGTGAAATAAAAGTCTTGTTTCAATCACTCAAGAAAGGAGAATCGACGGTTGAAATACCGTTGAACAAAATAAACAAGAAAAGGGGATAGGCTCCAGTTTCGGTGCCTATCCCCTTTTGCACAAATGAAATCGACTCCTCCGCCAGTTTCAACGAAATACACGCTTCTATTCCGGATGTTTTCCGGCTGGTGTATATGCCGTACGGCTCCATTCTAGATTCACTCATCAGACTCATAAATGAGACCCGATGACAGTTTAAATGTCCCGAATCGGCAACGTTTTAACAGGCGAGGGCACCGTCGATTTAGGCTTACTCGCATTGAACGGCGGGGTGATATGGGTCGCCGCTTCTCTTCCCATAGGGGATAGGAATTTATTTTGATAGCAACCGAGCGACTTCGGCTACGGAGCTGCGAGAATCATTGATCACAGTTTTGCCGGATCCACACTCATGACGGCGAAGACCGGGCGTTCGCGCGCGGTAAACGTCGCCGCCTTTTCTCCACCGGAGTGAGAAATACCAGCGCGCCGGGATCGATCTTAATATCGATTGCATTGGAGTGCAGTGGCGTCCGATCTTTGCCCTTGGGCCAAGGCATATCATCGATGTGAATCGGTGAGTTCTTCAACTCGATCTGCAAGTGTCGACCGCTGCGGACCGTTAGATTGGCTCGCGATTTTTTGCCGCTTATTCGATCGGAGAGGTACTTACTCAATTTAGCTCGTTCGCCTTTGGTGACAAAAACGACATCAAGAAATCCGTCGTTGATATCCGCTCGCGGGACGAGGTCGAGATTCGGCCCGATGTATCGGATATTCAAGGCCTCGAGCAGAACGTAATCGCCGGAGACATCGTGGCCGTCGAGCCGAACCGTCATATTTTTGAAAGGATAGTTCCTTAGTTGATTTTTTAAAATGTTCATTACCGCGCGTATCACTTTTTTGGGATCGTCTGATTGTGCCAGGTCAAGGATTTTCCGCCCATCGAGTTGGGACATTGTTTCGGCGAACAGTCCGACGCCGAAGCCTTCGATGAAACACTGCGATCCCCACGGGCCTTTGGCCACGCCGGCGTCAAAGTTTACACAGTGTGCGGTTTTCCATCCTTTGATGAGATCCTCTAAAGGCCTCCCCGTTAGACCAAGCATTTTGGCGACGTTGTTGGCCTTTCCCATCGGTAGGACGGCGATCGGCGTGCGGCTACCGATGAGGCATCGGGCGACCTTACCGACGGTTCCGTCGCCTCCCGCGACTGCGACAATATCGCAGCGTTTCTTAAGCGCCTTTTTCCACTTCTTTTCTTTCGAGGATTGATAGTTGACCTTGTGGCCGGCGGCGCGAATCAGTCGAAGAATTTGCTCGCACGACGGACGTGAGTCATCACCCGAACCTGGATTATCGATGAGAGTAATTTTAATGTGCTGGTCTCCTTAAGCTTAACGACCGAGATCTACGTGGTAATGAATCAGCTCCGCGAAATCATGCCTGTTGAATAACCGACGGGCCTTTCGTAGTCGTTCTTCATAAGTGACGTATGTGGCTGGTTGAGGCTCTGCATTAGCGGACAAGCGGCGAGCTGTCATAGCGCGCAAGCAAGTCGGCCGGATCCTGATAGATCGCAACGCAGCCTGCTCGACGCAATTCTTCTTCATTCCAACCGCCACACAACAGTCCGATGGCGCGCAGATTTATTTTTCCTGCAGCCCGCGCATCGTACGGCGTATCGCCGACAGCAATCACTTGGGCTGGAGCGATATTACCCAACTCCTCGAGTGCGACAGCAAAGACGTCCGGGTACGGCTTAGATTTTTTAACGTCTCCGGAGGAGGTTTCCGTCTGGATCAGGTCGTCGATCCGCGCGATTTTCTTATATACCTCGAGCTCATCGTCTTTTGCCGACGAAGCCAGCGCGATTTTCCGACCGTCCTGCTTGATCCGTTCGAACAACTCGCGCACCCTGGGAAATGCTTTCACGATCGGTAGGTATTCTTGTTGGAAAAGCTCGCTGCGATAGCTATCCAGCTCATCGCCGAACTGCTCTAACTCATCTTTAGAGAAAAACACAGGCAACAATTGATCGGCGCCTTTGCCGATCTGACAGCGTATTGTTCCGAAGGAAACTTCTTTGCCAAATTTCTCAAACGCCACTTGCCACGCTTTTGCGTGTAGATCGACGGAATCAACAAGCGTCCCATCGATATCGAAAATAACTGCTTCAATCATCATCGTCCCCACTGCACTGTCGCTGCGCAAACTTTAGGCCATGATCTCACTCTGATAGACGTCTGCGGTAGATGTCAGCGGGCGGCAAAACCTTTTGTAGCCAGTGTCCTATCCATAGCACGACTCTCGCTGTCGCAAAATTGACACAAAACAAGAACCCTTCTGTCGGCTTAAAACAGACACAATGATTTGAATAGGGACTCTACAAAGAAAATTCGTAGCGTCAGTCGGCACATGTCTTGCGGCTACCAGTTCTCATGTTAGGAGTCACCAAAGCGGCTGATGCACGCAAACAACTTTTGTTACGAGCCCGGAATGAGACTGAAGCAGATAGAGTTCAATATAAGCGGCCCGGACCGTTGCCCTGTCTATACCAGACAAGATTCTAAACGGCTGATGCCGCACTAATCGGCTCAAGGCGCAGAGGAGCCCGTCCAGGTCCTTGAATCAGCCATTTTCGGAGCAGAATCGATATGCGGCGGCGGTTAGTTATTTGGGGCGGCGGAATCCTCGCCGTTATCCTCATAATCATCTTTGTCCTCGCTTATCTCATCGACGAACCCCTGCGGCGCAAGGTCGAGAGGGATATGAATGCTCGGCTCAAGGGATACACCGTCCGCCTCGAAAAACTTGATTTCCACCCGATTGGGCTTTCCCTTGATCTGGAAAAATTGTGGATTTATCAGACGCCTCACCCCGATCCACCCATCGCCTACATACCTAATCTGCATGCCAGCGTTCACTGGAAAGCGCTCCTTTTCGGACGATTGGTTGGCGATTTTCAAATCGACGATCCCAAAGTCAATTTTGACCTTCGACAGTTCGTCCAGGAAGCCAAGGACCCAACCCCGATTCAGAACAAAGGCTGGCAGGACGCGTTGGAAGCGGCGTATCCGCTCAAGATCGACAGGTTCGCTATTCGCAACGGCGACCTGACGTATGTCGATAAAGGCCCGTACAAACCGCTCCACGTAACAAAGCTAAATTTTACCGCCGAAAATATCCGCAACGTTAAGTCCGAAAAAGGCGTCTATCCCTCGCCGGTTGAACTAGAGGGAGTTGTCTTCGATAAGGGCAATGCAAAGTTCAGGGGTGATGCAGATTTTCTCGCCAAACCTCATATCGCTCTCAAAGGCGACCTTGAGCTGGGCCAGATCACCTTGGATTATTTCAAGCCGATCGCGGAAAGATACAAGCTCTCCGTGCGGCAGGGATCGCTTTCGACGCGGGGTTCGATCGAGTACGCTCCGGGCGTTCAGAAGCTTCTGATCAGCAAACTTACTCTTATAGGCCTCGACGCCGATTACCTCCATCAGGAGACGCAAACCGCGCCGACCGAGAAGGTGACGAAGGAAGCTGGCAAAGTCGCCAGGGAAACTGCCAACGAGCCTACACTTGAAGTGAAAGTCGAGCGCTTTACGGCCGACGGACGAATTGGTTACATCAACCAGGCCGCAAACCCAGCCTATAACGTATTTCTCGATGGCACGAAGCTGCAACTCGAGAACTGGAGCAACCATTTCAAAGAAGGACCGGCTCGCGCACGCGTGACAGGAAGATTCATGGGGAGTGGCCCGGCGCAGGTGGAGGCGACATTTCGTCCCGAATCGAAGGGGCCCGACTTGGATTTGACATTGAGCATCGAAAACACCGATATGCGTAGGATGAATGATCTCTGGCGCGCGTACGGCAATTTCGACGTGGTTGCCGGGAACTTTTCAATGTATTCGGAAATCAAAATACGGCAAGGGAAGATCGACGGATATGTGAAGCCTCTTTTCAGCGACATGAAGGCGTACGATCGGCGTCAAGACGCCGAGAAAAACATGTTTCGAAAACTCTACGAGGGCCTCGTCGGGGGAATCTCCGGACTGCTGCAAAATCGGCCGCGGTCAGAGGTCGCGACAAAAGTGCCGCTTTCCGGAGACGTGGAAGCGCCTCAGACTGGCACGTGGGAAACAATTGTCCGGCTGATCCAAAACGCATTCTTCAAAGCGATCCTGCCCGGATTTGAAAAAGAGGTCTCCCAAGGCGGCGGTCAGCCCGCCGCAAAACCAGCCTCTAATCAGTAACGCTGGCGCGGAAGAGGTCGGCACTATTCGTAGCCGCGTGTTCTCTGACGCCAATTTTGCTCAGCGAAATTTCTATTGTGTCCCGGAATTTTGTTCGGCGGGGTGTCGCAGCAATGCACCGCCCAGGCGCGGCAAACTTGCCACACAAAGAATTGGGTCCGTGAGGCGAGGCTCTCTTTCTCAACGTGCTCTTGGCGTCTCGATCTCGCTACGCTTGAGCAAGTAATCGAGGCCGCCGACCCGATACCAGCGATAGCCGTACGCCTCGAGCAACAAGTGATGCCTCCCGTCTTCTCCAGCTCGGCTGTGGTCCTCGGTCAATAGATTTACCAGCACGCGAGCTTCATTACCTCGCAATCCAGTGGAGAACGCCACCTCCCTGGGAATCGCATCCAAGTTATGGACGAACAGGACTGAATTGTTACGCCAGTCATAGCGATTTCGTGAATCCCGCATGATGTTCCGTTGACCATTGCATCGGTGTGCGCGCGCAATTGCGCTCGGGCAGATTGAGATCATCCCCCATGCCGATTTCGTCGCCATAGCGAACGACCGGTGTTCCGGGAAGCGTGAACATCAAGCTGTAGGCAAGCTCGATGCGCCGCCGGTCCCCATTAAGCATGGTTGCAAGCCGGCGTCTGATGCCGCGCTCATAAAGTTGCATTTCCTTCTCGGGTCCGAAGCATGCGAACACGCGCTGGCGTTGCTCCTCGGTCAAGCGGCCGAGATCAAGCTCGTCGTGATTGCGCAAAAACAAACCCCATTGGCCGGTCGCGGGCCGTGGTTTCGTGGCTTTGAGCGCTTGCACAAGCGGTCGGCAGTCCGAGGCTGCCAATGCGTAAAACAAATTCTGATTGACCTGAAAATTGAACATCATGTGCATGCGATCGCCGTCTTCGCCAAAATATTCCATATCGTTTCGGGCAGAACATTGGCTTCCGCGAGAATGATGGAGGCGCCCTCGCGCCACTGTAGAAATTCGCGCAGCGAACGCAGCATGTCGTATTGCTCAACTGGCTTTTTGACGCGCGGGCCCTTGGTTGAGATCACGAACGGCACGGCGTCCATGCGGAATCCTAAAACACCAAGCTGAATCCAAAAGCCCATGATCTTCAGGATTTCCGCATGGACGTGGGGGTTCGAGGTATTGAGATCCGGTTGGAAGTCGTAGAACCGATGGAAATACCACGCGTGCGCCTTTTGTCGTAAGACCAGGTCGATTTCTGTACTCCCGGAAACACCATTCCTTTCTTGGCGTTGGGCGGTTTTTTATCGGACCAGATATACCAATCGCGGTATTTGGAGTTGGGATCGCTGCGTGCCTCTTGAAACCACGGATGCCGATCAGAGGTGTGATTGACCACGAGATCCATAATGACGCGAATGCCTCGCTGCTGGGCTCCGTGCGTGAACTCGACGAAATCGCCGAGCGTGCCGTGACGCGAATTCACGCCGTAGTAATCGGAAATATCGTATCCATCGTCGCGATAGGGTGACGGCTGGAACGGCATCAGCCAGATCGCCGTAATGCCAAGTCCGTGCAAGTAGTCCAGACGGCGCATGAGCCCCTGGAAGTCACCGATTCCATCTCTCCGTTCGCATCCATGAACGTGCCGACCGAGAGACAATAGATCACCGCATTCTTGTACCAAAGGTCATTGATCATTGGCGTCAGACGTCAGTGGTAGGTGACGTAATGTTGGCGCGTGTATAACGGGATGGATATCATCGAGCGCTCGGCCTGCTCGCCACCATTGGTGCATCAATCTCTCTCTGCATTGGGCGACTGAAGTGATCACCAGCAGGATGCTGAAAAACTCTCTCGGAGTCCTTCGACGAAGCTCAGGACGAACGAAGGCCTTTGATATCATTGAAGATTTTCCGTTCATGCTGAGGCTCTCGAAGCATTCCGAACCTTTTTCAGCAACCTGCTAGCCTAGCTACTTTCCGGTGCAAAAATAGCAGCTAACAGCGTGATTTTATGCTGCCTTCAGGTCGTCGGCAATGGCAGATCGTTCGGCTTTCGGCAAGTAACGGCGAAAAATTCTTGACACAAGGTATGTACATGTGCGATAAGGCACATAATCACCATGAAACCCATCGAATCCCCCGAAGACATCCGACGTTGGTTTTTGCGCCAGGTGAGCGAGCTTTGGCCTCTAGCCGCAGGCTCACTATCGTTGCGCACCGGGCCGTGTATTCGAGAGAACTGCTCGGCATGCCAGCGCGGAGAGGGTCACGCCAGCTATGCGTTATACGGGCGCAAAAAAAGCCGACGTTTCTCTGTTTACGTTCCCCAGGAATTGGTTCCGTCGGTCCAACAGGCGGTGGACAACGGCCGAAGGTTGCAGGAGCTTATGCGCGAAGCGGGGCTACGCTATACCGCAGCTCTAAAGCGGCAACGGGCAGCAGGGAGTTCTGTGAGAAAGAGGAAAAGAAGATGATCACGGTTCGCTATCAGCAGCGTACCATTTACGAACCGTTAGCCGTCCACGTCATGGCCGATTATAGGGAGCTTTGTTGGGAGCGCTGGCTGATAGAGGTGGATAAGCTTTTGGAGGATGAGGATTTAGTGAAGCTTGTAAAGCGGGCTTTGGATAAGCGCCATCCCAACAGTCGCACACGAGGGCGGTTGGGGACGCCGGCCGAAGTAGTATTGCGGTTGATGGCGCTCAAGCATTTGCGGGGATGGAGTTTTGCGGTGGTGGAGCGGGAGGTACGGGCGAACGTGGTGTATCGGGAGTTTACCCGCATTGGTGGGGAGAAGGTACCGGATGCCAAGACGATGATTCGGTGGGGGAAAGCCTTAGGGCCCAAGGTGACTCGAGCGATTCATGAGAGGGTAGTCGATTTGGGGCGCAAGCGGCGAGTGGTGCGTGGGCGCAAGCTTCGGGTGGATACCACGGTGACGGAGACCGACATTCATTATCCCACCGACAGTGGGTTATTGGGAGACGCGGTGCGGGTGTTGACGCGCACGATGAAGCAGATAGAGCGGGAGGTGGGGGATGTCGGAACACGCTTACGGGATCGAACCCGCAGCGTGAAGTATCGACTGATCGAGATTGGGCGCTCGGCGATGAGGAAGAGCGAGGGGGCTGTGGCGCGGCGGACCGAGGCGTATCGGAAGCTGATGGCGACAACCAAGAAAGTGATGGGGCAGGCGAAGTGTTTTTCCGAAGAGGTGGCTGCTGGGGTGAAGCGAGCTTCGAGGCCGCTGGGGCAGGTGTTAATTGAGGGGTTGGGGAAGTATCTCGAAGAGATGCACGGGTTGACAGTGCGAGTGCTGGAGCAAACCATAGCACGGGTGCTTGAGGGAGATCATCATTACGCCGATAAACTCTATAGTGTTTTTGAGGTGCACACCGAAGCGATCCGCAAGGGGAAGCTGTCGAAGCCCACGGAGTTTGGCAAGCTGGTGAAGATCCAGGAGGCGGAGCACCAGATCATCACGGACTATGAGGTTTTTGCAGAACGGCCAGCCGATCAAGAGCTTTTGATTCCAGCCATTGAGAAGCACCGGGAGATTTTTGGTCGGGTGCCGCAGTTGGTGGCCAGCGATGCAGGGTTTTTCAGTTTAGAGAACGAGTGTCGGGCAAAGGAGCTAGGGGTCAAGAGGGTGGCGGTTCCCAATAAGAAGGGTCGGGATCAGGCCCGATTCAAGGAGCAGAAGCAACGTTGGTTTCGCCGAGCGCAGCGTTGGCGGGTGGGATGCGAAGGGAGGATCAGTGTTCTCAAGAGAAGGCATGGGTTGCGGAGGTGTCGTTACAGAGGGATGGATGGGATGGAAAGATGGGTTGGATGGGCCGTGATCGCGGACAATTTGATTCATATAGGCAAACTTTTGCCCACGGAGAGCTAGACAACCACCACAATAGAGCGCCACGTGACTGAAAAACTGTGGTCGAACACCAACTGATCGTACAATAGATTACGTTCGGATGTTTCCGAGCGTGTACGGTAACCGCCAAAGTTTGAAAACTGATTTTTGCACCGAAAAGTAGCTAGCGACGACATTTGGATCTTTGGTTTCGATAGATGTAGGAAACTGGCGGGAGAGGATACAACCGGGACGGAAACAAGTTCAGACTGGAATAGGTGAAGCTCTCTGGTATTCTTATTCAAGTCTGAGCTTAGCCGCC
>DASYUV010000274.1:0-4984 GCA_036000865.1 Binatia bacterium | reverse complement strand
TTTTCCAAGACCAATCCCAACGACCAGCCGATTATGTACATCGCGCTCACCAGCGACTCGGTGACGCGCGGTCAACTCTACGATTATGGCAGCACGCAAATCGGCCAGCGGATCAGCATTCTGCCGGGTGTTTCGCGCGTCAGTGTCTTTGGCACCAAGTCAGCGATTCGCATCAAGGCGGATCCATCGGCCATGTGGGCGCGCAACATCTCCGTCGATGATTTATCGTCGGCCGTCAAGAACGGCACGAGCTACACCGGAGCGGGGCAGTTCGACGCCAAGAGCGGTACGACTTTGCTTCGGCCGCAGGGTCAGCTCGACAACGCGCAAGCGTATAACGACTTGATCGTCGGTTCGAGCAACGGCGCTCCGGTTTACCTTCGCGACGTGGCCCAGGTGCGCGAGTCGGTTCAGGACGAACGGCTGAGCATGCGCTTCTGGGCGCGCGGCTATCCAGTCCCGGGGGCCACGGTGGTTCTGGCGATTTACCGGCAGGCAGGCGCCAATGCGGTGGAGGTGGCCAACAGCATCCGAGCGTTGCTGCCGCAAATCAGCACGGAATTGCCGGGATCGGTACGTATCACGCCGCTGTACGATCGCTCTCGCGGCATCGTGAACTCGGTCAGGGACGTCCAAGAAACGCTGATCATCGCATTTGTGCTCGTGGTGCTGGTCATATTTGTTTTTCTAGGAAGAGCCACGGACACGCTCATTCCGGCGCTTGCTCTGCCGGGTTCCCTATTGCTGACTTTCATCGCGATGCAGCTCCTGGGATATAGCCTGGATAATCTTTCGTTGATGGCGCTTACCTTGGCGATCGGCTTTCTGGTGGACGACGCCATTGTGTTTTTGGAAAATACCGTGCGCCGAATGGAGCACGGCGAGGACGCTTTGCAAGCGACCGTCAACAGCGCCAAGGAGATCAGCTTCACCATCGTTTCGATGACGATCTCGCTGGCGGCGGTTTTTATCCCGCTGGTCTTCATGTCCGGTCTGGTGGGACGCATTTTCCGCGAATTTGCCGTGACCATCGTGGTTTCGATCATTGCTTCGGGTCTGGTTTCCCTGACGCTGACGCCGCTCATGTGCTCGCGACTGCTCAAAGACCGCGGCGAGGGTTCCAAGCGGACCTGGATGGAGCGGCGCATCGGCGGCGTTGAGAAACGCGTCCTTGGCGCTTACGGCAGATCCTTGTGGTGGTTTCTCGAACACCGTTGGATCTCATCGCTGATCTGGGTGGTTTGCCTGGCCGGCACGGTGTGGCTCTTCCTCGTGGTGCCCAAGGCTTTTTTGCCCCCGGGAGACAGCAGCGTCGTCACGGGAGTGTTTATCGCCCGCGAAGGCTCTTCTCCGGAGCAAATGCGTAGCGTTCAAGAACGGGTGGATGAGGTGCTTTTGAAGAACCCGAATGTCATGGCCAGCATCGAAGTTACCGGGCTGAGCCAGTTCATCGCCTCGAACCAGGGTATCATGTTCACGTTTCTCAAGCCGCCTGCGGCGCGCCCGCCGATCCAAGAAGAGGTGGCGAAATTGATGGGTAACCTGGGCGGGATTCCCGGTGTGATGGCATTCCTGCGACCATTTCCGGTGCTCGAGATCAGCACCGGCGCGACCAGTCAGAATCAAGGGCAGTATGCGTTCTCGATCTCGGGAGTGAATCCGGAGCAGGTCTACGACGCCGGCGCCAAGCTCATGGCCAAGCTGCGCGAGTATCCCGGATTCCTTACCGTCGCGTCGGACTATTATAACAATACGCCCAACCTCGACATCGAAATTCGCCGCGAGCAGGCGAAAATTTACGGCGTGTCCGAGGCACGAATTTTACTGCTTCTGCGCAATGCTTACGCACAGAACTACGTCTACCTGATCAAGAAACCCACCGATCAGTACCAAGTAATTTTGGAAGCCAATGACGGGGCGCGCGAGACGCCGGACGATTTGGGACTGCTCTATATTAGATCCGACGACGGCAAACGGCTCGTGCCGCTGAACGCGCTGGTGCATTGGAAATCCTCGATCGGACCCCAGGCGGTCAATCATCTCAATCAATTCACCAGCGTCACGCTTAACTTTAACCTGAAGCCAGGGCTCGCCATCGGCGATGCCACTGACTTTATCACGAAGGCGGCCGCGGAAATCGTGCCGCCGGCGCTGCGTGCGAGTTTGCAGGGGGAAGCATTGACTTTTCGCGACACGGTGCGTGATTTGACGATCCTGATGGCGCTCGCCGTGTTCGTCATGTACGTGATCCTGGCCATCCTTTATGAAAGTTATCTCCACCCACTGACGGTGTTATCGACGCTACCCACGGCGTTGGTCGGTGGGCTGCTTACGCTATATTTATTTGGCGCTCAGGCTTCTCTGTACGCGTTTGTCGGCATGTTCATGCTCATGGGCATCGTTAAAAAGAACGGCATCATGATTATTGATTTCGCGCTGCAACGGGTTGGCCACGGCGAATCGGCAGTGCAAGCCATCCACGATGCCAGCATGGACCGATTCCGCCCCATTCTTATGACTACTCTCGCTGCTCTGTTCGGCGCGCTGCCGATCGCCCTCGGCTACGGCGCCGACGGCGCATCGCGCCGGCCTCTCGGTTTGGTCATCGTCGGCGGCCTGATCGTCTCGCAATTTATCACTCTATTCATCACGCCCGTGATTTATCTGTATCTCGAAGACTTCCAGGAAAAAGTTCTCGACCGCACCTCGTTCTTCCGCTCAGCCCGCGCCGGCGCAAGGGCCGGCTTACCGCCGTCAGGCGAGCGCAGTGAACCGTGAAAAACTCGGGAAAGGCGTTTGTCTGAGGTCTCTTCTAAGCTCTTACCCGTGGCGTTGATCCCGTAAGCGATTCTCGGATTCCCTGACCCCGGGATTGTGCCGCACCGAGGAAACTGATAGTACTAAAATAGTTTCTAAAGTATATGGCCGCCCAAACTGCAAAACCAACTCTGTCGGCCAAGATCGCCTTGGTGGAAAATTCCGCTGCCCAGCGGATCATTACGGCCGCCCGGCGTCATTTCTTTGCCCACGGCTTCCGCGGCGTCACCATGGATGACCTAGCGGAAGAGCTCGGCATGAGCAAGAAAACCCTCTATGCCTCATTCCCGAGCAAGCTCGATCTGCTGCGTGCCGTTCTTCTCGATAAATTCCGCAGCGTCGAAGCCGATCTCGATCGGGTTATGTCGGCGGCATCGAGAGATGTTCTTGCCGCGCTGCGTCAACTCTTGACTTGCATGCAGCAGCACACCGAAGAGATTCAGCCCCCGTTTGTGCGAGACATCCGCCGAGAAACGCCGGAAATATTCCAGGTGGTGCAGAGCCGGCGACGCGACTTGATTCAGCGTTATTTTGGAAAGCTTTTTGAGGACGGTCGAAGGTCCGGAATCATCCGCAAAGACGTGTCCACACGCTTGATGATCGAGATGTTCGTCGGCGTGACCGAAGCGATTATGAATCCGACGAAGATGGCGGAGCTAAGGCTCACGCCGACAACCGGATACATCAACATTATCAAGGTTATGCTTGAGGGATTGCTCACCGAAAAGGGGAGGTCCAAATGATTGCCTCCACGGCTTTATGCAGCGCGGGTGCTTTATGAAACGAGCCGTGCTGGTTGTGGCATTGATCGGGGGTTTGGTTTTGGCGGGTGGTTTGATCTGGTGGATCACGCAGCGCGCTCATGAAGCTCCCGAGCTCATGCTCCATGGAAACGTCGACTTACGACAAGTGGAACTGGCGTTTAATAACAGTGAACGGATTGCCGCTGTTCTCGTTCAAGAAGGAGATCGGGTGCAGCGAGGGCAGGTGTTGGCCCGTTTGGATACCAGCCGTTTGGCGCCGCAACTAGCACAGGTCGAAGCCCAAGCCGCTGCTCAACGGCAGGTCGTCCAAAGGCTTCGCACCGGCAGCCGCCCTGAAGAGATTGCCCAGGCGCGCGCCAACGTGGAATCGGCCAGAGCCGATGCGGCAAACGCGCGCGCGCAATACGAGCGCTGGCGGAGCGCCGCGGAAATTTCCGGCGGGCGCGCGGTGCGACAGCAGGACGTCGACAATGCCAAGACCGCACTACAAGTGGCCGAGGCGAAACTGGTGGTCAACCAGCGCGCGCTGGAGCTGGCAGTGGCCGGTCCGCGAAAGGAAGATGTCGCGGAAAATGAGGCGCGTTTGCGCGGGAGTGAGGCGCAGGCCACGCTGTTGCGCCAGCAACTGGCGGATTCGCAGTTGGTTGCTCCGATGGATGCCATGGTTCGCACGAGAGTCATGGAGCCAGGCGAGATGGCCTCACCACAAAAGACTGTGTTCGCGCTCGCGATCACCGACCCCAAATGGGTTCGAGTTTATGTCTCCGAGCCGGACTTGGGAAAAGTCCGTTCGGGTATGGCTGCGTCCGTCGTAGTCGATAGTTTCCCCAAACGGCGGTTCGAAGGTTGGATCGGATTTATCTCGCCGGTCGCCGAGTTTACGCCGAAATCGGTGCAGACCGAGGAGTTGCGCAGCAGTCTCGTATACGAGGTCCGCGTTTTCGTCAAAGACCCCGCGGACGAGTTGCGTCTCGGCATGCCGGCGAGCGCGTATGTGTCGCTTCAACAAAAGGCGCCGACCGCGACAGCGGCGGATGCACAGACAACAAAAGAGCCGGCGGCGAATAATCGATGAATGAAGTTTCGGAAAGTTCCATCGCGCTACAAGGACGAGAGATCCGTAAGACGTTTCTCCGCGAAAGCGGCGAAGAGGTAACGGCGCTCGACGGCGTGTCCTTGGAAGTCGCCCATGGAAGTCTAACCGCCCTCGTGGGACCGGATGGCGCCGGTAAGACTACGCTGATTCGCCTGGCGGCAGGTTTGATGACTGCCGATAGCGGCGAGCTGACAGTTTTGGGCATTGACGTGAGCGCCGAGCCGCAGCAGGTGCAAGACCGCATCGGCTACATGCCGCAGAAGTTCGGCCTGTATGAAGATCTTTCGGTGCAGGAAAATTTGGATCT
>DASYUV010000273.1:0-9963 GCA_036000865.1 Binatia bacterium | reverse complement strand
AACGCGGTGCATCCGATCACTTCGGTGCAGAGCGAGTATTCGCTGTGGACGCGCGATTACGAGACCGATACGATTCCCGCGGTCAAAGAACTGGGCATCGGCTTTGTTTCCTACTATGCGCTGGGACGGGGCTTCTTCGCCGGATCCATAAGAAAGTTACAGGATCTCGGCGAGAAAGATGGACGGCGCAAAGCGCCGCGCTTTTACGACGCGAACTTCGATCACAATGCCCGATTGTTAGGCAAGCTGGAAAAGATCGCCTCAGCAAGAAACTGTACGTTGGCCCAACTATCGCTGGCGTGGATTTTACATCAAGGCGAGAACTTTGTGCCGATTCCCGGCACCCATCAGATCGCGCACCTGGAAGAAAATGTGCGAGCCGCGGACATTGCTCTAACTGCGGAAGAGCTGGCGGCAATCGACAAATTGTTTCCACAAAAGGGCGCCGCCGTGGGCGCGCGGCATGATTACGACAGGTCTAAGGAACTCAATATCTAAGGTCATCGCGGTTATCGATAGCTCAAACTGTTCAACCTCAAAGACTTGAAGGTGCAGGCATGATCTCGCCACACTTTTTGCACGTGCGAAACTTTTCGCTGTCGAAAAAATTTTTGTAAGCCTTCGAGACCGGATCTTCGGCGTAGTCGCGCACGACAAAGCTTTCTTCGTGCAGCAGGTGGTCGCACTTCTCGCAGTACCAGTGAAAACGATCGATTTCGCCCTCACGCCGTTTGCGTTCTGAAATCAGCGCAAAGGCATCCGGCGAGAAGCGCGGCGAATGCGGTGTGCCGGCCGGAGTATAAATCATCGAGCCTTGCGGGATTATGGCGATCTCTTCCTTACCTCCCGCCGTGCGGTAATGAAGCCGCATCTCACCTTTGATCATCTGCATGGTTTCATCGCTCGGGTTGATATGAAACTCACTGCGGTATTCGCGCCCGCGCGCCAGGAAGATCAACGTATCGGGATGCTGCCAGAGCACACTGACGCGTTTGCCGCTCTCGGCAAGCTCGCGGCTGCGCTCGAGCAAATCAACGATGGGCATTTGAAACATGGAGATTCTCCGTAATGAATTTGACGCGTTTACGAACAGCGCAAGTTAACCCGCATTCATCCTACGCGGCGCGGCGGCGCGATACAATTGGCGTCGAGCAAGATCAGCGCCGGCGCTTTGCAAAGGTTACGCGGAAGCGTAAGAATAGGAATTGCGCGCTTCATCGTACAACCTAACATGCAAAGCCTCAGGAATCTTCGAACTCTCCGTTCCCTCAAACATCGCAATTTTCGTCTTCTTCTGGAAGGCGCGTTGATATCGAGCTCGGGCGACTTCATGCAGAACGTTGCGCAGAGTTGGCTGGTGTGGCACGTCTCGCGCTCGCCTGTCGCCATCGGCGTCATCGCTTTCTTTGACACGTTGCCTCGGTTGTTGGTAGGCGCCGTGGGCGGCGCTATCGCCGACCGATTCGACCGAAGGCGCGTGCTGATGATTACCCAAACCGCGGCGATGATCCAAGCGATCATCTATTGGCTTGCCGTCGAGTTTGAAGTCATTCAGTTGTGGCATATAGCCGTCTTGGCGTTCTTTCTCGGCATCGTGAATACGATCAATCAGACGTCGCGCCAATCCTTGGTCAATAGCCTCGTGCCCAAAGAGGAGCTGCTTAACGCTATCGGGTTGCAGTCTTCGGTGTTTAACTTCTCAAAAATTTTGGGACCGACAGCAGGTGGATTGATCATCGCGTCTGTCGGCATCGCCGGATGTTTTCTGGTCAACGCAATCAGTTTTGTATTTCTGCTTATCAATCTTTACCTGATGGAGTTGCCGCCGTGGGAAAAGCGAAAAGATGAACAGAATATGTGGGCCGACGTCAAGGAAGGATTTAGGTATTTGCTAAGCAACCGGCGCCTGCTCTATATCGTCGGTTTGTCTTACGTGATCGCCACGTTCGGCGCTCCATACAATCGATTTGTGCCGATCTTTGCAACCAACGTTCTGCACGTCGGCGCATCGGGTTTTGGTCTGCTCATGTCCGCGCCTGGAGTCGGCGCTACCGTGGCTGCTTTGGTGCTGGCCTCGGTGAACAAGCTCCGCGTCGGGGTCCGCTCCATTTGCTTCAGCTCGTTGGGTTTTGCGGTGTCTCTTGCTTTATTCGCTTTCTCTCACAATTTCTTTTTGTCCTTTCTCTTTTTGGCGATGATAGGCTTTTGCCAAATCTCAGGACGGGCACTTTCCAACACGGCCATCCAAACGTCGACGCCGGATAATTTGCTGGGACGGGTATTGAGTCTGTTCTTTATGGACCGCGGACTGTGGTCGCTGGGCAGCATGCTCATCGGCGCGTCGGGCGCGGCGATCGGCATGGATTGGACCTTCACCATCTGCGGCGCGGTTTGCGCGATCACCGCGATCACGCTGCTGATCGTCAGCCGTCGATACCGAGCTGAAGTAGCGCGACAGCGCGCAGATTTTAGCAGCATCACGCAACAATCGGATCTGTGACCGGTATGTGACTCGGAATCTTCGGCACGCGGGTTCTGGGCTTGCCGTCGACCCCCGAGTTGCCGGCGCCGAGTAGCAACATTCTCCCGGTACCCGTATTGCACAGCTGGTAAGGCTCGCCGGATTGGAGCAGCACAGTGTCGAACTTCTTCAGCACAAACTCTTTGTGCGGAGTGCGAATGGTGCACTCGCCTTCGAGCAACATGAAGATATGATCATCGTTATCATGGTAGTGCATGTCGTCCTGAAGGCGTCCTTCGCAATTGATCACCCAAAAATACGCAAGATCAGTTCTCCACATACTCAGGTGATTGACGCCCGGATTCGCGTCGGCTTCCTTAATGGGATTTTTCATCTCGACCATGGTGTTTCTCCTTTATTCTAAGAGTTCCAAACGTTCCGTTGTTCCAATCGTT
Organism: Binatia bacterium; assembly: GCA_036000865.1. Lineage (GTDB taxonomy): Bacteria > Desulfobacterota > Binatia > UBA9968 > UBA9968 > DP-20. Next base: position 7,047 of record DASYUV010000273.1, on the reverse strand, counting down.
TCAGATCTTGATTCGTTCAATGGTTCAGGTGTTCAATCGTTCAAGGTTAGGACTCAGCCGTGATTGCGCGGTGGTCGCTCTTTGGGTTTTACCAGCCGGCCGTGCGTGCCATCGCAGTAAGGATGATCTTTCGACTTCCAGCAACGGCAGATGGCGATGGTTTGCGGCTGTTCAAGGTCCAGAACAAACGGCCGAATGTTTGTCACTGCGTGGGAGCCATCGCAGAACGGCAAATTCTTACTTCGCGTGCAGCGGCAGTACGCCACGCTCTTCGATACTTGCTTGACGATCGTGGGTTCGATCAGGTCATCGTAGGATAGCGGCATTGACTACTCCTTCGTTTGTCATTGTAGGGTGCTCTGTGCTTTTGAATTTGTCAATTGATCGGCAGAGCGTCGATGCTCTCCAATCGAATGACGATCCGGCTAAAGGTTTGATTGCGCACTTCGACAGCGTCGCTGCCGATTTTTACGACAACGCCGGAGATCGTTTGCCCTTTGACATAGAAGGTAAGGCCTTTCTTTTCTTTCTCGCTGCGATCGAGAAGCTCTCGATAGTTCTGCGCGAGCTGCGTCTGTGCGGAAGCGATCGGGTGGTCGAAATTTATACCGAACGATACAATCGTCACCAATAGCAGTATCCGACCGACAACTTTTACAGGCTGTAACATCCGCGGCTTCCCTCCAGTAAGTGGTTTTGGTCCCACTTAGCGCAGTAAGCGTCAAACGTCAAATCGAGACTCATTCGAGCCATGAAACAACGGATGCAGACTCAACCGCGCTGGATCAATTTAAGCGCGTTATTGGCGAAAATGTCATCGCGTTCGGCTGCGGTGATCGGCAACTCCTCGATAATTTTCCGGGCGCGCGGCAAAAGGGGCAATAGCGGCGGCGCGTCGCTGCCGAAAAGCAGATGCTTGGCGCCGACGGTTTGGTAGGCGCACATCACCGCGGGCGGATGATAGGCGACCGTATCCATGTAAAGTGCTTTGAGATATTCGCTCGGGCATTTGGTAATCAACATCGGTTCGTAAGACCCAAGGCCAGAGGCGAGATCGGCCAGCTCGTAGGCATAATCCATACGACCGATGACGTCGCAAATCCCGCCACCGAGATGGCAGCCGACGAATTTTAGCTTAGGGAATCGCTCGAATACGCCGCGCACGATAAGGCGCGCAATGCTCAGGCATTCGTCGAAGGGTCTGCCGACGCTGGAAGCCAGGCGGTAGTCGCGCATGCGCTCCTCGCCGAAACCAACCGAGGGGGCATGCATCATCACGGGTATGCCGAGGCTGGTTACCAATTCGAAAAAAGGCTTCGCCTCATCGTCGTCGGGATAGGCGCGCTGGTGGCTCGAATTGATGAGTACGCCTTTTAGGCCGTGCTCAACGATGGCGCGCTCTAGCTCTTTTACAAACGGCGCGCCGCCGCAGGGAAGCGTGCTGGTGAAAACAATGATCCGGTCCTTATATTTCTGCTGAATCCCCGCGCCATACTCGTTCCAGCGCTGGAGAAATGCCAGCGATTCTTGGTTGGTTTTCTCTTTGAGATAATGAATCGTATTGCTGACAACGCAAAGATCGATTCCTGCCTTCTCATGCGCTTCTAATAAATTTTCAATGGTAAGTGGTGTCGTATTGCCCCAGTACCGTTCCTTGGCTAATTCGGGAGGGTAAACGTGGGCATGCCAATCGATGATCATGTTAGAGACTCCTGCTTTGATTGCCTGTACGGTCGCCCAGAAATGTCGTATTCAGTTCTTTTCTGTCATTTCGAGCGCAGCGAGAAATCTTAGATCCCTCGCGTTTCCTCGGGATGACAACTCCCCTAACACCCAGGAACTAAGCGAACAGCCTCTTGCGACAAAACGTCTCAAAAACTTCATCTTGCTTTTATCCCCAACTCTGCTTGCGCGTCCCGCAGAAAACTCAGGTCGACGACATCCCCCGGCATGACTTCCCGCGTGACTTTGGCGCTTCGCCGCGCTTGGTCGATGACGAGTCTTAATCCGTCTTCCGGCACGCCGCCGTCGGCATTGAATAGATTTCTCAATGCATCGTACGACGCGTACGCAAATTCCTGCTCGACTTTGCCCCAACTGATCAGCGTCCGCACCGCGTCCTCGCGATTGTCGCGGATAAAGCGATTGGCTCGTATCGTCGCCCTGATCGTGGCGCGGATTTCGTCCGGCTTCTCTTTGATCTTTCGCGTATGAGTGCCAAGCCCGAGGTAAGGGAAGTTGAACAGCTCGTAGGCGCGCGCCAGGATGCGAAAGCCCTGCTTCTCCATCTGCGTGTCCGCAGGCGGAGAGATTACGACAACGTCCACCACCCGCTGCTTGAGCGCGGCAAGACGCGCGGCGTCGGATCCTAAAGCCAGAATCTTGATCTCTTTATCCGCATCGACACCGGCTTGCTTCAGCATCATGCGTGCCGCGACGTCCGGGGTTGCGCCGAAGCTGCTGATTCCCAACGTCTTGCCTTTAAGATCCTTGAGCGATTTGTATTCGGGCTGAGCGATCAGCGTCATCGGCCAGTTATCGAGAAAACCAGCAACGATTCTCACCGGCAGACCGGCGATCGCGCCGCCCACGACTGCGCCGAACAGTTGGCAGTAATCGATGTCGCCGGTAGCAAGCGCCGTGATTGCCACGTTGGGATTCATCCTGATGATCTCGGCGTCGAGATTTGCCTCCTTGAAGAATCCTTTCTTCTGCGCCATCGCGGCAGTCAGGTTCGGCATGTTAGGATTCGACACCGCGATGCGAATCCGATCGGCCGCGCCGCTGGACGAGGCAAGGAAGAGCGAAACGACGAGGATGATCAGTAACGCCATTACCGAGACTAATTAAAGACTGCCCGAGACAAATAAGGAGGCCGGCAACAGAGCGGACCTGGCGTGAGCCTGGCGATCGGACCCATTACTCCATCACTCCAATACTCCAAGCACTCCATTCCCTCATTACCGCTCTTGCAGAACGGTGAAGCCGCTGTAACCGCGGATCTTGTCGACACGGACGAGCACGCCGTAGCCTTTGCGCTCGGGGTCCTTGTCGATCTCGGCTTTGATCGTCCGCTTTAAAATATTTTGGCGCATCTCGCCTTCTTTGTAGACGCTGGCTTTGCCGTAAAAGCGCCAGCCGACCCGGGCAGGTCCGTCGTAATAGAGCATGCAAACGTTGGGATTCTTTTCCAGGTTGGTCGTACTTTGACCCAGGGAGCGGTCCCAAAAGGCGATATGCTCGTCGTCATAAATAAAGGTGCTGCCGCGAAAGCTGACGTCAGGATACCCCTCGTCGGATGTCGTCACCCACACGCAATACTTCTTTTCCTCGAAGGCTTTGCTGACACGATCCTTCATTTCATCGGTGATTTTGATCATGTTGCGCTCCTCTTGTTCAACGGGATTTTTACGCTTTTATCATTTATTCAAATCGGTACAAGGTCGCCGGGTTGTTAACGAGAATTCTCTCCCGCGTCTGTTGGTCAGGTGCGAACTCAGCGAGGAGATCGACAAGATCGCCGTCGTTGGGCGTGTGCCCCGGCATGAAATTGTTCGAGTGCGGCCAGTCAGTGCCCCAAATAACCCGGTCCGGCGCAGCAGAGATAACGGCCCGCGCATAGGGGATTACTTCAACAAATGGCAGCCCGAAGTAGCTATGGATGACCGTGTTGCAGATCTTGTCTGCGCCGCTCACTTTCACCCATACATGTTCGAGCTTCAGCAAATCCAGCAGCAACTGGAACGCGGGCTGATTCAATCCGGCCGCGGGTTTCACCCTGGCGATGTGATCGATGACCACGGGAACCGGCATCGAGCGGATGCGCTTTTCCTGTTCGAGCAGACTTTTCGTGTCGATGTGCAGATCGACCGACCAGCCGAGATCGACAATATTCTCGACGCAGCGATCGAGCACATCGAGCTTGACGTTGCCGCGTGGCCTGTCGAGCAAATTGAAACGCACGCCGCGAATGCCGCCTTCGTGTAAACGCCGCAGTTCGCTCTTTGGCGTCTTGTCGTCGATGCGTCCGACGCCACGGAATTTTCCAGCGGAATTTTCGATCGCGTCGAGCGTCGCCGAGTTGTCGAGCCCATGCACGCTCGGCTGAACGACCACGGCGCGTTCGATACCGATGACGGTGATCATTTTTTGGTAGTGCTCCAGCGGCGCTGCCGGTGGGGTGTATTCGTGCGTCGACACAAACGGAAATTGTTCCGGCGGTCCGAACACATGAAAATGAGTGTCACAAGACTTCGGCGGCGGCGTAAATACAGGTTTACGGGTGTTGGGATCGGGCGGATAGCAATAGGGCATCCTCATATCTCCAAGGCAATCTTTTTAACCTAGATCTCAGCTCGGTGTCCACCGAGTGTCCTGGAACCGAAGTTCACAACGAAATTGAACCGTCATTCCGGACGAATCGGCCCAGGCTGAGGCGACCCGGAATCCAGATGTAGGGGCAGGTTTGAAACCTGCCCCTACCAGAGGCCGGTTTTCACCGGCATGACGGAAAAACATTCTGTCTTGATTGTGCCCCGCTTTCGGGAGTAAAAACTACTAACGGACTGTCGAATTTCACACGAACGAGACCGGGAGCAAGGAGCACAACGATGAGCAAATTCCGTATTCAGTCCCATGGACGTCTACAAGAGTGGGTGGCGGAGGAAAAAGGCTACTTTAAGAACGAAGGACTCGACTATGAATTCCTCGTCAAGCCGATTATCACCTGGGCTGCCGACGTGGAAACCGTCGAGTCAACCCCGGCAGACATTCAACGAGGCGCATTCGAATCGATCGCGGACGGGCGCGACTGTAACTTGAGCGCGGCTTGCCACTGGACAGTCAACATGGCGGCGTCCGCCGGACACGGCAAGATGTGGGGCCATGCCTACTCCGTTTCGCCATCGGGAATATTCGTACCGCCGGAATCGCCCGTGGACAGCCCCGAGAAATTGGCCAACATCCCGATAACGGTCGGCTACCATTCCGGCAGCCATTTTTCGACATTGCAGGGGCTCGAACGCTTCTTAAAGCGCGAAGAAATCAAATTGCACTTCGGCGGCCTGCTGCTCGACCGCTTGGCTTCAATCATGGATCACCAAGTTCCGGCGGCGAGTCTGTTCGGCGCCCCGTTCTATGTTGCAGAGCAGCTAGGATTTAAAAAGATTGTCGACACGACCTTCATGATTGGCCATCTCGTCACCGAGCATGCCGATCTGCAAGATGTCGAGCGATACTTCAAAGCCTTGCGACGCGCGCAGCATGATATCGACTTTGCACCGGAGGCTTACAAACATTATTTCCTACGGGAAGTGCCCGAGCGATATCATCGCATCGTAGATATCCGCCGGTTCGGCCCCGGTGAGCGCATCGTCTTCGAACCTTATCCGCCCGAAGCTTTTGAGCGCACGCGCCGGTGGATCGAATCCTGGAATCTTTTCCCGCCGGAACAGCAAGGAAGCGCCGGCTACGAGGTTTCTGTAATCTAATCTTCAACCGCCGACGCACTTCAGCGCTATCACTAATTATTCCCAGTTGGCCTCGTACAAGAGATGTCGAGACGGCTTACGTCTGTCATTCCCGAATGCTTTCATCGGGAATCCAGGCGAATCTGCGACTGAGCCCCCGTAAAAACATTGGATTAGAGGGCAAGGTCATAACTTTTTCCACTGCGCAGCTTACTAAGTCTGTTCCGATCCTTGCCGAAGGATCTACAGCCCCATCTGCTTGATCATCGCGCGCGTGAGTGGGCGCTCGTCATCGAGTAAATGCTCCGACATGGTGTAATGATTTGCGTCGGGCTCGATGAGATAGTCGACCTGCATTCCATGCTGCTTGCAATAATTAAAATAATCTTCCGACATCTGTTGCCAGCCTTTGGGTTCGGCGCCGCCTACGGCAACAACGAGGGGGCATTTTACCCGCGCCGGATGGAGCAACGGGCTGTTCTGTTTGGCGATCTCCGGCGTCATGCGCACTTGCTCTTGCACGCTGATCTCCATCACCATGTCGAGATCGTAGACGCCCGAGGTAGCGACCGCGCCTTTGATCAGATCAGCCGGCATTCCTTCTTTGGCCCAGTCGTGCGCGAGTGCCATGGCGGTGAGATGGCCGCCGGCGGAATGCCCGGCGACGAAGACCTTCGCGGGGTTTGCGCCGTAGCGGCCGATATCTTTGTAGACCCAGGCGATTGCGGAACGAGTTTGCCTGACGATGTCCGTGATCGTAACCTCCGGGCAGAGGTCGTATTCCACCAGCACGACCGTTGCGCCGCGCTTGGTGAACGTCGGCACAAAATTACAGTTGTCTTCTTTGCTGCCGCTGCGCCAGTAGCCGCCGTGAATGTAGACCAGCACCGGCCCGCCTTGTTTGTCGGCTGCGTAAATGTCCAGTATCTCGCGCGGCGAGCTGCCGTAAGGAACATTCAGCCATGACTTGGCACTGTCGCGCACCTTGCGCGCCTGCGCAGACCTGATCCTGGCAAGCTCAGGAAACTCCGGGACGGAAACCCTCGGGTTGTATTGAAACTCCATCTCATCTTGGCGGAAACCTTTGTAAGCCGGTTCACTCATGATCAATATCCTTTCTCGTTTTCATAGAGCCGCGCGATTGCTAGCCAGCACGGCGTGCATTGAGGTCAACGTAATTCTGTAAGCTCAACCGCCTTTTTCCGGTCTCCAGTTCATGAATCATGTCCAACACTTTACGGCAGAGCGGCGTCGGAATTTTTAGCTTCTCTCCTTCGCGAACGACGTACCCTAAGGTAAAGTCCACTTCGGTTTTAATGCCTTGCTGAATCTGCCGCAGCGGACCCTTGCGGTCGTCAAGCTTCCACGATTTGGCGAATTCATTGACTGCCGCGAGCCGGTTCTCGACCGAGTTGCTGGGATGAAACCCCGGCGGATCGTATTCCGTCAAACGAATCCAACGCGCGCCGACGGCTTTGCCAACCGCGACTACTTCCGCAAAGAATTCAGTCAAAGTGCGCCGGCTCGCTTCACCAGCGCAGCTCGTCACAAGCGACTCATCCGCAAGTGAACCATAGTA
>DASYUV010000272.1:0-9646 GCA_036000865.1 Binatia bacterium | reverse complement strand
CCGGATTCCAGGCATAACCCTTGCCCCACTTCATCACCTTTTTACCGGCTTCTAGAATAAAATTAGCACTCGGCTTCGCGGACGCGTAGGCTTCGAACAGTTTGGTGTCTTCGTCCCATCCCTCGAAGTCATTTCGCACGAGCGTGTCGGTCTTGAAAAATAGCGCGAGCCAATCTCTCTTGTAACTTCCCTCCATGCGCAGGCGAAAGTTGTATTGATCGAAAAGACTATCTTGCGGATGCCTGAAAAAGCGCGCGCGCGACACTGCGGAGTCGCGATCGATTCCCAACAGCGTCGGTTGAAACTCAGCGAAGCCGCCGAAGCTGTAGGGCTTGATAGCTATTTGGTCGATCTCCTTCTGAAGCTCGGAAAGATCAATCTCAAACTTGCCCTTGTCCTGCGACTGTTCCTGTGAAAGGACGTTGGACGCTGGCAACAAGACCAATAATAGGACCAGAAGTTTTACAAATCGCACACGGCTCTCATCGGATGGTCTCAATCTTAGCGAGAAATTCCAGCGTAAATACTTCATCGGAGACGATTCGCTTCTTAACATTCGCATAGGCCAGTATGGACTGATAGCCCTTATAGAGAGGGCTATCGGTTTCGATGACGGATGGCCGCAGGATCCCTTCATCGAACGGTTTTCTTTCTTTGAAGTAAAGGGTCTTGATCAAAAGGCCAGTGGCCGCATAGCACTCAATTTTGGTAGGGACGACCGTCTTCTTATCTACCCACATCTTGATTTTGTCGTAGGCAACCGTTCCGGTCTTCGCCTTCAAGTCGAGAATGTACTCCTCTTTTTTGCCATCGAGGCTCTGAACGTCGTATTCCACATTGTAGTCAAGACGCATAATGTCCGCGTTGTTAAAAACGCCGCCGACAACGGATTGCAGACTTGTGATCCGAACCGGTTTGCCCACATTGGGAATGTAGAGCCACATGTTGTCTCCCAATCTGAGGGTGGCTCTGCCTTTTTCACTTGCCGGAGAAAGAAATAGCGAAGCAATCTTGTCGTTGCCCTTCTTCAATGTGTAAAGGAGAAACTCTCTCTTGGCTCCGCTGGGCTCGATGTTGATGAGCTTTCGATAAGACTCGAATGACTCTGGCTGAAGGTTCGCATCCACCTTTTTGAGAATCTCTGTCCCGTCCAAAGAGAGCGCGGGGGCCGCCAAGAGCAGCGTGAGACCGAGCGCGAACAAAAGTTCGATGAAATGTTTTTTCATATATGTCTCAACGCGTCGATCGGTTCCATTCTCGAGGCTTTGTACGCCGGCTGTAAGCTTGCGAGAACGGAAACGATGATCACCATCAGGGAAGCTGTCACGACTTCCATCGGCGCGATCGTGGGGGCGAGAATAAGACCCGTGGCCTGCCCGAAGTTAAACGTAATTTTTGAAAGGTTTAATCCGAAGATGATGCCCAAGCCGAAAATGACTCCGACGATGGCGCCGGTGAGCCCCAGGCAAAAACCTTCCACAAGAAACAGTGAGAGGATCTTGCGCGGCAGCGTCCCGATCGCCGCGATGGTGCCGATCTCTCGCACACGCTCATACACCGCCATGATCATGACGTTGAGAATGCTGATCAGCACGATGGCGATGAGCATCAGCTTAATGAAGAAGGTCATCACGTCGATCATATTGGCGATGTTCGCGAAGGGTGATAGCTGCGACCAGGTGTGGACCTCGATGCCGCCGCCTTTTTGCTTTTTTTCGCCCAGGCCAAGCCCGCTGCGGATACTCTGAGCGACTGCTTCCACCTGCGGCAAGGATTTTACCCGAATTGCGATCTCGCTCACCTCATTGCCGGACATCCGCAGGATTTCTCTGGCGTCATCGAAATTGATGTAACCGTCTCGACCGCCCGGACCCGTCGCGCTTTCCAGTATTCCACTCACGAGAAATGTCTTTCCGTTGACCGATCCATCTTTGTTGGTTGCAATCACTACGACAGTGTCGCCCACTTTGGCGCCAAACCCCTGAGCCAAGAGTTTCGGCACCAGCATTTTCCCCTTGTCCAACGCGCGAACGCTCTTTTCCCCTTCGGAAATCCGCGAGAGCATTTGCGGCAAAGCGGCAAACTCTTTTTCCGGATACACTCCGTTGATTCTGATATTGGTGGTCTCGGTAAAATTGCTGAACAGAGCGCCGAACTTTATCCGCTCCGAGTACGCTTCGATCTCTTTGATACCCGCCAAGGTTTTCTCGATCTGCGACACTGCGGCAGGGGCAAGATTCAGATTCAAAGGAAGGCTTTCAATCGAAGCCACATAGCCGCCGCGATGGATCTGCAGAGCGCCCAGATAAGAGTCGGTAATTTGTGCAATCATGAAATCCTTGATCGAAGCGGTTACGGCGACGAAAACTAAAACGAAGACGACTCCGAAGGCGATCAACGAGACGGTGAGGAGGCTTCGTCGCTTATACCGCCGTAAGTTTCGCGCCGCGATTTTCAGCAAATTGAACATTAGCTTTGCCCCTCTCTTCCCGTCGAAGAAGTAAACCGTCTTCCAATGTGTAAATGATTTCCGCCTCCCCAATGATTCTCGTGTCGTGAGTCGAAAAGATGAAAGTGATGCCGAAATTATCTCTCATCTGTTTCATCAATCGGAGAATCATATACGCCGTCTCATGATCCAGGTTTGCCGTGGGTTCGTCGGCGAGCACCAACTTTGGCTGGGTGACCAGCGCGCGAGCGATCGCAACGCGTTGTTTCTGACCACCGGAAAGCTGCTCCGGCATTTGATTTTTTTTCTCTAACATTCCCACCGCTTTTAAGGCTTTAAGCACCCGGTCGCGCCGTTCGGCAGGACGTAATTCTTGCACCATCACCAGCGGGTACTCCACGTTCTCAAAAGCCGTCAAAACAGCAATCAAGTTAAAACTCTGGAAAATAAAGCCGATATTTTGCCCGCGAAACTCTGCTGCTTGGCGCCGACCCAATTGGACAACATCGACGCCCGCGACCGCCAGGCTTCCGCTCGTGGGTTTGTCCAAGCATCCAATAAGATTGAGCAGCGTCGTTTTCCCGCTGCCCGAAGGACCGACAAAAGCGAGGAAAGCGCCGGAATCGATGGAGAAGCTAATTCGCTGCAGAGCTTTCACTTCTATGGCGTCAGTCCGGTAGGTTTTGACCAAATTATCTGCGGTGATCAGGCTCATGCTTCATCCTATCGACTCGTTGCTCGCCTTCATTTGCTCAGTTGGGTAGGCACGCTGGGAACGCAAGCGTATCCGGTTCACATCTCCCTAATCTTTTCGGAACGACATTCCCAGTCCATCCTGGCAAGGCGCGTGTAGTAATCGGGTATGCTCTCGAGATGATCCATCGCCAGTTCAAGAGCGAGCATTCTATCGTTCGTATGGTCCTTGGTTTCCCATTTAATTCCCTCGAGGAGTTGTCCTATGTCGTAATTGGTAATGGGCTTTCCGTCCGCCATTCCGCCGGTTAGTTTTTCTTTGAAGTTCTTAATATCGATTTGATGGGCGTCCTTAATGGCCGTTCTGTACTCCTCGAATTTTCTCTCGACGCTCTGACGAATCTGAGGCTGCGCAGTTTGTGCCCACGCACGATCCGATTCAACAAAGAGCACAAGGGCGAAGCCCATTATCACGATCGGCACGATTTGCGGAAAAATATTTTTTTTCATCATGTTCTCCTGTTGAAAAAAGGAATGGCTATTTTCTTTAACAGCAAGACTCACGCCACAGGACACGGCCCAAATTTATTAAATGAACAGAACTGATCTTCTCAGGATTGAGAAGAAACCAGGTAAGAATGGCAAAAATGAGAAGAACCGGAGCGCTGCAAAAAATTTCCGGGCCCGGCCAGACCTGTGAAACGAAGACCCCCTTAACTAGTGATCACTGAGCCGCGCGGATCATTCGGCAAAGAGCGTGAAAAACGGCTCGAACCAGCTCGAAGTCAAGGGAAAGAATGTCATCAAAGTCCTGGGCGTTAAGCTTGAGCGCGTGAACAGGATCAATAGCCTTGACAGTATGAACAGCCGGGTTACGGTCAAGAGCAGCCACCGTCCCAAAGGCCTGTTTTTCGCCCACCTCGTGGACCAGTTGGCCGTTTCCTTCGGCCGCCACTCGGCCCTTTAAGATAAAGTAGATCGCATCCGTAGGTTCGCCCTCATGAAGAATAATTTCCCCGGGCTCGAAATGGACTTCCTCGGTCAGAGCAGCAACACCACCAAGTTCTTCTATGGTAGCGTGCTTAAAGATATCTACGGATTTAAGAAAGATAACCTTTTCCAGAGTGGTAAGCGTTCCTTGTTCCATCACCAAGCCTAGACGCCGTGAATGACTTTCCCCGCCGCTTCACGCAATACAACATTTTCAGAATCCGAAAACTCTGCGATCTTGTCGCTAAACCCTGTGAGTCCTCTGATTCCAATCTCCCACACAGTTGCCGCTTTCAGCCACATATCGCCCTGTTCGAGCAGCGCACGGAGAGCGGATTCTGTGTCAAGGGTATCCACGTCAAGAAAATCCACAGACGCTCTGAAACGCTCCGCCTGCGGCGCATCGCTAAAAATAGGAAAGGCGTACGCTTTTATTTCTCCCGTAAGCAGGTTGTCGAGAAACTCGACGGCATCTGCCTGTTTATTCGGCTCTCCAGAATTCAAACCAGCCCAAAAACGCCGAATGTCTTTCGTCGGATAGATCAGGGTCAACAGCCATATCATTCTCTCTTTCACGCGGTCCATGCTATCCGTCAGCGCGAAGTAGAGGGGTGACTCCGCCTGCGCCAAAGCTTTTTCCTGCTGGCCAAACAGTGCAATGAAAAATAAAAACCTCCGATAATAAAGCATTGCATCAGACATGATAGCGCTTTCGACGATCTCCCGGTCCACCTTCAGATCGGCGAAGCGGCGGGCCATCTCTTCGAGGGCAAGAACAGCCTGGAAACGCAGAGGCCGGTCTTCCTCCAGGAGCCCTCCGAGAAGCACATTCATCGCCGCTTGTGAATGGATCTTGCTGAGCGTTCGAGGGATGTTAAGCCGGATATCACGGGGTACACGGGAGTCAAACAGCGCGGTTCTTAATCCTTTAACTGCAACTTCGCCGTACTCGATCAAAGCTTCACGAGCCCCGGCCCGCGTATCCTTACCCCCGAGGCAAGAAACAATTTCTTCGACCACTTCAGGATATTTTCCGATGCCTGCAGCAGCCATCGCCGCACGAATCACTGGGAGAGACTTATCCTCCCTGATCAATCTACCGAGGTGAGCGGAAAACTCCGGCTGGTAAACCTCGCCCATAAGACGGCCGGCTTCGACACGGCCATGCTCTCCTTCAGCGCTCTTGTCGTTAACCATTTCTCGAATGCTTCTTAATGCTGCCTCGCGCGTGACCGCGTCCCCATGGCGCAGCAGACACTCCACCGCTCGTCTTTTGACCTGTGCATCTGGGCTTTCAACGTACGGGCGCACGAGGGCTATCGCGTCTGCCTTGAAAATGGCGCAAGCCGCGCTGATAGCTTGTGCCTGGACCTCCTTATTTTCGTCCTGCAGCATCTGGTTTATTTCATTCAGAGTAGTCGCATCAGGGCGTGTTGCGAAAAGTTTGATGGCTCGAGCCCTGACCGCAGAAGAAGAGTGATGGAGCAGATCACGAGGCAACCGTGCCACAATATCGTTTGCGTCCAAATTCTCTATGAGGTCCAGGCCGAAGATGACGGACGGCTCGTCTTTTTCTTCCAGAGTCTTCAATACCGCTTCAACTGTTCCCTTCTCGGCATAATCGATCTGAACTTCCTTCAGGGACACCTCACGATATGCCAAACTCCTGCGCATGGCGTCCATGTAGCCGCCTTGTGCCACGAAAACAACCGCCGCCCAGAGAAAAATAAGACCGATAGAAAAGTAGCTCAGGAGCGTCACCTCGGACCCTCCCCGGAAGAGTATGTAGAAAAGAATGATTAAAGCAGCCGTGCCATCTCCCAGGCGTTCAACGGTCACATCCAGGAAGACCTTAATTTTTTTCTTTATAAAGTCAGGGATCGGGAGGTAGAGAATCTCCACCCCCGTGTGATTGACGCTCGTGCGCAAAGACGCTTCGGCGAATCGGGTCGCTGTTGCCGTCAAAAGTCCCGGCCACGCCAAGAAGCCGATAGATCCCGCGAGGAGCGTGATGGGGAGAAGAAGAAGACTTGGGGTTAGACCTAAACCCGTAAAAAGCTTACCGGTCAACCATACCTGCACTATGAGGGTGACGATGCTCAACCAGGCGTAGTAAGATCCAAAAAAACCTGCCAATGCGTCCGTCGATCGATAGGCTTCCTTTGCCGCAGCCTTGAACTGATAGTCGATCAAAGTTGAAACTATCACCGACACAAAAACAAGAGCTGCGATTGCCTGGAGATACCGGGAGCTGCGTAGCGTCCCAACGATACCACTCGCATCCTGCTTCTTGACTTCACTTGCTGTCACGGATTCTCGATGTTTTGCTGCGCGGGCGTTTTCTCCAACGCCGAACCAGACCACCCCAAGAGCTCCGGCAAAAAGAGCAGCAATGAACCACAGGAGTTGGTATGTCCCAAAGAAAAACTTAACAGCGAAATTAGCCGCTAATCCCCCGGTCATTGCGCCCAGCGTTCCAGCAGCTGTGAGAATGCCAAAAAGACGTTTGCCCTCGCGTGAATTAAACATGTCATTCGCCAACGTCCAGAACTGCGCAACCACAACAAGACCCACGATAGCCGACCACATATAAAAGGCGTAGAGGACCCAACCGAAATCGTAAAAAGCGATAAGCAGCCAGAAAATAATTACGTTAGAAATAATGAATGCGTGTGTGCCAAGGATGACCTGTGAAAGTGAAAGTCTCGATGTGTAACGAGAATAGATGGTTATGACAGCGCCGGCGATTGCCGCGGCCATAAGATAAACATAGGGCAGCTGAGTTATCGGAAAGCGACTGAGAAAAAGCGAGTCCCTGACAACCTTGATGACGTTATTGGCAGCAAGCAAGAAAAACAGAAAACCCGCCATCAATCCAATGCGCCTGAAATCGCCGGGGCGAACGTCGAAGAAGCGCGAAAAACTAGTCGTCAAAGAGCGAAAGATCACGGTTCATCCAGCTTCCGTCTCTCATTGCGCCACACTGCTCGTGAACGTAACCGCCATCGGCGCGCAACCAATCACGGTGCGAGTCCCGCCGCCTTGAGTTTCAACCATCTCCAAGCCGATGAACCCGCCGCCGACAACAACGGCTGCTTTCGCACTATGATCGACAATCCACGAACGGATGCGGCGCGAATCGGGGATAGTGCGCACGGCAAAAACGCCGGGCAAGTCTACGCCGGGCAGCAGGGGGCGAATCGGCACCGCCCCAGGCGATAGGACAAGCACATCGTAGCGTTCCGTGCGGGTGTTGCCGGTGCGCACATCGCGCACAGTGATGACGCGCGCGTTGCGGTCAATGCTCGTGACTTCGGTATCGGTCTGCACCTCAATATTGAATCGCTCGTGAAACATCTCCCGTGACGCCACCAGCAGTCTGCGCTCATCGGAAATGACGTTGCCGACATAGTACGGTAGTCCGCAGTTGGCGAACGAGACATACGGACCGCGATCAATCATGAGGATCTCAACGGTTTCATCAAGCCGCCGCAGTCGCGCCGCGCACGAGGCGCCCCCAGCCACACCACCGACAATGACCACGCGACGGGGCGTGCCAGTGTTACCCGAAGCAGTGGATTGTGGGTCAGTTTGGTCGATCATACAACCTCCGATCAAAGTAACTGTGAGTTTTGGGCCTGCCAGTACGCCCTCCAGGCGTGTTTCTATTCGAATTTCGAACACCATCTTGCGTGGGATGCATGAGCTAAACGATCGAGTTTGTCGTGCTGGAAGTGAGCGAAATCGGCGGCGAACTCCAAGTCAAAAAAAGTAAGCTGCGCCGCCGATCGATGGTGACCGGTAAATTATTATTAATCAGCTGTGCTAGCCTAGCGCCGCCGCTAGCCGCTCCACACTGGGAAGCCGTTGTCATCGCCAACTTCAACACTTCGTCGCCCTTCTTTACCTCCGCGGCGATAATCGCCGGCTTTCCACCGAAGGTAATCCGAGAGCCTTTCACTTCAACTTTGTCTTTCGGATCGATTTTCACGTCCTGATTTTCGAGATACCAACTCGGACCGAGATGCACTGAGACCGTCTCTTTATCGGTCTTCACGTTCATGTGAATTCCCGCGGCCATCCCTTTGTTCGGCGTGATGCGATCGATGCTAGGCTAGTCACCTCCCCGGAAATCGTTTCCACTGCCTTTGGATCGTACATTCTATTATACGGTGTTCCCGGCCCCCACCCGCCGCTACCTCGCCACATCATGCCCGGACGTGGCTGCGCAAAAGACGACAGAGTCGCAATCAACAGTGTGATTGCTCCTATTAATAGAATTAAACCAAGCTTCTTCATTTATTTTCACCTCCCTTCTCGGTTCATGCATTTAACTCGCTACGCAATGAGTCGTAGAGCAACGCGGATGCCATGATAAAAGTACTGCTTTATGCAGAAGCTCGCGCAGAGTGTTTGTTGAGACTAGGAAAAAGGCGTCGCAACTTTAGCAATAGCGCGAAAAGGAACTTTGGATTAGCCGCAAGCAGTAACTTGCAACTTCGACGTGGCCCGGTAGTAATGAGAGGCCCGGCGCTCTAAGACTTATGAGTTTCGCTGGCGGGTGAAGGGGCTTCGCCCAGCGGACAAGGCGACGCGGCCGTCTGTTGGTGGAATATTTCCGGTTCGATTTTGATGGCGCTTTTGATCGAGTTGGAGACAAAACAATTCTCTTTAGCTTTTTCCAAGATTCGCGGCATGCGCGCCAGATCGGTCGCTGAAGAGATAACAATTCTCGGTTTCACGACGATCTCTGTGATTTGATAGCCGCCTCCTGGAACCTTCTCCAATTTACCGCGGGCGGTCGACGACAGGCTAACGATGGACACTTTGGAAAATTCCGCAATCGCAAGAAGGGTAAGCGCATAACAACTGTTCATCGAGGCGACGAAAAGATGCTCGGGCGACCAGTTTTCTTCACGGCCTTTGAATTCGGGCGGCGCGCCGGCGGCGATCGCCGGCAGCTTGCCACTGCTTAGCTTCACGTCCTTGTCGCCCGTCCACTCGATCTCTGTCTCGTAGAAGTAACTGGTCGATTCGCTCATTTTAAAGTCCCTTCGAAGCGGGTGATTGACTGTTGTCCACTTTGTCCACCGGCTCAGTTCAACCACTCCGATACGTTTCCCGCCATTACGACATCGAGAATCTCTTTACAGTCCGCGATCGCATTGTCGACAACTTTCGAGTCATTCGAGTGCGATACGCCCTGTTTAACGGCACCCTGTAGAGCGCGTACAAACTCCAGCAGATGCTCATCGAGCTTTTCAGTGTTCGGTGCTGCCTGCGTCATATAACCTCCGGCCCGGTCAGACATAGCGACGGCCTTTAAGCGAATCGGGAACTTTGAGACCCATGTTTTTAAGGATCGGATTTACTTCTTTCATGTAATCCGCTCGAGCCTGCTCGTTGGAGCGTCGCTTGAGCCCCCAATAGCGATAACGCTCGGCGCGTTTGGATCCACTCCGGCCGAACATGTCGAGTGCTCGAACGTACCAATAGTCAATCGCTTTCTGAACT
>DASYUV010000271.1:0-63134 GCA_036000865.1 Binatia bacterium | reverse complement strand
CGAACGTCCGCACGTTGGAAAATTGGGAGCAGGGACGGGCGAAGCCCAACGCGCAAGCCGCGTTGTTGATCAATCTCGTAAAGCGGTATCCTGACACGGTTGAGCGACTTGCCAATATCTGAGGATTTCTTCTTCGTAAATGCCGTGTCGACCGAAATATTGTGAACGTGGCACACGAACTGGTGTCTAACGGTACGGTCATGGCTCGCCTAATTTGCCTGTCCCTCTAAAATCGTTCCCCCGCTCATGTAAAATTTTCGCGAGACAGCAGGAATTTTCGTTAAACAAAACACGCTGCCAAAGGGTTGCTCGGATGCTTGGCTGTTCTAGCTTTTGTAGTCTGGTTCGGTCGACACACGAATGACCGATCCCGGATTGCGTTCCGCCTCATCCGGACCATAAGTATTAGAGCATCATTTAGGTTAGCGGCTTACCTGAACCGATTCGCTTCGCCACTTGCGCGTGCGCGAGAATCACATGCACCAGGAGGGGCGGGTTTCAAACCCGCCCCTACGCGACGCTCGGTCGAACCGAATCTATCTAATGAACGTTCCGTCGCGCAGCTCGCGCAGCGTCTGCTCGATTTCCTCTCTTGTGTTCATGACAAACGGACCGTGGCGCGCGATCGGCTCGTTCAAGGGCTTACCGGACACAAGAAGAAACCGCCCCGGATTTTTTTCGGCGCTCACTTCGACACTATCGCCGTCACCCCAGACCACGAGCTTGGGTGACGCAACGAGATTTTCGCCGAAGCGCGCTTCGCCTTCGAAGACGTACGCAAATGCCGAGTGTCCCCGCGCAATTGGCTGGACAAACGATCCGCCGCTCGGGAGCGAAACATCCAAGTATGTCGGCTCGGCGGCGATGCCGCCGATCGGTCCAGCGACACCGTCGACGCTGCCCGCAATCACGCGAATCGTTGCGCCGCGGCGGATTTCGCTGATCTCGTTCGCATTGATATTCTGATAACGCGGCGCGATCATCTTTTGTTTCGCCGGCAAGTTAACCCACAGCTGGAACCCGGCGACTCCTTCCGGATGCACTTGCGGCATCTCTTCGTGCATAATGCCGCGACCGGCAGTCATCCATTGAAGATCGCCCGGGCCGATCTCTCCAGCATTACCCAGCGTGTCCCGATGCCGCACGGCGCCCGCGAGCAGATACGTCACCGTTTCAATCCCGCGATGCGGATGCAGCGGAAAGCCGGCTTCGTAGTCGGCGGGATTCTTCGACTCGAAATGATCGAGCAGCAAAAACGGATCGAGATAGTCCAGCGTTCGCGTGCCGATGCTGCGCTTCAACCTGACACCGGCGCCCTCGACCACGGCTTGCGGTTCAATGACCCTTAAGATTCTTCGCGTTGAGCTCATTTTTGCCCCTTTCTATTCAAGCGATGTTCACGTAACTGTCGCCTAACCTACACATTACAAGCCGTTCCGACTAGACGGTAAAACTTGGAAACACTGTTCAGGCTAATGTAAGATCGCCGGCATGGATTTGGACGGGATCGCGATTTTCGTCAAAGTGCTTCAGGCCGGCAGTTTCAGTCGAGCCGCCAAGTTGCTCGGCATGCCCAACTCGACAGTCAGTGCCAAAGTTTCGGCGCTGGAAAAGCGCCTCGGCGTGACACTCTTACAGCGCACCACGCGCAAACTGCGCGCAACACAGGCGGGCGAAGCCTACTATCAACGCTCCGTGCGCACGCTGCAAGAACTTCAAGAGGCGGAAAATGAGCTGGAAACCGGGCGCGCAGAACCCAAAGGGCTACTGCGCTTGACGGCGCCCGTGGAAATCGGCCACAGTCTCCTGCCTGCTCTGGTCCACGGGTTTTTGAAAAAGCATCCGCGCATGGAGGTCGAGCTGGTCGTTACCAACCGCGTGCTCGATCTCGTCGTCGATGGCGTCGACATGGCTATTCGCGCTGGCCCATTGAAAGATTCTAGCCTAATCGCGAAAAGATTCGATCTCGGTTACTTCGGGCTGTGGGCAAGTCCCGATTACCTGACGAAGCACGCCGCGCCGCGCCATCCCAAAGAATTGACGCAGCATAATTGCTTGCGATTCTCACGATTCAAGAACGAAGGCTTTCGCCTGACCAACGGCAGAGAAAACTTGAACGTTCCGGTTTCAGGCACATCGACCGCGGACGATTTCGAAACCCTGCGGTCGCTCGCCACTCTCGGGGAGGGCATGGCATTTCTGCCGAGCTTTCTCTGCGCCGAGGAAACCAAGCAAGACAAACTCGTCCGCGTGCTCCCGCAGTGGCGCGGCGATAAAGTATCCTTGTCCTTCGTCTATCCCGCGCAACGCTTTGTCCCGGCGAAAGTCCGTGCATTTATCGCTGTGGCGGAAGAACTGCTAAAGAAACAGAATAGCCAGTAAGAGCTTCACCTGGATTCCCGCTAAAAACATGCGGGAATGACTGAATTTAACAAGATTCGATCCACTTGGCGCACTAAGTCGCTCCAAAGTAGAGCCAATTCAATTCTTCCTTCGTCCCAAGGCTCTCTCGACGAAACTAAAATCAAACACTTGGCTCGGCGGGATCTCTTTGGTCACTGCTAGACTTTTCTTGGTAAAATCGATGGCGCCGCGCATCCAGCTATCCTCCAAGTAACTGAGTCCGCCGAGGCGGCTCAGATGGAGATCGTAAACTTCTCCGGCCAAGGTGAGATCTTTGACCCCGAGATATTTTGAAATAATGTCGATGGACTCCGTGCGATGCTGCGAATAGTATTGCAGTCCCTTCAGGCTGGCTCTGACGAAGGCGAGAACTTCAGTTGGATTAGTTCTAATCTTTTCGTCGGTTGCGCCAACTCCGCCTGACGGATAACTGGCCAGGTAATCACCCGAATAGGCGAGTTTCGAGAAACCTTCGCGGTAGAGGAGGAGCTGGCGGGGCGGACTGAGCAGGCAGGCTGCGATGCGCCCGGTTCTGAGAGCGGTCGCCAGTTCTTCAGGAGTGCCGATAACAATTGAGGTGACGTCCTTATTCGGCGTTAAGCCATGCTGGGTAAGAATCAATTGCGTTAGCAGATCGACGGCGCCGCCCCGAGAGGAAATACCGACAACTTTGCTCTTGAGTTGTTCAACTGATTTAATGTCGCGCTGGCCGACGAGATCGAACTGCGGTTTCGAGTTGACGATCAGAACCAGCTTTACCGGCGCGCCGCGCACTCCGGCTGCGATGATCGAGCCGGCGGCCGAAGCATAATCGACCGAGCCCCCGATCAGCGCCTGCATCCCCACCGATCCTCGGATGAGGAGTGTTTCGAGATCGAGCCCTTCTTCGCGATAGAAACCCTTCATCTGGGCGATTCGGAACTGCAGCTCCGTTACAGCGATGGAGGTTGTCGAAAAGTGAATCTTCTTAAGTTGCGCCGAAGAAGGACGGCCAGCAATAAGCAAACTAAACAGCGTAAATATGACCGTGAAATTTTTCGACATGTTTTTGATAGCCTCCGTTGGAAGGTTTCGAGGCGTCTCACACCTGCGCACGCGGAGCCTAGCAATCCATCCGATTCCGGTCAATCCTTTGGAACAAAATGAACTACCCGCAGCAAGCTGACGGGGTATTTAGAAAAAGGCAATGAGAATTTATCCCAAAGACGTCACCCCCGAATGTTTTAATCGGGGGTCCAGTTTCGGTCTCGCCTGGATTCCCGATAGAAGCATTCGGGAATGACGAACGCTAAGAGGTCTGGGAATAGCTCATTACGCAGCAAGCGGCGGGAAATCAAAGCCGCAGTGATTGGAACGCTTTCGGATGAAGCGCTTGACAACGTTGGGGTGGCTAACTAGAAGGAAGCTAACCGACAGATTCTGGAAGGAGCGCCAATATGATCGCCAAAATCCGACACGTTGCCACCCACACGGAACGTTACGACACGGAGTTCAAATTCTATCAGAACGTTTTCGGCATGAAGCAGATCACCACCGGACTGGTGGATGAGCACGGCAAATCTAACCCTGATCGGGGACACATCAGTGACGGAGTCATCGGCCTGGCGCTTTTGGCAAAGCGAGCGGGAAGTCAGCAGGGAATCGATCACTTTGGTTTCGAGGTCGACGATGTCAAAGAGGCCGTCGACCGGCTGAATCGATTTTATCCTGACCTCTTGCACACGAGAGCACTAACCTACGTTCCCTTCGCCGGCACAAGAGCGCAAGACCCGACCGGTACTCAGTTCGACTTATCGCAAAAGGGCCAAGCCAACGTGCGCGAAGGCTATTTGGCGGACGGTTGGGAGCAGCCGCGTTGGCTCAATCACATCGCACTCCGTGCCAGAAAGCCGGAGGAGGTCGCCGAGTTCTACACCAAAGTCTTGGAGCTTAAAGGAGTGGAGGAAGCCGGCGAAGAAGGATCGATCACGCTCACCGACGGCAAAGTGCGGCTCATCATTCGCCGCTGCCATAACGGTTATTATCGGAGCCTACGCCAGGGCTTCGACCATATCGGTTTTAAAGTGGAGAGCGTAGAAAAAACCAAAGACGACCTGGAAAAAATCGGCGCGGCACATCCTGAATGCGCCCCAAAAAAAATCGCGGGTGGACCTCAAAGCGGCGGCTTGGAGAAAGATCTTCAAGCCTGCCCGATAGGCAAGCACGCCTTCGCCGATCCCGACGGGATATTGTTGGATATTTCGGAATAGATTGGCTCAACTTCTGAGCCGTTTTTAGAACGAGTTTCAGTTCGCTCTGGGAGGGGCACGGCGTGCTCCTCCCGATTTTTTCGTCAATGCCAGAGGGACTCCGCAACCCGTTCGGGCCCGTGCAACCTGGCTGTGCCTGGCAGTCGTATCCGCTGTAGCATCGCCTTCCGTAGCGGCGCAGCGTTCGGTGAAACCCGTCGCCTTGGAATTCTGGGAAGCTCGTCGATTTTTCGCCGCGCTATGTCGGCGCGAAGGTCTTGCTCTATCGCAACGGCGCGCATGCCGCTGCGTGGTAATTCACCTGAGTCCCCGTGAACAACCAGGTTCCTCGATCTCTCGGAAAAGCCAACCCAAGTTGACATAAGCGACTGCTATCGGATAGGGACTGATACGTTCACGTTGGGAGAACATGGAAGCGATCGCCGTCAACGAGCTTTCGAAGCTCTACTCCACCAGTGATGGCACTGTGCACGCGCTCCAGCAGATCAGCTTCAGCATAAGCGAGGGCGAATTTGTCGCGGTCGTCGGCCCGTCGGGGTGCGGAAAGTCCACGCTCCTCAAGGTTCTGGCCGGTCTCCTGCCTCCCTCCAAAGGCGCGGCACGGCTTCGCGGCACTCCGATTACAGGACCGCGGCGTGATATCGGCGTAGTCTTTCAGTCGCCCGTCCTGCTTCCCTGGCGTAGCGTGCTGGATAACGTGCTGCTGCCCGTAGACGTACAGCGCCTCGGCCGCGACCGGCATCTGAAGGTCGCGACGGACCTATTGAGTCTCGTCGGTCTCGACGGGTTCGAGCGTCGCTACCCTTGGGAGCTGTCGGGAGGGATGCAACAGAGGGTCGCCATCACCCGCGCGCTCATCCACGACCCCGCGATATTGCTGATGGACGAGCCGTTCGGCGCGCTGGACGCGATGACACGCGAGCAGATGAACCTCGAGCTTCAGCGCATCTGGCTTGAGCGGAAGAAGACGGTTCTATTCATCACTCACTCGATCCCCGAAGCGGTTTTTCTTGCCGATAGGATTCTCGTGTTGACGCCGCGTCCCGGCCGCATCATCGACGACGTACAGGTAAAGATCCCGCGCCCGCGCGCGTTGGAAGTGATGAACTTCCCCGAGTTCGCCCCGTACGTCCACTCCATCCGGGGGCGGTTTGACGCGAAGGGGCTGATCGACTCATGAAAAGTTTGCGAAACGTCGCGCTCACGATACTGCTCTTCTGCTCTTCGATCATCGCGTGGGAGCTGATCGTACGCGTCTTCGAGGTGCCGACTTTCATCTTCCCGGCTCCTTCGCAGGTCGCCACGGCGCTGTGGCGCGGCTTCGCGAGCGGGCTGTATCAGAAGCACCTCTCTCACACGCTGCTCGAAACGGTGCTCGGCTTCCTCTTGGGCTCGGCGCTCGGCTTTTTCCTTGGGACGGCCGTGGCGCTGAATCGCTACGTCGAGTATTTCTTTTACCCGTACATCGTGATGTTCCAGTCGCTCCCCAAGGTGGCGCTTGCGCCTCTGATCGTGGTCTGGTTTGGCCTCGGGCTCAAATCGCAGGTGATCAACGCGGCCCTCGTCGCCTTCTTCCCGCTGCTCGTCAACACGATGGTCGGGCTCAAGTCGACCGACGAGGACCGGCTCAACCTTATGCGCTCCCTCGCGGCGAGCGAGAGCCAGATCTTCTGGATGCTCAGGTTGCCCAACGCTCTTCCATTCGTGATGGCTGGACTCGATGTCGCGATGATCTTTGCGTTGATCGGCGCCATCGTGGCCGAGTTCGTGGGGGCAAGGGCCGGGCTCGGCATGCTGATTCAAAGTATGAACTTCAATATGGATGTCTCTGGACAGTTCTCGGTGCTCCTGATCCTATCGATCGTGGGACTGTTGCTCAACCGATGCATTCTTCTGATCCGCCGGCGAATCCTTTTCTGGGACCCCTCGGAAAAGGAACGACTGGAACGAGAAAGGATAGCCCTATGAGACGAACACTCTGCGCGCTCGTCACGTGCTTGCTGGTCGCCCCTTCGTGCGCAACGGTCCTGGCTCAGACGTCGAAGCTCCGCGTTGGTTTCTGCGCCCGCACGCTCTCCTCCGCCACTGCGCCATTTGCCGTCGCCACCAAAATGGGATGGTACAAGCAAGACGGCGTCGAGGTAGAGCTGGTGGCGCTGGCCGGCTCGGGGGATTGCGTCAAGACCACTGCCACCAAAGAGATACCCTTCTCTTTGCCGAGCGTAGAGCCGCTTGCGGCGGCTCGCCCCCAAGGGGTGAAGGCAAAAATCTTTTACACCGCCTACCAGGGAAACATCTATGGGATTGCCGTGCCGGCTGACAGCCCCATCCATAAGATCACCGACCTCAAAGGAAAAACCGTCGGCGTCATCAGCATGGGTTCGGGCGGCGTGCCGGCCGCGAAAGCTCTGATCGCGACCGCCGGGATGAATCCGGATAAGGACGTCAATATCGTGGTCGCGGGCGAGGGCGCCCAGACCGCGGCAATGCTCAGAAGCAAGCAGGTAGATGCGCTCAGCCAGTTCGACACTCAGTACGCAATGGTCGAGAATGCCGGCGTCAAGCTGCGCCTGCTCGACACCAAAGAGATCGACCGCTATCCGTCCAACGGCTTTCTCGCGTTGGAGGAGACGCTCAACACGCGCAGGAAGGATGCGATCGGCCTCGCGCGCGGCTATGCTAAAGGGACGATCTTTACGATTAACAATCCTGAGGCGGCTGTACGCATCCTCTATGAGGTCTTTCCGGAGCTCAAGCCCACCGGAAAAGATGAAGCGACCGCAATTAGGGACGACACCAAAGTGCTCCAGGCGCGCATCACGAACTGGAAGCTTGAGAAGGCGGGAGTGAAGCGCTGGGGAGAGAACTCCGAGGCTAACTACGCCGCGTACGCCGAATTTCTCCTCAAGTGGGGCGTGATCAAGGATAAAGTCGAGGCCAAGGATCTGATCACCAACGAGTTGATCGACGAGATCAATAAGTTCGACGCTGGCAAGATCGTCGCCGAGGCCAAGGCCTACAAGCCTGGCAAATAAGCTGTAAAGACTCTGCCGCGCGACCTGGCATTTCGGCGTGAAGAAAGTTTTTTGTGTTCCTCTTACTTGCCTAAAAGTTTTCACGGCCCGCGCAAATTTTTCGGAGCCCGTCCCCGCCAGCTATGCCAATCGGCGAAATCCTTTTTCTTCTGTCCGTCCGTACTTCACCCCTGCCGTTCCGCAAGGATCACTGATCCTACCGCAATTCGCTCGATGCCCTGCGCGCGAAGCTGAAGTCGGCGATTTCCGAGAAAGAAACATCCCGCGACGTTTTCAGCGTCTCTTTCGAAGTGGCGATAAACTCCTGCATGGCTTCATCCGAAATTAAACCGGTGTCGGAATACAACTTGACGATTTCTTCGTGAATCAAACCGGCCACTACTGGGTCGTGAACGCCGGACTCCTTTGCCAAGAGTTTTACGAACTCGCCCTTGTTGGCTTTTAAAAAGCGGTTCGCCGTCAGCGCGGCTTTGATCGTGCGCAGAATCGTATCAGCCTCGCTGCGGATTTTTTGCGCCGTCGTTACCAAGCCGCCTTGAGGCGTCTTGACGAATTCGCGTAGATGAACGAGTTCTCTGAAGCCCATTTTTACCGCCATCTTGTTGTAGGGCATCGTCATAATCGTCCCATCAATTTGTCCAGCTTGCAGAGCGCTCAATCTCAACGGGTGGTTACCGAAGAGCACCCGGAGCTTTACATCCGCCTCGGGCACCAAACCAAATTTTTTAAGCACCATCCGTGCCCCGACATCGGTAAACTCGCCCACTCCGGAGGTTGCCAAGGTTTTACCTTTGAGGTCTTCCATACGCCGGATTTCGGGCCGCACCACAAGTGAAAAATCCTGTCCGACGGTCAGAGCCATGAGGATACGCATCGGCAGGCCGCTCACGCTGGCGCGCGCCGCGGAAGCGAGAACGGTTGAATAATCCAGATCTCCGGCCATCAAGGTCTGGAGCGAGATGCTCGGCCGCATGACGATCAACTCCGCGTCCAATCCCTGTGCACGAAAGAAGCCGTAACGTTGGGCAGCCATCAACCCGAGATTGGGTACCCCACGGTTAGGCAGGCCGATGCGAATCTTTTTCAAGCCGGCGCCTTCTTGGCCCCACGCTGGCGAATGAATTGAGACGAGTAATGCTATCAGCACGCCAATCGCCACAGATTTCATGTCCATACTCTTCTGCCTCATAGCGCAAGCGACGCATTTTTCCAATTCATTGCGCGTTGACGCCACCGGCGACGAAGTGGTAACGTCCCGCCCAGTCAGAGGAGGAACGACCATGGACTCACAGATTCGTTACCTTGCCATTGTCAGCGAACAGCCGGAAAACCTGGCGCGTTTTTACTCCAACTATTTTTCAATGCGCGAGCTCGGACGCTCGGATGCGGGAGATATCGCGCTCACCGATGGTTTTTACAATATCTCGATTCTCAAACGGCGCGACGGCGCCGAAGAGCCCGGCATCAGCCATTTCGGCGTCACCATCGAAGACATCGGTCAAGTCGAAACGCGGCTCAGGGATTTCGCTCCCGCGGCGGATATTCGGCAAGAGGAGGGCGGCCTCTTTCATGGTGACTATCGCGTCACCGATCCCAGTGGCCAGTCCGTAACCCTTTCCACCCATCAGTTTCACACGCCGAGCGTGGAGCGAACTTTTCCCTGCATCCGCCACCTCGCCGTGTGCGTACCGAACAACGACGACGTGCTCGACTTTTACGTCAACGTCTTTGGTTTTCGCGAATCGACGACCAGCAAAAAAATACGCGCGCAAAACAGAGTGGTGCGCTGGGCGGCGGATGGCGCGACGGCAATGGCGATCCTGCCAGACCGAACGCGGCGCGACATGAATGAAAGGGAAAGCCCGCGGGACGGTCTCAACCACTTTGGCTGGCTGGTCAATGACATCCAGCATTTTCTCGACTCACTGCCGGAAGGCTGCGTCAGCCAGCGACCGAGCAGCCGGCCGATGGCCGAGTACCGCGGCTTCGATCCGGATCGCAATCCGTTCGACATCTCGCAGGATAAAGGCTACGAGATCGATGTCGACCGCTGGGTGCATGGATAATTCATAGCGCGCGATTTGCGTGCGGGTGCTCTCCGGTTTTTATTTCCACTTCGCTGGAAGACGTTGAGGTTCTTGTTCCGGACGTTAATTCAGTGTAGTCTCGGGGGAATTTTGGAGTGTTAATCTGAAGTTTCCACGTACTGCGGCGTCGTTCGTTTCGATCGGAGCCCTATTTTTCTTTCTGCTCGAACCTGGTCACCACCCATCCGACATCCATCGACACAATCGCCCGTCGCCCGCATACATTCAACGGGGCACCGAAGTCCAGGACCATTATCAGACCTACAGCGAGCGCCTCGCTAGTTATCACCAGTCCCTCATTAGCGCTTTAAGAACCAGCGCGCCGGATCTGCTTGAGCTCCTGCTGGCTGCTCCGCCGCTACGACATGGGTATCAGATTTTGCCCGAGATATTGCCCGTCCCATCGGCGGAGGCGCCCCTGCGCGCACGAACTATTGCGTATAGCTGGCCATGGACGAACCGACTGATCGATCAGGCATGGCAGGAGATCGTCCGCCACGAAGCAGAACTTCGCCGCGCTAAAATTCTCGGCGGAAGGCAGAGTAGGATCATCTTCGAAAGACTCGCGTCCGAATTTCAGCGAATAGGCGAGCAGCAGAGGAATATCGACGCACACGTCCAGTACAATCGTTTTTGGCAGGCCGCCATTGCTGCAGACCGCGCGGGATATGACCTCGAGACAGCGCTCCAAAACGAAGTCCTCGAACGTCAGGGAATCCTTGACGGGTTAAAAAACCTCGATGCCGCTTTCGGCAAGGTGTCAATTTCTTTGAAACCGTTCCAGACGCCGCTCGGGTTGGTGCAGATAACCAATGACCTAAGAACACGCGAAGCGTCGCTTACCCATCGGATCAATGGGGCAACCACGCGTATTCGGACGCCCGGCTTCGTCGGGCTCGAACATCGCCTACACGAGTGGGTTTTTCACGTCCCGCTATACACCGATATCGAGGATCAGGAATTCGTCGTTTCGGCCAAACGGATCATTGAGTCGACCTGGCAACTACAGGACGGCGCAAACTCGTTTCGCGTCGAGCTCGATATCTCATATATAGCAAGCGATTCTTTATATGTGGATTCGGCAAAGCCGAAGATCGGCCAGCGGATCGACATCCTTCAGCACTTGCGACGATTTCCTTCCGGCGCCGCGATTCTCACGACCGGGGCTCTCACAACCCATGTCCAGGATAACGCAATCGTTCTCGGACCGCACACGATCGCGCCACGGGTACTGGCACACGAGTTCGGTCACATCCTCGGATTTAGAGATGGCTATTTCCGCGGTTACAAAGACTTGGGCGAGAACGGCTTCCAGGTGATGGAAGTGGTGGCGGATCAGACCGACATTATGGCGGCCCCAGCCACCGGTTTGGTTCTACGGAATCATTTTGAAATGATGCTCAGGAGCAAGGCGGAATCAACAGCGCCGATCGCCCCCGAGCGGCAAATTCTTACTACCCGGGAGCGATCGCGAGCTTAGTACCTTTGGCGGTTATTCAGCCGCGAGTTCGACGAGAACCGACCCAACCGTCTATTGTTATTCTCGGTTCCGCGAAGCCGCAACAATCGCGACTATGACCACCGCCAGCACGCCCAATCCGACAAGCATTGCAATCGTCGGGTCCATGCCCAGCACTGCTCCCCCGGACGGCCCCGCTGGCCCTTGCGGTCCAGGTTGTCCCGGCTGACCCGCCGGTCCTTCACGTCCGGGCATGCCTTCCGGACCCTGACGTCCTCGTTTCTCTTCTCCGCCCTGAACTCGCAAATCGAAGCTCGTGTCTCCGGCCTTCCCTTCGATTGTTGCTTTTCCTTCGTTCTTTTGAGGGGAATCTTGAGCGGCCGCCAGGCTGGCGAATCCAAGTGTGAAGAATAGCAAGAGCGCGCTTATTAAGTACGTGCGGTTTTTCATGGCACACCTCCTCTCGTTTTACTAGTAAGTGGAGCAAGATATGTGCCCTTTTATTACCAAGCCTATTACAGTGAAGCGAAATCAACGGCTTGGACCGATTAGAAATGGGTTCGCTCAACTTTATCGAAATGTAATCCGCCTGATCAGCAAAACTAAGCCCATTAGTTGTGAGACAAAATCATACGGTGATGGATAATTCTTCTTACGGATTGGACCAATCGGATTCACAAATACGCTGGCTATTCGGGCTGAGGTCCATCGCGGCAGGTTACGAAACCGGGCTTGGATTCTTTTCGGAAGACTGTATTAGCCGCGGATTTATCACCGGCATAACGGCGAGTACGGCAGCTTTGACTGTGGCCGTGTCACCGCACTGGCAGAGGATCGGCACCGGCTAGCTTGTTGAAGAGCTCGACCACCACGGGATCCCGGGGCAGCTCTCTAATAACCTTCTCCAGCGCTTCGGCCGTCAGCGGCGACGGCGTGTCGCCGGTGATTTTTTCGTATTCTTTCTCGAACTCGGGATCGCTTAGGGTCTTGCGCAGCGCATCCTGAAGGATCTGCGCGCGGTCTTTCGGCGTGCCCGGCGATAAAAAGAAATTCTGGCCGGCGAGCCGGAAAGCGCGAAACATTTCGACGAGTCTCTTCTCGCGATCCGATTTGGCGAAACTCTCTAGTTCCGGTAACGCGGCGAAGCGCTGGTGCTTTTTACCCTTGGGAATTTCAATGCCGGCGTGAATGTCGACGAGCCCCTTTTCCAGCCACTCGCGCGACCGAACCAGCATGGTTTCGCCGGTGGTCACCCGCGCGTCCACTTCATGCCGCGTGAGTGCAATATCGAGTTGTGGACCGGTGTAGCCGGTGACGAATTTGGGCTCGTTCATGCTCATGAAATACGCGAAAACCCGACCGGTAATGTAAACCGGATGTCCGACCGATTGGCCGCCGACACGCACGCCGGGCGTCGCGCGCAGTTTTTCCAAATTACTCAGACCGGCATCGCGGTGCGTAATGAATAGATAGTGCTGCGCGCTGTCGGGCGTCCCCAAGTAAATGAACCTGTCGATGTCGTACTGCACTCCCGGCTCGCCCAGTACCGCGTTGGCGACCAGCGCCGCGCCCATACTACCGACGGTCAACCCGTCGGGCTTGGCGACCTTATAGACGTGATTCGCTGCCTGCCGTCCACCGCCGGCTGGCATATATTGCACGATGATGGTGGGATTCCCCGGGATACGCTTGCTCAGAAAATTGACGACGGCGCGTGTTCTTAGATCCGCCGATCCCGCCGGCGGTCCGCCGAGAACGACGTTGATGGTTTTGCCCTGGTAAAAAGCCTGGGCGAAAGTGAACTCGATACCGAATCCGAGGAAATATAGAATGAAAACGGCTACGATCGTTTTCATACAGTTCATCTCTGGTCAGCGATCTGCAATTTCCTATTCGCTGAAAGTTTCGGTGTCTCCCCAGCTATGGATTGACGGAATGAGTCCGCCGCTGCTCGATTGCGTACCGCACCAGCGCCGCATAGCGGTAAACCACGTGAGCGAATTTGCCGTATGGCATTGTGATAAACAGACCGGCGACTACTCCCAGGTGAATCACTAGAACCGTCCCCATCGCCGCCGTGTCGCGGAGCACAAGCAATATCAATCCAGTCAGGCTGGTGAAGAACAGGAGTGCAAGAAACGCCACATCCATGTTTAACATCCTCGCTTCAGCCGGGTCGCGGTCGCTCTGGTATTTCAGAACCATTAATCCGCTGGTGCCGACAACAAGGCCAATCCCGCCGACGGTTCCCAGCACGACGGGCACGCTAAAAAGTGGATAAGGAGCCTGCCAACCGAGGAAGTGATCGTAAAATGCGGCGACGCTGGTCGATGCGAAGTCGAGCAGGAAACCATAGAAGACCAAATGGTGAAACCATCGTCGTGAATACGTGAAACTCGCATCAGGATAGCTGCAGCCGGCTCCGCCGCCTTTCATATAGGTCAGACCGAAAGCGTCTTTTGTGGCGCGCCAGAGGTCGCTGAGGCTGATCATCTCCGACAAATGACCTTGCGTCTCGCGCCAGAAGCGAAACGCGCCCATGAGCAGAACCGTAAGTCCATAGAGCGCCATCGCGAGTGCCGGTATCGTCATTGCGAGAAAGGGAACCACGCGGTAGAAGGCGCCCTCGCCGAGATGAATTCCGAATAAGATGCCCGGCCCTTTCAGCCCCAACACCAGCAGCGCTACGATTGCCAGGGCGGCGAAAGTAATTAGGCTCACCGCCAGTCCATTTTTTCTGAACAAAGCAGCGAAAATCGCCGGCGAGCTGAATTCCCTATACGTCTCCACGCGCAGTTGCGACATGAGCTTAGGAACGTTCATCGCAAATTCATGTGGCGGCGCGTACTGGCAGGCGTAGTAACAGTCGCGGCAATCGAAGCACAGGTTGGCGAGATAAGTCAGGTCGGCTTTAGTAAAATTCCGGCGCAGCTCCAGCGCGGGAAAAACCGCGCAGTAGCCCTCGCAATAACGGCAAGCGTTGCAGATCGTCATCTGCCGCTCGCCTTCTTTGAGCAATTCAGGAGGTAGCATAGCGCGCCGCCTCCCGACCGGCGATTCTGCCGAAGACGGAACCAATCGTCAGCCCGAATCCACCCAAATATCCCTTTCCGAGGATGTTGCCGGCCATCACTTCACCGGCTGCGAAAATGTTTTTTGCCGGCCGGTCTCCCTGCATGATGACCCTTGCTTGCTCGTCGACGGTGACGCCCAGATAAGTAAACGTAATGCCCGGGCGTAAAGGGTAGCCGTAGTAAGGTGGCGTGTCGATCGCCCGTGCCCAGTGGCTCTTCGGTGGATGGAGTCCCTCGGTCCGACAGGAGTCCAGGCTTGCCGGGTCGAATGCGCCTGGTCGCACCTCCCGGTTAAATTTATCTACGACCGCCACCAGCGCCGGCGGATCAAGACCAAGAGCCGCGGCCAGCTCTGGGATCGAGCCAGCCTTGACTGGAGGGAACACCGAGGGCATGAAAAGCGGCAGCGCCTTGGCGTCGACGATCGAATAGGCGATTTGATCCGGCTGCTCCGCGATGAGCTTGCCCCAGATGGCATAGCGCTTGGGCCAAAAATCTTCCCCCTCATCGTAAAACCGCTTGATCTCTTTGTTGACCACGATGCCGAACGGCACGCTATCGAGCCGGGTTACGATGCCGCCGTCAAACTTCGGCGCCCGCGCGTCGAGCGCCACAGCGTGACAGCCACGCGGATTCCCAACCGGTTTCGCGCCGTGCTTGAGCAGTTCCTTTAACATCTGTCCCTGGTTATGCCTCGTGCCACGGATGATGAAGTTGTCAGCCGCTTCTCCCCAATACTCCTTCAGCCAGGAAATGTTCGCTTCGAATCCGCCCGAGGCAACGACGATGGCCCTCGCGTTGAACTCATGCGCTGCCCCATTGGAAATAGCTAGTGCCGAGAGGAACTCTCCGTCACCTATCTCGAGCTCGCGAACCTCTGATTCGTAAGCGACCTCTACGCCGAGCCTGGAAGCCGCGTTGTAGTAGGCGTTTACCATTGCCTTGCCACCGCCCAGCATGAACAGGTTGGTCCTCCCCAAGTGAAGGGTGCCGCGCAGCGAACCCTGCCAACGTACGCCGTTCGCCGGCATCCACTCTCTGAGCTCCTCCGAAGCGCGAATCGTCAGGCGGGCGAGATGCTCGTTTGTCTCGCCCCCGGTTACTTGCAGGAGGTCGTCCCAGAATTCCTCCTCGCCGTACGGGCCGGTGAGGTAAGCCGTGGCCGCCTTGTGCATGGCGCGAATGTTGCGCGTATGCCGGCTGTTGCCGCCGCGCAAGTCCTTCGTCGCACTCTCGAGCAGTAGCACACGCGCGCCGGCGCATCGCGCGGTGATCGCGGCACATAGCCCCGCGTTGCCGCCGCCGACGATCAGGACGTCCAGCGGTGATTTAGGTTCTGCCATGAGAAAAACTTTTCCACCACGAAGGACGCGAAGATCTGACCCCCTCCTTCATTCTCCCCCGCGCGACGGCGCGCGACGCGGGGGAGGAAAGAGGTGGGGGCCCCTTCGTGGTGAAACTTGATTGCGATTTCGTGGTGAAAGCCATTTTTCAATGCATACCGCGTCGTATGCTTCGCCGATATTAACCGGTCCCTCATTGCACCCGCGGCACGTTGAGCTCGCGGCGGGCTTTTTCGATAAAGCTGTAGTCGACAACCTGAGAAACCGTGAACGGCTGAGCGACTTTGGAATCTTCACGCACCAGGTCGATCATCAGTTGCATGCCTTCGGTTTTGACCGACATATCGCGAATGATCCCACGACCGAACTGCTTCAACATCTCGCCAGCGAGGCGGCGGTCGTGCAGTTGCCATTGCTTCATGATGATATTAATGACGTCTTCCCGGTTTCGCGGATCCACGCTGAAGATAAATCCTCGCAGCGTGGCGCGCACCATGGCGTAGACTTCGTCCGGGTTGTCTTGAATCTTTTTCACTAAAGCGCCGAAACCGTTCTGAGGAAAATTGACAACGTCGCCCAAGAAAAGCAGTTCGCCGTAGCCTTTCTCCATGGCGATGATATTTTCCGGCACGCCGAGGAGTGCCGCGTCCACCGCTCCGCTCTCCAAAGCCGTCAGCCGGTTGCCTCTAAGCGGAACCACACTAACGTCGCGTCCCGGGTCGAGGCCGAAGTGTTTGAGCGCGGCGTCGGCCATCAACGTTGCCGTCCCGCCCGCTGTGCTGCCCGCGACTTTCTTGCCCTTGAGATCACGCGGCGTGCGAATATCTTTTCTGACGATGAAAGACTGCAGCGGCCGGTCGACGGCGCACGCGAGAATTTTGGCCGGGGCGCCACGCACGATGCCCTGAATGATACCGTTAACCGCCGCGCTGTAGTCGATGTCGCCGCGGATGAAGGCCGCGTTCACGGCTTGCGTCGACATAAAAATCGTTTCCAACTCAATTCCCTGCTCGCGATAGAATCCCCTGTGGAAGGCGGCGTGAAACGGCAGAAAGCCGATATTCGTCGACTGAATGCCCATCCGGAGCTTTTTGCCCGGTGACTGGGCGTGGATCGTTGCATTCGGAATCAAGACGACGACGATCAGAATCCAAAGCGCGTGAAGCACCATAGCTCTATCCACGAGCGACGCCACTCTTATAACAAGGGTACTTTTCCGGCAAGCCTCTACCGCGACGTGCGGCTCGAAAAATTTATGCTGGAGTTCAAACACACAAAGTGCTACAGGCGCAACTTAGCGCCCCGTGCATCGAAGCGGACAAAGCTTATCCCCTCTCCACCACGTCTTCGTGGGGGAGAGGGTAAGGGTGAGGGGGCGGGCGTTCACACGTTAAGGGTTTCAGGAACAAACAGATCTTCGATCGTAGGTTTCTTATCCAAAATCCCCTGCTGGATTTGGTATTCCATCAGAACTTCGAGCGATCGGCGAGCACAGCCTTCTCGCAAGCTATAGCGAAATTCTTCTCCCATTACCTCTTTTTCCCACGCCGCCTCATGCTTTTGTTTTTCATCGCGATACCGGTCCGCGATTGAGTTCGCCTCTTTCAGTGCCGCGAAGAGATTCTGTACGGCCGAGGGATGCTCTTTGGCGATTTCTTCGCGGAGCGCAAAGAGATGGTTGGTCGTGTAGGCGCCGGTACGATGAAAAAATTCTTTTTCGGCACGGCGATAGTCGCTCATCAGATAGCGCATGTTCGGGTTGGCATGCAGCGCATAAGGTTCCAGCGCAGCGTCGATCTCGCCCTGCTCGACCAATTCCACCGCATGCTCACGGGTTCGTGGCGGAGAAACAAAATTCACTCGCACATCGGACGGCGGCGGCCGCAGACTTTCCTCGGCGATATCGGGCTCCGCCACATACCATTCAATATCCTTAGGTTTAACTCCAAACTCATTTTGCAGTATTCCTTTGAGCCACACCGGCGTGGTCGCGTTGAAGCGATGCACCGTGGCTTTCTTTCCGGCCAATTCCGACGGGTGTTGCAACGGCGAATCGGCGCGACAGTACATGCAGCGCAGGCGAAAACGGCGCGACAAAAAAACCGGCAGTGCGATGAGCGGCACGCCTCTCAGCCGCGCTAGGATGTAAGACGAAATCGACAGCTCTCCGCCGTCTATCTTGCCGGCAATAATCGCGCGATGGCGCGCGCCGATGTTATCGAGCCCATCGCCGAAGCGCGTTTGCAGCTGCAACTCGATGCCATTGGGCCGCACGGTTTCGTCAAACAAGGCTTGCGTGTAAGGCGATGCGCTTAAGCCGATGGTAAGGGATAAAGTATTCATCGTTCCCCTTTCTCTTCATCTCTCTCAGAGTCGCGCGTTGTCTGGCAAAATTCATTGAATGATTCCGACGTCATTCCAGGCCAAATCAGCCTCAGGCTGAGGCGAGCCTGAATCCAGATGTAGGGGCGGGTTTGAAACCCGCCCCTACAAGATGCTGCTTCAGCCAGAGGCTCATCCGTCCTTTGGCGGATCCGTGAGAATAACGATAGAAGGCGTCCCGATTTCTTCATCGAATACCTGAGAAAAGACACTACAGCCCGCCGGCTCGCGCAATCTCTTCGCCAGACTGTGGTCCACAACCCTCTGATAAGAGAGCTCTACCGGCTGTCCCAAGCTCTTGCTCAAGAGATCCAAACTCACTTGAAACTGCCGCTCAGTGAAATAGGAGTAAGAAATTGTGAGCCCGTCTTCGTACGCCGTCTCGACGATCTCCGGGTTATCGAGACGCAAGTTTTTGCGAATGAGCCTTAATGCCAGTTCCTTGTCGCTCTTCTGCCTCTTCGTGGCCTCGATCAATGCGGTGAAGAAACCTCTCAAAGCCGGTCGCTTGGTTTGTAAACTTTCTCGCGCTGCGACAAATATCGACGGGGGAAAAGGGTAATCCGAGCGCTCCAATCTTTCGATCGATCGGAATCCTTTTCTCCTTAATATGAGCGCATAATAGCGATTCACGACCGAGCCCATCACTCGGCCCGACTCGATCGCGGCCACCCGCCCGGCCTGACCGCCAGTGGATAAGAAAGTTACGCGACGACTGTCGACACCGTTGCGTTCGAGAATGGTGAGCGCATAGCCATGATCCGCCGATTTCGGGCGGCTCGTTGCCAGAACTTTGCCGTCCAGGTCTTTGACCGATTTGATCGTCGGATTGACGACTAACCAGTGCTCGCTGGCGCTCGCCCAGGCGGCGATGGCAACAAAATTAGGCGCGCCCTTTGCGCTCATCACTGTAAGCGGCACTTGTGGTGTGCCAAAGATGACATCGACTTCACCGGCGAGAAGCGCGCTGGTAGAGAGGTTGGACTGCATCGAGATAAGCTCGACGTCCACGCCGGCGCGACTGAAATGGCCCTGGTCCTGCGCAATCCAGAAGGGCAACAAAGAAGATCCTATGAATAGTGTGCTGACCCTGAGCCGCGGTCGCTCCTGAGACAGAACACGGCTCGACCACGACGCAGAAAAGCAAACGAAGATAATGCTAAGCAAAATCTGAATGGCTGTGCGACGCATGGACACACCGTGTAGGTCCTCGTAACACAGTCGTCGCGGCTTGAACAAGACCGGAGCTTCGCCACGAATTCGCGTTATAACCTCGGCCTATTGTAATCCCCAACCCCGGTACGGTAAGACCAGACGCGATCACGGCGGCTCACCCTCAGTGACTTTAAGAATTCATCCCAACGGAATTGTGAAACGATGAAAAGTTTTTGCCCGCTGCTGGTCCTTCTTTCTGTCCTGAGCCTTTTTGCTCCTCTCGCCGCGCAAGACAAAAAACTCACCACCGTGAACGTCGGCTATTCGGCCATCAGTGGCAGCTTCGCGCCCCTCTGGGTCGGTTTCGATCAAGGCTTTTTCACGAAGTACGGCCTCGACGTAAAAATGGCCTACATTCAGGGGAACCGAGTGATGATGTCGGCGCTGACGGCCGGCGAAATCCAACTTTATCAAGGGGGCGCGGAAGGTTTGATCCGGCTCGTCTCAGGCGGCGGCGACGGCATCTTCGTCGCGACTCAATATAATTTCGTCGGCCATTACGTGCTGATGACCGACCCTAGCATCAACCGCTTGGAAGATCTGCGCGGCAAGAGAATCGCGCTCGATCCTACCAGTCCGACTTACGGCTACATGCTCAAAGCGTTGGAGCAAGTCGGCTTGAAAAAGGACGACGTGAGCTTCGT
Organism: Binatia bacterium; assembly: GCA_036000865.1. GTDB lineage: Bacteria > Desulfobacterota > Binatia > UBA9968 > UBA9968 > DP-20. The sequence continues at coordinate 43,243 of DASYUV010000271.1, read as the reverse complement.
ACAGTTCGGCACGGCGGGTCAACCGGAACGAGCGATGGCCGTGCTCAGAAAACAGGCTGCGGCGACTATTCTCACCGCGCCGAATACCTATGCCGCAGAAAAGCAGGGGCTAAGAAAGTTTTTGATTATTCGCGATCTGGGTATCCGTCAATTAATCACCGTGACGGCGCCGCCGAAAAAATTTTTGCGCGAGCGACGCGAGGTCGTCGACGCCTTCCTGCGCGCTTATGTCGAGGCGCTCGCTTACGTCAAATCTCAACGCGACGTGACGATGAAAGTGATCGCGAAATACACCCGTCATCGTGACCCGGAGGTGCTCGGTAAATTTTACGATGACCTCGTGCCTGATTTGCCGCGCATCCCTTATATCGACGAGGCCTCGGCGCGCGCCACGGTGGAAGCGATGCAGATTCAAGGCCCGCCGCTGCCGAAAGTCGATGTGAAGGCGCTTTTCGATAACAGCCTGCTCAAGGGACTGGAAAATGACGGGTTTGTAGAGAGATTAAAGCCCCGGTGAAAAGACCGTGAATTTGACTATTTCTTGATACGTTCGAAGAAAGCATCTTCTTTATGAACAAAACCTGAAACCTTCTCATCAGATAACGAGCGCACGCGAAGATATTCCCCCGACCTATTTGTGATCACGATGCGACTCCCGGGCTGTAGAGTATCAATAATCTCGGCATCCGCTGCGGGCCTCTTCCTGAGGAATGATGCTCCGCTAACCCGATAAATCTCCTGTGACGCCGGACCAGTCGTTTTGCCACTATTCCCAGCTTCGACAATGTTTTGTTTTTTTGGAGTATCTCGATTCTGATCTCGGTTTTCTAGAACAGGCCGTGAAGGTGGCGGAGTGGCCAACACCGGCTGTGATGGCTCTTCCACCATCTTTTTAGTACTAACATCGCCGTTATTTTTAACATCATCGACTGGCACGGCAGTCCTATTTGTCCCGCGCGAAAGATTTTCGACGTAGCGGTTACCCGGTACCGCGGCTTCACGCTGCCGAGGATAAAACACAGCTAAACCTCCCATCACCACAACCAGAATCATCAAGGCGCCGATCGAAATCCGCAGTCGATTGACTTTACTCAATTGATCATTGCTCCAACCTACTGTCTTCGCCTGATAAATCGGAGGAATTAATTGGTCATTAACCTCTCTAGCACTGTCGTCGACGACACTGCCCACCTCTACAGACTCCATTGGAAAAGCTATGTCTAACTTCTGCGGTTGGTCGATTTCCGGCACAGGTTTTTGGTCCGAACCTGCGGACCGGTCGTCGACAAGGCGCATCTGATTGGCAACCTCGTCAACCCCTACTTGGTCGGCAACTGGGGAATGGTCGACGAGGCGCAATTGATCGACAGCCTCGTCAATCTTTCTCTGGTCATCAATCGGGAGCTCGTCGTCTAATGCCAACTGATCGGCAACTTCCTCGATCTTTCTTTGGTCCTCAACTGGCGGCCGGTCGTCGAAGTGCGGTTGATTGGCAATCTCGTCAATCCTTTCTTGATCCTCAATCGGAGACCGGCCGACGAACCGCGGTTGGTCGGCGACCGCATCAATCTTTTCTGCAATTGGGGATCGACCAACGAAGCGCGGTTGATCGCCAACCACGTCAATCTTTTCTTGGTCCTCAATCGGGAGCCGGTCGTCAAAGCCCAATTGATCGGCAACTTCCTCAATCTTTCTTTGGTCCTCAACTGGCGGCTGGTCGACGAACCGCGGTTGGTCGGCGACCGCATCAATCTTTTCCGCAATTGGGGATCGACCAACGAAGCGCGGTTGATCGCTCGCATATTGGGAACGCTCAACCAAGCGCAATCGATTGGCAACCTCATCAATGTTTTTTTGGTGCCCACGTGGGGGACGCTCAACCAAACGCAAATGATTGGCAACCTCATCGATCATACCGACCGTGACCGTACGTTCGGATGCCTGATATGCAAGCAGCAAAGCGTTATCACAAATCGTATTGATGAGCCGCGGAATCCCGCTTGACCAACTGATTATCCGCTCGATGGCGGGCGGCTCAAACAGTTCATCGCCCTTATATCCGACATGTTCGAGCCTCGATGCTACGTAGAGAGGGACGTCAGGGTCCTGAAGAGGAGTCAGGCGCCGCCTTGAAGTAATGCGTTGTTTGATCTGACGGAGTTTCCAATGGTCAAGACGATGTTCAAGTTCGGGCTGACCCATGAGGACAATGGAAGTCAGCGTTGCGCCGTCAATCTCTTGATTGCAAAGCAACCGGAGCTCTTCTAACACTTCGTCGCTTAAGCTTTGGGCTTCGTCAAAAAGCAATGCGACGGTGCGCCCCTTCGTAAATTGTTCACGAAAGTGGCTATTGAGCTGCTCCAACAAAGTCTCTCTGTCCGTTGAGGAGCTGGGCAGCCCAAGATTCTTTAGAATGGTGCGCAGGAGCGGGATGAAGCTCAAGCGCGGGTTAATAATGAGGGCGTATTCAATCGTGCCTACCGAACTAGAAACCAATCGATGCAGCAGTGTCGTCTTGCCGGTTCCCGCCTCGCCAGTAACGACAATAAACCCGTTTCTGGCCTCGATCCCATGCTCCAAACCTGCGAGCACATCCTGATAAACTGCGTTGCTATAAAGAAAACGCGGATCGGGAGTAACGCTAAAAGGGAACTCTTCAAACCCGAAATATTTGCTGTACATACGGCCTTCTGCTTGAAATCTCTGGCCCGCGTTGGCACTACCAACGCATATCCGAATTTAATACCTTCGCCCTCCTACACGCCAGCACGTCTATCACTTGTCTGGTCTCCTGCCAACCACTGCAGACCGATGCAAAGCTCTCGCTATCGCTAGCAGCCGGTCAGTCGCATCGACGTATGATGAGAACCACGGCCCCCCACCGAAAACCATACCCGCAATAGTCAACTGATTGTAAACCCTCGCACTTGAACTCATCAATACAGTCAGGATAAGAGAAACCACGTGAATTGCTCGTGAAATAAGGAGAAGCCGAAAATGTTTCGAAGTCGAAGGACGAAGCAAACTGCGGCGCTCGGCACGTGGATCGCTGCGGGGCTACTTTTCGTCGCCAGCGCCCTTTCAGCCGAAGCGAACGAAGAATGGAAAAAAGTCCTCGAAGCGGCGAAGAAAGAAGGTAAGGTCGTCGCCGGAGGCCCGCCCACCGCGGTGCTGAGAAAACAGTATAAAGATACTTTCGAGAACAGATTTGGTCTTGAATTGGAACTTATCTCGGCGCCCGGCCCGCAGAATGCCGGGAAAGCAATGGCCGAGTTTAAAGCCGGAGTCCGCTACTTCGACGTTCTTCACGGCGGCTCGGGGACTTTGGAGCCGCTCAGGAACGAGAACATGCTTGCGCCGTTCAGTGACTCCATGATTCTTCCGGAGGTTAAAGACCCGCGCCAGTGGTGGGGCGGCCATATGTGGGAGGACGTTAAGACCAATCGCTTCATCTATTCATTCTCCGCCGACTTCTCGGTGCCTCCTTTTTACAATTCCGATTTGGTCAAACCGGGTGAAATTAATTCGTACGATGACCTTTTGAGTCCAAAGTGGAAAGGTAAAATCGGTATGTTCGAGCCGCGCATTCCGAGCGCGGGCCAGGGACTCTGGGGCTATTTGATGAGAGCAAAAGGAAAAGAATTCTTGCAGCGACTCGCCGATCAGAATTTATTCATCCACCGCGACGGCCAGCAGCTCGCGGTGGGATTGGCCAAGGGCACTCTCGCGGTCGCGCTGGGACTGGCGCAACGCTTCGTCGACCCCTACATCAAGGGCGGCCTGCCTATCAAAGTATTGAGCTCCATCAAGGAAGGTATGGGCGGCAGTAACGGCTTCGGCACAGTCGCGGTAATGAAAAACACGCCGCATCCAAACGCGACGAAGGTCTATATCAACTGGCTCCTCGGCAAGGAGGGCCAGGACCTTTACGGACGGGCGCTCACCCAAGGCAGTCGCCGCTTCGACGTCGATACCAAATGGTTGGCCAAGTTTCACACGCCTGCCGCAAAAGATGTGACGTCCCCGGAAGAGTTCGAGAAAGTCAGGTTCTACGGTGAAGACATCATCACAGAATGGCGCGAACCCGCCGGCGAATTTGCCCGGAAGATCCTGAAATGAGTTGGGCAAACAATCGCATTTGGCCGGCTAGTAGCACAGTGATGATGTTGCGTAGGGGCACGGCGTGCCGTGCCCTTACAAAATTGCCTATACCGGTAACTCTGAGGAGCCCCTAAATGCGCTACGAGCTTTACTATTGGCCGTCCATTCAAGGCCGCGGCGAATTTGTTCGTCTCGCGCTGGAGGACGCCGGCGCGGACTATGTGGACGTCGCGCGCGTGGCGAAACGCGGCATGGCCGCAATGACGCGCTTCATGGAAAACCGATCGATTGCACGCCCGCCGTTTGCGCCGCCATTCCTCAAAGCAGGCAAGCTCATCATTGCCCAGACTGCCAATATCTTGCTCTATCTAGGCCCGCGCCTGGATCTCGTTCCGAAAAATGAAGCGAGCCGCCTCTGGGCACATCAGCTGCAGCTAACCATTGCCGATTGGGTTGCCGAGGCCCACGACACCCACCATCCGATCGCGGGCAGTCTTTACTACGAAGAACAAAAAGCTGAAGCCAAACGGCGCGCTGCCGACTTTACAGCCAGTCGCCTGCCGAAGTTTTTCGATTATTTCGAACAGATACTGAAGCGCAACCCGAAACGAAATGAATACCTGTTGGGCAAAAAAGTTTGCTACGTCGATCTCTCGCTGTTTCAGATGATCGCCGGGCTGCGCTACGCGTTTCCACGCGCGATGGAGCGACTCGAGCCCAAGTATCGACGGCTGGTGGCACTGCACGATCGCGTATCCACCCGCCCTCGCCTCGCCGCCTATCTCACGTCTGATCGGCGGATACCTTTCAATCAGGAAGGCATTTTTCGGCACTACCCCGAGTTGGACGAGTAGCGACTAGATCGGAATTGAGACGTAGGGGCGGGTTTCAAACCCGCCCCTACCAGATATGACGGCAAAGAACCGAACGAAATATTTAACGAACCATTGGAACAGGCCGCTAGGTTAGCGTGCAGAGCTTTCCGCTTACTGGCGTTTGCGAATCAGATTCTTATCATCGAGCACTTTCATGACTGCTTCGACGTAGGACTTGATCGCCGTTCGCACGTTCTCTCGTTCCGTGGTCTTAATCGTGCCGGTCCAGACAACTTCGTTTTTGACGACGTCGTACAGGGTAGTCTCCGAGACGTATTCGTTGTAGCGGTAGACACTCGGCACGCCGCCGAGACCGTACCAGCTAGCGCCGACGTGCGAACCAAAGATGCCGAACGAAGTATACGGAAAATAACTCGGGCCCAGCTGAGTCTTCTGCTCTACCTGCACCGCTCGCGCGAACAGCACCGCGTCCGCGCCCGCCTTTTGCGCCGCCTGTTTGAGCTTGGTTTCGTCGATCTTTTCATCGTCCGCGATGTATCGATAGCTCGGCAAGGCGTCGATACCAGCTGCGCGCAACTGCAGTAGAAATTCGTCTTCAAAGTTACGCCGGACGCTGGTTTCCCCGCCCAGACCGCCGACCAGGATTCGTTTGAACGAACCCGAGGTGTAGGCCGGATTGCGCCATTCACTGACGATCGGAGTGGTGGTCGTGCAACCTCCGAGAGCGAATGTGATCAAGACAATTCCGACAATGCGTGAAAGAGACGTTTTCATAAGCTTTCTGACTCCACGACGGTGCTGAGCCTATTAACGCCTCTCCCGGCTAAGCGTTTTCAGCAGCCGTAATCTGCGGCGATTCCGGGATCTCAAATCCTGTGTTGGCAGACCTATGTTAACACTCGCTAACGGCTTTTCGAAGCAAGCACGCTATCCGTCTTGCGCTGCTTGACAAAACCCTGCCAATGGCCGGAATATGATTCTGCGATTCCCCGAGGCCGGAAGGAGAATAATCGTGTCATACACCATGATTTCAGCCGACGATCACATTGACTTGGGTTACTTGCCCAAGGACTTATGGATAGAACGCCTGCCTAAATCTTTGCGCGATCGAGCGCCGCATGTCGAGGACAGAGGCGAGAAAGGCGAATACTGGGTGTGCGACGGCGAGACTTGGGCGGACTATCGCGGCGAGCGCTGGTTTGCCAGGCCCAATCGAACCCGACTGGCGCTGGACCGAGGCGGAGTCGGCGAACCACACCGGCCGACTAAGCCGGAGAAACGGCTCGCCGATATGGACCGCGACGGCGTCGAGGCGTCGCTCATGTTTCCGCCGATTATTGCGATGCAAGTGGGCGACACCGAGCTCAGAAACGCTTGCGTACGAGCGTACAACGATTGGGCGGTTGAGTTCGGTCAGTCCGCACCCAAGCGTTTTTTTCCCGTTGCGATGCTCTCATCCGTCGATGCCGAAGCCGCCAGGGACGAAGTCGTTCGTGTGGCAAGATTGGGCTTCCGCGAAGCGAACTTCCTGGTCAACGATGTTACTCTCGCCATGAATCAGAAGCCGTGGGACGTTTTCTGGGACGCCGCCGAGGACGCCGGCATCGTCGTCTCATATCATGTCGGTGGCAGCACGCAATCCGGAACCGTTAGAGCCACGATCGACGCGATGAAACCGGGACAGCGCCCGGGGGTCTTCGATATGGGGCTGAGTAATGGCGCTACTTCATTTTTCAATCCATTTGTGAATATGTTCAATTTCGGAACACTGGAGCGCCATCCGAAACTGAAGTTTTGTCTCGCCGAATCCGCGATCGGCTGGATTCCGTTCGTCGTGCAAGAGATGGACTACCGCTACCGCAGACAATTCGAGCGGAAAAAGTCCGAGGACATTCCGCTGAAAGCGATGCCAAGCGAGATCTTCAAGCGCCAGGTTTGGGCGACCTATCAAACGGACTTAGTCGGATTGCACTTGATCCAGTTCTTCGGTGAAGGCCACATCATGTGGGGATCGGACTACCCGCACCCCGACAGCACCTGGCCGTTCTCCAAGGAGATCATCGACAAGGACTCGGCTCACTTATCGCCCGAGATGAAAAAGAAAGTCATTCGCGACAACGCCGCCGCACTGTACGGACTTTCATACGAGTGATCAATAGTGATGTAGGGGCGGGTTTGAAACCCGCCCCTACTCGATACTGGATACCGGCGTTCGCCGGTATGACGCCCAAAACCGACTCGGTCATTTAACAAGCTGTTGAGATAAGACACCAGTGATGAGCGCCCCTTTAAACTGACTTGCACCGACTGGTGTGAGCATCAAATCCGACTGCTCCCTGCGGCTTGAACGTTACTTGCCGATTCCGAAGATTTCGTTGTAGAGGTTGGTAAACTCCTTAAAGTTAGGCCCGACGATCTCCGGTTTTACCACGAGATATCGGTCGACACGGAGCTTGGGAAAGCGTTCTTTCAAGCCGGTCCGTGTCGGCGTGCGGCCGAACTTTTCGGCAAAAAATTTCATACCCCCATCCGCCGCCAGCGCCCAGTCGATCAACAGAGCCGCTGCGTGAGGATGGGGCGAGTTTTTGGTGAGGAGCAAATAAGCGGGGTTCGACAACACCGGGTCGAAGAGAACTGTTTCGACCGGGGCGCCTTCATCTTTTAATTGCAGCGGTCTGTAGCCATACAGCCACGGCGCCATTTGAATTTCGCCCGCGCCGATGAGGTTGGCCTGTTGGGTGTGACCGGAAACCATTCTGGGGTCGAGCTTTGCGAGATTTCTGAAATAACTTAAAGCCTTTTCTTTGCCCCAATGAAGCAATAGAGCCCCAAACAAATCCTGATCGGCTGGATCGAGGGAGAAACGCCCTTTCCACTTCGGATTGAGAAGCTCCTCATAGCTCTTCGGCGCCTCGGCTGGTTTGATATGCTGCGTGTTAAAACCAAGCGAGATGACGAAATGATAGTGCGCGGTCCATAGTCCCTTCTCGTCCGTGAAGTCCTTTGGAATCCCCTCCCGACTGGGCGAAAAATAGGGATCGATCAATCCCATTTGCCCAAGCGTGTGAGTTTCACCGGCCGAGATGTCGATGACGTCAGCCAAAGTTTGTCCGGCGCGCGCTTCGGTGGCGAACTTATTGAAAACCCCGGTTGCGTTAGCTCGATAGTGTTCGGCAGTGATGAACGGGTATTTTTTTTGAAACTCATCGAGCAGAGGCTTGAGCTGGTCGACGGCCGTAAAACTGTAAATGACAACCTTGCTTTCCTTTTTGGCGCCTTCGATGAGTTTCTGCTCCCGTTCTTTTCCCAGTCCGTCGTACTTTTTAAGTACGTTAGAGCTTTGGGTAAGGCCTGGTGAGTCGGAGAGAAGGACAATCGTGACAGTAAACAGAAATAGGAAGCGGATGACACTGCTCGTTGCGGTCATGGATCCTCCCACTCGTTGCTCTTGACAATAGCGGCTTCCTCATATCAAAAGTCACAGAAGTCCATCTAGGTCAAGGAGCAATTTATGGCCAAACCAGAGTTACGAGTAAGCGCGACGGACAACTCGCCAACTCGAAGCCTCGCAGAATACATCGCCGGCTTCTCCTATAAAGATATCCCGCAAGAGGTGGTCTCGCACATCAAGTTTTGCTTCATCGATTCGCTCGGCTGTGCCCTGTTCGGCTCCACGCTCCCGTGGGGCAAGATTATCACTTCATTCACTAAGGAATTGGGCAAGGGAAAAGGCGCTCTCATCTGGGGAGATGGCGCCGAGGTCCCCAGCACCAGCGCGCCGCTCGCCAATGGCACGTTGATTCATAGCTTTGAGATGGACGACCTTCACCGTGTCGGAGTCATTCACCCCGGTTCAGAAGCCATTCCCGCCGCGGACGCTTTGGTCCGTCATGTCGGCGACGTTGACGGCAAGCGGTTTCTCACTGCGGTTGTCGCGGGCTACGAAATCGGCTGCCGTGTCGGCATGACCGGCGGAGCCGCACAACTCCGCCGCGGATTTCACCCGAGCGCGACGTCGGGAACGTTTGCGGCGGGAGCCGCCGCCGCCAAGATGCTCCGCTTGACTCCGGTCAAGACAGTCCATGCTCTGGGAATTGCCGGCACGCAGGCGGCAGGACTGATGGCCGCCCAGCACGCTTCCATGGTGAAGCGCATGCACCCCGGCCGCTCCGCTCAGGCGGGAGTCTACGGCGCGTTGCTTGCGACCAAAGGCTTTACCGGAATCGAAGATGTCTTGGAAGCACCGTACGGCGGTTTTTGCTCGACTTTCATCGATAAACCAAATCTCTCACACCTGACTGACCAGCTGGGGGAACGCTTTGAGACGCTCAACGTCGGTTTTAAGCCGTATCCCTGCTGCGGCAGCAATCATACGTCGATCGATGCACTCAAGAAAATTCTTCGCGAGCACCCGGAGGTCAGCTGGGAGAATGTCGAAAAGATCCGGATTCGAACCACCCGCGCCACTAAGCTCCACGTCGGCTGGCCTTATGAGCCCAAAAGTATGACCACCGCGCAAATGAATCTTCTTTTTTGCGTCGCTATTCTGCTCCACGACCGTGACTTTTTCGTCGACCAGGTTACCGAAAAATCGATTCGCCGCAGCGATGTTCTACAAACGACCAAAAAAATCGAGGTTCTCGAGGATCCACAGTTCGATGCTCTAGGCGACGAGGGACGCCACGGAGTAGAACTCGAGATCCAACTCCGCGATGGCAAAAGCTATGGCGAAAAAATCCTCCATGCCAAGGGTAGCGACAAGCATCCCATGACGCGGGAAGAGGTGTTAGACAAATTTCGTCTGCTGGCTTCACGCGTGCTCTCACGCTCTCGAGTTGAGAAACTGCAAGACACGCTTCTCAATCTCGAAAAACTCGACGACGCGAGAAAAATTGGCAAGCTTCTGACAGCTTGACTGATTAATTTTATCGGTCACCCTTCAGCAGTTTGAACGATTCGAACTTTTCCTTTCTTCGTTCGTCCAATTCTTCGCACTTCCAAAGGCAATAAATCGGCGCGTAGGATTTGTAGCGCTGCGCTAAATTGGCAAAAGTTAATCGCTAGGGACGGAGAAATTCAGAATTTTGACCTCTTTGACCTTGACGATTAATCTTTGTATTGTTTGTTGTTTGTCTTAATTTTTTAGGAGCTCGACATAGAGGAGAAGTATCGATGGAGCGTGCCCGTATCGTTCTAATTCTCACGGTTGTCTTATGCGCAACGGTTTTGGGGTCCGCGACGTGGGCATTTGCCGCACCATACGAAGTCACCGTCAGGCAGCTAATTCCGCTGGCTAACTGGCAGAAACAGTTCAAGATTACTGACGGTAGGGACCAGGGAAAACTCGTCCCGCTAACATTCCAGAACGGTACTCGGGAAGGATGGAGTCTCAATTTCGGCGACTACGCCGGCGTACACCTGAGGAACGATACGACTGGGGCATTGATGATGGAGCGACTCGACTTGTTCAAAAGTCGCAGCTTTATCATTTATGAACCGGCGCTGCCGATTTTGACGCGTGACATCGGTTCCGGCGTCGCCATTCTTCGCCAAGCAAGTTTCAAAATGTACGATCGTGACACTGGCAAGCTCAAGCGAACCGGGCACGCCAGTCACCTGGTGAAACGGGTCTCACGTTCGCAGTTCGAAACGCCCGCCGGTCTCATCGACGGTTACTATATCGAGATCGAACATCGGATGGACATGCAGTTCGCTCAACTGCACATATCGCTAGGCCTCGGCTGTCGCTTGGATGAGGGCCCGGTTTACGGCTCCGGCCGGTATACGCTTAGAAAGCTTGGGCTCTTCACCGAAACCAAAACCGCGGCGGCCGCGCTGGCGATAAGATGATGTTAAGCTTTCCACCAAGTCACCAAGCCAGGCTTTGTTGTACTCCGGGCCAATTTATTTTTTCATCAGCTGATGCCTAGGCAACCGACGTCGAAAATCTCGCCGGTCATGAGCCGGCTAAGCACTTACATCGCAGCGGCGCTGCGCAGGTCGCTCCCTGCCGCGGTGATCGAAAAGACCCAACACCACATTCTCGACACGATCGCCGCCATGGTCTCTGGATCACGCCTCGCTCCCGGAATCAAAGCGATCGCCTACGTGAAAACACTCGGGGGCGTCAAAGAAGCCTGCGTGATTGGTACCAATATTGTCACGACCGCCGTGAACGCCGCATTGGCCAACGGCATGCTCGCTCACGCCGACGAAACCGACGACTCGCACGCGCCGTCGCTGACTCATCCAGGTTGCGGCATCGTGCCTGCTGCGCTCGCCATGGCGGAGCGAGAACGGCGCGATGGAATCGCCTTTCTCCGAGCCGTCGCGCTCGGTTACGACGTTGGCTGCCGGTTGACACAATCCCTCGACGCCTATCAGTTTCGCGAGGATGGCCATTCGACGCATAGCTTCGGGCCGATGTTCGGCGCCGCTGCTGCCGCTGGGGCGCTGGCGGGCTTACGGCAGCGCCAGGTTTGCCATTTACTCTCATTCGCCGCCCAACAAGCGTCGGGTATTTCGTGCTGGATGCGTGACGGGGAACACGTTGAAAAGGCTTTCGACTTCGGCGGCATGCCGGCACGGAACGGCGTCGCGGCGGCCACGATGGTCGCCCATGGATTCACGGGCGTCGATGACGTGTTCGCGGGCGAGCGCAATTTTTTCGTGGCCTATGGCCGCAAGCCGGATCCCGCGGTGCTAGTGCGCGGACTCGGCGTTACGTATGAAATCATGAATACCAACATCAAGCGCTGGTCGGTAGGCTCGCCGATCCAAGCGCCTCTCGATTCGCTGAAGGATCTCATCCGCGAGCACGGCATCAAAGCGCAAGAAGTCGAGAAAGTCGTGGTGCGAGTGGCGCGCCAGGGCGCCAACACCGTCAACAACCGCGATATGCCCGATATCTGCCTACAGCATATGTGCGCTATCATGTTGATCGACGGCAACGTCACATTCGCATCGTCGCACGACGTAAGGCGCATGCGCGACCGTCGAGTATTGGCGCTGCGCAGCCGTATCGAACTTCGCGCCGACGATGCACTGTCCGCCGCCATGCCGAGCCGCCAAGGAATCGTCGAGATCAGCCTGCGCGACGGGCGCGAGCTCCGGCATCACACTGAAGCAGTGCGCGGCACCGCCGAGAACCCAATGACGCGAGCCGAGGTCGACGAAAAGAGCTACGATCTGATGGCTCCGGTGATCGGCAGGGCGCGCGCCCGCAAGCTTTGCGACGCCGTTTGGCAGCTGGAAAAGGTTCGCGATGTTCGCGGCTTGCGTCCGCTGCTCCGCGCCTGATGCTGATGGGAGAAAGCACGTCCCCTGCAACCTGGTCTCTCCCCTCGATATTGATCGATAAAAGGAGATTTTCGAAAGGCAACAGGATACCCCAAACCCCGGCCCGATTCCTTCCCGTGATCATTTGAATTTGGCACCTTGACATTGCCCCCGTCAGTGACATCCTTTTGACAGGGATGTTAGACCGATGCACGCGAGATCTCCTCCCCGGCACATCGAAAAGTACCAAACTTCGGCTTAGCCATGCGCAAACTTACTTTCAGCCTGATCCTCATTTTAATCTTACTTCCGTAAGGTTTTGCGCCTTTCTTCTACTAAAACGAATGAAAGGATAGGCCAATGGAAGAGAAAAGAGGAATTTTTGAATCCGTAAAAGATGGAGTCGTTGGGACGATTAGAGGAACGGGTGACGTGGCAAAAGCGGTGGTCGATACCGTCAGCGGCACCCTGTCTCATACCATCAAGGGCACGGGCGCCGTGGGCACTTCATTGATCGAAACGGTTTCAGACGTGGGCCGCGCTGCGATCCGCGGAGTAGCCGATGTCGGGGGCGACATGGGATCGGCTGCGAAGGGAGCGGTGGTGGGAACCCTGCGCGGCACGAAAGAGGCCAGTGGGGAAGCATTGGATGCTATCCGGGCAGCCACCGGCGGCGTAATCAAAGAAACATCAGAGGTTGCCGGTGATCTTGGCAACGCGGCAAAAGGTGCCATGCAAGGAGCGATAACCGGTGCCAAGGAAGTCGGCGTGAGTGTAACCGAGGCAACCGCCGCGGCAGCATGCGGCGTCCTTAAATCGACTAGCGAGATTCTGTCTGGTACCGGTAAAGCCGGTGCCTCCTTGATTGAAGCCACCTCCGGCGTGCTTCGTTCTGCCATTCAAGCGGTGGTCGAAGTTGGTGGGGACGTCGGTTCAGGTGCCAAGGGTGCGGTTCTGGGAGTTTTACAAGGAACCAAACACAGCGGAAAAGAAGCATTGAATACAATCAGCGAGACCAGCAGCAATATCGTCAAAGGAACGTCGGATGTTGCGGGCGATATCGCGAAGGCAGCCAAAGGCGCTGTGCAGGGCGCGATAACGGGAGCAAAAGAGATCAGCTTGGATGCCACTGAAGCAGCCTCCGCTGCGGCCACCGGAGCGCTCAAGGCCGCTGAAGAGATCAGCTCAAAGGCGGCGCAACAGGTGCGCAAGGCCGTAACGGGAACGATCAGTGGCGTGAAAATTGTGTTGAAGGAACCTTTCAAATCGAAGAAAAGCTGAACCTTGCGGGTTGGGCAGTCATTTTCACTTGGGTTTTTCGTAACTGTTCGGTGCGCAACAGAACATCCGGGTAGTGGGTCATTTTTGAGAATGGCAACCAACGCACTCTCTTACAAATGACCCACTACTGAGATACGAGACTTTTTTCCAGCGCTGCGCCTGATCCTGATTGAGGAAACCTTACGACTGTCGACGGGGTCTCCGCGGCCAAGGACCTTAGAGTCATCCCTTCCAAGGCTTTTTGGACCGCTTGATCACGCCGCGACAGGATGTGGGCGGCAGGTCCGGCGTTCTCGACCGCTAGCGCGGCCGAATCACTCACGATATCCAGAATATCCTTGACCGGTACCGCTTCGGGTGGTCGCGCCAACGCTATTCCCTCGGGCTCGACCGACCTGAGCAGAATACCGGCTCTGACAAATTCGTCAAACATATTTTCCAGACTCAACACTCCGAGATTTGCGGCAAGCTCGGTTGGCTGCCAGGGAGGCGCTTGAGAAAGATGGCGGCGGGTAATCTCGACTAGCGCGGAAAGGGCCAGCCATTCCTGGAATCTATGACCTTTCAAACCGGGAAGCGATTCGCGAATGAAGGCGGAAGGATGCTGATGAAAATAAGCGACCTCGGCGCCGACCAGGAAAATCAGCCATCCAACATACAGCCAGATGAGAAACACGATCATGATCGCAAAGCTCGAATAGATGGCGGCGTAGCGAGCGGAGTTGGCGACGAAGGCCGCGAAGGCGGTGCCTATGAGCTGCCACAAGATGCCCGCGGTGGCGCCGCCGATGAGCGCCGAACTGAGCCGCACGTTGGTGTAAGGAATCAACTTGTAAAGGAAAGTGAACGTCCCGCAAAACAGGACAAACGGCATGACGTTGGTCGTCAAGGTAAAGATGTAACTGACGAATCCGATCTGGACGAGGCGCTCGACCAACCAATAACTTTGCGCCGAAGCGGTAAGAGTTAAAGCGGTAAAGACCATGACCGGTCCCACCAAGACCACGCTTAGATACGCCGTGATCCTCTGGGCCCAAGTGCGGGAACGCGGCAAGCGCCAGATTCGATTCAGCGCGTCCTCGATCTTGGCCACGAGCGTGACCACCGTGTAAAACAACATGGCCAAACCGGCCGCGCCCAGTATGCCGAGGCGGAGATTGTCGACAAAGTCGATGATCCTTTTCGTCACCTCGGATGCGTCGGCGCCGAGCGGCTGAAGCATCTGCGCCAGAAAGGGCTCGAGCGCGTTCTGAACCTCGAAGGCTTTCAGCACGGAGAACATCACGGCAAGAAAGGGAACGAGCGAAAGCAACGTGGAGTAGGTCAAGCTCATTGCCTGGAGACTCAGCACGTCGTCGCGATATCTCGTATTGGCGACGACCGTCGCCCGGTAAATAGAGCTGTGAATCTTGCGGAGAATCGTACCCATATGCGAACCGCGCTTCCAATAATAGCTTAGTTCTTTAATCTCCGAATTCCAGGGGTGAACCAGGCTGCCAGGGTAACTAATTTTTATCGTGAGCGCACAAAAATCATTAGGCCGATCGCCGAACCTCGCTCTCAGGCGTTATCGGCAGTGGAAAAGGCGAGCGCACGTGTAGGTCTCGCTGCGGGAATGGAATTTCCACGCGGTTCTGCTGGAACTTTCGCACTATCGCGCAATTGATTTCCGAGTGAACCTCCAAATGCCGCTGCGAATCTTCGAGCCAAATGCGCAGGCGCATGTTCCATGCCGAGTCGCCGAATCCTGTATGCAAAACATCGGGAGCGGGGTTCTTGAGGACCTCCGGATGTTCTGCGGCCACCTCCCTCAAGGAACGGATCACGGTTTCCAGGTCGGACTCGTATGACACGCCCACATTCACGTCCACCCTGACCGTTTCGTCGCCATAAGACCAGTTCTCCAGCTTCGAGGAAACAAACTCCGAATTCGGCACGATCACGGCGATGTTGTTCAAAGTGCGAATCGTCGTTGAGCGCATGTTGATTTCCACGACGTCTCCCTCCTGATTTCCTACCATGATCCTGTCCCCAATCTTGATCGGTCGCTCGAGAAGCAGAATAAGGCCGGCAACGAAATTGGAAGTGATGTTCTGCAATCCAAAGCCAATGCCGACAGATAAAAAGCCGAGAATGATTGCCAAGCCGGTGAGATCGATCCCGATGAACTGAAACGCCACGACTGCGCCAATGATCATGATGAAATAATGGGTGATGTGGGTCAGAGTGTATTGCATGCCTGTGTCCATGCTCATCCGAGGAAAAACATGCGCCCTCAGCACCCGCTGCAGCACGCGCGAAGTCACGGCAAACAGCGCTATAAATACGAGAAACATCAGGATCGAGGAAGGCGTGACCGCGGTTTTGTTGATCTCAAAGAGCTTAAAGTTCAAGAAGTATTCAACGAACTCGATAACGTCCGATAACTTCATAGGTCATCTCCC
The DNA here is from genome assembly GCA_036000865.1 of Binatia bacterium. Classification (GTDB taxonomy): domain Bacteria; phylum Desulfobacterota; class Binatia; order UBA9968; family UBA9968; genus DP-20. The sequence continues at coordinate 27,303 of DASYUV010000271.1, read as the reverse complement.
TTTCCTTATTCTCAAAAGCTAGCTGGATTGTACTCCTTGCGCCAAATCTTTTCCTACCGCAGCTATACTTATGCAGAGGAGAAAGCTATAAGAGCCGTGACATGCTCATCATTTGGCGCTCAACAGCAAACGGTCTTGAGGAAATCAGTCGAGATGCCGCAACCGATCTGTTACCGCGCGGCGAGTGTAATCTGTGGCTCCACCTCGATGCGCCGACCGACGAGGACCTCCGCTTCCTCCAAGAAAAACTCAAGATCCACCACCTGACTTTAGAGGACATCGTCCAGCAGAACCAGCGACCCAAAATAGAACCGTTTGAACATTACGTTTACTTGGCCATCCATCCGTTGCAGCGCAAAGCGAAGTGGCAGATCGAATGCACCGAGCTCGATCTTCTGCTCGGCCACAACTGGATCGTCTCCGCCCATTACGGTCCGTTGCCGGGTCTGATCGAAAATTCGCATTTGCATGAAAGAATTCCTCGCGCTCTGGGGCGAGGCGCTGATTTTTGTCTCTATACGCTGGTGGACCTCGTCGTGGACAGTTATTTCCCTCTTATGGACGACATTGAAGACGAGATCGACTCGCTCGAAGACCAATTGCTGCTGCGGGCGAACAGCGTGGACATGAATCGGCTCTTGGCATTGAAGCGCTCGATAGTTCAGATCCGGCGCGCCGTGACACCGCAGCGGGAGGTGCTCAACCAGCTCACGCGCCACGATTTCCCATTCGTTCGGCCGGAAAACCTAGTTTATTTCCGCGACATTTATGACCACTTGATTCGAATTACCGAAGAGCTCGACAGCCTGAGAGATATTCTCTCCAGCTTGCTCGAAATTCACTTGGCTGCCACTTCCAATCAGCTGAACATCACGATGAAACGGCTCACTGCCTGGGGCACCATACTTATTGTGATCACCACCATCGCGGGCATCTACGGTATGAACTTCAAATTCATGCCCGAGTTGGAATGGCGCTACGGTTACTTCGCCGTGCTCGGCTTGATGGTTTTGATTTCCAATGGGTTGTTTTTTTATTTCAAGAAGAGAGGGGATTTATAGGCGGTATCAAACAGCGTTAGCAGTGACAGGTTGCCGTGCAGTCCTAGCACGGCTCTCCGCTGGACGATGGAAAGTTTCCACTTAGACGGCTCACTAGCACGCGGTCATACAACTAAATACTTTGCGCCGATACGGTTTGGAATTTGAAGCTTGCCTGCCTCCCAGCAAAGTAAAGCACCCTGATCGACTGAGAATAGTCGACGTTCTGCTTACGCGCGAATTCGTCGAAACATGGCAAGCAAACAACTTTGTTCTGATATTCGGGTGGTACAATTTCACGCCACACTTCATCCCGAACGTAGAAATTGAACTTATCCTCGCATTTACACACCCTGCATCTCTGTCGCTTAAAACCGCTCCGATTGTCTCTCTGATGCCGTATCCTCATCATGACACCTCCTCTATCTTTCGTTCATCCTCCATGGCTAAATAGAGCAACGATCATACCAACCATGGAAATCATTGAGCTATCAGCGCCGATATAGGTTCGCCAAAAGGAAATGTCTGTAATTATCGACTGACTGAGAAAAGTTTTCCCACTTCGGGTGAATTGAGGAAAACTATTTTTTTCAACGTTGCGATGATCAGTACGGGAGAGTTTCTTGAGCAGCTTACTTTAAAATTCTTATAAAAGTCCCTTGTATTGGAAAAGTGACCAAATATAATTTTAGGCATTAAAACGAAAGGCTGCTGCCGTGCTTGAAACCTATCGAAAAGCGATTGCCAGCAACGTTTGGCACTTCTGCTCTAACTGCACCACATGGCCTGTAGAGGACTACATCGCATCTCAAAGCCCTGAACAGATCGGTAACGAGGAGTTATGTACGGAATGCGTCGCCCGTCACGACGTCGGCGATTGCAAAGACTATATCTATGATGATCTCGGCTTTGTCGGAATCACGCAATGCCCCGTAATAATAGACCAAAAAAAATGCGGCCATGACTTGCTCCCGGATCTCGCAGCGGGCCTCCATATATGCTCGTCGGGTCATCGGATTCTCATCGTGCCTGCGGCCCGTTCTAAATAGTCAAGCTGAGCGGCTTCGCAGTATTCCACTTTAGACCTTTCATATTTGACCATCTGTGAAGTTTCAATAAGTGAATGCTGCATAAATACCACACGCAAACGTACCACTTCCCTTGGAGCTACAGGCCAAATGACGAATTAACAGAGGTCTTCTATGGGAATCCCGGCGCCAATTCGCGAACGCGAAATCGACTGGGGATCAGCGCTCTCGCAAATCGATGAGCGCGGATTTGCTTTGATACCCAGCGTTCTCACCAAGAAAACTTGCGAAGAGATCGCTGCCTATTATGCCGACGACCAGCGCTTTCGTTCGCGAATCGAAATGTCTCGCTATTCTTTCGGTCAGGGGGAGTACAAGTACTTCAATTATCCTCTACCCAGGATCGTGCAACAGCTCAGATCTTCCATCTATCCTCATCTCGCGCCGCTCGCCAATGAGTGGGCGGCGCGGCTTGGAAGTAAGATGCCTCGGTATCCTGAAAAACTTCCGAACTTCATCGATCAATGTCATCGTGCGGGTCAAAAGCGCCCAACCCCTTTGCTTTTGAAATACGGCGTCGGTGATTACAACTGTCTACACCAAGATTTATACGGTGACATCGTTTTTCCTTTTCAAGTCACCTTGTTCTTGAGTCAGCGAGGAAAAGACTTCGACGGCGGCGAATTTGTCCTTGCCGAGCAACGCCCACGCAAACAATCTCGGGTCGAAGTGCTCTCCCCAAGTCAGGGTGACACCGTCATCTTCTCAGTTCATCATCGACCTGTTCGAAGCGCGCGAGGCTACTACCGCGCCACCCTGCGTCACGGAGTCAGCACCGTCCATTCAGGTCACCGATACACATTGGGAATTATTTTTCACGACGCAAAGTGACGTGACCGAATTGCAGAAAATGGGCTCCGCGTCCGATTTATCTATGTCCACTGCATGGCTTATGAATCTGCTCGGCTATGTCGAAGCGCTTGACTATCGGTCGTGATTTGTCCTAGCTTGGGCGGCTTCGCGGAAGGAGAGGTTACGAACACAACCTAAAAAACGGAAAACAACCTTCCAAGTACAAAACGAGAGCATGTCCTTCATCGGGTTACGACAACTAAACTCGCCGCTGGCTTATATTGGCGCGCGGGTGGGAGCGCTTCTCGCCGCAGCGCTGCTGATCGGCCTTGCCTGGTACACGGTTCCATTGACGCCCCACGTCGACCCGAGCTTTTTCTTCGGCGATGAAGACCCGCAGCTGAAGGAAGACGCAAAACTTTACAAGTTGTTTCCCCGCCAGGATCAACTCATTATCAACATCGAAGGTAAGATCAGCACCGCCGACTATTTGAATAAAGTGGACCGGTTGACCCGGAGACTCTTGGCGATCCCGGAGGTCATGAGCGCAAAGAGTCTTACTCACGGGCCGAAAAACTTCGATGATGGGCTCAGAAGTTCATTCTGGGGCCGGCTCCTCATCCCGGAAAATCGCAGATCATCTAATATATTCGTCGCTCTGGTCGGAGACTCGTTCCAGCAGTCGATTCCCGAAATTGAAACCGCGGTGCGGCAGTCCGAAACGGAGGCTTTCCATCCCGTTATCGCGGGCGTTCCTTACATGATCGAGCTAATACGGCGAAGCCTCGTTCATGATCTCAAAGTCTTTAGCCTGAGCGCGATAGCTATTTTCGGCCTCATGATATTTTTTCTCTTTCGCTCCCTATCGATCCTGGTCGGCTGCGTCACGGCAGGCGCCACGGCTACCGCTCTGACGCTTCTGCTCAACCGGTTTTTCGAGATCGAGATCGGCATTCTCACAGCGAATTTGGTAACACTCGTCTTCGTTCTGACCATTCCCCACATCGTTTATCTGACCTACAATTGGAAACGCTTGTCACTCGACGATTCAAAGCGCCAGGGAAGCGCAAAGGAAGCGGTTGGGGAAACCTTGCCCGGCTCGATTTGGTCCACAGGCACGACACTGTTAGGGTTTTTGAGTTTACTATTGGTTCAAGCTAAACCTTTGCGTCAGCTGGGAGCCAGTGGCTCGATTGCAACCGTTTGTGCGCTCTTTGCAGCCTATCTCATCTATCCGTGGTTTCTTGTCGGGATAAAATCGAAAAGCGGATCCGCCGCGTTCGATGTCCAGCAAAGCGGCAGGCGCCCGTTCATCTTCGCGGCATATTCCGGCTGGATATCTGCCGGATTCGTCGGTGCGTGCCTCCTGCTGGGAGCGGGTATCTTCCGCCTCAATACGGATCCGAGTCTGCTTTCGTATTTTCCCGAGGAATTGAGGCTCGGGCTCGAACGCGTCGATCGGACCGGAGGAAGCAGCGTCTTGGAGCTTGTCATCAAAGACTCCGGCAGCCGAAAGCTCGATAGCAACGAGTCCTACGAACGTCTGTGGCAGCTGCAGAGTGATCTAGAGCGGGATCGGGAGATCGGCAGCGTGATTTCGCTCCCGATACTGATGGCGGAAGGCGAGAAGTTTTCTTTTTCGTTCTTCTTTTCTTGGAAAAGCATCCTGAACAAAATGGCCGAGCCGCGCTATGAGAGAATCGGGCGACAATTTATATCGAACGATCACGTCTACGGCCATTACATCTTGCGCATGAAAGAATCCGATCGGCGCAACTCCCGCGCGGAAATCATTCGCCGCATAAAACGCACCGTCGGCCGGCATGGCTTCAACCCGGTTCTCATAGGCGGCATGTATCCCCTGGAAGCTCAGCTTTCCGAGCTTGTCGAATCGAGTCTGGTGGAAGGTTTGGCGGAAATCGTGCTGCTATTGGGCGTCATTGGATTTATCGTAACGCGCTCGCTTTGGGCCGGCCTGACGATGGCCTTCGGCATGTCTATGGTCCCTGTCGGACTACTCGGTCTGATCGGCTTTCTCAAAGCGCCGTTGGACATCATTTCGGCTCCGGCGGCGAATCTCACCCTCGGCATGGGTATCGATGACACGATGATTCATCTTGGCGAACGATGGAAGAGCTTGGTCAAACAAGGCCACCCACCCGATGAAGCCTGGCGAATTGCTCGCGGCCAGCTGTGGCAACCGATTGTCGTCTCGATGCTGATCGTTTGCGTCGGTTTCTCTATTTTTATTCTCTCTGAATTTCCACCGACGCGGCGCTTTGGTACCTGGGTCGTGTTGGGAACTCTTCTCGTTCTACCAACTACACTCTTCTTCCTGCCTACTGTCGCTTCGCTTTGGGCTAAGCACGGTAGGAAAAAGGCATAAACTGTTTGAACGAGCAGCTTTTCTTCATACCGCTGTCGGATATCGGGGTTGAGTATTCAATCCGGCCTGTTAGAGATCATAATAGATAGATCCAAGGGCTTCGCCATTGCAGATCACAGGAGAGGCAAAGGGAACCTGGAGCGTTTTTTTTGCTCGAGACTAAATATCATGATCCTTCGAATCGCGACGCTGAACCTGGAGCAAGATCACAAACGTTGGGAAACCCGGCGAGAGCTCATCGCCGCGCAGCTGCGGGAGTTGCATCCTGATTTGCTAGCTCTCAATGAGATTCATGTCACGAGCGAAACCGGGCGTTGGCTGCAGCGAGAGGCGAACCTAAGCGGGATCAAATATGCGTTGTTGCAGCAGTCGAAAGTCGGCGCAGATTCGCGCACCCAGGCCGAAGGGTTGCTCACGCGTTATCCCATCATCGAAACGGCGAATCTCGACTATCGCTCCCACAACTGTGTCGCGCTCGCCGCGCGTTTCGAGATCGAAGGCCGGCTTCTTGATGTCTATGTCACTCATCTCATTGCCGCAAAGGTGGAAGATACCGCGCGCGAAGAACAAGTGACAGAGCTTCTAAAATGGATCCGCAAAAGAGACGCTGATTTTTCCGTCGCCTGCGGCGACTTCAATGCTACGCTGGAACAGCCATCGATTCGTCTCATGTCCGGCGCTTTCCGCCCGACCCAAAGCCAACCAACCGCCTTCACCCCGTTGAGAGAACCCGGCGGCAGTCCCACCCATCCTGAGTGGGAACGGTTCGACCGCTGCATCGACTACATCTGGGTTTCACAATCGATAAAGATTGAGTCTTCAGGCCTCTGCCTCAATCGGCCTGCAGAAGACAATCCGGATCTGTGGCCTTCAGATCACGTTGGCGTCTGGGCCGATTTAGAGCTTGGGTAAAGGGTCGAAAATATTCGCAGCTCGCGCAAATTTTCGACGCTCTTCCTTCAGGGGTAAGGCGCAGCATGCTGCCCACTACACGTTGCCCCCTTTGCGTTCTTTGCGTTTAAATCTCTTCCTTGATTGCGGCTTTGCCGCGCTAGCTATTAGCGGGTGCTGGCGTAGTATTCAACCCGCCGCTCGAGCAAGGCAACGGCCTCCGAGACCACGAAAGCGAACATGAACACGATCAACACGAGAGCCCAGAATTCCTCCATGAGAAAATGTTGCGAATAGAGTTCAAATAACTCTCCCACGCCGAGAATCGCGATTAATAGCTGGCCGATGACGACGCCTTTGACGCCGCGGATCACACCCAGTCGCACGCCGGCAAGAATCTCGGGCAGGGCGCTGAGAAGAAGTATCTTTGTATAAACTTGGTGTCGCTTCGCGCCGAAGCAACGGGCCATTTCGACCAGTGATCGGTCGGCCTGTTTGATTCCGATCTGGGTGTCCAAGATAATTACGAAAACCGCGAATAGAAAGACCGTGACCACCACGGTGGTGTCACCGATGCCGATGACTGCCATCAGGATCGGCACCAGCGCAGAGATCGGCGCGCTGACAAAGATATTGACCCACATGCCGAGGATCTTGCCTATTGTTGCTACTCTTGCCATGACGATCCCGATGGGAATTCCGATCAGCAGCGCGAGCGCCATGCCAAGCGCGAAAGAGCGCAAGGAAATTGACACCGCCGTGCTGAATTTCTGGGTTGGTATGATGGTGATTCCCGCGGCGATCACGCGTGAAAACGGTGGAATGATCGTCGATAGCTCCGTCCGACCGATGATCTCCCAGAGGACGAACCAGACCATGAGCGAGAAAAAGATCGGGATTCTCTTGCCGAATAGGATCATGTTCTCCCTCCTTTATCCTCCCCCGCGCGCGGGGGAGGAAAGAGGTGGGGGCGTACTCCAGCACTCCATTTCTTCAAACATAGTGTTTCAAGATCTGCCAAATCTCATCCACCGCGTCGAGATAATTTTTGTCCCGCCGGATTTCATCTGGACTCCTTCCCTCTCTATCGATACTTGGCTGAATGATCTTCGATATCGTTCCCGGCCGCGCCGAGAGCAGAACGATCTGATCCGAAAGGTAGGCCGCCTCTTCGATGCTGTGAGTGACGAAGATCACGGTTTTCTTTTTGTGCCTGAGCAAATCCAAAAGCTCTTCCTGGAACTTGCGCCGCGTCTGCTCATCGACGGAAGAAAACGGCTCGTCCATTAAAATAATATCCGCGTCAATGGCGAGGGCGCGAGCGAGACCGACCCGCTGCCGCATCCCGCCCGAGAGCTGATGTGGATAGCTTGACTCGAAAGTCTTGAGGCCGACCTCGGCGATGTGTTTGCGAGCGATCTGATGGCGCTCTTCTTTGGGCAGACCGCGCAGTTCCAAGCCAAAAGCGACGTTGCGCAAAACGTTCGCCCATGGGAGCAGTGCGAAATCTTGAAAAACGAACGCGCGCTCGGGCCCGGGTCGATCCACCTTATTACCCTTCACCCACACTTCGCCGCGGCTGGGTGGAATCAGTCCGGCGATGATCTTAAGAAGCGTGGTCTTGCCGCAGCCGCTCGGGCCCAAAAGCGTGCTGAGTCGACCGTGAGGTAGCACCACGCTGACGTTCGTGAGCGCCTCGACGCCGCCATCGTAAATTTTACCGACCTGATTCACTTCCACGATCGCGTCAGCCGACATCCTCGAGACCCCGCATTTCAGGTGGAAAGAGCTTTCGCTCCAGCCGCTCGAGCGCTTGGATCGTCAACGCCGCTAACAGAATGATGGAGACGATCGCCGCAAACATCTTCGGGTAGTCGGCCACTGAGCTATGGTAAGTGATGAGATCGCCGATTCCTGTCGGCGTGATCAAGAGCTCAGCAATCACGATGCCGATGAATCCCATCGCCAGCCCGAGGCGAAGTCCGGCGAAGATCAACGCGCCGGCGTGGGGAAGAATAATCTTGATCACCTCCTGTCTCCTGGTTCCCAAAAACGCACGACACATCTGGAGCAATGACGGGTTGGTGTTGCGGATGCCCTTGTAGGAATTCATCACAATGACGGGCGCAGCCAAGACCACGACAGCCAACACTTTGGCGGTAAGGCCGATGCCGTACATATAGGTAATCAACGGAATAATGGCCGCCATCGGCGCTGCTTGCAGGACGATGAAAATGGGTAGGCTCAGCCATTCAATGGCGCGGGAAAGTCCCATGCCGATGCCGAATGCGATCCCGATAATGCTACACAGAACAATGCCGATGATCAGTGGTTGAAGCGTGGAGAGATACGCTTTAGGGAGACTACCGTCAGCGATCATGCTAAGCAGCGCTACGAATGTTCTGCTGAACGGCGGAAAGGCGAAGCTAATGGGCCAACGCGCCGCAAGCTCCCACAAACCAAAAAAGAGAACGAAGGAGAGCAACTGCCAGAAAAGAGGACTTACAATCCGGCCGTTTTGCTCCACAGGGTCGGCTCTCAGCAACCTGACAGAAAGGCTCATCGCCGCCTTGCGCTCGATCGCCTCGCGTCACCGTGCTGGAGGCGGGAGTACTGGAGCGATGCGTTTAGAACCCAATACTCCTATACTCCAACACTCCATTTTTTCATTTCACCTTGGCAAGTGCAGCCTTGAGCGGAGCAAAATGCCAAAAATCCTCCACCTTGAGGTTTTCGCCCGTCAGGGCGCCGGAGAGACTATAGAACTCCAGGTCATTCTTGGCCGCGCTCTCGGCGCCTCCGTCATTGGGAAAGACGCCGTTTTGTACGGCTTCTTCAAAGAACGGAAGAATTTCCTCCTCCATCTTGGCGGGAAGTTCCTTTAACAATGCAAGCTTTTTACGCTCGTCGAGAACCCACTTCGAGCTCGCATTGATCGCTCGATTTACTTTGATTAGCTCTTCGAGGAAAATCGCGATGCCCGCTTGGTTTTTGTCGAGAAACTCTCTGGTGGCAAAGAGCGCCTCGTCACTGGCTTTCAAATTGCCGAGCGGCAGGATGATAAATTTGTCCGGTGCTTCCTTCATGACCCGATTTTTGTTAGGCGCATCTAAGATCGTCGCTTTGATATTGCCCTTCAAAAGCGCCAAAGCGCGCACCTGAGATCCCGGCACGTAACTCACGCTTTTATACTTGATGCCATGTTGCTTCGCTGCGAGGATCATGATCGCTTCGGTTCCGGAGCCACGTCCCTGGACAGCGATCTCTTGCCCGTCCAGATCCTTCCAGCTTTTGTAGCTCTCCTTATTTACAACCGGAAAAAACTGCAGCGCGCTCAGCTGGTAAAAGAATCGGATCGGCACGTTTACTTTCTGAATTGCCGCGTACGGCGTGCCTTGCCCGACGTCGGCCTGGCCGTTGATCACGGCCTGCGTCGCGACTTCCTCGCTTTTAAACGCGGTGACTTCGACATCGACCCCGCGTGCTTTGGCACGCTCGACAGCGATCAAGAGCGGCAGCTCGTCAATCGAGACGACGTCGCCGAGCGCGTACCTTATCTTGGTTCTGCCCTGCGCCACCGAATCTCCGGCGAAGATGCCAACAAGAGCAATGAGAAACAAAAGACTGACGATCGATTTCGCTAATTGGGTCATCGTAGCCACCTCCTGTTTTTTGATCGGGACTCGCGCGTGAGTATCGCAAACCCAGGCGGAGTGTCAAGCGCGTCGATTGGTAATGAGACGGTGGGGAGCGACCTTAAGACCGGGACGACCTAATCTTTTCTAGGAATCCGATAACTCCCTGATCGCGAGATTCAGCAGGTGATACAAGCGCCAGTGAAAAATCACTCAATTGACAAGACTTCGTGGACTAATGGACACGCTTGTGTTTTATTAATTTACACGAGGTCATCAATGAGAATACAAGTCTCCGCATATTGTAGCGCTGGTCGAGCTAAGCAAATCGCCGTCATCGTTTTTGTCGCCGCATGGTGCGTCATCGCCGACCCGTCATGGGGAGAGACCATCAAAGGCAATGTCCGCTACGTGGGCGCGCCGGTTCAAAAGAAGACGGTCTCGGTAACGATTGATCAGTACGTCTGCGGCAAAGAAAAAGAGTCCGAAGAACTGATGCTCTCGTCCAACAACGGCATTCGAAACGCCGTGGTGTGGCTTCAGAATCTCCCACCCGGTACGAAGGCGGAGTGGAATCTTCCTGCCGCAAAAATGGATCAGAAACAATGCGCGTTCGTCCCACGCGTGGTCGTCGTGCCGGTAGGCGGAACTGTAGAGTTTCTCAATAGCGATCGGTTGTTGCATAACGTCAAGAGCGCCGGCAAGGAAAATCCACCGTTCAACCGGGCGCAGCCGCACGCCCGGAGCATCTCATTCGCGTTCAAAAAACCTGAGATCCTTCGGGTGGATTGCGATCTCCATTCCTGGATGCGTGGCTGGGTGGTGGTTGCTGAGCACCCGTTCTACGCCGTAACCAACGAACAGGGCGATTTTATCTTTGAAAACGTGCCACGAGGAAAGTACACGCTGCAGGTCTGGCAGGAAAGTTTGGGAAATGTGACCCAAGAATTGGTTGTCGGGGATAAAGCTGGCACGACAGTCTCGGTGGGAATGGGCAAGAAGTAAAAACGTATCTCCCTTGCCCCGCTAAGGAACCACGGCGATTTTTTTTGCGGCTTCCCAGCCGGCCGAATGGTTCGGTTCCGCGATCGCCCGAAGCGAGCCTCCCTCATCAAGCGCGATCGTGAAGGTGACCTTGGGAAAGGAATACACCGGGTGGAGATAGACACGCGCGATCTCCGCGGTGTTGATGTACAGAGCGATGTAGCGGATGGCGTGCTCGCTTAGGGAAGGATGCTCGCCGCCAGCCCCGATGTTGACCGTGACATCGAACCACTGGCCTCGCTTGACGGAGTCCGGTGCGGTGATTTTCGGGGTGTGTTTCGGATCGAAGGAGGTGCGCAATTCCTTGTACTCCGGCGTGAACTGCTCTTCCTGCCCAGCCCATGCAGATCGATCGCCACCGGCGACAAACACGCCCAAAACAAATCCGACCGCTACGGCAGTCCACATATGCGACTGTGTATGACTACTTCTCATTCTTATTTCCTCCTGTAGTTACTCTACGCCTCGCGCCAGCCAAGCACGTCGTACGCCAGCACACCTTCCTGCTTCCCTGTCACTCGAAGAAGTCCAAGCTCCCGAACCTGCACGGCGTGTTTCACCCGCTCGTAGGTGTTGCCTGTGACCAGGATCTGTCCCGGTCCGGCATTCGATTCGAATCGCTGAGCGACGTTGACCTCATTGCCGATCACCGTGTAATCCGTTCTTCGTTCGGAGCCAATGTTCCCCGCAATGACAATGCCCGTGTTGATTCCGATGCCCATGTGTAGACGAACGTCAGGAAATTTTGCGAAAGCGATGCGCTTTAATCTCTCCTGAATGGCGAGAGCACAGCGGACCGAGTTCAAGGGATCATCTTCGCGAAGGATCGGAGCCCCAAAGAACGCCATGAATCCGTCGCCGCGAAACTTGTCGAGTGTCCCCCTGAACTCAAAGACGGTGTCGATGACGAGCTTCAGATAGCTATTGAGGATATCGACCACATCTTGCGGATCGAGTTGCTCGGCAAGTGGTGTGAATCCCCGGAGATCGCCGAACAAAATGGTGACCTCTCGCTTGTCGCCACCCAGCTTCAGATGACGCCCGGGATTAGCAACAATCTCGGCAGCCACCTCCGCGGAAACATACCGGCCAAAGAGGTTACGGAGCAGATGGTTCTTAGTCTCAATGTCGTCGTGGAGCGTCTTGATTCTGAGGAGCGACTTGACTCGGGTCAGAAGCTCCTCCCGGTTTACCGGTTTGCTCAGAAAGTCGTCGGCTCCTGCTTCGATCCCGCGAATCCGATCGGCCACATCGGTTAGCGCGGTCAACATCACGACGGGAAGGAGGCACGTGGCTTCATTCGCGCGGATATGCCGGCAAACTTCGTACCCGGACATGCCCGGCATCATCACATCGAGCAGGACAAGATCCGGTAAGGCGCTATCGATCAGCTGGAGGGCCGTGGGTCCGTCCCCCGCGGTGATAACTTCATATTGCGCCGCGGTGAGCGCCCTCTCGAGTAGAGAGAGATTCTGCTTGTTGTCATCGACTGTCAGAATGCGGGGAATTCGACTCACGACGTATCAACTCTCAAGAAGCTATTGCTCGGGAAGTAGCTTCCGAATCATCTGCAACAGCTCGCGCGGGCTATACGGCTTTGCCATATAGGCTGTCGCGCCGGCATCCTTCGCCTTCTGGTCGTCGCCGCTGAGCGCAAACGAGGTGATGACGATTATCGGAATAGCGGCGGTCTTAGGGTCCGTGCGAAGCCTGCGCGTCGCGTCCAGTCCCGACAGCTTGGGAAGTTGGATGTCCATGAGGATCAGGTCAGGAACCTCCGTGAGCGCCGTCGCCACCCCCAGCTCGCCATCCGTCGCCTCGATCAGCCGGTAGGAGGTCCGCGCCAAAAGCTGGCGCACCATCTTCAAGTTAAACTCGTTGTCCTCGACGTAGAGGACGGTTTTGCCGCTCATGCGACTCCTCCATGATTCATGCGCAAAGGGATTGAAAAGAAAAATGTCGATCCTTGTCCAAGTTCGCTTTCCACCCAGATTCGGCCCCCATGCATCTCGACGAACTTTTTGGTGATATTCAACCCGAGCCCGGTTCCGGAGTACTCCCGCGTGATCGCGGTGTCCACTTGCTGAAATTCCGCAAAGATGTTTTCGAGCTCTTCCTTCGGTATACCAATCCCGGTATCCGAGACGCGATAGACCAGGTTGTCCCCCTGTTGCTCCACCCAAACCGCAACGCGCCCACGCTTACTGAACTTCACTGCGTTCCCCACCAGGTTCGTCAGGCATTGCGCGATCCGCCTTCCGTCACCGAATGCGAGTGGAATATCGTCCTCGGCCGCGGCGACGAATTCCAAGCCCTTTTCCAAGGCCAGTGATTGTAGCGAGGACCGAACGGTTTCCACCACGTCCTGCACCGAATATTCCGCCAAAACAAGCTCCATGCGACCCGCCTCGATTTTGGAAAGATCGAGGACATCGTTGATCAGGCGAAGCAGATGCTTGCCGTTGGTCTGGATATCGGTCAGCGGTTCCTTCAGATGGGGCGGAACCTCGCCGTAGATCTCATCGAGTGCCATCTCGACAAATCCGAGGATCGCGTTCATCGGCGTGCGCAGCTCGTGCGACATATTGGCGAGGAAATTCGATTTCGCCTTGCTAGCCTGCTGGAGTTGATCGTTCAGTCTTTGTAGCTCCTGCGAGTTGCGATGTTGGCTGTCATAGAGGCGCTGCAGCTCCTGGCTCATCTGGTTCATACGGTCGGCCAGCGCACCGAATTCGTCGCGATTGGGAACGTTAATCGTGGCCGCAAAGTTTCCTTTCGCCACTTGGCCGAGGAAGCCATGGGCCTCCTGGACCGGCAGGATAAAAGACCATGAGGTAACGAACCCTAATAACAACGCCAGCAGTATCAAAACAGCGGCGCTGCTCGCCATCAGGACCAGCGTATTTTTATTTGCCGCGGCGACACTCGCCCGAAGCCGGTCCATCTTTTCCCGCTCGCGCTGGACCAGCTGGTTGACCAGACTCTCAATTTGCAAAGATAGCGGATATTCCTTGCGGAGCTGCAGCCGCATCGCATCATCAACCTTACCGTCGCGGACGAGGTTTGCGATGTCGGCTACGGTGGTCAACGCTTCTTGTTGGGCCGCGCGGATGCGCTGGATCAGCTGCACCTCTTCCGGTTGGGCTGCCTTCTCCAAGCGAGCCAGCGTGTTGTTGAAACGGTTGTTCTCGCGCAGGATATGTTCGACCGTAGAATCGTTCTTCAAGAGCAAAGCCATGGCGGTAAAGTTCATCTGCAGGGCCAGAGCGTGCTGAATCTCTTGCGACCAATGAACCCGTTCGTGAACCTCATCCAGGAGCTGGCCCTGACTGGACATTTTGGCGATGGTCTGCAGACTCATCACTCCCATGCCGATGAAAAGAGCGGTGACCAGAAGAAAACTCGCGAGCAGTTTTGCGTGGACCGAGGCCTTGATGCCCGCAACCCACCGAACCAAGTTTCCTAACGGTGAGCGCGTCAGGAGAAAGTGCGCGATTTTTTGCTCCCATCCGGCTGGCGCTGGCACCGAGACCAATAAGCTGTCATGAATAGTGGCTTCCTGCTTTGGCACGAAACTGCCTTGGGATATAGAATCGAAGCTAGCAAACGCCGATCAACTTCGTCAAGGCAGGTACTCTGGCTAGAAATGGAGCGTTACAGCATGGGAGTGTTGGATTTTAGATGCATGAATCTTCCCGTCTTTGCTGCGTTGGCGCGGGGCTGAGTTTTTCAACAATCTGTAGAACTCAGACTCCTGCAGGTATTCAAAAAAGCTAAACGTCGTTGGCTGCCTCCGCCTAATCCAACCAATCTTTGTCTTTGAGCTTTTTGGGAAGGTAGGTTTTGGTCAGGTATTGAAAATCCTTGTTGGCAAGCGCGTCGAGCTCATACTTGAGACCCGTTGAGAGCATTCCCTTAATTTCATTCTGCCACTCTTTTTTCTGAAACCACTTATACTTCATGAGTTCCTTAGCGCGATTGATGTCTTTGTCGTTGAGCTTGATGCCGACGTTGCGCGGCAATCCGTAGCGATCCGGGTCGGCGCTGGAGAAGCCGATGAACTTGGCCTTGGGAATGGCCATGCGCTGGCTTTCAAAGGCGAGATTGATCGATCCCTGCTTGACCACCGAGTAGATATAGGAGCCCCAGGGATCGTTGTCGACGAGCACATAAACCGGAAGATTGTATTCTTGATGCAGCCGGCGCGCGAGCCGTCTGACACCGCGCGGCGGTTGGCCATTGCCGGTAAGCAGGATGCAGTTATATCTGCGCCAGAATTTGTCTTCTGAAAGGCGGTTCCACTGGGTGCCTTTCTCGACGAGGAGGACGAAATCCGCCGTGCACTTCGTGATCTGAATGTACTCCGGTTCGACGATGGAGGGAACCGAGTAGCCGCCCTTTCCGAGCCGGGTGCAGTCCACGCGGTCACCGTCATCGACCAATACCAACGGTCCCACGACGGTGCCGGAGTTCTCGGCGCGCACGTGCAGCTCTTCACGAAGCGCTTCCAAGGTGACTTCAAGGTCCTCAATGAGCGGGTCGGATTCGTTTTGGCCGTCGAAGGTGTTTTCATGCGAGTCCTTAATCGTGTGCTTGGTGCGGTAGTAAATCTCGCGCAGAGATGTTGTTAGGTTCGCGCGCTGAAGCTCGGCAAGGGCGTCGGCGACGAGCACCGTCTGCATGAACTTCTTAGCCATCCCGACGTTGAAAAACGACCGCGCCTGCTTCCTCCGGCCCATCTCGATAAGACCTCTCTTCTCGTCGAACGTGACGTTCGCGAGGCTACGCACCGGAATCGTAAGGGTCGGGTCTTTGCTCCGTTGCGCGGCGGTGATGACGACATCGGCGACGCCGACGAGTTTTTTCTCTACCGCTCCGTTATTTTTCGGCTTTTTTTGCGCCATGTTTCTTTCCTATTAGGTTGCTGACAAATGGTTCAGAGATTTTCGTTCGTACCGAGTGTGTCGAAGCATTCTATTTCTTCTTACGTTTTGCGCTTGCCGGCGCTTTTTCAAAACCTAGAGTCATTTGCTTCGCGCTCTGCGGTTCAACTTTTGCCGGATTCTTCTTGCCCGTCATTTTAGACTTGGCGGACTTTGCTGCTTTAGTCGACTTGGCCGACTCAGCCTTTTTCTTTGGCCGCGCCGTCGCCTGAGATTCCTCCACGTCTAGCGGGAGTTCTTCCGGAGGCGCGACGTCGTTTCGTTCATCGCCGGTCAAAACCGGCGCGTCACCCTCGGTGCCTTCGGTTGTGACGATGATCGAATGCGGCAGACCTTCCGGGCCGCTGCCGTCGTTGCCGAGTATTTCATCGGTCTTCTCGCCGCCGGTCCGTTTCATGGCGATCTTCTGAAGCTGCTCTTTGAGTTTGTCTTTGGGTAGCTTGCCACCCTTGAGGCGATTGCATGCCTCGACGACTTCTTCGATGTAGAGCTCGAAGATATTGCGCCGGCGAAACTCGCCCTTGGCTCGCTCGCGTCGTCGCAGAAAAACTCCAAGCCGCCGCCCGCACTCTTGCAGCGCGAGTTTGATTTCCTTGCGGATCTCGTCGTAATCCGCGATCGCTTCCTTGGACTCGCTGGTGAATGGCACCCAGACCGAAGCCATGTGGACGAAAACCACCATGGGACCGGCTGGCAGAGCGCCCCTGGATTGAGGAACACCGTAGTTGCGCCAAGTGGTGTCGAGCACGGCCTTGAACGTCGCGCAGGCCGATTGCTGATAGAGCAGAGGCACGCGGTTGGCGTAGCGAATAACTCGGGCCAACTCGTTGTCGTCGTCTTGTTGCTCACCTTCAGCGAGCGGTACCTTTGGATCTTCCGACTTTTCCGCGGCCTGTTCCGGTCCCTTGCCGAAGGCCAAGCCCGCTTCGATTACGAACGGATTGCCGCGGTAGACTGCGGGCGGCCGGGTCACCGCAGTATAGAAATCACCCTTGATCTGCTTATACAGTCCATGGAGGATCGCCTTCTCGCCGATGGGCGAGATGCAACTGCTCGGCGGCGCCATGATCTTGGTGGCCTGTATCGTCTTATAGAGGGTCTCGGCGGCGGCGCCGTGAATATTTTTCGGCCGCGCCTCCGGCGAAAGTTTCGCGGCCTTGCAAATCTCCTGCGCGACATTGGCGGAAACGCGGCTGAAATCGCTAGACAGAAAACCCGCGAGCGAATGGCTCTTCGTATCGTGCAGCATTCTCAGCAGTATGCCAAACTCGATACCGTAGGGATGCGGCTTGATTTCACGCGGCTGCGGCGGCAGCTCTTGAATGGTCCGAGGATATTCCTTGGTCTCACCCTCCGGCGTATGGTAGACGAGCTGGACGTGTGGATTGGCAATCGCGATCTGTTCGAGATACTCATCCACGGAGGCGCGCCCCTTCTGATAGCGCCCTTCAATTTCGAGGGTCACCTGCGTTCCACGATGGTTCTCCCACTCGATTTCTTTTTTCTCGAGAATGCGTGGCTCGTTTTTCTTGGTATCGATCTGGACTTCGAAATAGTGGGCCGGCGCCCGCGCGCCGGTGCGAGAAATGATCTGTACCGGTTTCCCGGTTGTCAGTTGCGCGTACATGCCGGCGGCCGAGATGCCGATGCCTTGCTGGCCGCGGCTCATGCGCAGGCGATGGAACTTGGAGCCATAGAGAAGTTTGGCGAAGATGCGCGGAATCTGTTGGCGAACGATGCCGGGGCCGTAGTCGATCACCGTGATCCGAAACCGGTTCGCCTGGCTGGGAGGCTGCGCAGCGCCGCCGTTCAAAGCCACCTCGAGCTTGACAACGACTTCGGGTAGAATCCCGGCTTCCTCACACGCGTCGAGAGCATTGTCGACCGCTTCCTTCACGCAAGTGAGCAGCGCTTTTCGGGGATTGTCGAATCCGAGGAGATGACGGTTCTTGGTAAAAAACTCGGAAACGGAAATCTCCCGTTGCCGAGCCCCCATCTCGACCGCCGATAGCGTCGTCTTCTCCACTGGGGTCTCGGTCTTCGCGGCGTTGGACTTGAGCATAGGTTTAGACATTTCTTTTTTAGTATCTCCGTAGGATCAAATTTAGGACTGGAATATCGGAGTGGTGGAGTAATGGAGTGATGGCTTTCAATCCCAATACTCTAATACCCCAACACCGGTTTTGTTGATTGTCGGCTCGATGGTTGCACTAAGCCCGCGGGCACGACGAATGTTGCGCCAGACGATCTCACTCTCACATTGTGGAATACTGATGATTGGCCCACATTATATCAGAATCGACAACAGATCTTAACACCTATCCTTAAATCGTTCCGCGATTCTCGTGTCCGACCCATTTGAACTTTTGAACCTTGAACCATGGAACGGGGGCGTTTCAGAGAATATCGCGCTTGAAAGATAACAGTGCCTCGTCCTATGCTCGCAGCCGTGTCGGAGAAAAGAACATCATTCGGTCTCACGATGTCTAACCGGGCGCTGGTTACGCGAGGAACGAAGCCAAAGGATCTTATCGACATGGCGGTGCAAGCCGAGAACGCCGGTGCGATCGACGCGGTCTGGGTCGGCGACAGCATCCTCAGCAAGCCTCGGTTGGAATGCATTCCGCTGCTGGGCGCCATCGCCGCGCATACTTCGCGAGTGAAACTCGGCGTGGCGTGCATGGCCACCATCGCGCAACGTAATCCCGTGCTGCTTGCCTTACAGTGGGCGAGTCTCGACGTGCTATCGGGCGGACGCACATGGCTGGCGGCGTGCATGGGCTATCCGGCGAGCCAACATCCGATGGCGGCCAAGGAACTCGAAGTGATGGGTGTTGAAAGCAAAGAGCGACCGGCGAGATTGGAAGAAATGATTCAAGCCCTGCGGTTGCTTTGGTCCGACGAGCACGCTAACTTCCACGGCAAGTATTATTCGTTTGATGACGTGAATCTCCTGCCCAAACCCGTGCAGCAGCCTTGCCCGATCTACATCGCCGGCACCCCGCGACCGACTCAGATCGGTGAGCGCGGCGTGGAGCGCTCGTTGCGGCGCATCGCCCGCTACGCCGACGGTTGGATGACCAATCAGATCGAGCTCGGCATGTTTCAAGATTACCTGCGTCGACTGCGGCATATGTTGGTCGAGGAAGGGCGAGACCCGAACGAATTCAAGACCGTTTTGTACTACGGCGTTTCCGTGAACCGGGATCGAGAGCAGGCGTTTCGCGAAGCCAAAACTTTTCTCGACGCCTATTACCAAAAAGATTTTACCCGACAGGGTGTCGAAATCTGGACCGCCTGCGGCCCGGTCGAACATTGCGTCGACTGCGTGCGAGGATTTATCGACGCCGGCGTCGACCACGTCACCATTCGGCCGATCGGTGAAGATTTAAATGAGCAATTTCACATTTACGTGGAAGAAATTCTCCCCGCTTTGAACTTAGCAGCCGGCAACGCCGCTTAGCCGCGCCCTTTGAACGGGTTGAACACCTTGAACTTTTGCATCATTGAACGGTTGAACTTTTTGAACAGCTTGAACGCTTGGAACGGCTGGAACCATTGGAACCGATTGAACGTTTTTAGCGTTGGAACGTTGAACGACCAAATCCCTTGACACCCTTTGCCCCAATTTGGTAGCGGTCGTTACGACAGCTGAACTTTCTTAGGCTGGGTGAAGGAGGGTTATTTATGGCAGGCGTTGAACCGCGCGGGGCAGTTCATTGGATCGATCATTACGTGGTCGGCACGAACGATTTGCCAAGCTGGAGCTACTGGGCGCTGCATGCCACAGGCCTTCCTATAAGACCGATCAACGGACTCACGACTGGAGCCCGGAAAAAAAATACTCCGATATTTTGCTTCATGTGGTGGGAAGGCGGTTCGTGCCGCATCGGCGCCTTCCTTCAGCCCGAGAATTACCCGCCGGCAAAAGAGCTAGGTAAGGATACGCCCCGTTGCGGATTCTACATCCGCCCCGAGGACATCGACAAACACCTGCGAAGACTCGATCAACACAAGATCCCGCACACCGATGCCATCTGGACCGCCGCTGACGGGGACGAAGGCACGGTCATCTATTTTGCCGATCCGGACGGCAACCAATATGAGTTCTGGGCTCCCGTGCATATGCCCGAAGGCGCCATGGAGATCTGTACCGACGAGAAAGTCGGTCGCATCAGTCACGCCGTCTACGGCTCCCGCGACCTCGCAAGAACCGCTGCTTTCTTTGAAAAGTACTGTGGTATGGAAGTAGAGCATAATTCCAAGACGGCCGAGGGGACGCTTGTACTACGCCTATGGGCCGGCGCCCGGCTCGTTTACAAGTTGGTCGATCAGGTCGATGAGCGTATCGCCGGACACAGCCCTTGGTGGGACATGCACACGGCGTTGTTGGTTCGTGAGGAAGAGTTCCTGCCCAACTACCGGCGCATGTGGGGAGGACTGCCTGAAGAAGCAGGGCCAAAGGAGAATCTAAACGATTCGCGGGAGAAAGAAGACGCTTTTCCCGCTCGAACGGGTCTGCATCGCAGTCCCGTAGGCTACAAGTGGAAGGAGATCTATCAACGCGGCGATGAGTTCTACGACTGGGACGGCCATGCCTTCCACTTTTTCGGCGGCATACCGCTGAAGAACGACGGTTCCTTGGCGTTATACGAGGGTAAGGAGCAGGAAGAATATTTGCGCGAGCTCGCTGAGTCCTTGAAAAAAGGCGCTCAGCCGTAGAGGGTCGAATGTCTCCTGTCTCGGCGGTTCGCCACACAATTCAAATGTCATTCCGGAAAACCGCGGCGAAGGCCAGGGTGGACCCGTAAGCCAAGAATTTTTGTAGAGGCGTATGGCATACGCCCTGGCCGGAAGCGCGAAAAGGAAGGAACTTTAATATGGGTCAATTAGACAAAGATGGCATCCTCACGCTCCAAGAGCTCATGATAACCGCACTCGCGACGGCTGACGTTGTCGCGAAGATCTTAATCGACAAAGGCTTGGTTACGCAAAAAGAGTTTGACCTGAAACTCTTTTCTGAACGCGTAAACTATCAGGCGCTGTTGAAGCGCGTGGGGGACACCTCAGTTGACGCTTGAGTAACTCTTCACGACGACGGAGAAGCCCTCGCACGACGAAAATGAAGCCAAGCCTTTGATGGAGAGTTGTCAGGGCTTTCGTGAACATCCCTCGGGCTTTTTCCTGATCTCTTGTATCTTCGAAAAGCGTCCTCCAGGAAACGTTGGAAGACAAATAAGCAACGTCGCAGCGGATATGAGAAACGTCAGCTTGATCGGCGTCATAGGCGAGACCCGGCGGCGGTTTACCCGCTTCCAAATCCCTAAGCGCTTTGAGTAAAAATCTTCGAACTTGAATGACATACGAGTCGCTCACGCCGAGATGTTCCTTGGTTCTGTCTACGATCGGCCCCATGCTCTCAGTCGCACACGCGTCCTGGTTCAAAAATTCTTCTATCCCCGTGAAATCGACCGTCTTCTGAACTTGTCTGTCTTGGAGATAATTGTTGCGGATGTTGCGAAGCTTCCGGTAATCGGCGCCGACGAAATCTCGCTTCGATGAATCCTCCTTGGTCATCGGTTTCGACCATTTGAAAAAGAAATCGTACCTCCAGGTATTGTTGTCATCGGCAGGAACCTGGTAGACGGCTTTAAAGCCGTCGAGTTTGCCGTCGACTTCGCGGCCGACCGGAACGCAGCCGATAAAAGGCATGACGAATTGTGAGATCCGAACATAACTCTTGTCGGGACCGATCTTCCTGATGGCAGCGACCCTGAAGCCGAAGTCCATCTCGTCGATTTCGAAAGTGGGGGACTGATCCTCGTGCCTCAGGAATTCCCGGCGCGCGTCCGGCGTGAACATTTTATGGAGGAAATTTAAGTGAGCGGAATCGCAGTCACCGTCCAACCCTTGAAGATAATTACACTCCAAAAGACTCTTCGCGATGTAAATTTGATTCTGCGGCACGCCAAGCCAGGCGTAGGTTGGAAATATCGGAATCTGGTCTCTCGGTCCCATGTAGGTGAAGAGCATTCCGCCCGCCTCCACACAAGGATAAGCAGTATGATGGACTTTGTTTTTTAACTGGCTACCGGACGGTTCCGCGGGTGTTTCCAGCACATTGCCTTCGACGTCGTATTTCCAGCCGTGATAAATGCACCTCAGACCGCACTCTTCGTTACGACCGTAAAACAGCGAAGTCCCTCGATGGGAACAGTGCTCGTCCAAAATGCCGATCTTTCCCTCAGTGTCACGAAAGGCGACGAGATCCTCGCCAAGAAGTCGCACGCGCATGGGAGGACAGTCGGGAACGGGAATTTCCTCGGAAAGCAGAGCGGGAATCCAATAGCGCCTGATCAGACGGCCCATGGGAGTGCCGGCATGCACTCGGGTCAACAGCTCGTTTTCTTCTCTTGAGAGCATGACTGGTTTTCCTTCCTACGGTCTCTTTGCAAGAATCGCTTTGAGCAACTTCGTGGCCTCAGCAGTTTCCTGATCTACCGCGGGCCCGTTTTCCCAAAAGACCGAGTCGTCTTTCAAGCGGTATTCAGGTGCAATGACATCCTTGGGGATATCCGTACGCCGGGAGTTGGCGTTACGCTGACCGGATTTGACCGAGTGTTCCTGGTACAAGCTTTGTCCTTCCCTAGAAAGAAACCAGTTAAGAAAAATTTGCGCCGCATGGGGATGCGGCGCCGGCGCGATCAAGCTAATCACGCCTTGCCCGCCGGCGATATAGTCGCCTTCTTTCAGGGTGTGGGTTACCGACTCCACAGGAAGCCGCTGCTCTTTGGCACTGGCCAGTTCCGCGTCGTCGCAGGGAACGCAGATGGCCGCCTTCCCTGAGGCTAGCCAATCCACCAACTGCCGATGATCTCGACTCAAAGTTACTTGCATGTCCCCATATAGTTTGCTCATGAATTCCGGACCCAGGAATTTATTCATGTAGAGATACCAAAGAACATTGCGCGCAACCCCGGCAATCGACGGGTCGTAGCCGATGATTTTTCCTTTCCACTTTGGGTTTATCAGATCCCACCACGACTTGATTTCCTCCGCTCTCGCTTGCTGGGTGTTGGTGGATATGTAAAGGCCTCGATGACCTTGAAATACGAAAGAGTGGCGGGTTTCAGGGTCGACAAAGCGATGCTTCCCCTTGAACCATTTCGATTCGTCTTTCACCTCCGGCAATAGGAAAGCGGGAGGCATGGGAGCCAGAGCCTTGGCGGGATACAAAACTGAAACATGCGTCCCTTGCCCGGCAATGTAGAGATCGGCTTGATATTTTCCCGCTCGCCGCTCGGCCATAAGTCGAGAGGAAAGCGCGGGCCCGCTCGGGCCGTCTACCAGATTGAGTCTGATCCTTGGATAAGCTTTCTGAAACTGGCTGACGGTAAACCTGGGGTAATCGACGACGTAAACTGCGACTTCACCCTCCGCCTCAGCCGCCTTCATTGTTCTCTCCCACTCGACTTGCCAGGTGGGTTTGGACTCAGCGGCTCGCGCCGCTCCGCTCGCAATCAAGAGGTACAGCAAAATGAAACTGAAATTAACAAGGAATTTTCCTGTTGGCATCGAGCAAATCCTTGATGTTTTTCCTCAATTTTCACACAGGCCGGCGAAGGTTATGGCGCTCCGGTTCGTATAACTTATAACGAGAGAAAAGGCATCCGAAACGGCCACAAGCGTCCGACGGAACTCACAAATCGCCAATGCTCTCGTCTAAGTATATAGGAGCGGCTCAAGTGTGCCGAAAATGCTACATCTAAATTTGGTACATGTCGAATTATAAGGAAAATACCCGCCCCTTCATTTGGCCCATATTGTGGCTAGGCTTTGATTGAAAAACGCACCGGAGGCTGAAAATGCTCTCTTTACTAAATAGGGCGAATTTGCCGAGACTTGGATTCGCCGTCATTTTTTTCGCGTTTGGTTTGCTAAATCCGAACCCAATACCGGCGCAGGAACGCTACCCGGCTGTAGCGAGAATCTCGTTTGTCTCGGGACCGGTTACCTACAGCCGCGGGGACGATCCAGACGAGTGGGATGATGCGATCGAAAACGTGCCATTGACGATAGGAGATCGGATCTATTCACCCGAAGGCGGACGCGCGGAAGTACAACTTTCTTCAGGAAATTTCGTCCGCCTCGCGCCGCGCAGCTACTTCACCACATTGAATTTAGGCGACGACATCAAACAGTTTTATCTCGGTGAAGGCGCAGCGTCGTTCAATATCAAGCGTCTGCAACCCGACGAAGTTATAGAGATCGACACTCCCAGCGTATCGGTGACTCTGGACGAGCCGGGCACCTATCGGATCGCCGTCGACGACGATGGCAACAGTCGAATCACCGTTCGCCGCGGCAGAGTGATGGTAGCGGCTAGCGGTCGACAGATAGCCGTCGAAAACAGTGAAATGCGGGTATACGGCATCGACTCGCCCCGGTATGAAATCGTCGGAGTGCCCGCGAGCGACGCATTCGATCGTTGGGCATCCGAACGCGACGATCGCTTCGAGCGCAGCTATTCCGACGCATACAGATATGCCAGCGACGATATTATCGGCGTCGAAGATCTTTCGGAATACGGCCGCTGGGAGCAGATCCCCGATTACGGTTATGCCTGGACGCCCACGCGCGTCGCTGCAGGCTGGGTACCTTTCAGTGACGGACGTTGGTTCTGGCAGGATCCGTGGGGCTGGACATGGATCAGCAACCAGCGCTGGGGCTGGGCAACCTCGCACTACGGCCGTTGGACACCCTACCGCTCGCGTTGGTACTGGGTCCCAGTTCGTCCGCGCACGCGCGTCCGATACGTTCCCGCGGTGGTGGAATTCGTCCGTGTGCGAGACCACGTCGGTTGGTTTCCGCTTCATCCGCGTGATCGTTACATCCCGTGGTGGGATCGGCGCGACCGGCGCAACATCACGTACGTCAATCGAACCTACGTCACCATCGTGAATCAGAATACTTTTATCTCCGCGCGGCCCATCAATAGGTATATCGTAAGAGACTCAGTGATCGTGCGCGACGCAAGGTCAGGGCGCTTCGCGTCGGAGTCCTTGCCGATCCCAAACCGGACTTCCCTGAGGGTCGTTGCCGAGACCGGCGGCCGCCGCGGCTACAAGCCGTCCGCCAACGTGCTCAATCGCGCCGCCGTAGTCAGAACAGCACCGCCAGCGCCGCCACCATCGTTCCGAGAGAAATTGCCTGCGATCCAGAAAGCCCAGGGCAAACCGATCGAGCCTTCGCAGGAATTGGCTCTGACTTCAGCAGCCGATAAAGCGAGACCCGAGCGGGTTCGGATTCGGCCCGCCGCGGAGGAGATTCGGGGCAAGGAATTTGCACCACGCAATCCGACAGCGAACTCCGGCCCGACGCCGCAGCCGGTGACCGCGGCTCGCGGCAAGAAACTCGCGACCCGAGATTCTGTCGATTCGGATTTATCGGAAAAGGCGTCGCGCGCACAAAAGTCGCCCGCTCCGCAGCCGACGCCGGCTACACCGCCGGAGCAGAACAAGGGAACCGCCGGCAGACCGGATGCGCAAACAAAGGAGCGAGAGCGGCAAGCTCAGCAGCAGGAACTGGAGCAAAGAAAACAAGAACGGCAAAAGGAACAACAAGAGCGCAAAGCGCAACTGCAGAAGCAGCAGGAGCAACAGCGCCAGCAGCAATCGCAAGAACGCCAGGCACAGGAGCAGAAACAACAGGAGCTCGAACGCCGGCAAGCACAGCAGAGGGAAGAGCGCAAAGTCCAGCCGCAGAAGCAGCAGCCGGCGCAGGATCGTCGACAGGAACCGCAAGAGCGGCAATCGCCCCAGAAAAGACTCGAGGAACTGGAACGTCAAGCCCAGCAGCGAGAAGACGAGCGCAAAGCCCAGCTACAGCAGAACCGTCAGGAGCAGGAACGGCGCGACCAACTCAGACAACAACAACTCCAAGAACGCCAGGCCCAGCAGCAAAAACAGCAAGGGCAGGAAAGAGCCCAACAACTGAGGCAGCAACAGTTGCAAGAACGACAAGCACGAGAGCAGCAAAGACAACAGGAATCGGCACGGCGGCAACAGGAACAGCAAACGGCACGGGAACGTGAAGCACAGCTGCAGCAGAGACAACAGGACCAGCAACGTCGCGAACAGCTGAGGCAACAACAGCTGCAGGAGCGCCAAGCGCTACAGCAACAAAACCAACAGGAATTGGAGCGTCGGCAGCAGTTACATCAGCAGGAACAAGAACGCAAGGCGCAGGTGCAGCAGAGACAGCAACTACGGCAACAACAACTGCAAGAACGTGAGGCGCAACAGCAGCAACGACAGCAGGAGCAGAAACGTATCCAACCACCGAGGCAGCCGCAAGGAGGCCAACCACCAGAGCTGCAAAGACCACCGGGGCAGCCCTGAGCAATTGACGCCAGGATTGATTGCGCAATAAAAGGGGAGAGAGTCAGCGTCTCCCCTTTTCCACCTCTAAACTAGTTATCTTCTCTCCTGCTCGGCTTCCTTCGTTCACTCCCTGGCCACGCGCTCTTGATGGACGGCTTGGGTCTGAATGACCCGTTTAGAGATTATCCAAGTCTTGAAGTCCCGACATGACAGTTACTATTATTCCGCGTAACACTCGTTGAATGGGTTCCCCATGTCCTTCGCACAGGAAATCGTTTGCGCACGCTGCGGAAAACGCTTTGCATTGTCAGAGCTACTAAACCTCTGTCCTTGCGGTTCGCCTCTACTGGTTCGCTACAATATCGAGAAAGCGAAAACCGCTTTCGTAAAATCTTCCCTCGAAGGACGAGTCGCTTCGCTGTGGCGCTACCGCGAGCTTTTGCCGCTGCAAGACAACGTGAATCTGGTTTCTTTGGGAGAGGGCTACACGCCGCTTTTGGATGCCAAGAATCTCGGCGGTGAGCTCGAGTTGCGGCAACTCTGGATCAAAGATGAAGCGCAAAACCCCACCGGCTCGTTCAAGGACCGCGGGCTCTCGCTGGCGATTTCGCGGGCGAAAGAGCTGGGCGTAAAAAAAGCCGCGATTCCGTCGGCCGGAAACGCCGGCAGCTCTTTTGCCGCCTATGCGGCGCGCGCCGGCATCGAAGCTCATGTGTTCATGCCGCGCGATACGCCGATGGCCAATCAGATCGAAGTAAAGCAGTATGGCGCCAAGCTCACGTTGGTCGATGGTCTCATCAATGATTGCGGCCGGATCATCGCCGAGAAAAAGACCACCGAAGGCTGGTTTGATCTTTCAACGCTGAAAGAGCCTTATCGAGTCGAAGGCAAGAAAACCATGGGATATGAGATCGCGGAACAATTAAATTGGCATCTCCCTGATGTCATCATCTATCCCACGGGCGGTGGCACGGGGCTCATCGGCATGTGGAAGGCATTTGAGGAACTGGAAGCTTTGGGCTGGATCGAGGGCGCGCGGCCTCGCATGGTTTCCGTGCAATCGAGCGGCTGCGCGCCCATCGTCAAAGCATTTAACGAGAAC
>DASYUV010000270.1:0-5857 GCA_036000865.1 Binatia bacterium | reverse complement strand
CGCCGAGCAAGGACACGAGGTGATTCGCGTCGAATCGCCCGAAGGGGATGAGCTTAGGCGGCTTGCACCGTTTCTCAAAGAGCAGCGGGATTTGGAGCATAGCGCTTATCATCAATTTTTAAACGCCGGAAAGAAAAGCGTTGCGCTCGATGTCACTTCACCTGAAGGACAAAATCTGCTGCTCGATTTGCTGCGGCAAGTCGATGTGTTGGTGGCTAACTATCCACTGCCCGTGGAAGAAGAGCTTTGCCAGTCGATCAATTCGAAGCTTGTTGTCACCAAAATCATCGACGACGCGCCGGAGCTCTGTGCCGTGGCGCGTTCGGGCTTGATGTCCTTGACGGGTCATCCCGATCGAGCTCCGCTCACGTTGGGCGGCCATATTCCCAACGTGGCGGTGGCGACCTACGTCGCCGTGGCCACCGCTGCGGCGTTGCTTGTGCGCAACTCTTCGGGTCGCGGCTTGATCGCCACGGTTTCGGTGCGTGAATCGCTCGAGTCATTCGTCGAACAGGCGATGATCGAGTACAGCTTTTCCGGGACCATCACCGAGCGACGCGGCAGCAAGGGCGCGATTACCGCAGTGTCGGGCGCGCTGCCGTGCAAAGACGGCCACTGGGTGATCAGCCAGATCCACCGACCGGGCCGCTGGTCCAAATTCATGGACTGGGTGCAAGACCCTGAACTGAGCGCCGATCCATCATTGGCTGAAGAAGCAAACCAGCACAAGCGGCGCGATTTTATCATGGACCGCCTCCATGCCTGGGCGAGGCGCTTCACGAAGACGGAATTGGTCGAGGAAGCGCAGCGCTTACACTTTCCCGCCTCGCCGGTCTCCACACCGCTCGATTTAGTCAACGATCCGCAACTCCTTGCGCGCGGATTTTTAACAGAAATGGTTCATCCTGAATTTGGAACGATCAATTTTCCCCAGGGAGCCATCGCCAGTCTTTCGGGTCATCGGCTGAGCCCGGCACCCAAATTGGGAGAGCATAACTCCGAGATACTAAGTCGCCTACAACGCTCTTCGGGGAATCGAGAAATTCGCGACGCGACTAGCGGTCAATAGAATGAAGAACCTCGCAGCAAGCTGCGCGAGGTATCAGAACTCGGCGATGAGATTTGTCTTAAAGGCGTCACCCCCGAATGTTTTTATCGGGGGTCCAGTTCCGAACCCGCCTGGATTCCCGCTTAAAACATGCGGGAATGACGGACTTCGGATAGGCAATTTACTTAACGCAGCAAGCTGCGGGGAATCGACCCACACAGATTGAAGAGAGATCTTGAATGAACCAACCGGTCTATTTCGACGACGTTACAGTCGGTGATCCAATCCCGTTACGCGAATATGGCCCGCTGACCATTGTGGATACGGTGCGCTGGGCGGGCCTGCAGGAAAATTGGCAGCATCTCCACTATGATCGAGACCACGTCCGCGAGCACAACGGGCTCAGCACCTTTATCGCGAGCGGCGCCCATCGCCAAGCTTTGCTCATGCGCATGTTGACCGATTGGATCGGTCCGCGTGGATGGCTCAGAAAGATCAGCGTTCGGCACACCTACTCGACGTTTGAAGGAGATATGATGCGCTTTAGCGCCCGGATTACAGAAAAGTCAGATGACCCGTCCGACCCATGGGTTACCTGCGAGATTGAAGGAACGAACCAGGAAGATAAGCAAATTCTCAACGGCCGCTGCACCTTGATCCTTCCACGGCGCGAAACAAACCAAAGTTAATCCCGCCCGGCGCAGGCTCTCCGCGCACTACACAGTGGAAATCCTGATCGCCCTGGAGTAAGAAACCTTCATTCAAAGAGTTCGGAGGATTATCGATGGAAACAGGTTCCTACATTGACGGCAAATGGATTCATCCGAAGTCGGATCGTCTGGTGCGCAATATCAACCCGGCCGATCCCGACGACGTGATCGCGGAGTTTCCGGCCGCGCTGGCTGAAGACGTTCAGCGGGCCATCGATGCCGCGCAAGCAGCTTTCCGGAGTTGGAAGAATACTCCCGGACCGGAGCGCGGCCGCGTGCTGTGGCGCGCGGCCGACATCGCCCGTCGACGCGCCGACGAGATCGCCCGCACGCTCACGCGCGAAGAAGGCAAAATTCTCAAGGAAGCCAAGGGCGAAGTGATGAAAGGCATCTCGCTACTTGAATTCTACGCCGGAGAAGGCTTTCGTATGCACGGCAAAACCCTTCCTTCAGAAGCGCGCGATACTTTCACCTACACGATTCGCCGGCCGCTCGGCGTGGTGGGTCTCATCGCGCCGTGGAATTTTCCCTGGGCGATTCCGGTGTGGAAATCCGCGCCCGCGCTGGCGGCGGGAAATTGCGTTATTTTCAAACCGGCTGAGCTTACGCCGGCTACGGCCGCGTTGTTGACCGAGATCTACCAAGAAGCCGGCTGTCCGCCCGGCGTATTCAACATGGTTGTGGGCTCCGGCTCGGTAGTGGGCGAAGCCATCGTTCATTCTCCCGTCATCCGCGCCGTCTCGTTCACCGGATCCAACGAGATCGGCGGCGCGCTTTATGCCAAAGCGGCGCAGCGCGGCGCAAAGGTAACCTGCGAGATGGGCGGGAAGAACGCCGTCATCGTCATGCCGGATGCCGACCTCGACAAAGCCGCCGTGGCCATTCACGGTGGCGCTTTCGGCTCCACCGGGCAGCGCTGTACCGCGACATCGCGCGTGATCGCTCATCCCGAGGTCAAGAACTCGCTGCGCGATCGTCTCGTCGAAGCCGCCACAAAAATTAAAGTCGGGCCGGGTCTGGATGAATCGATCGATATGGGGCCCGCCGTCGATGAGAAACAATGGAAAACCGATTTCGATTACATCAAGATTGGACAGGACGAAGGCGCGCGGCTGATTCTGGGCGGCAAAAAGCCGGAACATCTCGGCAAAGGCTATTTCGTCGAGCCGACCATCTTCGACAATGTCGATCCGACGATGCGGATCTTCAAAGAAGAGGTCTTCGGGCCGGTGCTGTCGATATCCACTGCAAAAAATCTGGAAGAAGCGCTCGCCTTCGCGAATGGCGTCGAGTACGGCCTCACCACTTCGATTTTCACGGAAAACATCGACACCATCCTGCGCTTCGTCGAAGAAGTCGAAGCCGGTATGGTCCATGTCAACGAGCCGACCATCGGCGGCGAGGCTCAGCTCCCCTTCGGCGGCACCAAAGCCACCGGCGTCGGCGAACGCGAGATGGCCGAGGAAGGACTTAATTTCTTCACGGAGCTGAAAACGGTCTTTATAAACTACTCCGGCAAAGCCGAGCGGCTG
Organism: Binatia bacterium; assembly: GCA_036000865.1. Classification (GTDB taxonomy): domain Bacteria; phylum Desulfobacterota; class Binatia; order UBA9968; family UBA9968; genus DP-20. The sequence goes on along the minus strand of DASYUV010000270.1, from coordinate 2,567 downwards.
ATGATTCGCTGAAAGAAAAACAAATTTTCATCAGGTCATTTTATTCTAACTTTCTACCGTGAGCGCCCGCGGAGGAAATTGGAGTCACGCGCGGATATCTCTCCAGGCTTGACCCCGCATCCTGACGAACGGTTGTGGACAATCCCGCGTGGAGGGCGTGGTGGTGACGGGGACCTCACGGTTGAGAGACCCGTTGGACGGATGCGGACAACGCCTCGGGACTAGTCGACCTCGGGCGGAAACTACTGCCGCTTTCCCAGGCGGGACACGAGTCCCACAAGCCCCAATCCTACCAAGATCAAGGACGTCGGCTCGGGTACGGGAGTGGGGCCCGGTCCCAAAGGTCCGTTGATGCCAACCGTGAACGCATAAAAGAACTCAGGGGTGTCTGTCCAGGATATCGAAGTGAAATTACCGGTAAACTGGACCACACCATTGCCTTCACGGCCACTCACAACATTGCCTAACACAGTGATCGACGAGCCACCGAATTGACTGTTCGGGCCGCCCGCCTCAAGCGTGGGAGTTGCGTTGAAGTTGAACGATGCCGGAATAGAGGGGGAGCCGAGGCTCCAGATCGCGAAGACCGGATTCTCCACGGTCGAGGCAAAGGTGATTGTGTTTGTCCCTGTGAAACTCCCGTCGAGCCTGAGATCGTCCCCGACCACGCTGGGAGAAACGGTCACCGTACCGCCGGTAAATGAGCTGTTCGGCGCCCAACTGAGGCTCGAACCGTTAATCACAGCATTGTTCAACTCCCCCGAGTAGGACACCCCCACACCGCCGACCGAACCCGTGGCCGACCCGCCCCCGAGCGTACCTGCAGTAAAGCTGGTCCAGTTGGTCCACATTGTGAGGGCCTGCACGGGTGGCGCAAACAGAAACAAGACAGCCATCAAAGAGCCCATCAGCGCGCAGATAGGAGGAATCCTTTTTCGCATCATGTATTTAACTCCTTTCATATCCAGAGACGTAAAGCGTACCAACTGTCAGCGTTTGGCATCTATTGACGCAAGTTCCGTGCTACTGAAATAAGTCTTTAATTTATAGGCAGAATTTTCCCTTAGTTGGGGCGAGTTTTTGTAAGAAACTTTTACATTGTTTCACGATCCTTCGAACTGAAACGCTAAATACCTGAATCGACGGTTATTTTATTGAATCAGATAGTGTAATTGTTGTTTACAACCTTTCACGTTTTTAACCGTCAATACATAATAGAGATCAGCTGGAATAGAGCGAAGATAGGGTGACCTCATTCGATGGAATCTCTCCCGCCCTGACAACAAAGGCGGTTATCTTTTTGTCACTTGTTGAATTCTCACCCTGCATTCTTTCCTTTCATTCTCGATAGCGCGCCTGAAGCTGGCCGAGGAAACCACTTTCTTCCAGCTTGCGCATGAAAGTCGCATCCATGAGATTTGCCGGATTGACGTCGCTGAGCCGGGGATTTTGCGACGCCAGTAGTCTTTGCATGTTCTTGAGCCCGTCCAAGGAAGGATAAGGCTTCGGGTCGAATTCCTTGATTGCGTCCGCATAACCTTCCTCCGCCAGCGACGGGTCGGAAAGCTTTAGCCTATTCATTATCGTCTTGATTACCCGTGATCTGTTACTCGGTGCCATGACGTAATATTCAGCCTCGATCAACGCCTTCATGATGTTCTCAACTGTCTCGGAATTTTTCTGCAGCAGGCTCTTTCGAGCGACGATCCCTGTCGCTGCCATCGACGGCGCTACCTCCGTCAACACCGAAAATCCTTTTTGTTTGAGGCCGGGGATGTAAGTGCGGGAGGTCAAAACCGCGGCGTCGATCACCTGCGACTCCAGAGCCGGACCGATCACCGTTTGGTCGCCGATCACGAGCAGGTGAATCCGGTCGCGCGCGCTATCCAACCCGAGCTGTTCCAAAGTAAGCATGACGTACATCCATAGAGTTCCACCGATGCTTTGCACACCGACCCGTTTGCCTGCCAAGTCAGCCGGCTTTCTGATCTCCGGTCGCACGACTAGGTAACCCCGGCCGCGGCTGACAAAGTTCGCGACCATTTTCAGTTCGACGCCGGCCGCTGCCGCGCCGAGAACCGTAGTTCCTCCCGTGTAGCCGACGTCGATATCACCCGCGGCGAGACCTGCGGCAAGCATCTGATTGTTGCGTACCAGCACCACCTGCGCCGTGAGGCCATACTTGCCGAAAAAGTCCAAGTCTTGAGCGATCCAAAGGGGCGCGACTCGCGGAGTCGGACTGGGAAATCCGATCACAACTCTGGTGGGTATGGAAGCGGTGTGGGCGGCGCTCGGCTTCTGCAAAACCGCATAGACGACCAGTGCGACCGCCAAGCAAAACCGAAATGACAGGCAACCATTTGCGAAAGTGGAAAAGCGCGCCACGAAATGACACTCCTCTCAGGCTTGAAATCGAACGACAAGACCCTACTCGACTGCGTGTCTACCTTGCAAGAGAAAATAAATAGCGCTGAGTCGGGATCACTATCCCGACATCTCGATTCCTCTAAAATGAACTACTCCATAGCAAGCTGACGAAATCAGAACATAGAGATGAGAATTTATCC
>DASYUV010000269.1:0-3421 GCA_036000865.1 Binatia bacterium | reverse complement strand
GTTCGAGCCCGAACATCTTCGCCTTGAAATCGTTCTTCGTCGGCGCGGCTAAGCTTGCCGGTCAAGATCCCGCGCTTCAGCGGGATGCGGGCGATGATTCCCACATTCGCCTGCTGTGCCAGCGGAAAAATTCTTTCCGCCGGTTCTTGCGTGAGCAGATTGTATTCCACTTGTATAGTTTCCGCTCGACCGTCTCTAACGGCGGCGATGCCTTCCTCCATGGTATTGATGGAAACGCCGTAGTGGCGGATCTTGCCGGCTTGCTTGGCTCGTTCGAGGACTTGCCAAACTTCGCCGCGTTCAATCACGTCGACGGTAGGGTTATGCAATTGATAAAGATCGACGTAGTCGGTTCGGAGCCGCTGCAAACTTTCGTCCATAACACGGCTGATATAATCCGGTTCGAAAATCCGTTTACCGCGGTTCGGGCCGACGATGACATTTCCACCCTTGGTGGCCAGCACGACTTTGTCACGTTTTCCTTTGAGCGCGGTGCCGAGCAGCGTTTCCGAGTAGCCCGCGCCGTAGGCATCCGAGGTATCGATGAAATTCACGCCAAGGTCGAGAGCCGTTTCGATGGCGCTGATCGACTCTGAATCTTTCATCGGGCCAAAATGGCCCGCGTGGACCATGGTGCCCAAGCCGACCGCGCTGACGCGTAATCCAGTTTTACCAAGCATTTTGTATTTCATGGCGCCAACATAGAATAGCTCGGCCGCGCGGTGCAAGACTCAGCGAGATCGGATGGCCCGGCAGTTCGGGAACTTTTCTTAAGTCATTATCGTTGGTCCTTAATAAAGCTCGGGATTGGACAGGACTCACCCCCCTCGTTACAATGCGCGGGCGGTGAGCCGAAGCAGACTTGGAAATTTAGAGCGGCAGTTCGCGTCGGAGATCATGGATCACCTCGATCACTTATATCGAGTTGCTTTTTATCTGACTAAGAACGAGGAAGACGCTCGGGATTGCGTGCAAGAGACTTGCGCCCGGGCGCTCGGTTCCTATCGTCAGTTTACCCTCGGAACAAATCTCAAAGCCTGGCTCACCCGCATTCTCTACAATTTTTTCTTCGATGCCTATGCGCGCAACAAACGGACGCTGGCCGTTGACGATGTCCTAGAGACGGCAGAGCACAAGAAAAATTTCTGGGACACGCTGCCGTCAGATAATCCGGGACCGGAAAACCGGATCCTACAACAGGAGATGGCCGCTAAGATCAACGAAGCGATCAACAGAATTCCCGACGAGTTTCGCGCGCCGATCGTGCTGGTCGACATGGGCGATTTTTCTTATCAAGAAGCCGCGGACATTCTCTCTTGTCCGATCGGTACGATCCGTTCGCGGTTGTCGCGCGGCCGCCGATTACTGGAGAAACTTCTTAGCGAGTATCTGGGCCAAGACCCCAAAGAGCGCTGAACGATGCACTGCGATGAAGCACAAGAATTGATTACCGGATTGGTCGACGACGAATTGACCGCGATCGAAAAAGCCGCCGTCAAAGAGCACCTGGCCGAATGCCATGATTGCACAGCTCAGTTCGAACGGGAAGTGGCGCTCAAACGCGATATCAGACTCGCCGCCCAGGCGATAGCCGTTCCACAAGATCTTCGAGAGAAGATAGCAAGCCGTGAGGGCAAGTTAGGCTCGGACAGATGGCCGACGAGGGTGATCTCGTCGGCTCGCGAGTGGCTGGCCACGGCGCGTCTGCGACCCATTTATGGTTTTGCGGTCGTGGCGTTAGTGGTTGCCGCGTGGTTGTTTCAGTTGCGGCCGAGAGACGATTTTCCGACAAGGACCTTGGCGATACACGAAAGCCTCGTCAGCGGGAAGACCGCGCTTGTACGCGTCGACGATGCCGCGCAGCTCAGGCAGGAACTGACTCGTGCCGTAAACAGCCGATTTGAGCCGGTCGCTTTGGACCTGTCCAAATTCAAGCTTCATCCCGTTGCGGGTTTCGCCGAAAAGATCGCCAACCGCGATGTTTTGGTCACCGTCTATGAGGGCGATGGTTCCACGGTCACTTGTTTTACATTTCTAGGCGGCGAGGCGGATGCTCCGCAAGGTTCCGAGCGGTTCTTTGATCCGGATAAGCGAATTAATTTTTATGGTTTCTCGCGCGGCGGCGTGAACGGCGTTATGCATCGGGAAGGCAATGTGATCTGCATCTTGGTTTCAAAAATATCGCCGGCCCAACTTCTAGGCGTGGCGCGCGGGAAGCCGCACCACGCATAATAAGCTTTACGATATTGCGCGCGTTGACATCCGGCACCAAAATCCATACATTTCACTGGCAACTCTACCCTGATCTGAGCGGGCGTAATTCAGCGGTAGAATGCCAGCTTCCCAAGCTGGACGTCGCCGGTTCGACCCCGGTCGCCCGCTCCAAAATTCTCTCGTAAAATCACGGACTTCTGAACACGAATTTTGGGGCTTTTTCGTCAAAAACCCGAAAAGTGCCCAAAACGTGCCCAGGCCAAAAGTAAATAGCCACGGGCGGCACGTGATTTTCACGCTCTTCGCAGTCCGAAAATTGTCTTGAGTTCGAAGGCGAAGACCTGTTGGCAACTAACAGCGCCAACGTATTAAACGAAGCGTGTATCGATTAATCTTTGGGATGGCTTTCGATAGGGATCTGAGGAATTCGTGCGACCTGATTGTGAAGATGTTCCGGTTGAAGGTGGGCGTAGAGCTGTGTCACCTGTTCAAAGGTGTGGCCCATGAGCTTGGCGATTTCATAAAGGCTCACGCCGGCCATGGCCAGATAACCTCCGAAGGAATGCCGAAGCGTGTGAAAAGGGCGTGCAGAGCTCAGCTTGGCTTTCTTGTAGGCGCTTCGTAATGCCCTCTCCACGGACGCGACGTGTTCGCCTTTGTACGTCACGACGTATTCCGAGCGACCTTCCTTATGGAAGCGTACTCGCGCCGAGCGGGTATTACGCCACCATAAAAGGATTCTTTTCAGGTCCTTGTGAAGGCCAGCGGTTCGATTCCGATAATTTTTGGTTTGAAACCCCTCGTCAGGACGATTCACAACACGGATAAATCGGCCTTCGAAATCAACGTCTCTCCACTTGAGATTAAGAATTTCCCCTTTTCTCAGGCCTGCCAGAACACCTAATCCAACGACAACCCATAGCCTTGTGTATTTCACGGCTTTAAAAAGCTTTGCCGCATCCGCGTAGCTCAGGAACCTCGCTTCCTTCTCCGGCGCCTTAAGTCTTTTGCTGCCGGACACGACATTTCTTGCTCTGTATCCCCACTCCACTGCTTTATTGAGCATGGCGGAGAGGACGCGTAGGTAACCGTTCACTGTGAGAGGCGAGACGCCGCGCTTGCGGCTCTGTATTATGAAACCCTCGAGGAGCTGTGGGGTAATCTGGTGTAGCTTGTACGGTCCGAAATAAGGAACGAGGATGCGATC
>DASYUV010000268.1:0-51323 GCA_036000865.1 Binatia bacterium | reverse complement strand
GAGCCATTTGTTCTTGACCTGCGAGAAGGGCTGTATGCTCAGATAGGTGTTGAAGTCTTTTCTGTCCGTAAAGCTCGCCAGACCGTCGTCGCCCTCGGCGATAGCAGACATGCCCATCTGAAACCTGCCGATTCTCCCGGGTATGCCAATGCTAGATAACGACCGGTCATCCCAGTTGAGGCTAAAGCCTGAGCCCGCGCGGCCGGTATTGAAACCATCGTTGCGAGTGTGCAGATCGTACTCAGCCTGCGCGCCGACGCTGCCGGAACCCCGCCTGGCCAAACTGCCGCCGTGTGCATTCTGCACTTCCATGCCGAAGTGCACCGTCGGCAACCACGGGTTTAGATTCTCCGCGTGCAAGTTCACCGCGCCGCGCTGTAAAATCGAACTACCGCCGGTGTTCGTCGAGTTCTTGGCGTTACCTGTGCCCCAACCGTCGAGGTCAAGCGCGGCCTCGATTTCCCACAGACAGTTGTTGAGGCAATACCAAAACTCCGGCCGAAACCGCCGACCCAACAACTCACCGTTACTGCGCCCTATCTGATCGCGTCCGGACTCAAAGTTGTAACGAAAATGCGTCTCTAGACTAAAACGTACACCCCATGCTTTGTCCGCCGCCTCGATATTCAATCCGTTACCCGGACGATAACTGAAGCTCGGCATTGCCTGCGCCGCCGCGGTCGCCTCTTTCTTCAGCTCGATCTGCTGCTCTTTTAACTGCGAGAGTTCTTGCTCGAGCGCTTGGATGCGCTCGTCGACTTGGCCCTGAGCAAAAGCTGCTGTTTGCAGATATACAACCATCATCGCGCATGGAAACAGGAAAAGTCTCGGGAATTTCCTCGTCATCATCAATGTCCCTCCAAGCTTTGTGATTCGAACCGCACACGAATTCTCTTGAGAGCAAGTCACATCGCGGTGGATTGGCGTGCCGTAGCGATCGCGGATACACCCATCCCTACAGGGAGAAATCATATTGAAAAATCCTTCTTCCCCCTGGTTCGATTCGCGAGCTAGCTGTGAAACGTTTGCGAAAAACTTCTCAATCAGACAAAGCAACCGTCGTGCCGAAAATCTTAAACGGTAAAGAAACGCTATTTTCTCGAAGAGCTGCTCCAGGCTCTCTATCTTATTCGCGACGCATACAGCGCACTCGAATGTGCACAAGTTTTACAGCAGTAAAAAGAGTGCGCATAAACTTTACAAATTTACGGTTGTTACCTTTGTTCTTGGCCGGCTTTCGGCAACGATCGGTTCCTTCGTGAGTTATATTTGCTCAGATCGATACGTGCCGCCGCTGGCCAAGTCTCTCCAACATTCCGCGGTTTTTCAGGCAGCGCGATCTAGATCCTAACCGGCGCTTTTCACCATGGCGTACGACGGGCACTCGCGCTATCAATCGGCGCAATCGTCGGAGCGCAAGTCGGTGCTAGTTTGTCTCGGTGACTCCGGGTGATTGGATCATTCAGAGTCTCGCCGTTGCGCTCGCACTAGTCGGCGGGTCTTTGGGTATGATCGTTGTGGTAAGAAAAACTTCGCTACGGCTGAGAATATGGGGCATTCTTAGTGAAGCGCGGACTCCCGGCAGAGATGTAGGCTCTATCACTCAGGAGTTATTCCTGAGTCAGTCATGCCATTGATCTAGGTGAATTGCGCGAGACGTCGGAAACGAAAGAGTATCAACAATGAACTACCCCGCAGCAAGCTGACGGGGTATCAGAACATAGCGATGAGAATTTATCCCAAAGGCGTCACCCCCGAATGTTTTAATCGGGGGTCCAGTTCGGGTCTCGCCTGGATTCCCGATAGAGGCATTCAGGAATGACGGACTCTAGAGTCTGGGAATAGCTCTTTACGCAGCAAGCTGCGGGGAATCAAACCCGCAGTGATTAAAAAACCGCGCGTTTGCGGACCGGGTCGTAGAAAGGCAACTTGACAACCGTTACCGCTGTGGTCTTCCGCGCATAGTCCACGGTCGCTTCGACCTCAAGTTGGGTTCCGGTTTGATTGAAATCCTGTTCCACCGTGGCAAGCGTAATATATTTTTTCAATGTCGGTGACCAACCGCCGGTGGTAGCATGCCCCACCTGCCTTTCGTCTTTGTACACCGGCACCGCCCCGCGCCACGCCGCGATGGGGAACTGCGGTGGTAGGCCCGCCTGCTGGAAAAGATACTCGTAATCGCTAAGATTGATCTCCAGGCCGACGATTTGCCGCGACGGAGCACGCCCGCTCAATTGCCTCAACGCCTCAGACCCGACAAAGTGGTGCTTTTTTAGATCCACGGTCCAACCGAGACCGATTTCGAACGGCGAATATTTTTGCGATGCGATCATCGCCTTCTCGGCGCCGATGTAATCCACTTCCAAGAGAATAAATCCCGCCTCGAGCCGGGCCACATCGAGTGCCAGCATCCCCGCAGGCTTAATGCCAAAGCCCTTCCCCTTTTCCACAAGCAAATCCCAGATCGCCTCGGCGTGCGCCGCGCCGAACCACATCTCGTAGCCGAGATCGCCGGTGTAACCGGTGCGGGAGATAATCACCGGGACTTCAAGGATCTTACCTGACTTAAACCAAAAAAACCTGAGCTGGCTCAGATCCACATCGACAATTTTCCGGAGAATCTCAAACGCGTTTGGCCCTTGCAGCGCCAGGGCTGCAATCTGTTCGGACACCTCTTCAATGGAAACGTCCATTCCGAAGGCATTGAGCTTGAGCCAACGAAAACTTGCATCGGCCAAATGAAATCGAAAGTGATCCTCGGCGAGTCGAAATAACGTGCCATCCTGAATCACCGCGCCATCATCTTCACAGAGACATGAATAAAGCGCTTGCCCCACCGCGCATTTCGCGGCGTCGCGAGTGATCACGCGATTTACCAACTTCAAAGCATCTCTGCCTCGAACGTCATATTTGTAGAGCGGCGAGACATCGATCAGCCCAGCCGAGTTGCGAAGCGCATGATACTCGTAATCATGCACCACATCGTATGAACTGGCCACGAAGTAACCGGACCACGTGCGCCAGTTCTGACTTGCGCACAAAGCCGACGTTCGTGTGTGGAAGGGCGTGCCGATAGGCATCTGTTATTTTTGATTTCGAAATTTGGATTTTGGATTCAATGAAAAGCTGCCTGTCGCGTTGACTTCGCAGTTGAAATTACCAAATATGCTCCCTTAAGCAAATCATGCCCAACTACGATGCGATCATCATTGGCGGTGGTCATAATGGCCTCACCACTGCCGCCTATCTAGCGAAAGCCGGCAAAAAGGTTCTCGTGCTCGAACGTCGCCACATTGTCGGCGGCGCCGCAGTTACGGAAGAAGTTTATCCCGGCTTTAAGTACTCCGTCTGCTCTTATGTGGTCAGTTTGCTCCGTCCCGAGGTCATCCGCGATCTGGAACTTCCCAAGTACGATCTCGAGATAATTCCCCTGGACAGCACCTTCACGCCGCTGCCCGATGGCGATTACCTCTTTCGCTGCGGCGACCATGCTAGGACGCGCCGTGAGATAGCGCGCCATTCCGTTACCGATGCGGAAGCTTACGAACAATACGGCCAGCTGATGGTGCAAATGGCCATGGCGGTAAAACCACTTCTTGCTATGACCCCGCCAAAGCCAGCCGCGTGGAATCCGAAGGACCTCTTTGGCCTGGCGATGTTGGGGAATCATTTCCGCGGTCTTGGCAAAAAACTTTTCTATGATCTTGCCAAGCTCATGACGATGAGTTCGGCCGATTTTCTCGACGAATGGTTCGAAACCGAGGCGCTCAAAGCCACCATGTCGGCAAGCGGCATAATTGGCACGTTTATGGGACCGCGATCGCCGGGTACGGCTTATGTTCTGCTCCATCATTACATGGGCGAACTTGACGGAGCATTTCGTTCTTGGGGTTTTGCCCGCGGAGGAATGGGAACCATCAGCCGAGTCATTGCCGACGCCGCGCGCCACTACGGCGCGGAAATCAGAACTCAGGCGCCGGTCGATCACGTGCTCATCAAAAACCGCCGCGCCTGCGGGGTGGTTCTAAACTCGGGTGAAGACGTCGAAGCAAGAGTCATCGTTTCGGGCGTCGATCCCAAGCGCACGTTTTTGAAAATGGTCGACGCCCAACACCTCGAGCCGGAATTTTTGAATCAGGTCAGCGCTTTCAAAATCCGCGGCTCGTCGGCCAAGGTAAATCTCGCCTTGGACGCATTGCCAGATTTCACTTGTATGCCCGGCGACGGACCGCACCTAGCCGGCGCGATTTCGATCAGCCCGAGTATCGATTACATCGAACGCGCTTACGACGACGCGAAATACGGGGAATTTTCGCGCCACCCCTATCTCGACGTTATCATCCCCAGCATGCTCGATCCGTCCATGGCGCCGCCGGGAAAGCATGTCATGTCGATTTTCGTCCAATACGCGCCTTATCACTTAAAGAACGGCAGCTGGCCGGAGAAACGGGAAGCCCTAGGCGACACCGTTGTCGATACCCTGAATGAGTACGCGCCGAACCTAAAAAACATCATCCTTCACCGCCAAGTCGTAACCCCGTGGGACTTAGAACAAGAATTCGGTCTCACGGAGGGAAATATTTTTCAGGGCGAGCTGACGCTCGACCAACTGTTTTTTCTCCGCCCGGTGCCGGGCTGGGCGAAGTACCGAACTCCGATCAAACATCTCTACATGTGCGGCGCGTGTACCCATCCGGGCGGCGGTGTCATGGCCGCCTCAGGCCGCTTAGCAGCGCTGGAAATTCTCAAAGACATGAAAAGGAGCCTGATTTAGCTTACCGTGCCGACCTACGACGCGATCATTATCGGCGCCGGTCACAACGGACTGGTGACCGGCGCCTATCTTGCCAAGTCCAGGAAAAAAGTCTTGGTTCTCGAGCGGCGTCCCATCGTCGGCGGAATCACCGCGACGGAAGAAGTTTTTCCGAGGTTCAAGTTCTCCGCGTGCGCTCATCTAGCCGGATCGTTTGCACCGGAGATCATTGCCGATCTCGATCTACAAAAACGCGGCTTACAGATTCTTCCACTCAATCCGTTACTCTTTGCGCCTAGCCTGGAGGGAAATTCGCTCATCATTCCCAGAGACCTCGCGCAAGCAGTGGAGGAGATCGGACGTCATTCCAAAAACGACGGGCAGAGATTTGCAATATTCTGTTCGCTTCTGAAAAGAATGTCCGCGTTTCTTCTCATCCTTTACGCTTTGCCCTTGCCCGATCGCGCCGCTCCCGGAAACTCCTGTCCTCTGGAGCTGATCAAGGCAGCATGGAAATTCCATCGCCTCGGCGAAAAAGAAAGGTACGAGTTCTTACGGATCTTGCCAATGAGCGTTGCCGACCTCCTCGACGGCTGGTTTGAAAACGATTTGCTTAAAGCGGCGCTCGCCGCGAGTGGTCTACTTGGGTCCTTCGTCGGTCCGCGTCAGCAAGGAACTGCGTTTGGGCTGCTCCATCACCACCTTGGCCAATCGAATGGCGCCCTTCGCACCGCCGGTTTTGTCCGTGGCGGTATTGGCATGCTGGCACAAGCCTTGGCGCGCGCCGTCGAGCAATCGGGCGCCGAAATCCGTACCGATGCCGAAGTTGCAAATGTCGTCACCAAGAACGGAGCAGCGACAGGCGTCGTATTGCAGAACGGCGAGGAGATCGATGCGAGCCTGGTAGTCTCGGGTGCGGACGTCAAGCGGACATTTCTAAATCTCGTCGAACCAACCTATCTCGATCCGCATTTTTTGTTGCAAGTGCGGAACATCCGCTCGCGCGGCACGGTAGCGAAGATCAATTTGGCATTGGATAGTTTGCCGTCCTTCAGAGGCTCGGTAAACCACGATGGGCCGGCGCATCTCGGCGGCATCATTCACATCGGCCCGACGCTCGATTACCTGGAGCGTGCTGCCGACGACGCCAAGTATGGGCGGTTCTCGAAACAGCCATTCCTGGAAATCACGATTCCGACCATCGCCGATCCGACTCTCGCGCCGGCTGGTAAACATGTGATGTCGATCTGGATGCAGTACGCGCCCTATCATTTGAGAGAGGCAAATTGGAATGAACAGCGCGAAGCGCTGGGCGACGCGGTGGTGAATCAAATCGACGAATACGCGCCGGGTTTTAAGGATGCTATCTTGCATCGCCAAGTCTTAACGCCCTTAGATCTGGAACAAGTTTACGGCGTGACCGAAGGCCACCTTTATCACGCCGAAATGGCCCTTGATCAAGTTTTCTTCATGCGCCCGATTCCCGGCCGGTCGCGCTATCGATCACCGATCCGAAATCTGTATCTGTGCGGCTCTGGCACGCACCCGGGCGGCGGTGTAACGGGTCTCCCGGGTTACCTCGCGGCAAAAGAAATTCTCAAGAACTGGCCGGGCGGGAAGTAGATCCTGCCTGGGAATTCCCTGCTGTCCGTGATAGACGAAAAACAATTTCTTACCTTAACCGTTAACGTCGAGGCACATGAAGCTTTATTTAGGTCTGTTAGAAAGTTCTCTTCCGTATCAACCAAGAATTTTCGCCGAGGTGAGTGGAAAACTGGTTGATTTAAATCTCGCGTGCGCAGCGCGCTTTGCACAAGTGGAGCACAATCCATCAAGCGCCTACGAGCTTGCGGCGTTTTACTTTCCGGACACGATCGCGGCATTTCTACAGCGCGGTGAACAAGCGCTTAAGGCGTTAAACGAAGTCGTTTCATTCGTTCACCAAAGTGACTCTAGTGAATTGCGCGGCCCGGCGGGCGAGAAAGTCGTTCACGAGCCGAGTGAAGTTCGGATACTGCCGCCATTTCAGAATCCGGAAAAAAGCTTCGTCATCGGTTTCTCCGACAAAGCGCGCATCGAAGCCATGCCGAAAGCTGAAATCCCAACGGGTTACTACAAACTGCCGCAAACCTTCGTTACGACCGGAGTGCCAATCGTTTGGCCGAAGTTTTCCGAAGAAATCGACGCTGATGCGTGCTTAGCTTTGGTAATCGGGAAGGCCGGCAGAAGAGTCCCACCCGAGCACGCGTGGGACCATATCGCAGGCGTTACGCTTTTAATCGACATCACCGCGCGGGACATTAACAAGCGCGAAGGCCTCACGACGAACAACCTGCTCGGCAAAAACTTCCCGTCGAGCACTTCCCTCGGCCCCGCGGTATTACTAAACCCCGCTAGGAACGAGCTCGAAGCTCTGAAAGTGAATTTGACGGTCGATGGCAGCCTAGAGCAACAATTTACGCTTCGAGACTGCGCTTTTACCATTGAACAAATCATCGCGCGCTGGTCGATACTTGGCATCAAACCCGGTGATTTTCTTGCCATCGGCGCCAGCATGGCGCTGCAAGGCGGTCGCTTGCAAAATCCGGCCCGATTGAAAATCGGTTCAAGTATTCGTTGCTCATCGCCGGCTATCGGCGAGTTGTCACATCAGGTCGTTTCGTTGGGAGGATTTCCTCGATGAAGCTGGTGACTTTCATTCGGGAAGAACAAGAACGAATCGGCGCCGTCGCCGACGACGGTCATATTATAGATTTGCATAGGGCCTATGAGTGTTATCTCCGCGAAGTCGAATCCAACGCCGTCGCCGATCAATTAGCCCCAGTAGTCCTCGGCCGCGACATGGTCGGATTTTTGAAGCGCGGTGCAACGAGCTTGGAGGCCGCGCGAAAGGCACTGGCTCATGTCGACACAAAATCTAGCAACGCGGACGGCGGAATTGTCGTTGATCGCCGGCAAGTTCATCTCAAAGCTCCGGTGCCGCGACCCGGTGCGTTAGTTTCCGCCGGTAAGAATTTTTCCGACCACGTCGCCGAGATGTCGTCGAAGGGCGGCCCGATAGCCCCGGTGGCGTTTCTCAAACTTCCGGGCACAGTCATCGGACCCGAAGATGATATCCCTCATCCTCCGGAAGTGAAAAACTTGGATTATGAGGTCGAGCTCGCCGTCGTCATCGGCAAAGCGTGCGTCGATGTGAGTAAAGAAGCAGCATTGGACTATGTGGCGGGTTACGCGGCGTTCAACGATATCAGCGCCCGCGACGTGATCCGCGGCGAAAATAGAACCGGAATTCATCTCATGGGCAAAAGTTTTCCCGGCTTCGCGCCCATGGGTCCGTACTTGGTCACCGCGGATGAAATCCCCGACCCGCAGAATCTGAAACTATCGCTGCGCGTGAACGGCGAAACGCGGCAGGACTCCAATCTCGGCTACATGATCTTCAAGATCCGCGACATGATCGCCTACTGGTCGCAGATGGGGCTTAACCCGGGCGACGTGCTCACCACTGGGACTCCACGAGGAGTCGCGGCGGGAAGAAAACCGGATCAGGTGCCCTGGTGGCTCAATCCGGGTGACGTCGTCGAAGCCGAAGTCGAAAAAGTGGGCCTGCTCAGAAACCACGTCGTGGCAGAATGAACCATCGTCTCGACACTTTGATGCCACATCGGTCTTCTTTAGTGTTGGTCCTATCTGTCCTATTAGTCCTATCGAGTTCCTCCTAAGGAGATCCGCCATGTCGCCATCCGTTCGCTCGGTCATTCAACCCACCGGTCTCGTCCACGGTCATACCGAGGTCCGCTTTCTCGACGAGACGATTCCGGTCTTATCGCGCGTCTTGGCTTTAGAGCTCATCGAGCGACGCGACCATGAAGCCGTGATGAAGCACCCGAACACTGGCTGGAAATTAATCCTGCACGAAGGTGGCGCTGACGTGAAAGACAAACCCGAACGCAATCACTACGGCGTGCGCGTGCCGAACAACCTGGAAGTCGACCGGGCGTATCAATTTCTGCTTGCCGAAAAAGATAAACTCGGCCTCAAGCAAGTCGTTAAGCGCAAAGAGCGCGACGGCTCCTATTCGATGTTCTTCGTCGAGCCCGGCGGCAATTACTGGGAGATCGAGTCGTACGAGAATCGCCATAAGGCGGGCCTGCCGGAACATGTCGCCTATCCGTGGAAGATCAAGCTCACCGAAGAAAAGCTGCCTGGGTGCGGCTATATTCCGCAAGCGATGACCCACGGCACCGTTGAATGCACTCATCTGGAATCGTCGGTTAAGTTTTACACCGAAGCGTTGGGCCTCGATGTCATCACGCATGTGCCAACGATCAGGCCGCACGACATCAAACATCCATCGACTCCATGGAACGTCGTGAGCCTGGAAGTGCCGGCCAAGAACAAACACTATCTCACGCCGCTGCAGCGCCATACCGTGGCCGTCGAGTCGGCGTCGGCACTCGCCGCAGCGCACGGTGAACTGAAGGAACGAGCGGGAGAATTCGGCATTACTACGATTGACGCGATCGCAGAGATACCCGGCGGTCAATCATTTCTGCTCTGCGACCTCGACCGCAACTGGTGGGAAGTTGCCTGGTTAAGAAACTAGCCGCCGGCGGATTCCACCGAGAGTGATACGGAATATGGAGATTTCAATGTCGGGCACGTCGAAACCCGCGGTAGAGTCTCTCGGTATCGTCAAAGGCCACTACGAGTGTCATTACTTGGAACAAACCGTACCGGTGCTATCGGAGCTTTTAGCGCTCGAAGTAGTCGACCGCGGTGACAAGGAAGTCACCATGAAACATCCCAACACCGATTGGCTCCTGGTCGTTCACGCAAGTGGCCCGGAGGTTCCGGACAAGCCTTTTCGAAACCACTATGGGGTACGCGTGATCGACAACAAGGAAGTGGACCGGGCGTATGAATATCTCATGGCGAAAAAAGATGCGCTGCATCTTAAAAAAGTTGTGATGCGCAACGAGCGCGTCGGCTCGTATTCCGTTTTTTTCGTCGAGCCCGGCGGAAACTACTGGGAAATAGAGTCTTACGAACACCGCCACCAGGCGGGCTTACTGTACGACATTTCTTATCCGTGGGACAAACCGCTAACCGAAGAGAAGTTTCCCGGCCGAGGTTATGTTCCGCAGGCTTTTACCCATGGCACGATCGAATGCAACGACTGGGCATCGTCGGTGAAATTTTACAAGGAAGGGCTCGGCATGGACGTGGTCACTCATGTCGCTACGCCCAAGCCGCACAACATCAAGCACCCGGCGAATTCCTGGTACGTCGTGAGCCTCGAAGTTCCAGAGCGAAGCCGTAAATACCTCGGCCTGCTGCAACGTTTTACCATCGCCGTTGAATCACCGGCGAAACTCAAAGAAGCTCGCCAATCCCTGTCAGCGCGGCGCGCAGAGTTCGCAATTACAGAGATTGGTGAGATACAAGACACGCAAGATGGCAAATCATTCTTGCTCTGCGACCTAAATCGCAACTGGTGGGAGATAGCGTACACTCAAGAATAGATAATTGGAGTACTGGAGGGCTGGAATGATGAGTAAATGAATATCCCCGCAGCAAGCAGCGGGATATCAGAACTCGGCGATGAGATTTGTCTTAAGGCGTCACCCGAATGTTTTTATCGGGGGTCCAGTTCCGAACCCGCCTGTGGTGAGCCACGTCGAACCACCGCTTAAAGCATGCGGGAATGACGGACTTCGGAATAGTCAATTTACTTAACGCAGCAAGCTGCGGGGAATAGACCCACAGATGTTGAATTTAAAACCCATTACTCCAATACTCCGTCACTCCATTACCCACAAATTTTCGGAGGACTTACTATGAATGTCAATCATCTCGATAATAAGAAAACGGCGCTTCTCTTCTTCGACATGCTTAACGTCTACTACCATGGCGCCTCCGAAGAAACGAAGAAGCGAATGAAACCGGTGGTTGATAACGCCGTGCGCTTGATCAACGCGGCACGGCGGTCTGGGATTCTCATTTTTTACGCGATGGCCAACCACCGGCCCGACGGCGCGAGCCGCAGCATGATCGTCACAGATACCGACATGCGGCTTCGCCCGTGGCCCAACGACGACTGCAATCCGACGGTTCACGGTGCGACGGAGGGCTCGTGGGAGCAAAAAGTTATCGAAGAGATCGCGCCCCGGCCCGAGGATTACGTCATTCCCAAATACCGCTGGAGCACCTTTCACCAAACTTATTTCGACTTGGCGCTACGCTCCCGCGGCATCGACACCATGATAATCTCCGGCGGCGCCGTAGATGTTGGAGTTGCATCAACCGTTTATTCGGCGCGCGATCATGACTACAATATTATCATCGTCCGCGACGCCTGCAGCAATTCCCACGAGGATTCCATGTCGGCATTCATGGACACGGTTTTCCCGCGCATGGCCCGGGTGCGCACTACGGACCAGGTGCTGGAAATGATTCAGACCGGGGGAGCGCAACCAGGCCGAGGTTGAGAACGCTGGCGGCCTTAACATTCCTCTCGCTTTGATCCGTTCGTCGTACTCCGTCACACACTGCCGGACGTCTACGGTCCTTTTTCAATTTCTGCCAGTCGTTTTCGATCTCGAAGGCGGGGGCTAGATCAAGCCGATTCGTTTTGATAATAGGGTTTCGGGTTCGGTCTATGCCAAAAGTCTTAGTCATTGAAAAGACGGGCGCGATTCAAGGACTGCTGAAGCAGCGGTTCAGTGGCGATTCTATTTCAGTTGACACCGTGCCCGTTATCGACCAAGCCATGCAACAGTTCATGGCCACAGGATACGACGTTCTCATCTGGGACGCGGTTACTTCAAAAACGGAACAGTCCAAGGGACTTGAGTTGCTTGACCGGCTGACTAAAAACTCAAGCCGCACCTACATCATTGTCGTGACCAATCAATGGGCTGGCCCCATTCGCCTTGATCGTCTAAAAGCCTATGCACATCGCACGCTAACGCGTCCCGTGCAAGAAGATGAGATCTGCGCCCTTGTGACCCAGGCGTTCCTCCAGCAAGCCTCGGGGAACGGCGTTATCAACCACCGTGAAACTCCGATCCCTCTGGAGTTCGAAGGCATGCTGGGGGTCAGCTTGCCCATGCAAGAGGTTTTTAAGCGAATCGTTGAAGCCGCCTCAGAGGATATATCTGTATTGATTACCGGCGAAACCGGCACAGGCAAGGACATGGTCGCGTCGGCGATCCATAAGAGAAGCCGGCGAAGGAACGGTCCTTACATCGCCGTCAATACCGGCGCGATCTCGTCCGAGTTGATTGCAAGCGAACTTTTCGGCCGGGAAAGAGGCGCCTATACGGGTGCCGTTGAAGCTGCCAAAGGGCACTTTGAGCAAGCCCACGGCGGGACGATCTTCCTCGATGAAATCAGCACGATCAACGAGAAGGCTCAAGTTAGTCTCCTGAGAGTTCTGGAGACCAAGACCTTCCGGCGAGTCGGAGGCGATAAAGATATCTGCGCCAATGTTCGCGTGATCGCGGCGACCAATGAGAACCTGGAAGAAGCGGTTAAACAAAAACGATTTAGAGAGGACCTTTTTTATCGTATTGATGTTTTTCGTATTCACGTACCGGCTCTTAGGGAGCGCCCGGGCGGCGTAGCACTCCTCACTAATCATTTCGTACCTCACTTTAATGCCATCTATAAAAAAAATATGCGCGCCATTGCCAAAGACACCTGGCCCTGTCTTAGGAACTACTCCTGGCCGGGGAACGTACGGGAATTGAAGAACGTTATTCAGCGCGCAGTCCTGATGGCCAAGGGGGAGGAGCTGACGCCTGATCTGCTCCCGTTAAGAATCCGGACGGTCGATACCACACAAACAAATACCACGGGTCAACATGGTGCGATCCACGCGGGCATGACTCTTGATGCCGTCGAGCGCGAATTCATCCTGATGACTCTCGCCGCCACTCAGGGCAACAAAAAAGAGGCGGCCCAACAACTCGGAATCAGCCGCCGGGCTCTTTACGATAAACTCCAAAAACACGGGCTACTGTGATGTACAACGAGATGGCGATGCCTTGAAGTATCGCTTTCCTCGCTCCTTCCGCCCTTCGAATCGACGTTACACTGTGTAAAGTATTCCGCACTCGTGCCGCGCGACGTGTGATTTCTTTGCACACGCGCGGGCTATGCATTTTCGCCGCCGCTGAAGACATATTCTTTATAGACCTGCGCGTTAGCTCAGCTCGCCCGTAAGTCATCAACCCTGGCACTTTGATTGCTCTCCCGGTTTACGAGGCCGGCCCCCGCCGAAGACATAAGACAGCGCTGTGGAACAGCCGCTGTTGTAACACGGGCCTCTGAAAGTTGAAGCGTCTCAATTCCCGGAGCGGTTAGCGGTGCTTGTCTCGAATTTTAGCTTGCCCGGCCGATTCGGCAAGACCTTGCTCGTTTGTTCGCGACGTTGTGCGGAAGTCGAAAGTCAGCTTGCCAACCTTGAATGCCGATTGACGAAAGTCCGCGATGGAAACAAGGCGCTTGGGAAAATTCGCCACGAAACATTTGACACCGCCATTCTCCTTTCGACCGGCGAACAAATGGACTTAGTCGAAACGATTTTGAATCTGCGGGATATCAGACCATCGATGCCGGTGATTGTTCTCATCGATCCGGCAAATTCTGAACCGAATGCAGCGGCGCAAGCGATCATTGCGCGCGCCATTCCCGAGGTACCGGTTTTTACCGTCACGGAATTTCAAACGCACCTGGAGTCAATTGAAGGCAAAGAAAAACGGGCAAAAACAATACGGCGCTAGAGTTCGCTTCAAGAGAAGTACTTTACTTTCGCGAAGAGAAGTTAAGTGACACGTAAGAGATGCCTAACGGTCTGCCCTATCACCATATTATCGGCGCTCGCCTTTGGATTCGTCGGCAATTTGATTTTTACGCTGGAGATCGCTGCACAAGCGTCAGACCTGAATCCTCCTGGAATTCTTATCGCTACGACTGAAAAAGGGGTTCGCTATTTGACCGGCGGCATCGGCTCGAGCGAACGGGAGGTCATGGAAAATTGGCGCGCAAATCGTGACCTCAAGCTCATTTTTGCGGAATCTTCGGGTCATTTCTTGTCCGATGTAAAGGTCGTCATTCAAGATCGAACCGCGAGAGAGATTTTGAGCGTTCTAACCAACGGTCCGTGGCTTTATGTCGAATTATCTCCCGGCACGTACCGAGTGCGAGCTACGTTCGAGGGTGTCACACAAGAAATCACCAAACTTCGCATTGCGGAACACGGACGCGTCGAACGGTTCATGCATTGGGACCTCGATGAGGAATAACACACGGGGGAATCACGGTTCGACATGGGCGACTGTTGATGGGCCTAAACAGTTCCTAGAATCCAGTTCTTCAGGAGACAGATATGAAAATGAAAATGCATTGGCTGGCAGGAAGCCTGATCGGGCTCGCGTTGTTCATAGGAGCGTTTCAAAAGCTCCATGCCGATGAATTTTACAGAGGCAAGACGATACGCTTTGTCGTGGGACAAGCGGCGGGCGGAGGGTACGATCTCGCGGCGAGAACCATCGGACGACACATGGGCAAGCACATTCCCGGCAACCCCACCATCGTCGTCGAAAACATGACCGGCGCCGGGAGCCTTATTTCAGCGAACTACACTTACAACAGCGCCAAACCGGATGGCTTATTCGTGGCCACCTGGAATGGCGCCCTCGTCCTGCGTCAGGCACTCGGCGACAAGGCCATAAGGCTCGACGGTCGCAAGCTCGGCTGGATCGGCTCGCCGACCAAGGGGACACCCATTTGCGGCATTATGGCACATACCGGGTTAAAGAGCCTGGATGAAATTGTGGCCGCAAATCGGGAAATAAAAATGGGCGCCACCGGGCCGGGGTCAACATATGAGGACCTGCCGTTGATGTTAAACCTGACTCTGGGGACGAAGTTCAAAGTGATCTCCGGCTATGAGGGCACGGGTACGATTCTTGTGGCGATGCGCAGAAAAGAAGTCGACGGTGGCTGCTGGACCTGGGAATCCATGAGAACGACCGCCAGACCCATGCTCGATGCGAAGGGTGACGACAGACTCATTCCCTATCTCATTCACCGCAGGTGGGACGAACCTGAAGTGAAGGACCTCCCGCTCATACCTGATGTCTTAAAAAGGGATCAGGACAAGCTTGCAGCCTACAAAACTTGGGTCGCAACCTATGAATTTCAGCGGCCTTATAGCGTGCCGCCTGGAACACCCAAAGAGCGTGTGCAACTCCTGCGTAAAGCCTTCGCCGATACTCTGAAAGACCCGGAGTTCTTGGCTGAAGCTAAAAAGGTAAAGTTTGAGGTAACGTACACATCGGGAGAGCAGATTGAAAACTACGTAGACGAAATGTTGTCGATCACTCCGAAGGCCAAGGAGCTTCTCAGTTTCTTAATGACCAAGCCGAAAAAATAGGCCGCACGAAAATCAGTGGGCTACTTTCACTCACACACAGGAGGCGAATTATGAATGCAAATTTTTGCTTGCCCCCAGCTCTATTAGTCGGTCTCGTTTTACTTCTCACAGCACCCGCTCGATCTTCGGCCGATGACTTCTATAAGGGCAGGACAATCCGCTTTGTCGTCGGACTCGCGGCAGGCGGAGGCTACGATCTCTCGGCCCGAACCGTCGGGCGTCACATGAGCAAGCACATTCCCGGAAACCCCGGCATCGTCGTCGAGAACATGACCGGCGCCGGGAGTCTCATTTCCGCCAACTATACTTTCAACAGCGCCAAGCCGGACGGTTTATTCGTGGGGATCTGGAATAGCGCACTGGTGCTGCGTCAGGCGCTCGGTGACAAGGCGATGCGGTTCGACGCCCGAAAGTTCGGCTGGATTGGTGCTCCCACCAAAGGCACGCCTTCATGTAGCATCATGGCCCATACCGGACTCAAATCGCTGAAGGAGATTCTCGCCTCCGGCCGAGAGCTCAAGATGGGTTCAACTGGACCTGGGTCCACCTACGACGATGTACCCAGGATATTAAACCAGACCATCGGCACGAAATTTAAAGTGGTCAGTGGCTATGAAGGAACCAGCACCATTCTTGTGGCCATGCGCAGAAAGGAGGTGGACGGTGGCTGCTGGGGCTGGGAGTCGGCGCGGACCACCGCCAGAAATCTGCTCGACGCAACGGGCGAAGAGAAGCTGATCCCGTTTCTGATCCATCGGCGCGAGCCGGATCCTGAGGTCAAGAACCTGCCGCTCATTCCAGAAGTCATCAAGGGCGAGGACAACCTTTCCGCTTACCGGACGTGGGCGGGAACATACGAGTTCCAGCGTCCGTTTAGCGTTCCGCCTGGCACGCCAAAGGAGCGGCTCCAACTGCTCCGCAAAGGCTTCGCTGACACTATGAAGGACCCGGAGTTCATAGCTGAAGCCAAAAAGTCCAAGTTAGAAGTAACTTACGTCTCGGGGGAAGAAGTGGACCAATACGTGAATCAAGTCCTGTCGATTACTCCGAAAGCTAGAGAGCTTCTCGACTTCTTGGCGACCAAGCCGAAAAAATAGATGAGGGCAACCTATGGACTACGTCGACGCCTTTTACAATGCCCTGATCAACATCTTGCCTTTTACCAGCCAAGGCCAACAGGCTTTTTTCTTCATGGTGGTGGGGATTTTTATCGGATTCTGGGTTGGCATTCTGCCGGGCTTGGGAGGCGCGGCCACACTCGCTCTAATGCTTCCATTTATCTACAAAATGGACGCCACGTCAGCTTTCGCCTTTCTCTTGGGGTCGAACGCCGTAACCGCCACGACCGGAGACATCACCTCGATCCTTTTTGGTGTCCCTGGTGAAGGCACCACGGCTTCCACGATAGTCGATGGTCATCCCATGGCTAAGAAAGGAGAGGCCGGGCGAGCTCTCGGCGCAGCGCTGATGAGTTCCTTGGTAGGCGCTATTTTTGGCGCCTTCGTCTTAGCATTGGCGATCCCCATTGCCGCGCCGCTGGTCCTCTCCATCGGTTCTCCTGAGTTCTTCATGCTCGCTCTATTGGGTATCACCTTTGTCGGATCGTTGAGCGGCGGAAACATCGTTAAGGGTCTGATGGCTGGCGGTCTTGGGCTAATGATTTCTACCATCGGCCTGGACCCAATACGGGGGGTGCCGCGCTTTACTTTTGAGGGCATCCTAGGTCAGGGACCATCGATTTTCTTGTGGGACGGCATCGACCTCGTTGCCGTGACTATAGGACTGTTTGCCATCCCCGAGATCATCGACTTGGCCATTAAAGGAACGAGTATCGCCCGTGAGCAGGTTGGAAAGCTGGGCGGCGTCATGGAAGGAGTAAAAGATACCTTTCGTCACTGGTGGTTGGTTCTCAAGTGCAGCGCTCTCGGCGCCTATGTCGGCATACTTCCAGGAGTGGGAGGGGGCACAGCTCAATGGGTAGCATACGCCTACGCAGTTCAGAGTTCACCTAACAAAGAGCGGTTCGGCAAGGGCGCGGTCGAGGGAGTCCTCGGCCCCGGTGCCGCCAATAACTCAACCAAGGGAGGGGATCTAATTACCACGGTTGCCTTTGGCATCCCGAGCAGCGTCTCCACAGCGATATTGTTCGGTGCCTTCCTCATCCAGGGGATCGTGCCGGGCCCTGACATGCTGAATCCGGCTAAGCATCTCACGCTTACCTTTTCCTTCGTCTGGATTATTATCGTTTCCAATATCATTACCGTAGCTGTCTGTTTTCTTTTCCTCAATCAACTGGCAAAAATCACCAATATAAGGGGCGCTCTGCTTATCCCTTTGCTCCTCGTGCTTATTTATCTTGGCGGGTTCACCTCAAAAAATAGCTTCGGCGATATGCTGATGGTGCTCATCTTCGGCGCCCTCGGCTGGCTCATGGTCCAGTTTGACTGGCAGAGGCCGCCTTTGCTCGTGGGCCTGGTCTTAGGAACCATCACGGAGAGAAACTTTTGGATCTCCACCAGGGCGTATGGAGCAGGCTGGCTCCTACACCCGGGAGTCCTTATTATTGCCGTTCTCATTGTCGGAGCGATCGCGTACTCCATTCGCCAAATCCTCCGCGAGAGGAGACAGCCCCCACCGGCGGTTCCGGAATCGGCGCCGGACCCCGAGATCACGCTGATCAGCAGTCCGGTTTATCGACCGCTCTTTGCGCTTTTCTTCGTGGCGCTGTTTGTCTACGTGTTGCGCGAGACTTATTTCGAGATCCGCCCAATGGAAGAGCGAGCGGCTCTCTTCCCGATGGTTCTCGGCATTCCCTGTCTCGCTTTGGCGCTTTTGGCTTTTGGTCAGGAGCTTTTCAACACCCTAAGCCGCGAGGCAGGAAAAGCAGATCCTCCCGCAGTCACGTCCTCGCTGGAACCTGCCGTTGTACGGCGCCGCGCCGTCTCCATCGTCGCTTGGATTCTAGGTTTCCTTCTTGCCATCTGGCTCTTGGGCTTTATCGTCGCCGTGCCGGTTGCAAGCTTCCTATATTTTCGCTTCGCGGGCAGGGAGAAGTGGTCGACGTCCATTTTACTGAGTTTGGCGGCGGGAGCGATTTTCTACGGCCTCTTCGATTACCTCCTCCACCTGCCTTTCCCTGAAGGCACGTTATTAGCGTGGTTGACCCTCTCTGGATAGGTTTTCGTTGTTTATGCTGCTCTCACCGACCGAAACTTTACTTAAGCGGTTGAAGATTTTCCGAGTGTCGGGACAACCGATGATCGCGAAGAAAAACTCTGATCCCATCTGCGCCAGACAGATTTGCTCGAGGCGTAGCGTAACGATATTGGCCGGTCCGAAAAAATTGGGGAGCCGCTATGAAAACCATTTTTCCAGCTTTCTTGGCTTGTCTGCTATGGAATTCGACCCTCGCTGCTCAGACGTCTTTTTATGAAGGCAAGACCGTAAGAATCATCGTCGGATTCTCTCCCGGCGGCACCTATGACGTGTGGGGCCGGCTGATGGCCCATCATATGAGCAAGCATGTTCCTGGAAACCCCAGCTTCGTGGTGCAGAACATGACTGGCGGAGGCTCGATGATCGCGGCCAATTATATTTACAACGTCGCCAAGCCGGACGGTTTGACCTTCGGGTTAGTCACTCCCGCGCTTTATATCGAACAGCTTATGGGACGAAAAGAGGCTCAGTTTGACTGGCCCAAGTACTCCTATATCGGCTCGCCGGAGAGAACGGAGCGAATCTTCTATATTCGCGCCGACAGCGGTTACAAGACGATCGAGGATATGCGCAAGGCGGCGGAGCCACCGAAGTGCGGCGCCACGGGGGTCGGCACTGCGAGCTATTATTGGCCCAAGCTTCTCGCTGACACCTTTGGGTTCAAGTTGAATATTGTCTCGGGTTACCCGGGCGCAGCTGATGTCAATCTGGCCATTGAGAAAGGCGAAATGCACTGCTGGGGCGGCACCGTTCAAGCCTTCTTCGGCAGCGAGCCGGGCCGCACCTGGGCCAAGACAGGGTTCGTTCGCGTGCTCACTCAAGGGGGACAAAAGCGCCATCCTCAACTGCCTGATGTTCCGACGATCCGAGAGCTCATGGATAAATACAAAATCAGCGACGCCACTAGGGGGTTGGCTAAAGTGCTTCTCGCCCCGGACGATCTGGGGCGCCCGCTGTTTGGCCCTCCGGGAATTCCCGCAGAGCGGATCAAAATTCTTCGCACCGCGTTTATGAAGATGTTGAATGATCCAGACGTTTTGGCGGAAGCCCTAAAGAAAGGGCTGGAGCCAAGTCCGGTCAGCGGCGATGAGCTCGAGGGTTTGGTCAAAGAGCTTGTTCAGCCGCCGGAAGTTATCCAGCGCATGAAAACGTTTTTGCAGAATTAGACGAACAGGGGCTCGTGAAGTCTGCCACCAGAGCAATGATTCAAAGTTACCTTTGATTTGAAAGCAAGACGATCTCGCGGAAAGGAGAGCTCGATGAAGAAGGTTGTCATTGGCCTTTTCTTTTTACTGCTATGGACCTCAATCCTGTACGCCCAGGCGCCGTTCTACCAGGGCAAGACGATTACGCTCGTAGCAGGGACCACCGCGGGAAGCCAGTATGATGCTCACGCGCGCCTCATCGCCCAACATTGGGGCAAACTCATTCCAGGAAATCCCGACATCATCGTCCAAAACATGCCGGGGGCCGGCTCTTTGATCGCGGCAAACCATCTCTACAACATGGCAAAGCCCGATGGCCTGACTATCACCTCAATCATCCCGGCCATTTATTTCAATCAACTCGCCGGACGCAAAGAGGTTCGGTTCGATTACTCTAAATTCAATTGGATCGGCAGTGTGGACCGCTCAGATAATCTCATTTATATGCGCTCCGATACGCCGTTTAAGACGATCTATGACGTACGCGGCGCTGCGCAGCCGCCCAAGTGCACTGCCACGGGAACCGGCACCGTCGGCCACTACATGCCAAAACTTTTAAATGAAACTGTCGGGACCAAATTTGAAATCGTTTTAGGTTATCCGGGCGGACCGGAAATGGATCTGGCGGTGGAAAAAAACGAGGCTCAGTGCCGCGCGTTTACCCACGCGGCCTGGTTCAGCGGCGAGCCTTATCGGACGTGGC
This sequence comes from Binatia bacterium, assembly GCA_036000865.1. GTDB lineage: Bacteria > Desulfobacterota > Binatia > UBA9968 > UBA9968 > DP-20. Next base: position 31,002 of record DASYUV010000268.1, on the reverse strand, counting down.
GGACCAAAGGATTCGCTCATGTGTTGATTCAAACTGGAAGAAAACGAGATGAGAGATTGCCTCAGGTGCCGACCCTCAACGAGTTGATGGATGAGTTCAAGACCGAGGAGACGGGGCGCCGCTTAGCTAACGTGGTTCTTACTTCCGGAGAGCTCGGTCGTCCCTACCTGTTGCCTCCCGGGATACCCGCCGAACGGCTCAAAGTTTTACGTGAAGCCTTTATGAAATTGATGGTTGACCGCGCCTTTTTGGCCGACATCAAAAAAAGGGGTCTGGAGGTGGAACCCTCAACCGGAGAAGAGCTTGAACAGTTAGCAAAAGAAGTGATGGCCCAACCACCAGAGGTCATCGAAAGAGTGAAAAAACTCATGGGAAATTGACGTCTGAAATCGAGCTTATCGTTCAAAGCGCGAAAAACTTGGGACGAAAAAATTTTCACAGGAAAAAATGGTTGATCAAGTAACGGTGCGTTGCCAGCGCGAGTGAAAAAAATTTTAGCGAAATATGTCAGCTCGCCGCAAGAGTTAGCTTCGGAGGCTAATCATGAACAAATCTATCGGCTGGGCGATAATAGCTTTCGTTCTCACGTTGTTGCATTTCTCCCAGGGCCAAGCCCAGGAACCGTTTTATAAGGGAAAGACGATAACCATTCTCGCCGGCACCGGAGCGGGCAACGTATACGATATCTTTGCCCGGCTGTTCGCCCGGCATATGGGTAAGCACATCCCGGGGAACCCTGACATCATCGTCCAAAACATGCCCGGTGCGGCGTCGATGATCGCGGCAAATCACCTCACTAACGTGACAAAGCCCGACGGCTTGACGATCGGCGCGATTTTTCCAGCTCTCTATTTTGACCAGATCATAGGACGTCCAGAGGTAAAATTCGATTGGAGCAAGTTCATCTGGCTCGGGAGCCCGGCCAAATCGGACCAGCTTCTCTATATGCGCGCTGATTCCCCCTACAAGTCTATTGAAGATGTCGTGAAAGCCTCTCCCCCACCCAAGTGCGGCGCGACCGGAACGACCTCGACGGCTTATTACATTCCCAAACTGCTGGATCAAACCATCGGAACAAATTTCGAAATTGTCTTGGGCTACAAAACCGGCACCGATATCGACCTGGCGGTGGAAAGAGGCGAAGTGATCTGTCGCGCCTTTACGATTGAAGCGTTTTTCGCCCGCGAGCCGTTTTTTACCTGGGTTAAGAAAAAATTTGTCAGGGTCCTGATCCAAACGGGAAAGAAACGGGATGAGCGTCTCAAGGACGTGCCAACCATCCCCGAGCTTATGGACAAGTACAAGACTGATGACACGGGTCGGCGCCTGACAAGTTTAATATTGGCCGGCGGCGAATTTGGCCGCCCCTACGTTCTGCCGCCCAATACAGCCGCCGACAAAGTGAAGATTATCCGCGAAGCGTTCGCGAAGACTCTTAAAGATGAAGCGTTGTTAGCGGATGCCAAAGTAAACAAACTCGACATAGAGCCGAGCTCAGCTGAGGAACTGGATAGACTTGCCAAGGAAGTCTTGACTCAACCGCCTGACATCGTGGCGAGGATGAAACAGCTGCTGGGCAAGTGAGGGCTTCGGCGAATGATTGAAATGCGAATCACTGAAACTTTGCCAGTAGTTTCTTACAGCCAGTACGTTGCTAACGTTATTCTGCGGCGCGAGGCTTTCGGCCGGCCCTGCGTGGCGCCTCCGGGCACGCCGCAAGAGCGCTCAGTAAAAGTGTCATCGGTCAAACTCCATTTCCGAATTGGTGCAACCCATATTGACACGCGCGCCGAGTAAGAGACAGCAGGCATCATAGGTTCGAAGTCGAATTCTAAACCTTCACGAGGCCAAACGAAAAGAGCATCAACGCGGGAGGAGAGTCGATGCAACTGAACCACAAAAAGACAAACCGTGAAGTCTTCTTTCTCGGTCTCTACTTTTTCTTGACAGGGTTTCTTATTCTTTCGTTTAGCGCACCATCCCTCGCGCAAGCTAAGCCCGATTGGAAGCAAGGGTGGGAGAAAGCCCTCAGCGGGGCTAAGAAGGAAGGTAAGGTGGTAGTCTGGGGACCGCCGGGGGAACTTATCCGCGACGCTATGACCGGAGGCTTTAGGAAAGCGTTTCCCGATATCGCTATCGAGTATTCAGGTGCTCGCGGTGGTGAGCAGGCCACTAGAATTAAGGCGGAGAGGGATGGTGGCATCTACAGCGTCGATATCCTGCTAAGCGGCACGACAACCGCGATCGTCCAGATGAAGCCCATGAAGGCCCTGGACCCCGTTGAACCGGCATTGATACTGCCGGAGGTGACAGACCTAAAATACTGGCTCAATAATACGCTGGAGTTTGCCGACAAGGAAGGGAAGTACGACCTCGTCTTCGTCAACCAGCTCAAGATGCCGTTGGTCTACAATCTCAGTCAGGTGAAGCCAGAAGAGGTTCATAGCATTTTTAAACTTCTGGACCACAAGTGGAAGGGGAAATATGTCGTCAATGATCCTCTGCCTTCAGGCGCGGGGAACGTGACTTTCCGTTGGATATGGCGGGTGCTAGGGCCTGAGAAGGCAACAGAATATTACCGGAAGATTCGCGACAACGCGGCTGTTGTGGACCGCGACCAGCGCCGCCAGATCGAGTGGGTAGCCCAGGGGAAGTATGTGTTCCTTGTAGCCCCCAGCGATGGGGTCATGCAGCAGCTTCTCCAACGAGGACTCAAGTTCGGCGTGTTGCCCGAGTTTAAGGAAGGTACCTATCTGACTGCTAGCTTCGGTAGTGCCATGCTTATTAACAAGGCCCCTCATCCGAGTGCCGCAACGGTCTTTCTCAACTGGGTCTTGAGCAAGGATGGGCAGACAGCCTGGAGCAAGGCGATGGGGCACACGAGCCGGCGGGTGGATGTTTCCACGGACCATCTACCTAGTTACGTGATCCCCAAGGCCGGCGCCAAGATCTTTAGCGGTGCACCTAAACCAGGCGACAGATACTGGCTCAGCCACTCCGAGGAAAATGTGACGAGGACGGCAGAGGAGGAAAAGATTCTGAAGGAACTGTTTGGCAGGTAGCATGAAGGCTCACGTGAAATTCGAGGATCGAGGATTGAGGATCGTGCCATCTTCTATCATCTATTTTCTATCTTCGATTACCATGGCGCGGCTATCCTGGTCCTGGATATTTTTGCCTCTCTTCATCACCCTTTTGGTGTTTCTGCTTGCCTACCCCGTGGGACTCCTTTTCGTGAAGAGCTTCGCCATCAACCGACCGGGCCAGCCCACGGCCTTGGGTCTGGAAGGATGGATAGCAGCCTTCAGCGATCCCGGTCTTCCCTTAGCCCTCGCGAACACGTTCAGCCTGGGTGCCTTAAGAGTAGCTATAACCAGCGTCCTGGCTATTTTCTTCGCCTGGGTGGTGACGCGCACGGACACCCCTTGGAAGGGCTTCATAGAGCTGATGCTCTGGCTGGGGTTTTTCCTGCCCCTGCTTCCTATGACTTTAGGGTGGGTCCTTCTCTTGGATCCCCATTACGGACTCATCAATAAGTTCGTAATGAAAGTCTTTCAGCTCTCCACAGCACCGTTTAACGTCTACTCTTATTGGGGGATTGTCTGGTGTCACCTGGCCTTCAGCACCTCAGTGAGGTTCCTTCTAATGACGCCTGCTTTTAAAACCATGGATGCGGCTTTGGAGGAAGCCGCGCGAATCTCGGGCAGCAATAACCTGGGGGTGCTACTTCGCATCACCGTACCTATACTTGCTCCGGCCCTTCTGGTTTCCACCGCTTTAGGTTTCATCAGAAGCCTGGAATCGTTTGAGATTGAATTGGTTTTAGGAATTCCGGCAAAGATTTATGTCATCTCGACAAAGGTCTATGACTTCATCCACTGGGAGCCTCCGCTTTATGGTCAGGCGACGGCCCTATGCAGTATCTTCTTGGTAATGATTTTTCTCCTGATCTGGCTTCAAAGAGTGCTGCTGCGAGGCCGCGAATATACTACGGTCACAGGCCGTAGCTATGCTGTTCGGTCTTTTAGTCTGGGTCCGTGGCGCTGGGTAACATTTGCATTCTGCATGCTGTTTATCCTTGTCATGATCATAGTTCCATTGGCTACCCTGACGATGGGGACGTTCATGGAGTTCTTCGGCAACTTCGACCTTGAGAAGCCTTGGACCGCCCGTCACTGGGCCACATCCTTTACCGATCCTATCTTCCTGCGCTCGCTTAAAAACACGCTCGTGCTGGGAGTAGGCGCGGGCCTACTCGGCACCCTTCTGTACGCGCTGGTCAGCTACTACATCGTGCGCACGAGGTTTGCCTGTCGTGGACTCATTGACGTTCTCTCCTGGTTGCCCTGGGCTTTGCCCGGAGTCCTGATCAGTCTGGCGCTACTATGGGCGGCCCTCGGATCGGGTAACCTCATTAAATTAATTTACGGGACCGTCTTTCTGCTTATTCTGGCTATCATCATCAAAGAGATGCCCCTCGGGAGCCAAATCATAAAGGCGGGCGTTATGCAGATCAGCAAGGAACTGGAGGAGGCCTCCACGGCTTCCGGGGCTTCCTGGCTTTCTGGGTTTCGCCGCGTCTTGCTGCCCCTCCTTAGGCCGACCATGATAGCGGTTGGAATCATCGTCTTCATTTCAGCGGTGCGAGATATCCCGACTGTAGTTTTTCTCTCCACCCATAATTCCCGGACCATCTCGCTCCTGATGCTCGACTACATAGCAGAGGCAAATATGGAGAAGGCCGCTGTCCTGGGGGTTTTCATCGTATTTCTGATCTTCGTGCTCCTATTCATTGCCCGCGTTCTGGGATTGCGCCGTGTCGCAGTTGAATCCTGATGTAGGAGGAAAGCGCCATGAATAATCGATACATTCTCGCTGCCTTATTTTTAGGAACTGTGGGATTCCTCTGCTTGGTGTGGACCAATGCATCCTCTGCGCAGACTACGGCCACCCGGCAGGAAAAATGGGAAAAAGCTCTCGCCGAAGCCAAAAAGGAGGGGAAAGTGGTGGTCATGGGTCCACCCGGAGACCTGATCCGGGATGCTATGACCCAAGGCTTCAGGAAGGCGTTCCCCGATATCAGTATCGAGTATTCAGGTGCGCGGGGTGGTGAGTTGGCCACCAGGGTTAAGGCGGAACGGGATGCCGACATTTACAGTATTGATATTGTGCTTAGCGGAACCAGTACTGCCAATGCCTATTTCAAGCCCATGAAAGCCCTCGATCCCATAGAGCCGGCGCTTATACTGCCGGAGGTAACGGACCTAAAGTACTGGCGTGACGGTCGCCTGGAGTTTTCAGATCGCTCTACCCGTTATAATTTGGTCTTCATAACTCAGACCAATGCGCCATTGATTTTCAACCCTGCGGAGGTAAAAGCCGACGAGGTCGATGAGCTTAACAAGCTTCTTGACCCAAAATGGAAAGGTAAGATCGCTATTCAGGATCCTATCCCTTCAGGGTCAGGACAGGGTGTCTTCCGGTGGGTATGGCATGTCCTGGGTCCAGAGAAGACAGCAGATTACTATAGGAAGATGCGCGCGCAGGCCGCTGCCGTTGATAGGGACCAACGCCGACAGATCGAGTGGATTGCTCAGGGCAAGTACCCTCTTCATCTGGGCCCAGGTACCATCATGTTTCAGCTCTCAAAAAGAGGGCTTAAGTTCGGCGTGGTATCGGAGTTCAAGGACTATGGCGGTTATGTCAGCGCCGGCTTCGGCAGCGCAATGTTAATCAACAAGGCCCCTCACCCCAACGGCGCAAAGGTATTTCTCAATTGGCTCCTTGCCAAAGAAGGCCAGACAGCCTGGAGTAAAGCCATGGGCTATGTGAGCCGGAGACTGGATGTGCCCACAGATCATCTCCCTCCCTACTGGGTACCGAAACCCGGAGTTAAGTATTGGCCAGGTTATTACGAGGAAGATGCGACGCTGTCTCCGGAACAAGAGAAAGTTCTGAAAGGACTCTTTGGAAGATAGAATCGGAACCGAAACGTCCGGAAAAGAGTTCGAAGGGGATAATAGGAGGTGAGCCTTGGCATTATCAAAGGATCGACTTTTTCAAGCCCTGCTCGCTCTGGGGGCGCTTTGGATATGTCACTTTCCCACGTTCGTTTTCTCCCAAGCGCCGTTTTATCAGGGCAAGACCGTCACCATCATTCAAGGTCGTGAGCCCGGCGCCCTGGGAGACAACCGGGTGAGAGCTCTTATTCCGTTTCTGCGGAAATACATTCCCGGAAATCCCACCATCGTGAGTGAGTTCATGCCTGGAGGAGGAGGGAGAAAGGCGACAAATAATATCTACGCATCGGTTCGTCCAGACGGGCTTACGATCGGAAACGTCGGAGCTGGTTTAGTTGCAAACGCGGTCCTCCGCGAACCCGGAGTTCAGTACGATCTCGACAAATTGATTTATCTTGGATCGCCCAATAGCGCTACTCACTACGTCTTTTTGACTAGGCGGGAACTCGGCTTGAATACCTTGGAAAAACTCCGCGGCTATCCCGGGCTCAGGGTTGGCGCTCAAACCGTCGGCCATGACATCTATATTAACGCTCGCATGTTTGCGTGGATTTTGGGTCTAAGAGAGGCGCGATTCGTTCCTGGATACGGGGGTGCAGAGCTAGACTTGGCTCTGCTGCAGGGAGAAGTGGATGCAAGAGCGCAGACGGCTGCCTGGCTTTTGCACAGAAACCCACAGTGGCTCGAAAAAGGTTTAGTGGACATCCACGCCGCGATCGAGATTCCCAAGGGGGAAAAACAACCTCGCTTTGCGGATCTTCCGGAGCTTGAGAGCTTTGCCAAATCCGACGAGGAGCGCCAAACACTGGCGATGTTACGTGCCTTCAGGCTTGCGGGTTCGCCCTATGTTTTGCCTCCTGGTACACCCAAAGAGCGGGTCGAGATTCTTCAAGAGGCGATAAGGAAGGGCTTTAAGGATGCCGAGTTTCACAAAGAGTTCAAAAAACTAACCGGCGATGTTCCCACACCGCTTATGCCCGAAACGATGGAGAAGTACATCCGGGAGATCCCTCGCTCGCCTGAGATCATCGCCCTTTTTCACAAGATCGCAGGCGCAGGGTCTCTCCCGCTGCGGTAGATAGCAATATGATTCAAGTTCAGAGAAAAATCCGGCTGCGCGTAGCGCCTGCACAAGAGTGGCACTGCATTGAGTACGTTCTGAAACACAGGAGGTTTGTATGGACTTTATAAAGAAGATTCTCGCGCCGACAGATTTGTCTTCATTCTCAGCAAGCGGAGTCCGCTATGCCTGTAATTTGGCCAAGGCCGTGGGCGCTGAAGTGATTGTGGCCCACGCGGTGAGCACCAGCGAGTTTATGTCTCACGCAACCAGTTTGAAGATAACTTCTTCCGGAGCCGAGGCAGATGACTTATTAGGCAAGCTTGCGGAACATCATAAGCTGCTGCTGCGGAAGTTTACAGAGCAGCAGTTGCCTAGTGCAGAGGCGGATCTAAACATTCAGCCGATTGTCGAGATGGGAGACCCGCCCACCCTGATAGTCAACTGGGCAAGAGATAAAGCAGTTGATCTCATTGTGATGTCCACCCATGGTCGGAGCGGTCTTTCCCGAATGCTATTGGGCAGTGTGACGGAAAAGGTTCTTCGAAGCGCTTCCTGTCCTGTGCTGGCGATTCCTTCCCACGAGCGATAAGGCCTTTGGCGAACTTGGTAACTTTAGGCAGGAGAAGCAATTCTCTTAAAGAACGCGGCTGGAGATAGTTCTGATCGATGAACCCGTCAATGTTGTTCTGATAAATTTATCTAAAATTTCTGCGTGAGGCTATTATGAAAAGAACCAATTTTAGCGCATTTTTCCTGTTCGGGTTTGCCCTTCTCTCTAGCATTGCGCATGCAACGTCGCATGAATTTTTTAAGGACAAGACGGTGAGGCTCGTGGTGGGGACCTCAGCAGGAGGAGCCCAGGACGAATGGGCTCGTTTTATAGCGCCGCATCTGGGCAGAAACATTCCGGGCGGTCCCGAGATCGTGGTGCAAAACATGCCGGGTGCGGGGACCGTGATCGCAGCCAACTATATCTATAACATCGCAAAACCCGACGGGTTAACCATCGGGCTGGTCAATCCGGCCATCTACGTAGATCAGCTCTTGGGAGCTAAAGAAGTGAAATTCGACTGGCCGAAATTGTCCTGGATAGGCTCCCCAGAACGAATCGATCAGGTTTTGTTTATACGTACAGACTTCCCTCAAAAGACGCTGGACGATCTTCGCAAGGCTCCAGAGCCGCCAAGGTGTGCAGCCACGGGGCGTTCTGGCGCCGGTTATTTTCTACCGAGGCTGCTTGAAGAGGGGCTCGGGATTAAGATTCAAATGGTGGTTGGTTACGGGGGCGGTGGCGATATGAACTTGGCGATGGAGAAAGGAGAGGTGCAGTGCCGTGCTGGAACCGTTTCGGCCTATGTGGGCCGCGAACCTACCCGCACGTGGGCTGCGAACGGCTTCACTCGCGCCTTAGTTCAAAGCGGGACCAAGCGTTACGCCAAGTTGCCCGATGTCCCAACTCTCTATGAGTTGATGGAGACCTATAAAACGCCGGACGCCACCAAGCGCGTTGCTAAAGTGTTGCTCTCTTCCGGCGATCTCGGTCGCCCCTTTTTTGGTCCCCCAGGGATGGCTGCGGACCGGGTAAAAGTTTTACGCGAGGCTTTTACTAAGACTATGAATGACGAGGCATTATTAGCTGAAGCCAAGAAAAAGAAATGGGATCTGGATCCCATGGGCGGTGAAGAACTAGAAAAATTGGCCAAAGAAATTATGGTTCAGCCCCCCGAGGTTATCGAGCGGGTCAAAAAAATTCAGGGAAATTAAAATGGAGGTGAGTGGAAGAAGTAGGTTCACGATTCTCCAGCTACAACGGAGGTCAAAATGAAAAGAATTATATTGGCTGTCTCTCTTCTTCTGCTGACCGCGAGCCCTGCCGTTCAGGCGCAGGCCCCTTACTATCAGGGCAAGACCATCACGTTCATCACCGGATCGCCGGCAGGAGATCTGTTCGATCTTTATGTCCGTACCGTCGGCCAGTTTATGGTAAAGCACATACCGGGGAATCCCGACGTTATTGTTCAGAATATGCCGGGGGCAGGTCATATGATCGCGGCCAATTACGTCTACAACATTGCCAAGCCGGACGGTTTGACTCTCGCCGGTACCCTCGCGACCCTTTACATCGATCAACTCGTTGGGCAGTCCGAGGTCAAGTACGACTGGGCCAAGTTCACTTGGATCGGCAACGCTGGAAAGTCGCCCATGCTGCTCTATATGCGGGCCGACAGCCCCTACAAAACCATCGACGACGTTCGCAGCGCGAAGGAACCTCCCAAATGCGGTACGACGGGCATCTCTAATTCCGGTTATGTCGTGCCCAAACTCCTCGAGGAAACAATCGGGGCAAAATTCGATGTTGTACTCGGCTACCAGGGGGGCGGTGCCATTGACTTGGCGGTAGAGAGGGGCGAGGTGGTGTGCCGCGCCTTCACCATAGAGGCTTACTTCTCGCGAGAGCCTTTTCACACGTGGCGCAAGAAGGGATTCGTGCGGATACTCGTGCAAGGAGGGAAAACCAGGGACGAAAAGTTGCCCGATGTTCCAACGATCCATGAAGTCATGGACAAATACCAAACGCCGGAATGGGGCCGGCGCCTAGTGACGGCGATGCTCGCTTCTTCGGAATTTTTCCGGCCTCATTACGGTCCTCCCGGTATTCCGCCGGAGCGCGTGAAAATCCTGCGCGAGGCCTACAAGAAAACAATGAACGACCCTGCGTTTTTGGCTGAGGCCAAAAAAAGAAGGCTAGAGATCAACCCGACCAGCGGCGAGGAAATGGACGCCCTCATCAAAGAGGTTATGGTCCAGCCACCCGAGGTCATCGAACGGATGAAGAAGCTGCTGGGAAAATAAACGCGCAAAAACTTTCGGTCCTATTGAGGAACCAATATGCGTACAGGAAGAATGATTCCGCTGCTGGCGATTGGCGCTTTGTTTGGCTTTACAACATGGGTAGTTTCGGCCCACGCCCAAGAGCCGTTCTACAAGGGTAAGACGATCCGCCTTATCGTCGGTCTCGCACCGGGCGGCGGCTACGATCTCTATTCTCGCGTGATCGCACGCCACATGGGCAAGCACATTCCCGGTAATCCGACTATCGTTGTCGACAACATGACCGGCGCCGGCAGCGTGATTGCGGCGAATTATATGTACAAAGCAGCCAAGCCTGACGGGCTCACGATCGGTCATATTCTAGGCGGATTGTTCTTACAGCAGCTCCTCGATAGTCCAGCGATCGAATTCGACGGCCGTAGATTTGAGTACATAGGCGTTCCGACTCAGGACCATTTTTTGATCGGGTTGTCTAAAGCGACGGGGATTACGAGCTTCGAGAACTGGATGGCTTCAAAAAAGCCCGTCAAGCTCGGCGGCGTCGCCCCAGGGGGTGCTACCGATGATGTTCCCAAAGTCCTCGCAGCCACATTAGGTCTCCCCATCAAGGTCGTTACCGGCTATAAGGGCACGGGCCCGGTTCGGCTGGCCTTCGACAGCGGGGAAGTGGACGGGGTTTGTAATGCCTGGGAGTCGTTCAAGTCAACTTGGCGCAAGCAGGTGGACTCAGGAGACGTCGTGATGGTTCTCCAGGCGACCGTCAAAGGGCATCCGGAACTCCCCAATATCCCGGTCGCATTTGATTTTCTGAAGACTGAGGAGGCGCGAAAACTTTTTCAAGCGGTCGTTCGGGTCCACGGACCTTCGACCCGTCCCTATTTTCTCCCGCCGGGCACACCCAAAGAGCGAGTCCAGATCCTGCGCAAGGCTTACACGGATACCATGAAGGACCCAGAGTTCCTGGCTGACGCCAAAAAGGCGAAGCTGGATCTTAATCCCGATGACGGCGCAGGGCTGGAGCGAAACGTCAAAGAGATTTTTGATCTGGAGCCTTCGCTCGTAGCGAAACTAAAGGAGATTCTCAAATAGCGTTGATCTGCTGAAGGAACAAAATCAGCGTGAGGCACACTTTGTCGAACGGGTAACGACACGAAGTAGTTTTTATTGGTTATGCACCGTTGAAACCACGCTTCATCTCTTGCGAGAAACCGCTCCAACTGTGGTGGCATCAATTTTCTCAGTAAGGAGAACTGCGATGGCAACAAAAACCAATCCCTCTAAAATCTCACTTGAGTTTGCGCCGGTTGCTCTGCTGGTGCTTTTGATTCTTTGTCCTACACTTGTCTGGGCGCAGACACCATTTTACCACGGGAAACCCATAACGATCATTCAAGGTCGTGATCCCGGCGGCACGGGAGACATCAGGGTAAAAGCGATGCTTACCTTTTTGCAAAAGTATATTCCGGGCAATCCGAATATTCTGAGCGAGTACATGCCCGGCGGCGGAAGCCGAAAAGCCGCAAACCATATTTTCAAAACGGCGCAGCCTGACGGTTTGACTATTGGCAATCTGGGTTCCGGCGTGGTCGCGGTCGCCATACTTGGCGAGAAAGGAGTCATGTACGAACTCGACAAGTTTATTTATCTCGGATCGCCGTTCAGTAGCCATCAGGCGATTTTTGTTACTAGAAAAGATGCCGGGCTTAGCACAATCGAAAAACTCCGTGCCGCCACCGGGATTAGGATCGGGGGGCAATCCGTCGGTTTTTCTACTTACAATGAAGGGCGCCTGTTCGCGTACATGCTCGGTCTTAAAGACCCAAAGTTCGTTACCGGTTACGGAGGAGCCGAGCTAGACCCGGCGCTGATGCGTGGTGAGATCGACGCCCGAGCGACCAGCGCGGACACTGTCTTCCGACGAAACCCGGAGTGGCTCCAAAAGGACCTCGTAGACTTTCACGCGATCATTGAAGTTCCCAAAGGGGACAAACACCCGCACTTCGCTCATCTGCCGGAGTTGGAAACGTTTGCTAAAACGGAAAAGGACCACAAGATAATGACCATGCAGCGTGCATTCAGGATTACCGGCCAACCCTTTGTGCTTCCGCCGGGCACGCCCAAAGACCGTGTACAAATCCTCCAGGAAGCGTTCCGCAAAGTTTACTCGGACCCGGAATTTCACAAGGAGTTCAAAAAGCTTACCGCGGACGATGCCACGCCGCTCATGCCGGAAGCACACGAAAAAGTGATCAGAGAAATTCCGCGCGACCCCGAGATTGCTGAGATTTTCAAGAAACTGGTTGGCGCCGGTCCTCTGCCGCCGCACTAGATCAACGATAGAATCATTCTGGTGATTTGTACGGGCGACCCTCTGTGGGCATACCCCTACATTTTTCGTGCGCTGAAAGCAGACTGAACCACTACCACCACGGCGTAAGATTCTTGTTTCACGTGCGTCTAAAAGGTAAGAGTGGTAATGGATGAGAAAACAGGGATTCCTCCGATTGATTTTGTCCTGGGTGCTATTTTTCGGGACACTGCTACCGCCTGTCGTCGCAGGTCAAACTGCGCCGGCAGCAGAGCGACAGAAAATCGAATCGCTCATTAACCAGGTCGGTGAGATCAAAGAAGCCAAGTTCATCCGTAATGGCTCCACCTACGAAGTCGCCACTGCGGTCCGATTTCTGCGCGGCAAATGGGAAGCTAACGACTCGAGCGTGAAAACCGCCCAGGATTTTATCGAAAAGGTGGCCAGTGCCTCAGGTACATCCGGCAAGCCGTATCTCATCCGATTCAAAGACGGTCGCGAAATAAAAAGTCGCGAGTATTTTCTCGCAGAACTGCAAAAACTCGAACCGTAACCTTTGGCCTGTTTTTTCAACCAGAGTTGAGCCTCGCACAGTTACTTGGAATTCCCGTCGACAAATAAAGGCCTCCTGTAGCCCACGTAAATGATCATTCGCCGGGGCATTGCTCTTGCTCCGGTCAATGATCGTGCATGTCAAAATTTTATTTCTGCTCGGCTTGCTCGCTACGGTGGCGATCGAAGTGGGTTCGACAACCCATCAGGAACCGTCTGTTGGCACTCCAGAGCAATCCAGAGAATCTCTCAACGCAAGTTCCGAAAAGCGCCTGGTCATTCGCGTTATCGACGGCGACACAATCGTCGTCAGTCCGAACGAAAAGGTGCGATTGATCGGCGTCGATACCCCGGAAACTGTCCACCCGAAAAGGGCTGTCGAGTGTTTCGGCAAAGACGCCAAAGAATTCACCCGGACAATGGTCGAGAGCAAATCCATTCGCTTGATTCTCGACGAGTTAAACGCAGCGCGCAATCACAGAGATCGCTATGGCCGCACCTTAGCCTACGTCTATTTTGACAACGGCACGATGCTTAACGCCGAGCTCATCCGCCAGGGATACGCCCACGCCTATACTCGATTCCCGTTTCGCCACGTTGTAGAATTTCGTCAACTGGAAAGCATCGCTCGCAGCCAAGCCGTCGGCCTTTGGGCGAGCTGCCAGTTGAATTCATCTCAAGCGACCGGAGGTAATTAAAAGCAATGTCGGTGATCTTACGAACCACTCTGTTGCTCGCCGCATCGAACGTCTTCATGACCTTCGCCTGGTACGGTCACTTGAAAAATCTTCACGACCGCAGGTGGTACATCGCGGCGTTGGCAAGCTGGGGAATCGCCTTGTTCGAGTATCTCCTCCAAGTGCCGGCAAACCGCATCGGCTACAGTCAATTGAGTGTCGCGCAACTGAAGATCACCCAGGAGGTCATCACTCTGTTCGTATTCGCTCCATTCTCGATACTCTATCTGCGCGAGCCGTTGAAGCTCGATTATCTATGGGCGGGTCTGTGCTTGCTCGGAGCCGTCTACTTCATCTTTCGGTCGTAGTGTCCTGACTCTGAAGTTTGTTAAATTATTCGCTACATTCTTTGCCGTCATACCGGCGGAAGCCGGTATCCAGAGTCTTTGAAATTCCTGGATTCCGGGTCGCGCTAGTAGCTATCGCCAGCTTGCCCGGAATGACATTGGAATTATATCGCGATTTTCTGGGTCACCACACTAGTTACCATGCCAATATTACGGGCAGGCATAGCGTCTGATGAATAAGGCTGAAGCAAAGTCGATTTTATCGAGAGAGCTGAGAGACTTTGCCGCTCGCCCGTATGACGAGCTTGTTGAATTAATCAGCCGCCCCGAGGTTAAGAACATCTTGAGTGAATCCGGAATCACTTATCAAATCGAGCTAAATGTGTTCTGGGATTCGCAGCCCGAGAAAGATCTACGTATCATGGGCTCGATCGACGACGGCGGTTGGCGAGCGTTCCTCCCACTTACCGAATCCTTGATCATGAAACCCGATGGGACGTTGATTTAAAATGGCTAGCGCGCGCTCTCCAAAAACCTCTCGGCATCAATCGCCGCCATGCAACCGGTGCCCGCCGCAGTGACCGCTTGACGATAGACATGATCTTGCACGTCGCCGCAGGCGAAGACGCCGGGGATGTTGGTCTTGGTGCCATCGTGGGTCAGAATATAGCCGTTGGGGTCTAGTGCCAATTGTCCCACGAAGAGCTTTGAGTTGGGCTCGTGGCCGATGGCAATAAAAAGCCCGTCGCATCTAAAGTCTTCGGTTTTCCCGGTTTTCAAGTTCTTGAAACGAACCCCGGTAACTCCACCCGCTTTTGAATCGCCGTAAACTTCTTCGACAACCGTGTCCCAGACGAACGAGATCTTGGGATTTTTCTCGGCGCGATTTTGCATGATCTTTGACGCCCGCAGTTTGTCGCGCCGGTGCACGACCGTGACCTTGGAGGCGAATTTTGTGAGGAACGTCGCTTCCTCCATCGCCGTGTCGCCGCCGCCGACGACGACCAATTCCTTTTCTTTGAAAAAAAAACCGTCGCAGGTCGCGCAGGCAGACACGCCATGACCCATAAGTTTCATTTCAGATTCCAAACCCAAAAGCTTGGCCGATGCGCCGGTGGCGACGATCAATGCATCACAGGTATAGAATTCTTTCCCAACGACAATCCGAAACGGCCGCCGTTTGAGATCCACTGACGTGACTTCGCCAAAGACAGTCTCGGTTCCGAAGCGGACGGCTTGCTTTTTGAAATCCTCCATTAGATCCGGTCCCATGATGGCTTTGGGGAAACCTGGATAATTCTCGACATCGGTTGTAATCGTAAGCTGTCCGCCGGGCTGGGCGCCTTCGACGACGAGCGGTTGAAGATTTGCCCGAGCAGCGTAAATCGCCGCGGTCAACCCAGCAGCGCCAGAACCGAGGATGATCACGCGATAATGACTTTTATTCGCCATATAGTTTTTGTAACATAAAAGGTCAGAGCTAGAAAGAAAGGTGAATATGACGAAGCTCAGCCACTTGGATGAACAAGGTCGCGCGCGCATGGTCGACGTGAGCGAGAAGGAGATTACCAGCAGGATTGCCACCGCCCGCGGCACTATTCACATGCGTTCGGAAACACTCGCGCTCATTTTGGAAGACAAAATCGAGAAGGGTGACGTGTTCGCCGTTGCGCGCGTGGCCGGCATCATGGCGGCAAAAAAAACCTCCGAGCTCATTCCCATGTGCCATCCGCTCAGTATCACTTCTGTGGAAATCGATCTCACAACGAAAGAGAATCCAGCCCGGGTCGACATCGAAGCGACGGTTCGGGTTAGCGGCAAGACCGGCGTGGAGATGGAAGCCCTGACCGCCGCATCGGTCGCGGCGCTCACGATCTATGATATGTGTAAAGCCGTCGACCGCGAAATGACCATTGGCGAGATCCGCCTGGTCAAGAAAAGTGGTGGCAAAAGCGGCACCTTCATTCGCAAGGAATAGACAATAAACATCTACCACCTGTGTGAATCGTAGGGGCGCAGCATGCTGCGCCCCTGCTTTTTGAAGTCATCCACCTCATGTTGAATGTCTTCCTCAATTCCGGCCGGGAACGCCCGATCCTTAACGGCCATCCCTGGATATTTTCCGGTGCTATCGAGAGCGTCGAAGGTCCGACGGAGGCCGTCGGTGTTGCCGACGTTTTCGATTGCAAAGAGAACTGGCTCGCGCGCGGTCTGTATAATCCAAAATCACAGATCCGGGTGCGTGTGCTGACCTGGCAGAAAGAAGCCATCGACCGCGATTTTTTCGCGCGCCGCATATCCCAAGCGCACGCCTTTCGACAACGGTATTTGTCCGATGCAACCGATGCGTATCGAGTCGTCAACGCTGAAGGCGATCTTCTGCCGGGGCTGATCGTCGACCGCTATGCAAACTTTTTAGTTAGCCAGTTTTTCAGTGCCGGCATA
Source organism: Binatia bacterium (assembly GCA_036000865.1). GTDB lineage: Bacteria > Desulfobacterota > Binatia > UBA9968 > UBA9968 > DP-20. The sequence goes on along the minus strand of DASYUV010000268.1, from coordinate 14,758 downwards.
GCTCTGTTCAAAGATGCAATCGTAAGTACGCTCAGCGCCATTGATTCCGTCAAAGGGATCTTCGAACGCAGCGACGGGCGGGTGGGCGACGAGGAAGGTTTGGAACCATCCGTCGGAGTTTTATCCGGCGAGGCACCGCCGGAGCAAATTACCATCACGGAAAGTGGTTTTAAGTTTCTGGTTGATGTACGGCGCGGGCAGAAGACCGGCTTTTTTCTCGATCAGCGCGACAACCGAGCGTTTTTGTCAACAGTCGTGCGAGACCAAACGGTATTGAATTGCTTTTCATACAGCGGCGCCTTTTCGGTTTATGCTTTCGGCGCCGGAGCCCGGGAAGTCGTTTCACTTGATTCTTCACGGCCCGCCTTGGAGCTGGCGGAACAGAATCTCGCATTGAACGGCTTCGCAGAGGCTCCGGGAGAGCTGCTCAAAGGCGACGCCTTCGCTTACTTAAAAGAGACCGATAGACAATTCGACTTGATCGTCTTGGACCCGCCGTCGCTTGCCCACAAGCGAAGCGACGTTATGGCTGCAACCGGCGGATACAAGTTTCTTAACTTGCATGCGCTCAAGCATCTCAAACCCGGCGGCATGCTTTTGACTTTCTCTTGCTCACAACATCTTTCGACCGACCTTTTTCAAAAAGTTGTTTTTGGCGCGGCTGTCGATGCGACGCGAAAAGTGACTATCGTCAAACGACTCGGTCACCCGATCGACCATCCGATCAGCCTCCATCATCCGGAAGGCGAATACCTCAAAGGACTCGCCCTTCGCGTATTGGACTGACTCATTCCCGGCTTCGGATCTATCGCCCTCAATCCGAAGCGGCGAAAATCCAACTGTCACCCTGAGCGAAAGCGAAGGGTCTCGCCTTTTTTTGTTCGCGATTGGTATAAGACGAGGTTCCTCGGCTTCGCTGGAATGAGCCTATTGCCTGCTACACCTGAGGAATCAGCAATTTCAATTGAGCCACCGCTCGCATTGTGGTAGAGGGATTCTCGCTACTCGACCGACGTCGCCGCCGCGGCGGCGACGAGTCGGATACCATCGCGAGGAGAGAATGGCTTCATACCAGACCATCAAAGATTGGCCCGAGGAAGATCGGCCGCGAGAAAAACTTCTCGCCAAAGGGCCGCAGTCGCTCAGCGAAACTGAACTTCTGGCGATTATCCTGCGAAATGGCAACGCCAGCACCGGCGAGAGCGCCATCGATCACGCGCGTTTGCTCTTGAGTCAATTCGGCGGGTTGAAGGGAATTGACGACGCGTCCATCAGCGAGCTCGTCACGGTTAAGGGGATCGGCCCCGCAAAGGTCGCAGAGATCAAGGCCTGCCTGGAGATCGCCAAGCGTATGGGCAGTCAAAAATGGCAACCCGGCGAGCCGCTTCGGTCCTCGGAAGACGTTTATCACCATTTCCGGGAAAATCTCGGCCGTGAAAAGCGCGAACTCTTTTACGTCGTCTTGCTCAACAACAAGAATCGCAAAATTCGCGAAGTTAAAATCTCCGAAGGCTCGCTTACAGCCTCGCTCGTCCATCCTCGCGAAGTCTATAATCCGGTGATTCGCGAATCCGCAGCGGCGGTGATCTTCGTCCACAACCATCCGAGCGGCGATCCCGCCCCAAGTCCTGAAGACATCGACATCACCAAGCGACTCAAAGAAGTCGGCGATGTCATGGGAGTGCGCGTGCTCGATCACGTCGTGATCGGTTACGACCGCTTCTTTAGCTTCAGCGACAAAGGCATGCTTTAGCCGGCGCCATTCACTTCATTGGCCAGCCGATACAATCGAGTTTCTCCGCGGTGATCAGATTCGCTAGACTTTTGTTGACATCGTCGCGAGCCACGTTTATCTTGGCAAGGAAGTCATTCCGCGATCGTACCCATCTAAAGCATGAGCGCTCTTGAAATCGGTAGACCTAAACGACGGTTTCTTCCCGGCGTCGGCACCTTTTTGATCTTGTTCGTGATCCTACTGGTCGCTGGCGGCTATTTTATTCTTCCACGATTCGAATGGCACAAGCCGCAAATCAAGATTACCCCTGACACCGACACGATCGGCCTTGCGCCGCTCGAGATTGACGTCGCCGAACAGGGAAGCGGTTTAAAATCATTCGCGGTGGTCTTGAGTTCCGGCGGCACCGAGTATGCGCTCGCGTCTGAAGAATATGACCAACCGGTGATGCAAAAGAAATTTACCGTGGCACTTTCCGCCAAGCTCGCAGGTCTGAAAGAAGGACCGGCCGTGTTGCGCGTTACGGCGCGGGATCGCTCTTTGTGGCGTTTCTTTCGTGGCAACGAAACGGTCGTCCAGAAAAACCTCACCATCGACATCACGCCGCCGACACTGGAACTCATGGCCGACGACCGCTACGTCAACTTCGGCGGCGTCGGTATGATCGTCTACAAACCGTCAGCCGACGCGATCACGACCGGCGTAAAAATCGGCAATTATTTCTTTCCCGGATACAAAAACCAAATCAAAGCGCATCCGGATCACTACATCGCTTTTTTCGCCCACCCCTACAACGTTGCCGAGAACGAAAAGGCGTCATTGGTGGCCACGGATAAAGCCGGCAACACGAGGGAGATGAGACTTGTCTACGAGCTTAAGAACGTCAAATACAAGAAAAGTACGCTGGCGATTTCCGACGAGTTTATCCAGGGCAAAGTGGCGCCCCTGCTCCATGACATCGGCGCCCGCCAAGGAAGCCCCAAAGACATCTTCATAAAAGTGAATAAGGACCTTCGCAAAGAGAACGAAGAAAAGATCAGATCGGTCACCGAGAAATCCACGCCGTCGATTCTTTGGCACGGCGCTTTTAATCAGCTCACCAATTCCAAAGTCGAGGCGAATTTTGCGGACGCCCGAACCTACACTTACAAAGACGAAACGATCGACCATGCTTATCATGTCGGTTACGACCTATCCGTCACGAAAAATTACCCGGCGGAAGCCGCCAACAGCGGCATCGTCGCTTTCGTCGGCGATCTGGGAATCTACGGCAACACCGTGATCATCGATCATGGGCTTGGCCTGTTTACGCTCTATTCTCATTTGAGCTCCATGGACGTCAAAGTCGGCGAGCAAATCAAGCAGAAACAAGTGATCGGCAAAACCGGTGAAACCGGCCTTGCCGTCGGAGACCACCTGCATTTCGGCGTCTATCTCCACGGTGTGCCGGTTCTACCAGTCGAATGGTGGGACCAGAAGTGGATCAATGACAATATCCAGCCTAAGCTGGAAGGCTCGGTTAGCGAAGTAGCGGCAGAAGCGAAAGAACCAAAGACAACGGCCAAACCATCCCGTAAACGCCATCGATAATCAACAAACGCAAGTATTAGTCGCACCTTTCGCTGTGGGTCATAAAGTTCCGAACCGACCAGGAACGTTTTTCCTGCGCATCGCCACAACCAATTGAACGCATTGGCGGTGCGGCGCGCCGGTTAGAGATTGCAACGGTAAGAATTATTTGTTTCGTTTGGCCGGCGAGCTCATCAGCATCAATGAAATGAACGATGCCAGTAATGGAAATATCGCGATCGCAGTCACGGCCATCGGCAGTCCATATCGGTCCGCGATGAGCCCTGCCATAATCGGCGCCAGGAACGACACTCCCATATTGGCGCCAAAGATAATCGCGACGATACTGCCGGTAAGATGTTGCGGCGCGGCTGCCATCGCCGCCGAAATAATCACTGGCCGCAGCGCCCAGAGCAGCGCACCCAAGGCACCGAGCCCCACCGCTAAGACCAAACCGGAGCCAAGATAGGGAATTGCGATGATCGTAACAACGCTCAGGATGGAAAACATGACAATCAACAGTTTGTGACCGAAACGGTCCGAAATCCACCCGACAAATGCCGGAGCAATGCCGGCGAATAGAAATAATACTGACATGTAAGCTCCGGCGACTCCGGCGGCAAGTTTAAGATGCAGCGATAAGTACAGCGGCAAGAATGCGGCAAGCGCTGTCTGACCCATCGCGCGCAACGTGGACACCGCCACCAAGCCAAATACGGCCTTGTTCTTGAGCACGTCCTCCAACAGTGTTCGTCGATAATCTCGACCGCGCGGAACGGCCAGATCTCCTTCGGCGCCGAACAATGCGTAAAGCAGTCCTATGGTCAAGCCTGGAATCGCCCAGATTTGCAAAGTCGTGCGCCAATCGAAAAAAACCAGTAGCAATCCGATCGCTAACGGTCCGATTACTTCCCCCAAGTTGGCGCTACTGTCATGCACACCGAGAGCAAAAGCGCGTTTCTCTTGGTATCGAGTCGATAGAATCGCCAACGACTGTGGGTGAAACCAACCGCCGCCCAGTCCGGCAAGCGCCATAAAGATCAACAATGCCGGAAAATTCGACGCCGTGCTCAATCCGAAGCAAGCGAACCCAATCATAGCGATACAAAGCCCCAGGAGGACGTTGCGTCGGCTGGCAAGATCCGCGAAAAAACCGGAAGGAAAACTCGCCACCCCAGCCATCAAAGTGCGCGCCGAAGCGAGAGCGCCCGCTTGCGCGAGGCTCAGCCCCAAGGAGGCCGTGATCAGCGGCAATATGACCGCGATCACTCCATTGAATAGATGCTCGGTCATATGCGCCACAGAGTTCGCGGCTAACCGGCCCCAGGTAGCGAATGGTGCAGATATTGTTTGAACGTTTTCGACTTTCGACATTTTTTACCTTGGAAGTTGTTAACCTAGATCCATATGCCGATTCTCGCGCGGTCGCAACTCATTGATAGACCCGCCTGAGCGCAGAATCGCCGTATTTAACCTTTGATTGGACACGGCGCTCTAACGGCGCGGCCGTAATCTCTCCAAACCTATTTGCCGATCTCGATTAATTTCTTTCGTGCGAATTGACCGCGAACGATCCTGATGGCTGACTTCGGCACGCAAAAATACCGAGCGAGCAGTTCGATGAGCGCGCGATTGGCTTTGCCGTCCTCTGCTGGCGCGTGGACCGTTACACGGTATTCAGAGTCGGTTAATTTTGTAATCGTGGCCAATTTCGCATTAGGTTTGACCGTCACTGAAACATTTCGCGCCATAGCTTACCATAGCGCAGCAACGGCAACGATCAACAGCGAAAGCGGCGTCTTTGGCAGAAGAGCTCAGCGCGCTTGTTTCTGCATCAACTCGAGGATCTGCTGATAGGATTTGAGTAGATCGGTGGAAGTCACGATGCCACAAACCGTGCCATCATCTTCGACGACCGGGAGGCAATTGATGCGCTTGAAAAGAATCTTCGATACCGCCTCGATGATCGGTGTGTTGCGCTTCACGGTAATCGGATTCGTCGTCATGATTTGATCGAGCGATTTGGAGCGCGAATTGGGGTTTCGCGCCAACGCGCGAAGGATATCCCGGTCTGAAATCACGCCGATGATTTTTCTCTGGCCGTCAACGACAACGCAATGGCGGAAATAGCGGTCGTTCATAAGATTAGCCGCGTCGTTAAAACTGTGATGCGCGCTGAGCGTCACGACTTTGCTGGTCATGACATCTGCCACCTCGGTTGGTCCGATGACCAAAGAAAGTTCACTCGATGTCGCTGCATCCTGAGCCATTTTGTCGTTTAGGTTTTGAATCATCTGCTTCACCCCAGGAATAGATTACTGGTTGGTTAACCAGAGGAGAACTAAGCAATTCTTGCACCATCACTGACTTCAAGGACTAAGCCTCAGGTGGCTGGCCAGAGGACGACGCATTCGGCCGAAATTTACACTCGATTTCCATTGCTTCCGTCAAAGCGCATCAGCACTACCGGACTGTTCGAAACGAACTTTGTTCAACCGCTGGCCGAAACTGTCGAAATTGTTTCCGCCGGTCCTATCGAGAAGGAGCGCTAGCGGGTAGCTTTTGACTGGCAGGCAGCTTCGCTCACCTGTTCTGTACGAGTTCCAATGCGTGTGATAGGAAGAAACCCAATTGTTAATCCAAGGAACGATCGATGACCCTAATTCTCAACAACGATGATGTGCGTAGCGCCCTTAGCGTGAATGAATGTCTGGAAGTCATGGAAGAATCTTACCGCGAGCAGGCTCATGGCCGCGCCGTTAACCGGCCGACTTGTCATTCTTACCTGGCTCACTCGCTACCGAACTCGACCTACAGCTTTAAATCGGTCGATGGCGGCGTTGAAAAGCTAGGCGTCCTTGCGCTTCGCGTCACCTCCGATGTCGTTCAAGAGCAGGAGATACACGGCTCCGTACGGTTGGAAAAAGTGCCGCTTGCCGGCAACAAAATGTTCGTCGGGCTTGTTCAATTGTTCAGCACGGAAACAGGCGAGCTATTGGCGATCATGCCGGACGGCCTCATTCAGCAGACGCGCGTCGGCGTCACCAGCGCGCTTGGCATGAAAGTGATGGCACGCAAAAACTCCGAAGTGCTCGGCCTCATCGGCACGGGTGGCCAAGCGAAAGCTCACTATCGATTCATGACCGCCGTAATGCCGATCAAGAAAGTGAAAGTCTTCAGCCCCAATCCCGAGCACCGAAAATCATTCGTCGAAGAAATGGCGAACGAAACAGGCGTAATGGGCGAGCCGGTGGGTAGCGCCGCAGAAGCTGTGCATGGCTGCGATATTATTTGCAGCGCGACCAATTCGTCACGCCCAGTAGTCGAACCGGATTGGCTGAAGCCGGGAGTTCACTACAACTCGATCCGGGAATTTGAAACCGACCTCAGTGTGTTGAAGAAATGCGACGTGATCGCCATTCACACACAATTCGGTGGTATTTTTCACTACCAACCGCCCGGTGTGATTGACGACATGCCGGGAGTACGCCGCGAAAAGCCGCGCGACTGGTCAAAGTACCCTGAAATCTCAGACCTGATCGCCGGCAAAGCTCCCAGCCGCACAAGTGACCGCCAGATCACTTTCTTTTTGAATAACGTCGGCACCGGCGTCCAGTTCGCCGCCATGGGCTACTGCGCTTACAAAGCCGCAAAAGAAAAAGGTCTGGGCCACGAAATTCCGAGCGAGTGGTTCATGCAGGATATTAAGCCGTAATTGGCTGCATGAAGTACCTATTTGCCCATCATCTTCTTTATTCGTTCGACGACTTCGGGCGGTTGCGACATTACCTCTTTCGTTAAAGCCTCCACCTCTTCGCCGGTCGTCGGATCGATATCGAGCTTTTTCTTTTTGGTCTCCGCTAAAAAATCCGGATCTTTCATCGTCTTGTTAAAGGCCTCGCGCAGCGTTTTGACGAGCTCAGGTCGGATCCTCGGCGGCGCAAGATAGGGGCGGTGAAAGTCGCCGGAGGCAAGAAGCGTGCTTGCCAAGCGTCGTCCTAGGTCCGGCGTTTTGAATTTATCCATCAGCTCGAAGATCGTCGGCACCTTGGCGAGGTTCTCGATTCTTACTCTTCCGCCCTGAACCAGCTCTCTAGAAAAACCGTTCTTGCGCCAGGTATGAAACGGCTCGCGAGAAAAATAAGCTTCGGTGCTCAGAGATCGACACTGAATCTCGCCCCTCTCCACGGCGAGATCGATCTCGTTCCCGCCCTGATAACCGGAAATCACGTTGAATTTTGCTCCGATCGTTTCTTCCAAAAGTTTCGGCACGAGGTAGCCCATGTTTCCCGTGCCCGTGGTGCCGCATTTCGGCGGCTCTTTCGCGCTGCGCACATCGTCGATGGTTTTGTAAGGGCTATCCGCGCGCATGTAGAGAACCTGCGGAGATTTGGTCGCGTTACCAACCCAGGTATATTTGGGCCAGTCGAATTTGACCTCGGCCCGCCCCACCAGTTGCTCGAAATAAAGACCCGCGTTAATGGCGCCGAGCGTCAAACCGTCTGGTTTTGCCACCGTGTATATATAATTGGCGGCAATCATGTGGCCGGCGCCCGGCATGTTCTGCACGATGATATTGGGATTGCCCGGAAGATACCTGCCCATAAACAGCGCAATCGCGCGGGCGTAAAGATCGTAAAGATCCCCCGCCCCGGTGCCGACAATGATCGTTACGATCTTGCCCTGGTAATATGGCGCTTGAGCGCGCCCGAAGGACGGCGCCGCGAAAAATAGCAGCGTTGCGAAGACGATCACCTTGGTCATCGTGCTCTCCTTTCGCGGGTCGACTACTCCGACAATATTTTTTTCATCCGCTCAATCACGTCGGGCGGCTGGTCCATGATCTCTTGGACCAGTGCCTGCAACTCTTCTCCTGTTGACGGGTCCATGTCCATGCGTCCCTTTTTCGCTTCGGCGATCAGCTCCGGGTCTTTCATCGATTTCGCGTAGGCCTCGCGCAGCATCTTCACTCTTTCCGGCGGTGTTCCCGGAGTGACCAGCATAAAGCGGCCAAACTCGGCACCGCTGAGCAAAACGTTGGCAAGTCGGCGATTCGATTCCGCTGTCTTGTATTGATCCATCAGCTCGTAGATAGTCGGCGCTTCCGCCACCACCGGATCACGCTTGCGCGCGGTTTGAATCAAATGCCGGTCAAATCCTTTTTTGTGCCAGGTATCGAAAGGCTCTCGGCCAAAATGCGGCAAGATCGTGTTGCCGCGGCAATGGACCTCACCTTTTTCCACGGCCAGATCGATCTCATTTCCTCCCGGATAACCCATGACCGTGTTGATCTTGGCGCCCAAAGCGACCTCCATAACCCGGTCGAGAATATAGCCGGCGCTCCCCACACCGGTGCTACCGCATTTAGGTGGTTCTTTCGCTTTGATAATGTCCCCAATAGTTTTGTATGGCGCGTCAGCCCTCATGTAGAGCAGCATGTAATTTTTTTCCTGCGAGCCAAGGATCGGAAATTTGCGCAGATCGAATCGAACTTCTTTGTGACCCGACAATTGCTCCAGGTAAATGTTGCTGTTGGGCATGAGCGTTGTCAGTCCGTCAGGCTTGGCGACGCCGTAAACATAATTGGCCGCCACTAGCGAACCGCCTCCGGGCATGTTCTGCACGATGATGTCCGGCTGGCCGGGAATATACTTCGGCAGCGTCCGCGCCAATAGCCGCGCCCACCGGTCGTAAAACCCGCCCGCCGTCGCCCCGGTGACAATCCGAATCTGTTTTCCTTTGTAGAAGGGTTCGGCTTGGGCCTGAACGGAACTAACGCTTAGAAGATTAAAAACTCCAAAAGTTAAAAGAAACACAACCACCCGAGAACAAGCCAAGTCGATATTCATCACTCTATCCTCCGACATCACCATCTCCAATTTGCCATCGCACGCGAACCGTACGCTGGCTACACAACCTGCTCAAAATCCGTCTCCCAAAGTTTCCTCACCTTGGCCATCTGCTCATCCGACAATCCCGGCATCCCCGAGCACGCGACCGCTTCGTCTATGTGCGTCGTGTTAGAAAAGCCAACCAGCACCACGGAGACTTTCTGATTCATCAGCCCAAAGCGAATTGCCGCTTGAGTAAGATCCCTACCCTCCACATTCAGCGCAGCTTTTATTTTTTCCGCTCGCTGAAGGTCCACTGGGTAATCTGAACCCGGAGACAGCGTCTGGCCGCTGCCGCCGCCTCCAGTGCTGGGATCCGAAGTGAGCGCTCCGGCAGCTAGAGCGCGGATGACGAAAGCTCCCATTCCTTTGGCCGCGGCGTGATCGAGGATTAGACCGTAGTCGAGTGCGCTGAAGCCGGCGGGAACAGGTTGTCCGGCGCTTGGATTGAGGAGATTGTAGTAGCACTGAAAACCGTGAAACTCGCCACTGTCGGCCAATTCATGCAATGCATTCGGATCGCCCAAGCCGCTAAAACCGAAGTGGCCGACCTTGCCACGGTCGCGCACCGTTTTGAATCCGTCGATGACTCCGTTCGGCCCCAGCACATCTTTTGGAGCGAGGCTGAATCGCTTGCCTATGCCGCGCTCCAACGTGACGCGGGTATGGAGCTGGACAAAATCAACACGGTCTCTCTTCAGTCGCGCCAACCCGGCTTCTACTGCGCGAATCGTCGCGCCTTTGACATCGCCGACGGCGTCGGCCTCGAGGCGAATCTTGGTCGAGATAACAGGATTCGCGCCGAGCTCGTTTAGAATCCGCCCCAAGTTTTCTTCGGATTTGCCCAAGCCGTAGGCGAACGCCGTGTCGAAAAAGTTGATGCCCCGATCCAGCGCGTGGCGTACGGCTTTCACTTGCTCGTCGTACGGCGCCTTGACCATCAGCACGGCATTGTTGCCGCAACCAAAGCCGATCTCCGAGACGCGCACGCCGGTTTTCCCGATAGTTCGATATTGCATGTTTTTCCTCAATCGATTTCGCTAAATCTTCGATAGCAACGCCAAGATTGATTCCGTATCAGTCAGATCCGGCAGGCAGTCATCCGGTTGCCAATAGCGAAGCTCCTCTAACGGATACCGGCCGGTGCCGACAAGCACGCATTTCATATGATTATGTCGGGCCGCTTCTAAATCCTTCGGCGTGTCGCCGATGACGATACATTGCTCGGAGAGAAGTGTTCTTCCGCTCATCTCCTCGCACCGCGACTTGGCAATATGCGGCAAATCGGCACGGCGTTGTGAATCGCTGGCGTAGGCGCCGTGACCAAGATAGGGCGCTAGTCCGGCGGCTTCGAGCTTGACAGCCGCCGTGACTTCGAAATTGCCCGTCACGACACTCGAGTGAAATTTCTTATCTCCTGAGAGCGCCTGGAGCAAATCCATTGCGCCCGGCAATGGACGAACCGTCGTCGTGCCTCGATCAACAGCATTCTTGTAGCACTCGTGGAGTTTGGCCGAGAAACACTGCCACTCTGCATCTAGAATTTCGATGGCTACATTCGCGTTTACGAAAATATCTTTCACGATCATCGGATCAGTATTGCCGTCCGGTATGACGGTGCGGATGTCGCCGCAAATTCCGAAGGTCTTTTCAATCGCTTCGTTGAAAGGAATATAGCCGTTCAGCGTGCGCGTGAGCGTGCCGTCAATATCGAAGAGGATTAACCGTTCCATAGTCACGCGAATATTGGCACAATCCAAATCAGGTTAGCAAATTCAAATGGCTAGAGCGCTGATCCGCAACTACATTGACAACCCAGCGCTTTCAAGATAGAAGTCTTGCGTAAGTTTTGCGCGACTGGCGAACGTGGAATTGACCACGAGGGAGTGCAAAGCATTAAGTAGGCCGACCGCCTGGGTCTCTTAACCATAGAGGTCCAGGCTTTTTTGTTTATGCCGCAGCAATCATTCGCGCCTAACTTCGTTTATCGCTCCTCGATCTCCCTGCGGCGTACGAGCAACAGTACGCCTCAGGCGACTCGGAGCTCGCGTCTCGTTATGCGCGTTGCTTGCTTCGGCCTATCGCCTTAATATTGCAAAAGCATCAGAGCGACAAAAATGATTAAGCAGTATTTACTCTCACCCGGCCCCACACCGATTCCCAATGAAGTCGCACTGGCGATGTCGGAGACCATGATCCATCATCGCACGCCGCAATTTACCAGGATTTTCGACGAGGCGCGTGCCGGCCTCAAAAAACTTTTCGGAACGAAAAATGACGTTCTCATCTTAGCGTCATCAGGCACGGGAGCGATGGAAGCCTCGGTCGCCAATCTATTTTCTCCCGGTGATAAAGTCCTTGTCATCAACGGCGGTAAGTTCGGTGAACGCTGGCTCAATATCTCCAACGCGTATGGATTGAATCCGATAGAACTGAAAGTCGAATGGGGCCAGGCCGTTAAAGTCGCCGCTGTCGAAAAGCAACTGAAAGCGAACCCGGACATCGCCGGCGTGATGATCCAGGCGAGCGAAACTTCTACGACTGTGCTGCACCCGGTCAAAGAGATTGCCAAGCTCACCAAGAACGGGCCGTTGTTTCTCGTCGATGGTGTCACGGCGGTCGGCGTGGTTTCGCTGCCGCTCGACGAGTGGGGCATTGACGCTCTGGTGACCGGTTCGCAAAAGGCATTGATGTTACCGCCTGGGCTTGGGTTCGTCGCCTTCAGCGACCGCGCGTGGGAAAAAACCAAGAAAGCAAAACTGCCGCGTTTCTACTTCGATCTGAATCTCGAGCGCAAAAATCAGCAAAAAGGCTCCGGCGCATTCACTCCCGCAGTGTCATTGATCTTTGGCCTGCGCGCGTCGCTCAAAATGATAGAGCGCGAGGGATTGGAAAAAGTCTATGGCCGCCACTCCCGCATGTGCCGGGCAACTCGTGCGGCTGCGACGGCACTCGGACTAAAACTGCTGGCGCCGGAAAGCCCGAGCCCGGCTGCGACGGGTATCTACATGCCGAACGGCATCGATGCGGACCGGGTGCTCGACTATTTACGCGACAACATGAACGTCACGCTGGCCGAAGGCCAGGATCAGCTCAAGGGCAAAGTGATCCGCATCGCCCACGTCGGTTACATGGGCGCATTCGACGTGATCACCGCGATTGCAGCCATGGAAATGGCGCTGAGAAAATTCGGCGCCGAGATTCCCTTTGGCAAGGGCGTCGCGGCGGCAGAAGAAGTCCTAATGGAGGCGCTCGATTAGTAATCGAAGATCGAGGATGGAGGATCGAGGATTGCGCGATCCTCTATCTTCGATACTCGATCCTCGAAGCAGCAACCAAGCGGTGGAATAGCGAATGAAAATTTTAGTAACTGACTCGCTCGCTCCCGAAGGGCTGGCCGTATTTAAGAACGCCGACGGCTTCGAAGTCGACGTCAAACTCGGGCTAAAGCCTGACGACCTTAAAAAAATCTGTGGCGACTACGACGGCTGGGTTATTCGCAGCGGCACCAAGATAACCGCCGAGCTGATCGAAGCAGCGAAGAACCTCAAAGTCATAGGCCGCGCCGGTGTGGGCTATGAAAATATCGACGCTGATGCTGCGACCAAGCGAGGGATCGTAGTCATGAACACCCCCGGCGGCAACAACGTCACCACCGGCGAGCACACGATCGCTTTAATGATGGCGCTGGCACGCCATATTCCCCAGGCAGTCGCTTCGCTCAAAAGCGGCAAGTGGGAACGCAACAAATTCATCGGCGCCGAACTTTGCAACAAAACCATTGGCGTCATTGGCCTGGGCAATGTCGGCCGTATCGTGGCGGAAAGAGCTTCGGGCCTCAAGATGAAAGTTATCGGGTACGATCCGTTCATCGCTGCCGAAAACATCGCCCGGATGGGCGTCGAGCCGGGCACTTTGAAAGATATCTTTACCAAGTCGGACTTTATCACGGTCCACGTCCCGTTAACGCCGGAAACCCAGGGGCTGATCAACAGGGCCGCTTTCGCCAAGATGAAATCAGGCGTGCGCATCATCAATTGCGCCCGGGGCGGCATCGTCGACGAGCAAGATCTGGCGGATGCGATCAAAAAAGGCAAGGTCGCCGGCGCCGCGCTTGACGTGTACGTCGACGAACCGCCGAAGCCCAATCACCCGCTGCTCCAATTGGAACAAGTCGTTACCACGCCCCATCTCGGGGCGTCCACTGATGAAGCGCAGCTCAACGTCGCCATCGCCGTCGCCGAACAGATGGTGGATTTTCTCGCCAAAGGCGTGGTCCGCTACGCGGTCAATGTCCCGTCGGTAAGTCCCGAGCTTCTGGAAGTTTTGCGCCCGTATCTAACTCTGGGTGAAAAACTCGGCAGTCTCCATACACAAATGGCGGGCGCGCTGCCCAAGGAAGTTCAGGTGGAATACCGCGGCGACGTGACCCAGTACAACGTGGCGGCGCTCACGTTGGCGGTTCTCAAGGGACTCTTGTCACCGGTCATGGAATCGGTTGTAAATTACGTGAATGCGCCGCTGGTGGCCAAAGAGCGGGGCATCAAGGTCATGGAGTCCAAAAGCGAACAGGCCGGAGATTTCGCCAGCTCGATCACCGTCAAGGCGAAAAACGGCAAACAAAACTTGGAAGTCGAAGGCGCGATGTTCGGCGCCAAGCATCCGCGTATCGTGCGTGTCAATAACTTCTATCTTGAAGCCGTGCCAGAAGGCTACATACTCATTCTCCAGAATAAGGACGTTCCAGGCGTCGTCGGCGCGGTCGGCACGATTCTCGGGAATAACGGCATAAACATCGCCGGCATGGAGCTCGGCCGCAGCGAAAAAGCCGGTAATGCCATCGCGTTTACTCACGTCGACGAAATGGTGAGCAAAAAAGCTCTCGACGAGTTGCGCGCCTTGCCGCAAATCGTCTCGGCAACATTGGTAAAGCTATGACCAAACATGACGGGAGACCGGCGACCGAAGACCGGTCAGTCGTCCTCGGTCCTCGGTCATAGTCCCGGGTTCTATTATGGCAAACGTCGCAATTATCGGCGCCCAGTGGGGTGATGAAGGCAAGGGTAAAGTCGTCGATCTCTTTACCAATGAAGCCGACATCGTCGTTCGCTTTCAGGGCGGCAATAACGCCGGCCACACCCTTGTCGTCAATGGCGATAAAACGATCCTTCACCTGGTGCCATCGGGCGCCTTGCACCCGGACAAACTTTGCGTGATCGGCAACGGCGTCGTCGTCGATCCGGAGATTCTCATCGAGGAAATTCAAACACTAAAGCGGCGAGGGCATCTGGTCGACGACGAACTATTGCGCATCAGCGAACAGGCGCATGTGATCATGCCCTATCACAAAGCCATCGATCTCGCCCGCGAGCGGCTGCGCGGCAAAGGCAAAATCGGCACCACAGGCCGCGGCATCGGACCCGCTTATGAAGACAAGGTCGCGCGCACCGGTATTCGTTTCGTCGATCTTTTGGAAGAAGACACCTTCCGCGAAAAGCTCCAGCGGAACATCGAAGAAAAGAATATTTACTTAAAGGCCATTCTTAAAGAGAAAACCCTCGAC
>DASYUV010000267.1:0-10341 GCA_036000865.1 Binatia bacterium | reverse complement strand
TGTATTTCAATGCCTGCGACATGGCCTTCAGCATTCGTCGCACCTGATCGGGCTGTTCCTTTAGTTTCTTGAAATTGGCGGCGAGACCGCCAGCCAACAGGCCGTGTAGATCGGCGGCGTTGACCAGCAACTTAAGGCCCGCCTTCTTCGCTCTAAACGCTTCGCCGTAGTCCATCATCGAGCTGTCGATGGAGCCCGACAGCATTGCGGGGATACGTGTTCCGGTCTCGACGACTCGATAGACCACGTCTTTGTCTGGATCGAGGCCATAATGCTTCAAGATGAATTTCGCGGAAATATGCTGCGAGCCGAGCAATCCGGGCACGCCCATCGATTTTCCCTTCAGCTCGCTAACGGATTTTGTTTCCGGGCGAACCACCAGGCCCCAGAACGGTCTCATCGTGCCGAGAAAGACGATGCGCACGGGCAAGCCCCGAGCCGCGGAGACGAACGACGAGCCGGCGCGGAGCGTATAGTCGACGCTGCCGCTGATCAGCGCGGCGCGATCAACTTCCGACCTGGTGAGGAGCAGTTTGACGTCGAGGTTTTGCTCGCGCAAAAAACCCCGCTGCCGCGCTATTTCCGCCGGCAAAAACGTGACCGTCGGACCAGCGTAGGAAACCATCAATTCTTCCAGCGCCAATACGGATGGAATCCGCAACAGCAAAACAGCGGCTGGCAGACAGATGAACGTCGCTACAGTTCGAATCAGCGCGCGTCTCATACGGAGCATAAATACTCCTTTATTGCTTAGCAGGCTGAAAGACTTCGTCGGAGTCCTTCGACAGTGCTCAGGACGAACGGAGGGGTTTTGATATCATTGAAGATTTTCCGTTCATGCTGAGGCTCTCGAAGCATTCCGAATCTTTTTTCAGCATCCCTGCTAGATTGACGAAGATTAGCTTACGTACGCGGCCTATTAACATATAAACCGATGTGAGCCAATACGTCTGATATTGTTGACATTGAGAGCTCGGAAGTATAACAGAACCAAGCACATAGCCAAAAGCTAGCGGCCGCCAAATTCAGCGGCGGAATCGAGGTACATCATGAATACCGCCGAGATCCAAGCAAACAGCGAAAGCTGGAACATGAGAGTCATCGGCCATCATGACTTGAACGGTCATGGCGACGGCATGCAATTGTTAAAGCAAGGCCGTTACGTTTACCTTGCCCATCTCGGCACCTCGCCGATGGCGCTCAGCATCGTCGATGTGGCCGATCCAACCGATCCGCGGGTCGTGACGCAAATGCCGCACGCGCCGAACACGCACGCGCATAAAGTCCAGATCGCCGGCGATATTTTGATCCAGAATCAAGAGCGGCCTTATTTCGACAAATCGGTTCCCGCCAGCGTGCCCAACGAAGCCGGCATCAAAATTTACAGCATCGAAAAACCCACGGAGCCGCGCGAGATAGGCTACCTGAAGCTTCCCGGTAAAGGCGTTCACCGGATGTGGTTCACCGACGGCAAGTACGCCCATGTCGGCGCGATGCTGCCGGGAATCAAAGAGCGCGCGTACTTGATCGCTGACATTTTCCACCCTGCGAATCCCAAAGAGGCCGGACGCTGGTGGATTCCCGGCACGAAAGAAGGCGAAGAAACGCCGCCCGATTGGACGCCATTTCCCGGCGAGCACTTTCATGTGCATGGCGCGATTCCGCACGGTGACCGTTCCTACGTCGCGCTGGTCGACGCCGGCATGGTCATTATCGACATCTCCGACATAAGCAAACCCAAGACGATCAGCCGAATCGACTGGAGCCCGCCGTTCGGCGGCTACGCCCACACGACTTTGCCGCTGCCGGGCAGGAAACTCGTGGTCGCCGTCGACGAGTCCGTCAAATACGACTGCAACGAAGGCGAGAAAAGAGTTTGGCTCATCGATATTCGCGAAGAGAGAAATCCGGTGATCGTGAGCTCCTGCCCCGTGCCCGAGGGCGACTTCTGCAAGCGCGGATTGCGTTTTGGGCCGCACAACGTGCACGAAAACCGGCCCGGCTCGTTTCAGAGCGAGAACATTATCTTTATTACGTATTACAATGCCGGCTTGCGTGTGTTCGATATCAGAAATAAATTTCGCCCCGAAGAAGTCGGCTTCTTCATTCCTCCGGCGCCCGAAGGTCAGAAAGCGCCGATGTTCAACGATCTTTATGTCGATACCGACGGATTGATTTACGTAACCGATCGGATCAAAGGCGGGCTTTACGTGCTGGAGTACACGGGGCCGAAGATTCAGTGATCATAAAATTCGTTAATGTTTACGATTAGGGATTAAACAACACGTCGCAGTTAACAACGGATCGTAAGCCTCTTCCCCCGTCGACGGGGGAAGACTGAGATGGGGGTGCCGAAACGGAGCGACGAGAATATCGAATCACCGCCGCTCTAACTCTTCCCCGTTGAGAGACTGTGTCGGAATGTCATTCTGAGGCCCATCGACTACGGTCAGGATAAACTCCACCGAAGAATCTCGACTTTGTAACCGCCTGAAAATACGAGATGCTTCGCTTTGCTCAGCATGACATCGATGTGATTGCGCAGATTGCGACACCTATCTTGAAAGGGGGAGAGAATCGTATTTTACGTCAACTTAGAAAATGTTTACTTTCGGAGCGCGTCATACCCAGTCACAGTAGGATGTGAATTGTCAAGTATGCCTCATCGCTTGCTCATCAACGTTTTTAACGTCGACGCCGCGCTGGCCATCGGCCGCGCGAAGGGTCTTTTCGCCGCCGCAGATCTGGACGTCGATGCAGTTGGGAAAAGATTTGACGACTTACTACGATGAAAGTTTTTACGCGGAAGCGTCTAACTAATAGCTAGGTCCGAGGAGGAAGTCATGGCGAATTCAAAACTGTTGTCCGTTTTCGGCTTGGCCGCTGTGCTGTTAGGGGCCTCGGTCGAACAGGCCACGGCGGCACCGGTCGATGATTTGATTGCCGGCGCCAAAAAAGAAGGCGTCATTGAATTCTACGGTCCGTCCACACTCGGTCCCGAGGGAGCAAAGGAGTTGGCCGGAGCGTTCAACAAAAAATACGGCCTCAATATCAAGCTCAATTTCAACGCTTCGGGGAACATGACGCGCGATATCGGCAAGGTCGTCGGCCTGTCGGCATCAGGGCAGCCGCCGGAGTGGGACATCATGGTGGTGACGGATTCCCACCACGGCTCGTTATGGTTTCGAAAATTGCACAAGACCTTCGACTACAAGAGCCTCGGTGTCGATCCGAAAATCATCGAATATGACAACGGTGTTATCTCGATCGCCAACCAGTTTGCGTTGCCGGCCTACAACAAGAAGATCTTGCCGGCCACGGACGCGCCGAAGCGCTGGGAAGACCTACTCGATCCGAAATGGAAGGGCGGCAAGTTGGGCGTGACCAGCTCGGTGCATCATTTTGCGCGTCTGGCGGCGGGTCCATGGGGCGAGGAGAAGACCACAGACTTCGTCAAAAAATTGGCCGCAATGCAACCGACTTTGAGCCGCGCCGGCGAAATGGCCCAGCGGCTTCTCTTGGGCGAAGTATTGATCTCTGCGACGATGCAGGACAGTCAGCTCCACGAATCGGCGCAACAAGGAGCGCCGCTGGTTTTCGCCGACGCCGTCCAACCCGTGGTGTCGCCGGAGTATCATGTCGGCGTTCTCAAGGGCGCGCCGCATCCGAACGTCGGCCATTTGTTCACGGTTTTTATGAGCACAAAGGAAGGCCAACAGCTTTGGGAGAAACACACGGGCCACTCTTCAGCGTACGTACCCGGTACTAAAGCCTATCAGTTTATCCAAGGAAAGACGGTGGTGTTCATGAAACAGGACCAGGCTCAGTTGGTCGACAAGTTGACGCGGCAGTACGGAAAAGTTTTTGGGTTCGACAATTAAATCGTTCCAGCAGTTCCAATTGTTCAAAACATTCAAGCCACTCAAGCAGAAATGAAAGCAGAATCGCGTCGCGAAGTTTTTGTCGCCGCAGGAGAGGGTCTGGCGCGTCTCAAATCCCAGGGTGTGTCGCTATTCGCGTCGGGCCTCTCTCTATTCCTGATGGTTCTCATCGGCGTGCCGGTAGTGATGGTGATTCTCATGAGCCTGCGCACCGGTTTTCCCGGCGAAACGGTTCCGTTGACACTGGCAAACTACCTCGACGTGTATGCCAATCCTAGGACCTATCAAGTGCTCTTGAACACGCTTTTCTTCGCGGTGACGAGCGTCAGCGTGGCCTTGCTCATCACCGTGCCTCTGGTGTGGATCCTCATGCGGACGGATATTCCGCTGAAAAAGACCATTTACGTTCTGCTCACCATCGGCATATTGATTCCCGTGTTTCTCCGCACCATCGCTTGGATCATCCTGCTCAGCCCGCGCATCGGTTTATTGAACAAATGGCTCCAGCAGATATTCGACCTGGCCGCGCCGCCGTTCAATCTCTACAGCCTACCCGGCATGGCTTTCGTTCAGGGTATTTCATTCGTTCCCGGCGCTTTTTTCATGCTCGCCGCAGCGTATCGATCGATGGATCCGTCGCTGGAAGAGGCGGCTTACACGTCCGGCGTCGGCAAGCTCAGAACCTTTCTCAAAATCAATATACCGATCACCTGGCCGGCCATCGCCGCTGTGATGGTTTATCTTTTCATGACGGCTCTCGCGGTTTTCGAAGTGCCGGCGATCATTGGGCTGCCCGCCCGCATTATCGTTTTGAGCTCATTGATCTTCCAATCAACCTCGCCCAACACCGGTTTGCCGGATTACGGCATGGCGGGAGCGTATGGGGCGATCATGCTCTTGTTTGGCCTTGTGTTCGCGTTCTTATACGTGCGCTTGGTCAAGCAGGGCAAAAAGTACACAGTGATCACCGGTCGTGGCTATCGCCCGCGCGAGATCGCACTGCGGTCTTGGAAATGGCCGGCACTCGCGTTTGTTTTCTTTTATCTGTCGATCGAAGTCTTTATTCCATTTGTCGTTCTGCTCTGGACCTCGTTGCTGCCCTATCTACAGCTGCCTTCGGCGGATGCTCTGCCTTTGTTGACGCTCAAGCACTACCGCGAAATTCCGGCTCATGTCGGAGCCAAGCCATTCATCAATACTCTGATTCTCATGTTCGCTGTGCCGACGCTGACGATGTTATTGAGCGTGCTTGTGTCATGGGTCGTGATTCGCACACAGGTCTCCTTCCGTGGCCTTCTCGATACCCTGGCGTTCGTGCCGCACGCCGTGCCGGGGATTCTGATGGCAGTGGGTTTGGCGTACCTCGGGCTTTCCTACCGCGATGTGTTTCCATTGTACGGCACCGTTTTCATCATCGTCATCGCGCACACCATCAACTGGATTGCTTATGGGACGCGCACGACCAATAGCGTGATGATCCAGGTGCATCGCGAGTTGGAAGAAGCGGGCCGTGTATCCGGCGCCTCCGTGCCGCGAGTTTTGTGGAAGATTGTCCTGCCGCTGATCGCCGCCGGTGTGCTCAACAGTTGGGTTTGGATCGGCCTGCTCTCCTATCGCGAGGTCACGATGGCGTTGACCTTGTACACGCGCAACAACGTGGTGATCTCTACGGTGGTCTGGCAATTTTGGGGCAGCGGTTGGGTTCCTCAAGTCGCGGCTTTGGGAGTCATCTTGATCCTGTTTGCTACAATCGTTGTTGGGACGGTGCGCGTGGTGCTTTCGCGCATCGGCGAGATCGGCGAAGCGAGCTAGCGGCCTGCGCGACGCTGCGCGATCTCAGATTTCAAATCTCAGATCTCATAGTGCTAGGAGACTACGCCTTTAGCCATCTTTCGATGTACAGCAACACCCATTTGGAAAATATGAAATCTGAGATATGAGATTTGCAATTACGAGCGTAGCGAGGACCAATGATTAACATCCGCGGCCTGGAAAAATCTTTCCGTGCGCGACAGGGGCGGGTCGATGCGCTCCGCTCGATCAATCTCAAGGTCGGCGAGGGTGAGTTCTGTGTTCTGCTCGGTCCCAGCGGCTGCGGTAAGACAACCACGCTACGCTGTGTCGCCGGGTTGGAACGGCCGGACAACGGAGAAATCGAGATCGCGGGAGAATTGGTCAACTCGGCTGCGCGACGGATTTATGTCCCAACGGAACGTCGCGATCTCGGCATGGTGTTTCAGTCCTACGCCATCTGGCCGCACATGAACGTTTTTCAAAACGTCGCGTTTCCTCTGACCCAGGGGCACAAACGATTTGCCAAGACCGAGGTAGCGAACAAAGTGCGCTCAGCGCTCAAGCGCGTGCAGCTCGATGGCCTGGAAGACCGGCCGGCGACGGACTTGAGCGGTGGGCAGCAGCAACGAGTGGCGATGGCGCGCGCGATGGTGACCGAGCCGAAGATATTGCTCATGGACGAGCCGCTTAGCAACTTGGACGCGCGCTTGCGCGAGCAGATGCGCGTCGAGCTCAGAAAGATCACCAAGTCAATCGGTGTGACGACGCTTTACGTTACCCACGATCAAGCCGAGGCGCTAAGCCTCGGGGATCGAGTCTGCGTGATGAATGCGGGAGAGATTCTGCAAATCGCTTCGCCCAACGAAGTTTACGCACGGCCAGCGAATCTATTCGTTGCACAGTTCGTCGGTGAAATGAATTTCTTCGAAGGCAAAGTCGCCGGCGCGGATCACGTGGAGTCGCCGTTCGGCTTGATTGCCGCGTGTGTACCGAACGGTGTGAGAAACGGCGCCGCCGTCACCTTAGCGATCCGGCCGGAGCATGTGAAAGTCACACCCTCACCCAGCTATGGGATTGCCAGCAACATCGGCAAAGTGACGAGCAGAAATTATCTCGGCGACGCGGCGCTGGCGGAAGTCGAGATCAACGGCGTGACGCTTTTGGCGAAACTCGCCGGCGACATGGATCTGATCGTTGGACAGAACGCCTGCGTCGAATTGCCGGCACACCGCTGGCATGTGTTTCCGTGAGCCAATTAGTATCGATCGTTGCAGTCGAGATGAATGCGTGTATTTACCACGAAGGATATAGCGCGGCTACGCCGCAACCAAAGCAGAAACATGCATCTCACCACGAAGGACACGAAGATCACGAAGGTTTTCGTAGGGTGCGCTTCGCGCACCGGTCAGTTCGTAGCCCGGATGTAGCTTAGCGGAATTCGGGTCTTTCGGTTAGAAAAAATTTGCGCAAGCTGCGCAAACGTTCAACGATAGTAGTACACGCTTTTTCCCAGACTACGCTGGGAAAAAGAGGTTCGCCTATCGGCGAACAGCCGGTTTTTTTGTAGTATCGGGTTCATGTTAACCTCCGACGACTTCTCGACCTACGTGGCGGATTTGCTCAGTGGCACCTACGACTGTGTGGATCGCATTTGCCTGCGCGGCTACTTCCCGCTGGGGCAAACCAGCGGGGGGCTGTTGACCTGGTGGAACGAGCTCTTTCCCAACCCCGAGCTGAGCGAGCCCCGACTGCGCAAGCTGGCGGGGGACTTTGCCCGGCGGGTGCATGCCTATGCGCGCAAACATGAAATCCCGCTGCGCTACTTTGCCATCGGCGACAAAACCAAGCACGCCCAAGCCGAAAAACTTCGCCCGGTGGATCGCAAGTTCCGAGGGGTGTTTGCCATTTTCGTCGCCAAAGCTCCGGCCCTGGTCTGGCAAGCCAAAAACAATCGCGACGGCAAAGTGGTGCTGCGCCGGCCCCAAAGCTGGCCGCTGGTCTATCACTACCATTTCCACATTGTCGATCCGCAGTGGGGACACCTGACCATCAAGATGAGCGGTCATCCGCCCTTTGGCTTGCAAATTTCTCTCAATGGGCATGAATGGGTACAGCGTCAGGCCCAAAAACAAGCCATCTCCTGGGTCAAGGAGGGCAACTGTTTTGTGGGCGGCTCCGATCTGGCCGGCCTCAATCGGCTGGCCCAACAGTTGGACGGTGCCCGGGGCCTGGCGCGCCTGGCGCAAGTGGTGGATCGCTGGGTGTACTCGGCCTGCCTGTGTTTTGCGCTCAACCGCGAGCAACAGCAACGTTCGGGCTTTCGCTACGCCTATTCCTGCTACCAACTGGAATACAGCCGCAATCTGTTGTTCAAAAGCGGGCGGCAACTGGACGAAGTCTATCAAGGGCTCATTGATCGCACGCGCCGACTGTTGGACGTGCCCCGACTTAAAACCATCTTCGGTCGCAAACAGCGTCCCAGCAAAACCCAAGCACGGGACGGGCGGTTGGAGAAAATCATTGACCGGTCGGTGCATGACTTGACGGTGTTCAAGCTGCACTTCGGCAAGCTCACCCTTAAAATGTATGACAAAGGGGATCGCGTGCTGCGGGTGGAGATCATCGTCAACAACATCGAGGAATTGCGCTGTGGCAAGGGGCTGGAGAAACTGCCCGGCATGTTGGAACGCCTGCAAGCGATGGTGGTAGCCTTTTTGGGGGTGGTGCAGGCGGCACACTTGAGCTTTGTGGACGGCCAGCAACTGGATGCTTTGGCCGCGCCGAGTGTGCGGGGCGTGCGGCGGACAGCGGGCATAGACCTGCAAAAGCCGCGGATGCGAGCGGTGGCCGAAGCGGTGATTGCGCTGGGGGCTCAACCCGAAGGCTTCAGTGCCGCAGACCTGGCTGAGCGAGTACGGGCGCAGAAAGGACGAGCGATGGCGAGTTATGCAGCGCGAAAAGCGGCTTACGACTTGCACAAGCTGCGCGGCAAGTCGCTGGTGGAGCGGATCGACAAAACGCGGCGCTATCGAGTGCGCCGAGTCGGCATCCGCACGCTGGCGGCGCTGTTGATCCTGCGCGAGCAGGTGATCAAACCGGTATTGGCCGGAGTGTGTCGGCCCAAGCGCGGTCGTCCGCCCAAAACCCTTCATCCGCTCGATGTCCATTACCAAAAACTTCAATCGGAGATGCTGGCCACACTACAAACACTGAAAATTGCCGCTTGATCTTTGGACTCTATGACAAACATGTTGGTTTTTGTTTTCGGATAGCAATGCAATACAAGGTCAAGCGCAGGGGCGCGATGAATCGCGCCCTTCTTTGTTGTCTGGTCAGTAAATTCAGCGCAATATCGGATTTCTGTCCGTCATTCCCGCATGCTTTCAGCGGGAATCCAGGCGAAACTCTGATTGACAGTCAACTAAATCTTCGGGACGACAACTTTTACCGGCTCCGAGCGGCCCGAACTGAAGCACATGTGCTACAGATGACGTGCGTCCGCTACGGAAGAGTACTGTCTGTGTTTGTGTACTTCTATTATGGCTTAATTGCTTGTGAAACAATTGGGGCTTTATAGGGTCATGGTGAGATAGCCCCGATTTCAGTGAAATCACAACCTTCCGAGCTCGATTTTGATTCTCCGGGCCAACTGCTCCGGCAACTCGTCGCGGTTCTTTCGCGTCACTTCGATGATCTCGACATCGCTTCTGCGCTTCATCTGATCTAGAAGCCCGTTGCCTTTTTTGGCGATAGTTGCGAGGAGATTCGTGGGTTGGGCGAGCAGTTCGATGATCCTGCTTCTGAATTGACGAGATAGCAGCTCCATCTTCCCGATCTCGTCGATGACATAGAGATCCGCCGGGGTCGTAGCCGGGTCGAGATCGGGTAGGACGAGCTTCTCGAATGCTTCAACATGGATCGAATATTTGCCGACCGTGGGCCTTTGTCCTCCTAACGACGCAAGGCTTCCCTCCTGGCCGTCCAGGGTAACGATTCTAAAGCCGATTCTTTGTCCTCTTTGCTTTTTTTCCTCAGTATAAAAGCCAGCGCATCTAACTTCTTGCAGCCGCTCTGCAATGGCGCGAATCACGGTGGTCTTTCCCACGCCCGGATTTCCGGTGAGGAACAATCTCATCGCTCGCTTTTGTCGACGACTGCGTCGTCTCCGTGGCGACATCCTACAATTTGATTAACACACGGGGAAGATAAAGTCCCCGGGGATGGAAGAGGATTCTGACTCCTACCCTGGCCTCGCGCCTCAAAATGCCTTGTCACAAAGCCATTTGATCGCTAGAATCGCCCGAAACAACGGCTCATTATGCAATGGATCGCACCGTCTGAGAAAGACACAGCTACCAACACACTCGAAAAGCGGCTCTGGGAAGCCGCTGATCAGCTGCGCGCCAACTCTGGATTGACCGCAGCACAGTATTCGACGCCGGTTCTCGGGCTGATCTTTCTTCGCTTTGCCGAAGCGCGGTTCGCCAAACGCCGCGACGAGTTGGAGAAAGCGGGCTCGACCGGACGTCGAGGTTCATCTCGAATTGACGAGCCGAGCGCCTATCACGCCGAGGGCGTCATCTATCTGCCGCCTAACGCGCGCTATGATCATCTGCTCAACCTCCCGGAAGGTGCCAATATCGGCAAGGAGATCAACGATGCGATA
>DASYUV010000266.1:0-18275 GCA_036000865.1 Binatia bacterium | reverse complement strand
CTTTGCTTGCGATCGCGCCAACTCGTCAACGTTCTTTCCCTCGTAGTTTTTATTTTCCGTGCGCGCTGTTTTCTTGATCGAGATCAAATCCCAGCGGCAGGAGAAACTGATCGGCTTGCTCTCAGCGATTGCTTTGTCGAGCTCGACCCTGGTTTGCCGATCGCGAAATCTTTCCTTGCGCAGATCCAAAGGCAACGTCATCAGGTTCTTCCAAGCAGGTATTTCGTCGAGTCGGCTGGATTCCTTCAACGTCCAGCGCCGCATCGAGCGTCGCGTGCTGGTCATCGCGTACGCTGCATAGCCTTGTCGGCAGCGCTCTTCAACGTCGCTCAATTGCTTGCGCCACAAGTCCGGCTCGCTCCAGAAGTGGCGGATGCTTTCGCCGATCAACGGCCGGCGCGTCTCCTTGAGGATCGTGTCGTACCACTGACCGATGTGCGCGACGTGCTCGGGGGCGGCGAAAGCGCCGTGAGTGAACTGCACCAAACCGCTCTGGCTTTCGCCGACGACGCGGCAGAGACGCGCGATTTCATCGAGACCGGCGAAGCGGCTTGCTACCGGCTTGCCGTCTTCGCGATAGTGGCGCTGGTTGGAATTGGTCGAAAAGCCGAAGGCGCCGGCCCGCATGCCCTGGCGCACCAACTCTTCCATCTCGGTAATCTCAAAATCGTTGGCTTCGCGCTCGACGCTGGCTTCGCCCATCGCATATTGGCGCACCGCGCAGTGGCCGACGAGTGTAGCAACGTTTAAACCAAGCGGTTTGCGCTCGAGCGCATCGAGAAATTCGCCGTGCGTCGTCCATTCCCAAGGAATTCCGGCTTGCAAGCTTGCGCGCGGCATGTCCTCGACCCGCACAAAGGTGCCGATCAACGCATCGCGGCTTTCCGGTTTGCAAGGCGCGAGTGTCAGGCCGCAATTACCCATCACGACGGTGGTGACACCATGTTCGTGCGACGATGACGCCAACGGATCCCACCAAAGTTGCGCGTCGAAATGGGTGTGAAAGTCGATGATCCCCGGCGCGACGGCGAGTCCGCCGACGTCGAGCACGCGATCGGCCGATGCGTTGATCCTGCCGATCTCTTCGATGCGTCCATTGTTGATCGCGACATCGCCGATAAATGACGGCATGCCCGAGCCGTCGTAAATGCGTCCGTTCTTTAAAAGCAGATCATACATCATGACACCGTTTTTGCAGTTCGGTCAGGTAAGAATATATTGTACGTGACAGTCTTTCCGCAACCGGCAGTTCTCAAAGTAGGCTTTTGCGGTAGGGGTCTAGTTTCAGCATTCTCGTTGCACCTTGACGCCGGTTTTTCTACGATGGCGAGAGCGCAAACGATCTACATCGATGGGGACGAGTTGTTGTATTCATATAAGATTCAAACCTGAGGTAAAAAAAATTATGGAAACCAAAGCGATTCTCGCGCGGCCCGACGATCATCGGGGAATTCTCGCAATGTCGGAGGCGGTCGAGGCAATGTTGAACGCTTTCAAGTACTGGGCGCGCGATCCGCTGGTCGCCGAGTTGCGCCGGCGCACGCATACGCCGAAGAACGTGCGCATCACGCTCCATCAAGGCGCCGCGCCTGACTACGGCACAACCGGCTCGATGACGCATGCGGAGATGGTGCGCATCTTTGGCGACATCCAGCGCTATCCACGGCGCGGCCGGCCGGTGTTGGTGCTTTATCATTCCGACACCGGAGCGCTGAAACTTATTCTGGTCGGCGAGATGCATCCGAAGGAATTGCTCCATGCGAACAGTGTCGTGGCGATGCCGACGGCGTGCGCGTCGATGATCGGAACCGAGCTCTTGGCGAGAAAGGACTGCCGCGTGGCCGGAATCTTTGGCGCTGGAGACCAGGCGAAACTTCATTTGCTCGCGCTCACCTGCATTCGTCCGTCGATCGCGGAAGCGCGCGTGTATAGTCCCACTCCGGAAAGGCGGGAGAGCTTCGCGAAAGAAATGTCCCAGGTGCTCAATATTTCCGTGCGGGCCGTAAGCGGTCCGCGTGAAGTCATCGGCGGCGCGGACGTCATTGTTTGTGCGACCAACTCCAACGTGCCGGTCTTCGAGGGTGATTGGCTCGAGCCGGGCCAACATGTGACGTCCATCGTGTCGAGCAACATCGCGCTGCTCAAACGCGGCCATGTGCAACAGATGCGCCGCGAGATCGACGACCGAACATTAGAACGCTCGGAAGTTCTCATGACCAACGTTTGGGGACAAGAAGAATTGGACCGTACTGCGGTGTTCTGGGAGATTGCCCAGCGACGCCCCGATCTCGCCAAAGAAATGGTCGATGCCGGCCAGGTCCTCCGCAACGAAAGAGCCGGCAGAACTCACGCCGACCAGATCACTTATTTCAAAAACTGCGCCTTCTGGGGCATCGGCGCGGTGGCCATCGGCGGGCTGATCTACGATCGTTTGCTCGAGCAAGGCAAGGGAATCATCCTCGACTTCAATCCCTTCGAGTATTACGACGACAGTTGGCGCGAAGATTAGCGCGGCATCCACCCAACGATTCGTCTCAGGATAAATTCCTGCGACGGATCTCGATCCCAAAACTAGCCGCCTCACCCGGCTCTTACTGACGACTGACCTCTGACCGCGGACAACTGTTATTTGATCACCCTGTCGGCTCTCACCAGCACCTTTTGCGGTATCGTTAGGCCGATCTGTTTCGCCGTCTTGAGGTTGATCACCAACTCGAACTTCCTTGGTTGCTCGACAGGCAGGTCCGCGGGCTCGATCTTGTTCACATAGATAGCGGCACACCGGTAACGAGCTTTCAAATTGATTCCGTAGTACTGAAGAGCGCCGCTCTCAACATTAGCGCCACGATTGTGCATCTCTTGGAGCCAACGTGCCTTAGTCATACGAGAAGGGGAGCTTTTGATCGGATCGGTCAGTTGATATAGACTTCGCCGAGGAGGAACGCTTATGGCGCGTATAGAGATTGGTAAACATTTGGCAGCCGATACCCGCGTATGCAGCGGACGCTTGATCTTTAAGGGCACGCGAATTCTTGTCTCTGACGCGCTTGAATTGACGGAAGCGGGATATACGCCTGAGGCAATCGCTCGCCAATATCGTGGCATGCTCACGCCAAAGGGGATACGTGAAGCGTTAGCGCTTACGCGCCGAGGAATTGTCAGAGAAATCGTGGCGAGAACCAAATCCGCCGCGTGATCATACTGGACCACAACATTCCTGAAGACCAGGCGCAACAGCTTCGCCGCCGCAGAATTCACTTTCGGCAAATCGGGTTTGAGGTAGGGCGACCCGAGTGGGATGATCAGCAAGAGATTCTTCGGTTTTTGCATGCGGCTAAACAGATAACGTTTTTTACGCGCGACCTAGGATTCTTCCACGCACGTTTGTGTCATACCAACTACTGCCTTGTCATCTTAAACGTGCCTGTCTTGGAAACGGCATATTATTTTCGTAAAGTGCTGCGTCACCCTGATTTCAAAACCAGAGCCAAGCGGAACGGAATAGTCATGAAGGTTTCAACAGAGAGAATAACCTTGTGGGAGTTCCGCCGGGAGCGCCGCAGTACCATCCGTTGGTAAGCCGCACGAACGCAACCTTAGCCAAAGCAAGAATTGTCTACAAACGGCCAAGTCTAGCATCGAGCTCTCGGTCTCCATCTCTTTACTCTACGCCGTTTTTGTCCTCCATGTACCCAAGCTCGCGCAGTCCTTGGCGGAATGCCTCGATGCGGGCCGAGTTAACAGAAAGGGAGACACCACGTAGATATCCTATCCGGGAGATTTTCGTTGGCTGCTGCGCCCCAGCCGGAAAGCTAAGAGCTAAGAGCATAGCGCAAAGAGTAATACGAGTAACTCTTTTATTCATCGAATTTCTCTCAGCGCTCTTGCTGACGACTGACCTCTGATCTGACAACTGTTATTTGATCACTTTATCCGCCCGCGCCAGCACGACAGGCGAGATCGCGAGGCCGATTTGCTTCGCAGCTTTGTGATTGATGATGAATTCGAATTTCTTCGGCTGTTCCAATGGCAGGTCTGCGGGCTTGGCACCTTTCACGGAACCACCCCCCGGCAAAGAGCTACGGTCAAGTTGACTTGTAACCGACAAGCAAATTAGAGTTATTGAAGTTAAATATCGCCGGAAGCTGACGAGATACCATCGATGCTTTGCGTATCGCGCAACGAGGATATAACGGATCCTTTGTAGGAGACAATTTTCATGCCGAAGAAGCCCTTATTGACCAAAGAGAAAATAAAAACCAAATACCCGAATGAGTGGCTTCTCCTCGAAGACTACGAATTGGATGCTTCGACCACACTGCGCAAGGGGCGGGTGATCGCCCACAGCAAGGATCGCGACGAAATACATCGCGCCCTGAAAAAGCACAAGGGCAACCTCTGCGTTCATTTCACTGGCACGCTTCCTCCCGATACCAGGGTTATTTTCTAATGCCCCGAGTGGTAAAGTTTGTCCCGTAGGACTGGCTCTCCACGTGGCCGAGGTCACGCTACTTCAATTGAGTCCCTTTTCAACGATGAGGCCCACTCCCAACTCGCGCTCAAATACCTGAATTTCACGATAACCAAATGTGATCAACGTCTGCTCCAACACGACGAGTCGCGGTAGGACTTGGTCAATATCCTTCACTTTCTTTAACTGGCTGAACTCAACTTCGGACATCAGCCGCAATTCGGCTATTTTCTTCGAAACCATGTCCAACGAAAGCAAGACTCCGTCAACCCGATCCTGGGCCAGAAGGTATCGGGCCACATCCTCCATTTCAACGCCCATGTATCCGTCGCGGTTCTTCATAAAACCGGCGGAAAGAAGAGAGCGAGCCAATTCCTTACGATACCCATCGTCCGCCTCCGCAAAGGTTCTTGCAGGTTCAAAAAACTGCTGAAACGCAATCTGATAACCCAAATTAAATACACCCCACCGATAACCACTTGCCGAGCGGGTCACTAATTCGATGCTACGACTTCCGTTATCGATGACCGCAAAGTTCGATTTCCCAGCGCGCCCACCAAATAGGCCAGCTGTGCTTCGCGTTCTTCAGTCGCAATTTCCAAACGCAAATTGAGAGACTCAGCGATCTCGACCACTTCGCCCTTGTTCTTTGCCTCACGAAACGCGGCCGTGGCCACCGCCATTCGAATCGGAATGCCTTTCGCATCACAAACATCCAAATATTTTTTCAACGTCTGGTGGATTTCCTTTAGCTTCGGGGGGCTAATCACGCGGGTCTTCGACATGTTGTCACCTACACCTAATTTGTCTTTGGTAAAGTGAGGCTGAACGTATTTGCCGCCCTTCATCTCGCCCACGATAAGCCTGAAAGTATTGCTCCCCCATATCGATCGCGCACATCAGGCCGGTGTCAGAGGAAAGCGCAGCGGAAGACGAAAAAAGTAAGCCTATGAGAAGTAGGAGTGAAATCATAAGCCCTCCTATTCAAGACGTGGTAATACTTGTGTCAAAAACCTATCTCACCTCGCTGACATTACTCATCCTATGCGATTCAGTTTCTCGTTGATGATGACAATAAGCACGTAAGAAAGAGACTCTCTCTCATAGCCATTTCCTAAGAATGTACCCAGCGATGAATGCCGAGGATTGAGAGCGGCCTATCCGATTCTTAGTTTCCATCCCCGCGTACTCAGTCGCTGCCATGGCGTCGATCCCGTCGCAGGTCCGCTCTCTGTCGAAGGACTTCCTCTCTCCCCACAGGATCGTAGTCGCAAGGTCCATAGAAGTGGCGGATATCGCCGTCGCTTGGATCCTTAAGGACCGGTCGATCTGAAAATAAAGTATCCTCTATGATCGCCGGGAACTTGAGATGTCCAGAGGACTCCGGGTCTTGGAAATAATGCCTTGGGCGGCCCACAGCATCGAACTGCACGACAAAAATATTCCAATCAAGACTAAGGTCGGCCAAAACTTTTGGAGTCGAGCCATACTCATCTCCTTTCCGATTTGTAATTTTCAAATGTTTTTTGGGTTTGCCAATCAAAAACCGGCAATCCAAGACTTGTCCTGAGTCCCTCGACGGAGTCTATCCTGAGCGGAGTCGAAGGACGCAGGATAACCTCCTGCGAAAGATCTCGATTCAAAAAATAACCGCCTTACCCCTAACCCTTCACGCCTCACCGAATCACTTTATCCGCTCTCGCCAGCACATTCGGCGGGATAGTCAGGCCGATCTGCTTGGCCGCTTTCAGATTGATGATGAACTCGAATTTCTTTGGCTGTTCGACGGGAAGATCAGCCGGCTTGGCACCTTTCAAAATCTTGTCGACATACGTAGCGGCGCGCCGGTCCAAGTCGGAAATGCTCACGCCGTAGCTCATTAGACCGCCGTCTTCTACGAATTCTCGCCTTGGGTATGTCGCCGGGAGCCGGCTCTGTAGCGCGAGGTCTGCAATCTGTGCTCGCTGAGGATTGAATACAGGACTCTGCAGCACAAGGAGTGCGTCAGCCCGCTCCTTGCCTGCGGCTCGGAATGCAGTCTCAATATCCCTGGGATTTTGTATATCCAGGTATTGAAGCTTCACTCCGAACGCCCCTGCGGCAAGTTCCATCTCTTTTAAATTTTGTGCGGTGCCCTGTCTGGTTGAAGTCCCAATGACAGCCACTCGGTTAAGCCGTGGAACGATTTCTTTGAGAAGCTCCAATTGTTTTCCGCTTATCTCCGGGGCAAGGGTCGACAATCCGGTAATGTTCCCGCCGAGTCGCGCGAGACTGGCGACGAAGCCACTGCCGACCGGGTCATCATCAAACGTCATGACAATAGGAATCGTAGAAGTTGCTCCTTTGGCGGGACGGGTTGCTGTTGGACCACTGGTGACGATGACGTCAACATTGAGTCGCACTAGCTCGGCTGCGAGCTCGGGGAGCCGATCGAGTTTTCCCTCTGCATGTCGCCGCTCAATGACAATGTTTTTCCCCTCCACGTACCCGAGCTCACGCAGCCCCTGCCGGAACGCATCCATGCGGGGCGCAATTACTGAAGGTGAGGAAGTGATGAGGAATCCTATCCGGGGGATTTTCGTTGGCTGCTGCGCGTGGGCCGCAGCCCCACACATCGCTAACGTGGCAACTACAGTGATACGCCAGCCCCATTTTGGATTTTGGATATTTCGACTTGACTCAGCACAGGTTTTGGATTTTGGATTGTCGGAAAAAGAATCCGGCCGTCGCCGCCAAGCACTTCTATTCATTTTCTTCTCCCCAATCTAAAATCGGCAATCCAAATTTCAGCAGCGCTTCATTTTTTCGCTAAGAACGCCTTGGCTTCCATCAGCTCCGGCCTCTCAACGTCAGCCTGCTTGCAGAGATCGACGAGCTTCTCGTAGTAATTTTTAGCTTTTTTCTGATCGCCCATAGCCGCGGCGGCTTTCGCCGCGCCGTAGTAACTGCGAAAGCGGTTGGGCGCCGCCTTGAAAGAAGCTTCGAATTCTTTGAGCGCCTGCGCGGGCTCGTTCATCTGAAGAAGCAGCTCCGCGAGCAGTTCGCGCATCGGCCAGAGCCGATTTTCCATCGCCACGTGTTTTTCGCTCGCGTCCTCGAGTGCCGCCGCCGAGCGCATCGATTTGAGCGCTTCGGCTTTTTTGCCGTCGGCGTGCGCCACCCAGGCGGCCGCGGCGCGACGCTGGATTTCCACCTGATCGGCCCAATATTTTTGTTTGGCCGTTGTCAACGTATTTTTGAGCGACTCCAGTTGCTCGATATCTTTGCGTGCGCCATTGACGTCGCGGTTGCGCGCGGCGCCCATGGCGCGAGTGAAATACGTTATGGCATCGGCGGCGGGAGTGCTCGGTCGCGGTTGGAGAACGGCAGCGTCAGCCCAAGCCCCTCGCTCGATCGCGTAGCGCGCCGGGATCGCGGCAAAGGCGGTGTGCACAGTGAGCACGCCTCCGGTTGGCGTGAGCTCGGCCGTCGGCGCCTGAGTTTTGTAGAGCGCGGCACTTTCCTCTAGAAGGCGCTTCGCTTCGCCATCCTGCGCTCCCTGCAGGTGCGCGTAGACGATGAAGTCCATTGCATGAACATAATTCTTGGCAACGCCGAGAGCCTCCCGGTTCGACTTGATCGATTCCTGCCACATCCCAAGCATTGAGAAGACGTGGGAGGGCATGTGCAACGCATGAGGCGCCGAAGGGGCGACCGAGGCATAGCGTTTGGCTGTATTGAGACCGCGGGACGCCAGCGGCGGAAAATCATAACTATGGATCAGATAGTGGAGGACGCCGGGATGCTCCGGCTGCTTGGCCCATACTGTTTCCAGAATCCGGGCGGCTTTAAGTTGCCGCGCATAGGTCTTATCCTCGAAATCGATCGCTTCATTGAGCGCCAGAGCGTAGAAGACTGCCGCCTCGGTATCTTGCGAATAAGCGAGGTAGAGCCTTTCCATCGCTTTTTCGTATGCCAATACGCGGGTGCGGTGATCGAGCTTGTCGGAGTCCTTATAAAAAAGCTCGATAGCGTTGATGTAATCCCGCTCGCGTTGAGTCTTGGCGCCTATCGTCTTTGCCTTTTCAATAGACGCCAACCCCCGCTTCAGTGCTGCCGCGTCAGGAGGACCGACCAGAGGATTGGCGCGCTGGCTGATGGCGATGCCCCAGTGAGCCATCGCGCAGCCGGGATCGGTCTCACTGACCGCGACGAATGCTTTGGGCGCCTGGGGAAACCAGAAAGAATGCAGCATGGCGACAGCGCGATTGAACTGCGCCTGCGCTTCAGGGCTGCACGAGATTGGAAAATCAACCTTGCCTAGTTTTTCTTGGGCCATCGCTCCGGCCCCAAGGAAAATCGAGATTAAGATCCCGACTAAGACCAATTGGTGGCATTTCATTTCATACCCCCTCTGGCGATTTTGGATTTAGGATACTTCGACCTCGCTCATTTAGGTTTTCGTATTTGGACCGCCGATCTTACTCCTCTCGCTTTTGCTTTCAACTTTTGCTCCTCAACGAATCACCTTATCTGCCCGCGCCAGCACATTCGGCGGGATCGTCAGTCCGATCTGCTTCGCGGCTTTCAGATTGACGATGAATTCAAACTTCTTTGGCTGCTCGACGGGAATGTCAGCGGGCTTGGCGCCTTTGAGGATTTTGTCGACGTAGGTCGCAGCGCGCCGGAATAAGTCAGGAGTGTTCGCCCCGTAGTACGTGAGGCCCCCATCGTCTATCCACGGTACGGTAGGGTGTATCGCTGGTATACGGTGCTGTTTCACTAGCTCCAAAATCCTTTTCCGGTAAAGAGCTAAACCGAGGCGGGGGCTCGGTGATGTAATGACCGCGCCGATGCTTTCCTTGATCATCGCTTGGAACGCGCCCTCGAAATCTGGATTCGCGGCTTTGACTTCTACTAGTTGAAACTTCACGCCTAAAGTTTTGGCAGCGACCTGCGCGTCCTTAAACATAGCTTTGCTGCCTGCACTGTCCGTGTCATTGAGAAAGGCAAAGGCGGAGACCTTAGGGACGACTTCCTTCAATAGTTCTAGTCGTTTGCCGAGCAACTCCACGGTATAGTTTGATAATCCCGTGACATTACCGCCCGGCTGGGCGAGACTCGCCACAAGCCCGCTTCCAAAAGCATCACCGCTTGCGACAACGATAGGGATTGTGGTGGTCACCTTCTTGGCGGCACGGGCCGTTGTAAAGGTATCCGCAACGACGATCTCAACGTTGAGTCGGACAAGTTCCTCAGCCAACGCGGGTAATCGCTCCAGCCGCCCGTCTGCGTACCTGTATTCAATGATGATGGTTTGCCCCTCGATGTAGCCCAATTGCCGCAAACCTTGGAGGAAAGCTTCAAGGTTGCGGGGCGACGGCGCGCGGGAATCGGCTGGATGAAGATCGCGCGACAGAAACCCTATCCTGGGAACATTTTTCTTCTGCTGCGCCTCCGCGTGCAAGCAAAGCGCCAAGAGCATAGCGCCCATCAGAATTGCGGATTTGAGATTGCGGAGTGCGGATTTTAAATTCATGTCGCAGTAAGGGCTGATCCGAATTCCTTGCATTCTTCTTCTCCCAATCCGCATTCCGAAATCCGAAATCATTTGATCACCTTGTCCGCCCGGAACAGCACCGACTGCGGAATATTTAGATTGAGTGCTTTCGCCGTGTTTAAATTGATGACGAACTCGAACTTCGTAGGTTGCTCGACAGGGAGATCGGCGGGTTTAGCGCCCTTAAGGATTTTGTCGACGTAGGTGGCGGCGCGCTTGAAAATGTCGGCATCACTCGCTGCATAGGACATAAGGCCGCCTTGATCCACGAACTCACTGCCCTCGTACATTGAAGGTAGTCGGTTCTTTATGGCAAGGTCCGCGATCCTCTTCGGGTAGCGTACGAGCACGGTTGTCCTAGCCGTAATGACTGCGCTCAGGCGAGCGTTGACCGCCTCTCGAAATGCGCCCTCAATATCTGGGTTAGGACCGCTTACCTGTAGGGATTGGAGCGGAATCTTGAGATCGTGTGCGGCAGTCTCGTAATTTTTAAAGGCAAGCCCCCGCTGCCCTGGTACGCTCACAGCATCCCAAAGGACTCCGACGCGCGATATTCGCGGCACGACCTCCTTGAGCAATTCTAACCGTTTGCCTCTTAGGTCTCGGGTGAGTCTGGAAAGCCCCGTGATATTTCCGCCCGGGCGTGCCAGGCTGTCGATTAACCCCTCGGCGACTGGATCGCCAAGAGCCATGATGACAATTGGAATCGATTTCGTCGCTTCCTTGGCTGCGCGGATCGCTACCGGATGTCCGGAGAGAAAGACATCGACCTTGAGTTGAATCAGTTCGGCTACAAGGCTTGGAATACGGTCCACCTTCGCTTCAACGTAGCGATACTCGATCAGAATGTTTTTCCCCTCAATATAACCAAGTTCTCGCAGCCCTTTCCGGAATGCCTCGACCTGATGCCCCGGATTGTTGGTATCACCAGTTCCCGCCACAAAACCGATCCGCGGGATTTTCGCTGGCTGCTGCGCCTCGACGGAAAAGCGAAGCGTGAAAAGCATAGCGCATAAAGTAAGGGCGGTAATTTTTTTCTTCATGTCTTTTTCTCTGTCGCGATCCACCTGACACTCGACACTTGACACTCGCCCGGTTTCACTTGATCACCCTATCCGCCCGGAACAGCACCGACTGCGGAATCGTGAGATTGAGAGCTTTCGCTGTGTTTAAATTGATGACGAACTCAAACTTCGTCGGCTGCTCTACGGGAATGTCAGCGGGCTTTGTGCCCTTGAGAATCTTGTCGACCATCCACACGGCTCGCCGGTAGGGTTCGACCGGGTCCGCTGCATAGGTCATTAAACCACCGCTGTTAGCAAAATCTCCCCGAGCACCGATCGTTGGCAGCCGATAATTTTTCGCCAGGTCGGCGATAAGTTTTTGATTACGATTGACAGTTGAGCTTTGAGTCACCGCGAGAGCTTTGCTACCCGTCTTTATTGCTTCTTTGAGTGCGGAATCTATTTCGGCATTGCTTACTTCTATGGAATAAAGCTGTAGGTCCAAATCTCGAGCGGGGAGTTGGCTTTCTTTCCACTGTTGCACACCGCTTGCATCCTGCGGATCCCACAGCACCGCAACCCGGGAAAGCTTGGGAATGATTTCCTTGAGGAGCTCTAGTCGCTTGCCGGCCAACACCGGCGAAATATTGGTGAAACCCGTGATATTCCCACCGGGCCGGGGGAGGCTGTCAACCAGACCAGCGGCAACGGGATCAGCTCCGCTTACGAAAACGATGGGGATTGTTTTGGTAGCGTTCTTGGCCGCCAGAGTTTCGGCTGTGGATGACGTAAGGAGCACGTCTACCTTGAGACGGACAAGCTCGTCGGTCAGTGTGGGGATTCGGTCGAGCTTGCCCTCCGAGTATCGATACTCGAAATCTATGGTCTTGCCCTCCACATAACCAAGCTCACGGAACATTCGCCGAATTACCTCAGACTGGCCGCCTACACTGACACCGGGACGTGCTCTGATTTGCCCAATCTTCGCTACCTTTGCCGGCTGCTGCGCCTGGGCTGAAAAGCTGAGAGCAAGGAGCAGGGAGCATAGAGCAAGGAGCAAGATTTTTTTAGTCATAGAGTCTTACCCGAGGTTTATGCTGATGACGACCTCTGATCTCTGACTTCTGACCACTGGTCACTTGATCACCTTGTCCGCCCTGAACAGCACTGACTGTGGAAACGTTAGTTTGAGCGCTTTCGCCGTTTTCAGATTGATCACAAACTCAAACTTAGTCGGCTGCTCGACAGGGAGATCAGCGGGCTTGGCGCCTTTTAGAATCTTGTCCACGTACCATGCGGCGCGCCTGAAACTCTCATCTTCATTGGTTGAATAGGACGCAAGCGCGCCGGCCTCTACCATGTCGCCTCGTTCGGACATTGAAGCCAGTCGGTTTTTTATGGCAAGATCCGCAATCTGCTTTCGGTTGAGTATAAGCACGCTATTCCTAAGCATAATAAGCGCGCTCACGCGTCCCCTGACCGCAGTTCGAAATGCTCCCTCGAAATCGGGGTTTTGACTTCGTACCTCCAGGGATTGAACCGGTATTTTTAGCGCGCTCGCCGCAGCCTCGTACTCTTTAAAACGAATGCGCACCGGCACAGAGTCCGGATGTAGGACTCCGACCCGCGAAATTGTCGGAACCATCTCCTTGAGCAATTCCAGCCGTTTTCCGTTTAGGTCACGGGTAAGTAAGGTAAGACCCGTGATATTTCCGCCTGGACGCGCCAAGCTATCGATTAGACCGGTCGCGACTGGATCCGCAGTAGTCACCATGACAATGGGAATTATCTTGGTCGCCTGCTTGGCGGCCTGGATCCCTCGCAACTGTGAGGAGACAAGCACATCGACCTTGAGGTGCACGAGTTCGGCCGCAAGACTTGGGATACGGTCGATATTTCCCTCAGCGTCGCGAAGCTCAACCACGATGTTTTTTCCCTCGACCCAACCTAGCTCGCGCAGCCCTTGCCGGAATACGTTGACATTGGACCCAGGATTGCTGGGATCGCTACCCCCCGACACAATTCCTATCCGTGGGACTTTCGCTGGCTGCTGCGCCAAGGCCACTCCCACGCACGCCACGAGCACGAAAGCGATTACCGCAAGCCACGGCCATTTTCGATTTCCGATTTTGGATTTTAGATTGTCGGAGCAAGAATTCAAAAATCGTTTCAGCAATGTGCTGTGCATCAGATTTTTCCCCTAATCGAAAATCGGAAATCGAAAATCTAAAATGTCATTTAATGACCTTATCCGCTCTCGCCAGCACATTCGGCGGAATCGTCACTCCGATCTGCTTCGCGGTCTTGAGATTGATTACAAATTCAAACTTCGTCGGCTGCTCGACGGGAAGATCGGCTGGCTTGGCGCCTTTCAGGATCTTATCCACGTAAACAGTGGCACGTCTGAAACTATCAGCATCGGCGGCTGAATAGGACATGAGACCGCCAGCCTCCACGTCACTGCTTCTTTCGTGCATTGAAGCCAGCCGGTTCTTTGTGGCGAGGTGTGTAATCTTTTTCAGGTGAGGCAAGAGCACGAAATTCGAAGGCATTATAACCGCGCTCACGCGCCCTCTCACCGCCTCTCGAAATGCGTCCTCCAAGTCAGGGTTCCGAGCTTGTATCTTTAATGATTCAAGCTGTATCTTTAGAACACGCGCAGCAGGCTCGTACTCCTTCAAAGCATTGCCCTGGACATCAGGCCCCGCCACCAAGAGAAGTCCAACCCGTAACATCCCGGGGACGACCTCCTTAAGCAGCTCCAACCGTTTTCCGCTCAGGTCACGGGTGAGTCTGGTGAGCCCCGTAATATTACCACCGGGGTGCGCTAAGCTATCGATATACCCAGCTGCGACAGGATCCTGAGATGTTACGATGACAATAGGGATTATCTTGGTCGCTTGCTTGGCTGCACGGATCGCGGGTGGAGCTGTGGCTACGAGGACATCGACCTTGAGTTGCACTAGGTCGGCCACGAGGCCAGGAATTCGGTCTCGTTTCCCCTCAAGATAGCGATACTCAACGAGAATGGTTTTCCCTTCGATGTATCCGAGATCGCGCAGCCCTTGCCGGAATGCGTTAACCTGATGTCCGGGATTTTTGGGATCGCCAGTTCCTGACACGTAACCTATCCGCGGGATTTTCGTAGGCTGCTGCGCGGCGGCGGGCAAACTAAACGCAAAGAGCATGGCGTTAAGCGCAAAATAAACGATGATTTGCTTCATGAATTTTCTCCTGCGTTTTTTTCTGCCCCTTGCTCTCTGCCCACTGCTCATTGCCGGGTTTCACTTGATCACTCTGTCCGCCCGGTAAAGCACCGACTGCGGTATCGTAAGTCCGATCTGCTTGGCGGTCTTGAGGTTAATCACGAATTCAAAGGTTGTCGGCTGTTCTACCGGCAGGTCACCGGGCTTGGCTCCTTTGAGGATTTTGTCGACGAAGACAGCGACGCGGCGTGATGAGCGTAGCTGATTCGGCCCGTATAGCATCAAGCCTCCCGCTTCCGGAAAACCGCTTCCATCCGACATACTTGGCAGGCGGTTCCTAACAGCGAGCTCGGCGATCTTTTTGCCCTGTCCGAGACCGCTGCTAAAGAGTGGCTGAATAATAAGAGCCCCGGCCCGCTCTTTGGTCATGGCCGAGAACGCGCTTTCAATCTCGTCGGCAGCGGTTATCACCAATGGCTGAAATTTCATCCCCAATCTTTCGGCTGCCTGTTGCGCTTCCTTCACAAAGAGCTTATGTGCCGGATCCGGTCCGTAAGCCAAGAAGGCCACGCGTGAGAGCTTTGGAAGAACTTCTCTCAGCAGTTCCAACCTCTTTCCCGCCAACTCAGGCATGATGTTGGTCACGCCTGTGATATTTCCGCCCGGTCGAGCCAAGCTGGCGACAAATCCGCTCCCCACCGCATCTGCAACCCCCATCATCACGATTGGGATGGTCGTCGTCGCGTTCTTAGCGGCCTGAACCGCGGGCGTGGCCCTCGCCACGATGACTTCCGCCTTCAGGCGAACTAGCTCCTCTGCCAGCTCAGGGAGACGATCCACCTTGCCTGCCGCCCATCGGGAAACGATGGTGATGTTCTGTCCGTCAATGTAGCCTAGGTCGTGCAACCCCTGTAGGAAGGCCTCCTCACGCAGATCAGGGCCGGCGAGCAATGTCAGGTAACCGATCGCCGGCACTTTCTTTGGCTGCTGCGCATCGGCGGGACAAACAGTTGTCAGCAAGAGAGTTGCCAGTAGCCAGACAAGAATTCTTTTATTCATTCGTTTCTCTCCTGTATTTCTGCCAACTGCTCACTATTAATTGCCAACTGTTATCGAATCACCCTGTCCGCTCTCGCCAGCACATTCGGCGGAATAGTCAGGCCGATCTGCTTCGCCGTTTTGAGGTTGATTACAAATTCAAACTTCGTCGGCTGCTCCACGGGAAGATCAACAGGCTTAGCGTGTTTGAAGATTTGTCGACATATGTGGTCGCCGGCGATATCGATGCGAACAGTTGCTCATCTCATAGGAATTGCGCCATTTGCCGTGATCACCTGATCCCCTTCGGGGCTAAGTACGAAATCAAGAAACTTCCTCAGGGACGGAGTCGGTTCACCCTTGACGACAAAGTAAAAGTCACGGGTTAAAAAATAACGGCCGCTTTTCACGTTTTCCGCCGAAGGAGCAACGTCGTTCAGCATAAGGGCTTTCACTGTTCCTTTGCTTTGTTCCACCACAGTCATGCTCGTCATGCCAATCGCATTGGCGGTTGCTGCTAGCCCTTTTGCCATGTCTCCGCCTCGTGCCATTACTTGGGCATGCTCGCTCACTTTGAGATTGTTAAAGCAGCCGATCTTTTCCCGAATGACCTCAGAATCGACCTCTGTAGGCGGGCGCGTCATGACGACAATGGACGCTTGGGAAGCGCCGAGGGCCTGCCAATCTGTGATTTTGCCGCTATAAACCCCACAGACTTGCTCTTCGGTAATGTTGCTCATTGCGGCGCTGTTTACAGCGAACACGATGGCTCCTTTTGCAATCTGTATCACTTTTAGGTTTCCCTTCTGGACTTCCGCAGGTTCAATCCCGTGACTGGCTAAAGCGATGTGAATTTTTCCTTCGGCGAGTGCACGAAGTCTTGCTCCCGTTCCCAGGCCTTTCCCGAGCTCTAACTCGGGGTCACTGGACTTTTGTTGGTAGGCTTTCGCGAGCGCAGAGGCTAAGGGCAGCATTCCGGTGGA
Organism: Binatia bacterium; assembly: GCA_036000865.1. Classification (GTDB taxonomy): domain Bacteria; phylum Desulfobacterota; class Binatia; order UBA9968; family UBA9968; genus DP-20. Next base: position 2,034 of record DASYUV010000266.1, on the reverse strand, counting down.
ACCATCGAGAATGATCTTGTCGGCTGCCGATGCAAACTCTACCCGAGACGCAACGAGCAAAATCAGTACAACGCTTTTTCTAAACAACATAGCGGTTCCTCCTTTGGATTATGATTCGACGTGTTCATGGGGCCCTGTCAAGCTGCACTGCACGGTTTCGGGTCTCGGGTTTCGAGTCTCGGGTAAACGCAAAACCTGAGACGCGAGACTGTTGTCTGTTCCCGACCGACATATGGCACGTCTTATGCCAACCGTGAGGGAAGGGAGGGCATGATGAAACATGCTGTAATAACGGTGAAAATTTGTGGAACGAAACTGCGTAAACGACAGGACGACAATCAGAGGCGTAGTTAACTTGCTACCTCTGTATCAACTTTGATTCACGCCGCCGGCAAAAGTTCAAAACGTTCAAGCCGTTCAACCTCAGCCTGAGGCTGATCAGCCTTTGGCTGAGCTTCTGCACGCTCCGTTCAAATCGTGAGCGGCAACACACCCCACCACGGGGACGGGTCATGGCGCCAGGACCCGTGATGAGCGCCGGTCAAAATCCGAAGCACCAAATCCGAAACAAACCGAAGCCAAATAAATATCAAATCGGGAAAATTCAAAACGCGATCCTGATCCTCTCCTGTTTAGAATTTTCCGAATTTTCATCATTTTGAAATTGTTTCGAATTTCGGATTTTCCAAATTCGGATTTGGGCTCCCTACACTTCCTCTTGCAACGTCTGCAACGCGCGGAGAATCAGCTCGCGCCTGAAGGCTTTTTCTTTCTCGGGTGAAAGGTCGGGGTTGCCGGTCGGGCTGACGATGCCACCGGAGGGAATAGCGCGCATCGAGCCGACTTCCTTCGCCACCGGGATCATCGTGCAGATTTGTGTGACCGGAATTTCCAGTTTTTCGATTTCCTTACTGATCGCTGCGCCGCAGCGTGTGCTGGAGCCTCACGTCGAGGTGAGAATGACGCCACTGACTCCCGCGGCCTTGAGGCGCGCCGCGATCGCTTGCCCGATGTTCGTCGCGTTATCCACGGCGGCGTGGGCGCCGCCTGTGGAGTGGACGAACTCATGGAGCTTGCCGATCACGCCTTCTCGTTCTAGCTCGCGCATGGTGTCCAGAGGCACGAGACGGTTTGGGTCGCGGTTGGCGATGGCGGTGTCGTAACCGGAGTGGACGGCGTCGAATTTGTCGGCGTCGAGTGATGTGACGCCTGCAATTGGGATCGTTGTAAAACGCGTTGGACGTCCCGGTTCGATTTTGTCCGGATTGCCTTCGGGCACCAAGCCGCCGTCGGTCACCAATGCGATCACTGCGGAAGACAGATCACGCAGCGGAGCCGCGGGTTTGGCGCCGGTAAATTTGGGTGGGGCAATCTCCGACTTGAAGGCATCGCCGCGCAGTTTGGCGAGCAGCATGTCGACGGCGCGCTCGGCAGGGGGCTTGGCGGCAAACTCGTTGCGTTTGATGCCACGCGGCAGAAAACCTTCCTTTTCCGGTTTGCCGATCGGCGCGCGCTGTCCGAGCTTTAGACCCAACGTGGCCATTCGCTGCAGTGTCGGCACCATCCGAGCGATGGTCGCGCCCGAGTTGATGATGTAGATATTTTTGCGATACAAGCCGGCGCCCACATTATCCTCATCCATACCAGCCACCGCGGCGATGCCGAGCCGCTGTTGCGCGGCTTGGCAGATGGCGCCGCAGGCGATTCCATAGCGGCCGCTTTCGAATGCCGGGCCGGCGATCAGCAGGTCCGGTTGGTATTCGGCCAATTTTCGAAGCAGTTCATCGATAACTTGCCCTTGATGCTCGGCGAAGTGGTTATCGCCGCAAAAGATCGTCGCGATAACGTCGCCATTCTCGCCGAGGGCCTGTTGCAACGCGCGCCCTGGCCCAATCGGCCCGTCTTTGAATTGCGGGCCAACGTCGGCTTTTTCTTCGCCGCCGATCTGCGCGAAGAATTGATTCAAATAGTGGACGACGCGAATTTTTTTGGTCATAGCGTTATTTCCCTGACTATCAATAGCGAGTCAAATCC
>DASYUV010000265.1:0-18352 GCA_036000865.1 Binatia bacterium | reverse complement strand
CGATTTTGAGGTCAGATACCGGTTTCTATCTCAGGATGAAGGAGGCCGTGTTTCAGGTGCGCCGCTTCAGGGTTACCGATGCGACTGAGCTTATGACGGTGACAATATCAACGAAACGGGTATCTATATGATTTGGCCCTTTTTTGAGGATAACCGGGGAATTATTTTGGAGGAGAAGGTTCGTGTGCCCGTTGAAGGAACCGCAAGAATGTGGATCGTAAACCAAGACCTTAAAGCGACGATTCACCGAATCCGAATCAAAATAGGTGTAAAAGGTTTCTTCATGGAAGGCGGCAAGCGTGTGGCGGAAGCGGAGGTTACACGAATTGCCGGTCTGTATGAGTAGGAAACATAACCTGCGGCTTGAGACAGATCTTCGGACCCGCTCGCAAGGCTCGCGGGCCTTGGCTGCTCAGCCTTCGCGTTATGTGTCCCACGTGCAATAGCTCGATATGAAGATTTCTTACGTCGCGACTGACCTAGAATTCGATTCCACGAGCGACATCTCCCTTATCGTGGCGGAACTGGGAAATAACATTTCTGTTAACCGAAATGACCGGGTTGGAGATGCCTATTACGTCACTGCCGGTGTCGGTCATTGCGATACTGGTGCCGAGGAAGCCGTTGCCTTCTGCTCAATCTTGGAGAACCTATCTGACCGGGCTAAAGTTTCGTGGCGTCAGTGTACTCGACGCGTTTTAGACATTGCGTTCGCGAGTGGTACAGAACCAAAGTGCGAGACCTACCAACTTCCGGAGGACTTGGTGCGGCGCGTAGCGGATTTAGGTATGAGTGTAGCTGTAACGATCTACCGGGCCGGATTCTACTCGGACGCAAGTTAAGGGTAAGGACACATAACCCGCGGCTTAATACTGATGTCGAGAGCGCTCGCCTTTTAGGCTCGCTTGTTCGCCACGGCTTAGCCGCATGCCGTTAGACTGATTGGGAGTTCGTACATTCTGAAAAGCGCTGTATGAGTGCGGCAGATGAACGCGCCAAAGCGATCAAGGCGGCTCATGTTGATTTTGACAAGGCATTTCTCCTCGCGGAAAAGGTTTCGGATGCCTGGTATCGTTGTCAATCACTTGCGGCAGTCGCCCGATTTGCCCCCGAAGAAAGAGTAATTCGAGTTGCCGACAAGGCCCTGAAGGCAGCAAGCCTCGGAGCCGATGCGTACAAACGCGTGGCAGTTGCTGCGTGGCCAGTTCGCGCTCTGGCCGAGCGGGGCAAATTTGAACATGCGCAGAGAGTAGTAACGTCTCTGCTTGTAGAAGCGAAACAGATTGAACCACCTGTGAGCAAGATCACCGCGCTGGAAGTTCTGTGGCAAGCGGTTTGGACTTTTCCCGTTAGCGCCAAGCGACTCGTACTTGAAACTCTTCTTTCTGCCTGCCAGGTCACCAATAGTTGGAAGGCAGGGCGGACCATGCGCGATGCCGCTCTGGTTGTTGCTGCCGAAGATAGAGCGCGAGCGCAGCGCATTGTTGACTCAATGCGCGAGAGCGTTTACAAACGTCAAGCTCAAAGAGGAATTGACGCGGGCAAAGTGGAAACCGTGCGCTCATTTTTTTAGTTAGGCGGTCTAACCCCCTGGGTTGAGAAGGACGCTAAGGACCGCGCCTCTCACCCAAAACGTTAGGCTGCCTGCCGGGTGACCGTATGAATGATGTCACGCACTTATTCCTTACTTATCGCGAGTGCGTCCGGCACCTTTGGAACATTTATTTCTCGTCTGTCGCACAGCCAAGCCAAAATTGGGACCTTCGTGACGAGTTCGATGCCATTGCCCGCGGCATCTTTTCCTCTCTTGTCTTGCGTCCGCTGGACGTTTTTGATCACGAGCTTGCGCCAGAGTATTCCGCCGATCCATCAGCGTTGCCTGGCTTTCGCATTGTGCCTGCCGTTGAGCAAGGAACGCCGATATTCATCAATCGCGATTTGCCGCGGAGCGGTTACTGGGACCATCCGGTGTCGCGAGTTCAGCCGGACGAGGTCGAATTGGATCTGTTACGTTTTTTCGATTTTGATCAGCTTGGGTATCGAGACTACCGCTACTTTGAGGTAGTTGTTCATGCGTCGACGAAGTATCCTGACATCATTGGCAGGGCGGCACTCATTGAGGCGCAACATGCGCGAGTATTGTTCAGTAACACAGCATCCTAACCCGCGGCTTAAAACTGATGTCGAAAACGCTTGCCTTAAAAGGCTCGCTCTATTCGGCACCGCTTAGCCGGCGTTAGCTTCCCACAACCACGGTACCAAGAATGACTCTTAAACGCTGCCAACAATGCGGGAAAGAGCACGAGGAGATCAATACCGAGATCGGATTCGGAAAACCCGATGCATATTTTGAGGTTCCCGAGTCCGAGCGGGAGAAACGTATTTTCTTTAACTTGGACGTATGCGACATTGACCGCAAGCGGTTTTTTGCCAGAGGAGTCTTGCAAGTTCCCGTTCATGGGCACGAACATTTTGGATGGGGTATCTGGGTTGAGATGAGAGCTGCAGATTTTATTCGGTACCTTGAACTCTATGAGGACCCCAATCAGGCCAACGAGCCACCGTTTCACGGACACATCGCAACATCGATTCCAGCCTACTGCGAACCCACACTGGCCATTCCGGTTGCGATCCAACTGACGGGACCCACAACACGGCCACTACTTTTTGTCGTAGCTGGTGTTGATCACTTACTTGCACAAGACCAGTCCGACGGGGTAGCGATTGATCGAGTTGATGGCTTCCGTGCATCGATTCGGACAGAGTCTTCTTCGTCCATACAGTGTGATTCACACGGTCAACAAGAGCGCGCGTATATGTGCCAGCATTTCAGCAAGAGCGAAAAGATCGGCTTTTTCGAACCATATGCTCCCGATTCGGAAGGACATGATCCCGACGAAGGGCTCCAAGCTTGGTGCGAAGAATGCGAGCGGGTTCTAAAGGACGAGGGTGAATGGACGGACAAAGCGTTACAGTTCGCTAGCTTTCGGGCGTGTTGCGCTGGATGTTTTCATGAGATCAAGAAATTAAATGTGGATGATTCTACGGAAAGCTAACAATCGGCTCGAGAAGGATCTTCGGACCCGCTCGCTTCGCTCGCTGGCCTCGCCCTCTCAGCCTTAGCGTTAGCCCCGTCTTTAACGTTTCTTGTTCTTGCCAACTTATCGGCCTTGTGATTACAATGTGACAACGGAGCGGAGATTCGAATGAAGAGCCGCATTGTTCAGATTGGTAATTCACGAGGTGTACGGCTGCCAAAGGTGCTCATTGAGGAAGCGCAATTAGAGGACGAGGTCGAACTTGAGGCTGAGCCAGGTCGGATTGTGATTCGACGAGGAAGCCGGCCCCGCGCGGGTTGGGCGGCAGCAGCTCGAAAAATGCGCGAGCGGAATGACGACCGTCTCATTGACCCATTGACACCCACAAGGTTTGACGAAAAAGAGTGGAAATGGCGGTAGCGCAACCCGCGGCAGCTCGGGGTGAGGTCTATCTCGTTCAGCTTGATCCGACACGCGGGAGCGAGATCCGTAAGACACGGCCATGTCTTATCGTCTCACCCGACGAGTTGAATGACCATTTGCGTACCGTCATCGTCGCACCCATGACGACAGGAGGGCAAGCCTATCCGTGGCGAGTCCAATGCCGCTTTCAAGGTCGCACTGGATTTGTTGCCACGGACCAGCTTCGTACGGTCGATATTGAACGACTAGCGAGGCGACTCGGGCGCCTGTCTCCCAACTCTGTGACCGCGGTATTGGCAGTGCTGGAGGAGATGTTTGCGCCTTGAACAAAGTTCGAGGGCTAACATCGCGCTTCAGACCGATCGCTTAACAGCGTCGGCTGAGCTTGGCGTTGAGCCTATAGAAAAAGTCAAAGTGAGAAATGGTACAAGAAAAAACGTCCGTTGCAATTCGACTCATAAGCTACGATCTAGGTTCGGGTGACCATTGGTCGCACGTTACAATTGAAAAAGTTTTTGCAACCTAGTGATGGGCCGAGGCTGCTCCGCTGACCTGTATTAGTGGTTTCGTAGTTAGACAATGGCAAATCTAGCGGCTCGTTCTGCGGTAGCCCTATTCTAGATGGAGGAATTCGATGGAAACCAAAATCATCTTCAACGGCAAGAAGTACGCTAGCCCGGAGGCCATGCCGGAAGAAGTGCGGCAGGCTTATCAACAGGCGATGGCGCAATTTGCGGACGCTGACCGAAACGGCATCCCTGACATCCTGGAACGCGGCACCGCTGGGAACGTGATCGCGATCCAGCAGTCGTCCATCTCCTTCAACGGCCGGGAGTTTAAAAGCGTGGGAGAAATGCCTGCGGTAGTGCGTCGTCTTTTCGAAATGGCGATGGGCCAGGCGGACGCAAACCGCAATGGCATTCCAGACGCGCTGGAATCCGCATTGACAGGATTCCAGACTCCGCCTCCGCCCACGACACCCGAAAACGCTCAGCCTGAGTTCTCAGCGACGGTGAACGCTCCTACCCCCAGCCCGCCGCGCGAGCGCGAACCGATCACGGCAGGACTTGAGCGAACCGCAAACGCGCTCGATATCTTTCTCCGAATCCTCCTGAGTATCGTCGCGATCGCCACCGTGGCCGGCGCCGCCTTTCTCATGCTCAAGATGGATGGCGGCTCTCGCAGTCAAGGCGGCAGATTATATGTCGCCATCGCCGCGCTTGTCATCCTCGGCGCCGTCGATTCGCAATTCCGGAAATTGGTAGCACGGCGTGCGCCGTTCAGCGTCGGAACGAGCGAGGCCGAAAGCCGCTACGGCCTGATCAGCCTTCTCCTATTACTGCTCTCTGCGGTGGTCCTTTTTGGTGCGGCGTTGCTCTTGCCCTGACGCATAGGGGGAAGACGCTAAACGCAGTTAGATGGAACAGGGAAATGCAGATCGAACAAGAGTCTATATCTCATCCCGAAATAGCCGTCTTGCTGCTTTTACAAAACGATCCAAAATCAGTTGATTCACCCGGGAAGCAGACCGATCAAGACGCGGTGCTTCCCGACTTGGGCCGCATCCGCTGTCCCCTGTGCAAATGGCAACCGAAACCTTCGCACCGCTGGTTTTGCGCGCCTTGTGATTCGCCGGAATTTTTCGCTGACGGCTGCGGAACCTGCTGGAATACTTTCAGCACGCACGGGCGCTGTCCCGGTTGCGACCATCATTGGCGGTGGACGGCATGTTTGAATTGCACAGGCTGGTCGCTCCACGCTGACTGGTATGAACTCGAATCGAAGAAATCGCAGTAATTCCAAATTCACGTAGTCAGAATTCCTCGCGCACCCGCAGATAACTCGCAAACCGTGGCAAGCCGGTGTTGGTCAGTCCGCGATAGGTGTAGGTGATAGTCGTGCCCACCGACGGCGGACTTTTGCGCGTTTGGTCGGTGAATCCCGTGCCGATCAGAAATCGTTTGCCGTCCGGCGATTGCACTCGAAGAGCGCCCATCATGCCCAGGTATTTGCCCTTGCCGGGAATGTGCTCGATCACCACCGCCTCCGTGTCCTGTAACGGCTTGTGCTTGAGCAGTACATCGCTGCGGCCGGTCACGTAGGTGGCATCCGCCAAATGCAGCATGAGCCCTTCGCCGCCGCCGCGTACCACTTCATCCAACTTGCGTTTGAGGGCGGCGCGATCGGCGACCCGAAACTGGTCGACCGCAACCAGCTGTGGCCAGCGCGTCTGCGCGACAATTTCTTTGATGCGCCGGGCGCGCTCGGCAAAAGTCCCCGGCGCTTCCGGCAGCTCGAAGATCATGTATTTGATCCGGCGCCATTCGTCGTCCTGCGGCTCAGCCTTGCGCACCATACCGGAAAGAGCTTCAAAACGTCCGCGTCCCAACCAAAGCTCGCCGTCCAGCAATTGCGCCGGCAGTTTGGAAATAAACCATGCCGGCGCGTCGACCGCGCGGCCGCTGCGAAAGCGCAGCACCTTGCCGTCCCAGATTGCCCGCACGCCGTCATATTTTTCACTGACCAGATATTTGGCCGGATCGACCTTCGGCCCGACGTCGCTGGCTAACAGCAACGGCAATGGCACCGCGCCTGACTCTGCGGCTCGTGCAATGTCGTGCAGGCATGAAATTAGCGCCCACATCGAGAGCAAGATCGAGAGCTCATTGAATTTCCTTTGCATCAACGTCGCTCCGTTGCGCCCACGACGAGTATTTTACTGATGATCGACCGGGCTAATTCGCAGATAAGCGCGTTCTGTGTTCGCATCCAGTGGCGAAGAGCTCGGTTGTGCTTAGCCATGACAGGGCAGACGCGCTGTTTCGAATTTGCCATCGCGTCGTGCCGGTTTTGTCTAAGCTTCGTCCGCCTCGTCCAAACTGTAATCAGCCCGTTCGGTGTAGTTTTCGAAACGAGTAAACTCACCGAGGAAAGTAAGCGTAACGATACCGGTGGGACCATTACGCTGTTTCTCGACGATCACTTCCGCCTTGCCCTTCACCTCATCGTTGTTTTTGTCATAAAGCTCTTCGCGGTAAATGAACATAATTAGATCTGCATCTTGTTCAATCGCGCCGGATTCACGAAGGTCCGACATCTGCGGCTTTCTGCCAGTCCGATCTTCGACCTTGCGATTGAGCTGGGAGAGCGCCATCACGGGAATATTGAGCTCTTTGGCGAGCGCCTTTAAAGAGCGAGAGATTTCTGAAATCTCTTGCTCGCGATTACTGGCGTTGCCCATTCCGCGCATCAGTTGAAGATAGTCCACGACGATCAAGCCGACCTTTTTCGAGCGATCACGAACCAGGCGGCGCGCCTTGGCACGCAACTCAAGCACGGAAATGGCCGGCGTGTCATCGATGTAAATCGGCGCCTCGTGCAGTCGGCCTGCCGCCTTGGCGAGTTGCGGGAAGTCCCTCTCGCCTAAATATCCCGAGCGCACTTTGGAACTGTTCACGCGCGCTTCGGAGCAAAGCATGCGGAGCACTAGTTGTTCCTTGGCCATTTCCAAAGAAAACACCGCTGCACCGACGCCGGAGTAAGCGGCGTTGGCGGCGATATTGAGCGCAAACGCAGTCTTTCCCATGCCCGGTCGACCGGCGATTATAATGAGATCCGCAGGCTGAAGTCCGGCGGTGAGCTTGTCGAGATCCTCGTAGCCGGTGGGCACGCCGGTGACCATCTCTTTGCGTTGATACAGCTTGTCGATCGTCTTGAGTGTGTCGGTAATCATGTCGCCGACGGCGACAAATGAGGCTTTGATCTTTTTCTCGGAGATATCGAAGATGACTTTTTCCGCGATGTCGAGAAACTCTTCAACGTTGCCCTGCTCTTCGTAACCTCGCGTGGCGATCTCCGTAGCAGTCGAAATCAAGCTGCGGAGAATCCCCTTTTCCCGCACGATTCGCGCGTAGTAAGAAATATTGGCCGCAGTTGGCACGAAATCGGCCAAGGACGCCAGATAGGCCGTCCCGCCGACTGCTTCGAGTTCATTCTTGCTTTTTAGATGCTCGCTGAGCGTGATCAGATCGACCGGTTCATTGCGGTCGGTGATTTCGATCATGGAGCGAAAAATCTTGCGGTGCGACTCTCGGTAGAAATCTTCGGGCTTGAGCAGCTCCAGAACCTGGTTGATGGCGTCGTTCTCGAGTAAGACACCGCCCAGAACGGAAGACTCAGCTTCCAAATTCTGCGGAGGAACTTTCCGTAGATTATCCTCTAACGTGGCCATCGAGTCGCTTGAGATTTTTACGAGCAGCAGTAAATAAGAAGGGCATGGTCAGTTCAGCAAAATTGTGAGTTTACGCGAATGTAACCGATCAAAAGCAAAATGCAAGAAAATTTGTTGTGCCGCGTAAAACTTTTTTGACGCAGCGAGATCGATGTCGATTCAGTCACTAGCTTCGAAACGAGAGTTTTAACGTTCGCGCGCCTATTTGCACGCTATCGTTCACAGTTTGTGCACAGCTTTACTCACAGCGAAAAATCTCCTGGCAAAATGCGCTGGTTCGATTCGCGGCCGCTGCATCAATCATTCATTCGATCGATGAAATTGCGGCCGGCGACAATCGCGATACAAGCCGGCGCCGATGCACTGCTTTTTCTACGACCCCTGGCGCGGGCTGAACATCAGTGCTGCCTCATCGAGAGACTTATGGTCGCCGAGTAACACCAATCGGTCGCCCGCTCGTAGGACGAACTCTGGACCCACGTTGTGAAAGGGCTGACCGTCGCGCACCGCGGCGATCACCGTTACGCCGCTCCGCTCCCGGAGATCGATCTCCCGCAAACTTTGGCCGACTAGGGGCGAGTTTTCGGAGACGGAAAAAATATCCGTGGTCACGCCAATCAGAAATCGGCTGAGCTCGTCGAGTTGTCTGCCCTGAAGCCGCAGTCCGCGCAAGGTCCCGTAGTGTTCCCGGCGAATCAGATCGACTTGCAACGCGATCACGTTGCGCGGAACGTGGTATTCCTGCAACACTCGAGCGAAAATCTCCACTGATGTTTCAAATTCTTCGGGAATCACTTGGTTGGCGCCAAGGCCATAAAGACGCTCTATCTCGGCGACATATCGAGTGCGGACGATGATATTGATTTCGGCGCGAAGGCGGCGCGCCTGCGATACGATATGAGCTGTCGCCGTCGGATCCGAAATAGCGATAACCAACACACGGGCCCGACCGATGCCCAACTGTTCAAGAATATCTGTCCGGGTACCGTCGCCGAAATTGATCTCCTCTCCCGCTGCCTTACCGGCGCGAACCAACTCCGGATTCAGCTCCAAAACCCGATAGGGGATGCCGGACTCGCGCAGCACCCGCGCAAGGTTTTGCCCGTTGAGCCCATAGCCAACGATGATGACATGCCCTTCAATCCCGGCGGTCTCCGCCATGTGCTCTGCGGCGGGTTGGCGCGCTTCCCGCCGGCTGATCTTTCCGGTTAAGCGATCGGCGGCGCAGTGCGCCGATTGAATCAGAAAGGGCGCCGTAATCATGCTCAGAATCGACGCCGCGAGAAAACTCTGTTCCCCGGCGGCACTCAAAAGATTGTGACCGATCCCGGCCTTGGCCAGGATGAAGGAGAACTCGCCGATTTGAGCCAGACTCAGTCCCAAAAGGATGCCGAGCCGGGCAGACCGATAGATACACCAGAAAATCACCAACACAACTAGAGTCTTGATGCTCACAATGAGCAGGAGCTCCACTACCGGGGTAAGCCAATCCTGCCTGAGGATCTCGGGATTGAGCAGCATGCCGATGGAAATAAAAAAAATGCCGCTGAAACAGTCGCGCAGTGGAAGCACATCCGCGACAACTTGGTGGCTGAGCTCGGATTCGGAAATAACCAGTCCGGCGATCAAAGCACCCAACGCGAGAGACAAACCCGACACTGACGATAGCCAAGCGGTGCCGAGACAGATCAGCACGACGAAAAGAATGAAGACTTCCCGATTTCTCACGAGCGCGACTTGGTGCAACAGCCGGGGAAGTAACTTGCGCGCGGCCCAGACGATCAAAGCTAATGCCAGCAAAGACTTTAGGATGGCCCAGCCGACGCCAAGTAGAGAGCCTTGTGCCGACTGAGCCAAAAACGGCACCATGAGCATCATCGGAACAATGCAAAGATCCTGGAATAGAAGAGTTCCGCTGGCCAGACGGCCTTGGATCGAATTGGTTTCGCCACGATCGTTATAGATCCGCAGAACGATCGCCGTACTGCTCATCGTGACCAAGAAGCCGTAGAAAACACCCACGCCCGGTGACACGCCCAAAGACAGCGCGATCGTCAGCACGACCAAGACCGTTGCAAAAACTTGCACAAACCCGGCCCAGATAATTCGGCGTTGCATGGTGAGGAAACTCTCCAATGAAAATTCAATGCCGATGATAAAGAGCAGGAGCACCAAGCCGATATCCGCCAACGTTTCAACTTGGTTGACGCTCTTGATTAGACCCAATCCACCGGGACCGATGACCACGCCGGCGAGCAGAAAACCGACAATCGCCGGCACGCGCAGTTTTTGGGACAGAAAGACGATCGAGATCGTCACGGCGAGGACGATCAGTAATTCTTCCAGGAAGCGAATTTCAGGCATTCGTTGTCGAGAGAAAACTGAATGAGCACGAATCGCAGCCGGGGCGGGACCCTAGCTGCTAAGGCTGCCGATAATCGGCGCTGATTACCGTGTGGATACCGCCGCGCACCTTGAAGTGACCGACCACGGTCATCTTTCTCGGACGGCACGCCTGCACGAGATCATCCAAAATTTTATTGATGACCGCTTCGTGAAAAGCGCCCTCATCCCGATAGGACCAAAGGTAAAGCTTCAACGACTTCAGCTCGACGCAAAGCTTGTCGGGCACATAGTTAATGCGGATCGTAGCAAAATCAGGCTGGCCGGTGCGCGGGCACACACAGGTGAACTCGGGACACTCCATGTTGATCTCGTAGTCGCGCTCCGGCCGAGGGTTGGGAAAGGTTTCTAATTTTTGGCTCGGTTTCGCTGCCATGCGCTGATCTTAGCGCGGGCGTAATGTAATTCCAAATTGCCCACTTACCTTGACTTGAAAAGTACGCGATGATAACGCGTTGAAAAAAGCCAGGATCATTTGGAGGTCGACCGTGAGTAAGCCGAAGGAACCGAAGGTCGGAGAAAAACTAACCGAGCAGGAAGCGAAGGCCTACGTCGACTATCTTTATTCGACGCTCTACAAGTACGCCCATGAGAAAATTTACCAGGGCGCCTTCATGACTCAGTTGCGCGACGGCAAGTTGCCGCTTCCCGTGATGCGGCAGTTTTTTAAGAATTGGGGGCGATTTTCTCTGGAAGTCAATGCTTTGAATGCGGTGTCTTACTATACGCATCTGCCCTTCTTTGTGCGCAACTTCGATCTTCTCGGTCCCTTTTGCGCGAAGATCGCCGACGAGCTCATTTCCCCGCGCGCTCCGGGTCATGTTCTGGTGCTGCTCCAAACCGCCGAAAAGATGGGTCTCAGCAAAAAAGAAGTCTTGGAAGACCCCTATCTCCCGGCTGCGCGCGCCATCAACGACTTTTGCCACAAGATTTTCATCGACGGCTCGATAATCGAGCTGTGGGGATTGCATGTTTTCGAAGAGTCACTGTCGCAGTGGTCGGGTCAATGGTTCACTGCTTTAACGACGCATTACGGCTTCAGTAAGCAAGACGCGATCTATTTCTCGACTCACGAGGAGGCCGACATGGACACCCACAAGCTGGGTGAAGGGGGCGAAGAGGCGATGGGCCACGGCGCTTTTAACCGAACGGTTTTGACGCGCGCGCTGCAAGACAGTGTCGAATTCCGCGCCGGCTATTCGATGGAATACTGCGCGCTGACGATGGTCGATCTCCACGCCCAGATGAAACAAGCCGCGCTCGATAACCCATACAGTCCGTGACGATAGAAAGGCTAGCGGTCAGGCGACGATGGGAGTTCGCGCGACCAAAGCTTTCCGCATGATCTCGAGCCTTCGCCCGGTCACTGCTAGAGCAAACGTCCGCCCGGCATATGGCAAAACGCGCTCATCTCGTGCGCGAAGATCACGGGATTGGCTTTGCAAACATAACTGGCATTGATCTCATCGACGCGTGTCACACCCAAGAGCGCCATGTCGACGATCAATTCTTCTTCGAGCAATTCAAGCACGCGAACCAACCCGTCCTTTCCCCCCGCACCCAGGCCCCAGCCCTGGAGCTTGCCGATGGTGACCGCCTTGCATCCGAGCGCCAGCGCCTTGACCACATCCGTGCCACGAGTGACACCGCCGTCCAGCACGACGTCCGCTTTGCCTTTCACTGTTTCCATAATTTCCGGCAACACTTCGATGGTGCCTCGCCCATGGTCGAGCTGGCGGCCGCCGTGATTCGAGACGTAGATTACGTCGACTCCATGCTCCACGGCCAATTTGGCATCTTCCGCCGTTGCGACACCCTTTAAGATAAATGGCAAGCCGGCGATTTTTTTTATCGCGTCCATGGTTTCCCAGGTTAGCATCGCCTGAAAGTGTCGGTTCGTCTCAGTACGCCTGCTGGGGGGTTGCCAGCGATTGAGCAGCGGCCGCTCACGCCGGCTGTAATGAGCCGTGTCGACGGTGAGACACAGAGCCGCATAACCCGCTTTCTTTACGCGTCCGATGATTTCCGCGCACCAGTCCAATCCGCCGCGAACATAGAGTTGAAAGATCTTTGGGTGGTTCGTGCTGGCGGCAATCTCTTCCAAAGTCGGTTGCGTGACCGAGCTAACGAAGTTCATGGTGCCGAATTCTGCGGCGGCCTTCGCTACGGCGACGCCGCCTTCGGGGGTGATCGATTGCAGTGAACCGATGGGCGCCATCATCACCGGAATGCGCAGCTTCTGTCCGAGAAACGTCGTCGATGTGTCGATCTTTGAAACATCCACCAGCACCCGCGGCCTGAGCGCCAGGCAATCGAAGCCCAAGCGATTGCGCCGCATAGTGGTTTCCGACTCGGCGCCGCCGGTTAGATAATCCCACACATCCTGCGGCAGATTGCGGCGCGCCGCCTGGATGATCTCTTGGTTGCTGACGTAATCGAGGCTCATCGGTCAGTCTCCTTTTCCATGTGCGAATAACTAAACGAATGCGCGTGAGAATTGATCGCCGGCACACTATCGAACCGCGCCGGGATCTGTCAAACCTCGTCGCTTAATAGCAGTGAACCATTACAACGGATTCATCAATCACAAAGAATACGCGAGGCACGAAGCTGTAGAACTAGGCTTCAAACCCGCCCTCCTTCGCGTTCTTCGTCATTTCGTGGCGAACAATGACTCTAGCGAACGGATTATCCCGAGACCCTCATGCAATGATGAATAAAGTGGGAATTCGTTACCGCGTCACCGCTCCTTCGGATGCCGATGAGACGAGCTTAGCATACTTCGCCATGACGCCGGATTTGTAGCGCGGCAGCGGTGGCGTCCACTCGCCGAGTCTTGCCTTTATTTCCTGCTCGGGAATCTCGACATCCAACCGGCGCGCTTTAATGTCGAATACGATCGTGTCGCCATCGCGCACAGCTGCGATGGGTCCGCCATGCGCGGCTTCAGGAGCGACATGTCCGGCCATGAGACCATGGGTCGCGCCGGAGAAGCGACCATCGGTGAGCAATGCCACTGAATCGCCCAATCCAGCGCCGACAAGCGCCGCGGTCACGCCAAGCATTTCGCGCATCCCCGGACCGCCTTTAGGTCCCTCATAGCGAATCACCACGACATCGTTGTCTTTGATCTTGCCCGTCTGCACGGCTTTAAACGCGTCTTCTTCCCGATCATACACCCGCGCCGGCCCACGGTGAATCATTCTTTCGTGCCCAGCGACTTTGACCACGCAGCCCTCCGGGGCCAGGTTGCCCTTCAAGATCACCAATCCGCCCGTGGTCTTGAGCGGATTCGAAATCGGCCGCACAACTTCCTGTCCCGCCGTCTCCTTGGTCATTTGCGCCGCCTCGGCGATGGTCGATCCCGTGACTGTCATCGCATCGCCATGAATGAGGCCGGCGTCGACTAACCGCTTCGCCACCAGTTGAATGCCACCCGCTTTGTAAAGATCGTTGGCGACGAACCGGCCGCCCGGCTTGAGATCGGCGATCAACGGCGTGCGATTGCTGATGCGATCGAAGTCGTCGATGGCTAACTCGACGCCCGCTTCTCTGGCGATAGCGAGTAAGTGCAGCACTGCATTGGTCGATCCGCCAGTCGCGGCCACGGACGTAATCGCGTTCTCGATCGATTTGCGCGTGAGGATTTGCGATGGTCGCAGATCACGCCGAAGTAGTTCCATCACGAGCTGGCCGGCGTTAAACGCCGCCTCGTCTTTTTCGGCAACGGTGGCTGGAATACCGTTGCTACCCATCGGCGAGATGCCGAGAAATTCCAATACCGTCGACATGGTGTTGGCGGTGAATTGCCCGCCGCAAGCGCCTGCTCCCGGGCACGCGGCGTTTTCCACGGCCATGAATTGCTCGGCGTTGATGCGGCCGCTGCCATAGGCGCCCACCGCTTCGAACACGTCTTGAATCGTCAAGTCTCTATCGCCCAGATGACCCGGCGCAATGGAACCGCCGTAAAGCGCCAAACCCGGAATGTCCAGTCGCGCCAGCGCCATGACAACACCGGGATTGGTTTTGTCACAGCCGGAAAGGCAAACCAGCGCGTCGAAATGATTGCCGCGCGCGACCAGCTCGACGGAATCGGCGATCACCTCGCGACTGACGAGCGAACATTTCATTCCTTCCGCGCCCATGCTGATGCCGTCGGAGATCGACACGGTGTTGAACTCCATCGGCGTCCCGCCGGCCGCACGAATACCTTCCTTTACTTTCACGGCCAGCCGGCGCAAGTGGTAATTGCAGGGACCAATCTCAATCCAGGTATTGGCGACGCCAATGATTGGCCGGCGTAAGTCTTCGTCGGAGAAACCCACCGCCTTTAACATCGCCCGCGTCGGCGCCCGGTCCGGGCCGTCGGTGATCACCCCACTTCGGGGTTTTAAGTTGTCAACCATGTATCGCTCCTGAGGTTGCTTTGGAATGACGCCAATTAACTATGGAGCAGCTGTATTTGCAAGACGGCTTTTTTCCGCTCACGAAGCGTGCGGGTCAATTCTTGCCCGAGCCTTGAAGGCGAACGCCGCAAACCCTATCGTATTCTAGAATGAAACTAACTAAGCTCGGACATGGGATTCTCTTCGGACTCATGCTTCTAACCCTCGCGGCATCAAGCCCGGCCGCGGTCCAGCTCTCAAAAGAGCAGGGCGATCGACTGGAACGAAAGATCGAGGAGATCACAAAAAATGCGTCGATGGAGCCGGTCCGGTCGAAGCGAACAACGGGGTCGGAGCTCGAAGTCAATTCCTACCTCAACTTTAACCTTAGGGACAAAATTCCTCGGGGTCTTACGAATCCGCAGATCACAATCGTTGGCGACGGCCAACTGGCTGGCCGCGTTTTTGTGGACATAGATGAATTTAAGCGGCATCGAAGCTCCGGAGGACTTCTGGATCCGCTAAACTATATTTCCGGCCAAGTGCCGGTAACGGCGCGCGGGATGCTTCGCGCTCAGGATGGCAAAGGCCGGTTTCAACTTGGCTCCGCCGAAATCCTCGGTGTTCCCTTGCCGAAGCCACTTTTGCAGGAGCTTGTGACCTTCTTCTCGCGTACGCCCGACAATCCGAACGGATTCAACATCGACGCGCCGTTTAACTTGCCCGCCAAGATCCGCGAGGTCGTAGTTAATCGGGGCGACGCAGTGGTGGTGCAGTAGAGATCGACGCCACCGCCGATCAAAATTTTGACTCCGTTTCACCCGCCACTCGGCGCCAGCGCACCACCGAGGTATTCCGTTTTGCCACAAAGACTCGAACGGAGTCATTGCTCATTCCGAAATCAGACCTGCTATAATCCGAGCACCAACGGAATGGCGAACTCATTCTAGAGAGGTATAGGGAAATGAATGTGTCGGAAATAGAGTTTCGTTTTGGTAATGACTTGGATCTTGATCAGGTCACTGATCTATACAATGCCTCCACGCTCGGCGAACGACGGCCCGTCGACGACCGGCGAATCATGTCGGACATGCTGAGCCACGCCAACTTGGTGGTGACTGCATGGGACGGAGCTTTATTGATTGGCATCGCACGCACGCTTGCCGATTTTAGCTACGTCGGATATCTCGCAGATCTCGCCGTGCGCGCGTCTCACCAAAGGCAAGGAATCGGCATCGAACTCATAGAGAGAACCCGGCAGAAGATGGGGCCGCGCTCAATGCTCGTCCTGTTGGCCGCTCCGAAGGCTGTAGAATATTATCCGAACATCGGGTTCACAAAGCATGAAAGCGCCTGGACATTGCGCGCCAATGAGCCACTCGCAATTTCCCGGCGCTGACAGCGTTGTTCATTTAATCCGCCTTTAAGCTATCGGCTTTGTGCGCTAACATGTTGACGTTTCAGCTCGGGTGCAACCAACCAGCATCATCAGGAGTCTAACTAGCAGCTCTATCTTGAGGTCACCGACTACAGCGGCCAACCGAACTTGCCGGGCATAGGTAACGCCATAGACGAGGTCGCCGTGCATGCCGGCGGCGAAGGCGAAAAAGCCGGAGGAATTCGTCAATACACGCTTCCTAAAAGAACTTGAGCGCGAGGGCTTTTTTAAGCAATTTAACAATTGACTGACGTTCCGCCCCGTCCTCGGTCCCCGAATCCTTCCTCATCGGTTGGTTCCTTTCCTATTACGTACCAAAATTACATACCGAAGCCTGACATCGGCCTCGCGTCCCGGGTCTGGCAAGCCGTGCGCCCGTCAAAATTTTATGTTAAGAGCTTGCGATTAGTGCCGACGCTAAGATATAAGCTCAACACCATTCGAGGCCAGACGTGAATAAAACGAATCCCGTCCCAGTCCGACGAATCATCTCGTTTTTCGCAATTATCCTTGGGTTTCCGGTTTCTCTTCCAGCCGTGGATCAACCGATCGTCGGCATCGCCGGTCCGGCGATTAATATGATCTATTCTTTCGTCGCCAGGGACGCGGGACTTTTTAAGAAGTATGGTATCGAACCCCAGCTAGTCGTCTTCGACTCCGGTTCCGTTTTGGCCCAGGCTGCCATGTCGGGCGACGCCAAGATGTCCGTGACCTCGGGGCCGGTGACCATCGCGTCGCGCACTCAAGGCGCAGACGCCATCATGATCGCCAGTTGTGTTAACACGCCCCCCTACAGCATCGTCACAGCTAAGGGTATTACCCGATGGGACCAACTCAAGGGAAAAAGAATCGCCATGAGCCGCTTCGGCTCAGGGACGGATACCTCGCTTCGCTTGGTGCTCAGAAAATTCGGCATCGACGCGTCGAAGGATCTCATCATTCTTCAGCTCGGCACCCAGCCAAGCCGCTATCAGGCTCTAGTCGCCGGCAACATCGATGCAACGATAATTTCCCCGCCGCTTGACCTAATGGCCAAGAAGGATGGTTTTAACATTTTAGTGAATATCCCAGACCTAGGTATCCCTTATCCACAACAAACGGTCGAAACCACCGACCGCTTCGTGCGCGAACATCCGCAGACGGTCAAGAATTTTCTCAAGGGATTTATCGAGGGCGTCCACTTTGCCGCCAAGAATAAAGATCACACCAAAAAAGCCATTCTCAAATATTTGAAAACGTCGTCGGATCCCGAGATTCTCGAAGCGACATACCAGAGTTATTTGCAAGTAACAGATTACACTGGCTATCCAAACCTGGAGGGCATTCGCAATGCGATGGATGAGGTCGCGCAAAGGGTCCCGGCGGTAAAGAGTAAAAAGCCGGAAGATTTCGTCAATACTCGATTTCTCAAAGAGCTGGAGAAAGAAGGCTTCTTCAAATCCCTCGGCAAATGATTAATTCCTTTACTGTGGCGTCGCTACGTTCGTTCCCGAACGTCTTCACTTAATCTTCTGTTTGGAATTCTTCGCCGCAGATTTTCGGACCGACGATCCGAACCCCAACCGATGCGGGGCATCGCAGCGCGCATGTAGCCGAAACCGACTTCGTGCTGCCGCGTTCGATAATAACACCAATTACTCGCTTCACGAATTTTCACGCCGAAGCAAAAGTTGGCATTCGCCGGTTACCTGAACCAACGGCAGCGCCCATGTTGTGCGCGAAAATGGACAAGCAGCGGGCGTGTGCTGGCAAACTCGTCTCGATTCATCTAGCAACGGGTGGAAAAAATTAAGGTGGGCAACACGCTGGTCGAAAGGCAGAAAACCAAACACTGGCGCGCTGGCGAGCGCGCCTCGTCATTGAAGATCCAGTGTGACAGCGGCAACGCTACCGTCACCACTTTCTTGCTTCACGGGGTGGATGGGTTAATTCGGAACAATGTATTTTGCGCTGCATGGCGTGCATGTGGGCCGAGCAGGACAAGTTGCTCTGAGCGTTTGCCTGTGTGATGGATCGTTATGAATCTCGTGATACCGCCTTGGGGCTCCTGTCTGCCTTGACTCTTTTCCAACGAAGCGCTGGAATTTCTTTGGGCTTATTTGGCTTTTCTACGAGAATGCGAAGTCCAGTCACGACAAAAACACTGGCGAGCGCCCCATAGGAAATAAGATCCGAAACCATTGTGTGTCTTCCTCCTGTTCGGCTTGATTGAATCGCGTCCAATCAGATCACTATACCGTGATCACGCAAAAGATACGCCGTATCTAGACAATCGCCCAGGAAGGCTAAGTCATTGAAACACAACGATTTCGTTCTTGAAACCTCTCGCTCCTGCTGATTTGTTCGCCCATTTTTTGCGCGCTCTGGGCGGACCAGAACAAATGCCGTGAAACCGAGCTCATTGTTAGGCATATCTCCCCGGAGAATTTTCAGC
>DASYUV010000264.1:0-85678 GCA_036000865.1 Binatia bacterium | reverse complement strand
AGCTCGAACTTCGTCGGCTGCTCGACGGGAATGTCGGCGGGCTTGGCTCCCTTAAGGATCTTGTCGACAAAAACGGCGGCGCGGCGGTCCAAGGCGGTAATGCTCGTCGCATAGCTCATAAGCCCCCCGGCTTCCACATATTCTCGCCTGTCGTATATCGCTGAGAGCCGGTTCTTTGCTGCGAGGTCTGCAATTTGTGTTCGGTGAGAATTGAGCACGGGGCCTCCAAGCACGAGGAGTGACTCAGCACGTCCCTTGCTTGCGGCTCGGAATGCAGTCTCGATATCCTTGGAACTTACTACGTCTAGGTATTGAAGCTGCACTCCGAACGCCTTTGCGGCGAGTTCGATCTCTTTTAACGCTTGCGCATTGCCCGGGTAGGCCGAAGTCCCGAAGACCGCCACGCGGGAGAGCTTGGGAACGATCTCCTTCAAGAGTTCCAGTTGTTTTCCACTTAGCTCCGGGCGAAAGGTTGCCAATCCAGTGATGTTTCCGCCAGGCCGCGCAAGACTGGCGACGAACCCGTTACCAACAGGATCGCTATCCTGCTCCATGACAATGGGAATCGTAATCGTTGCTTCCTTGGCGGCACGGGTTGCTGGCGGACCACCCGTGACGATGATGTCTACCTTGAGACGCGCTAGCTCCGCCGCAAGCGCGGGAAGGCGATCGAGTTTTCCCTCTGCGTATCGCCACTCAATGACAATGGTTTTCCCCTCCACGTACCCAAGCTCCCGCAACCCTTGGCGGAATGCCTC
Organism: Binatia bacterium; assembly: GCA_036000865.1. GTDB lineage: Bacteria > Desulfobacterota > Binatia > UBA9968 > UBA9968 > DP-20. The sequence continues at coordinate 84,920 of DASYUV010000264.1, read as the reverse complement.
GATGCGCGCCGCGTTAGCGGTTGGGGAAGTACCAATTAGGTATCCTATCCGGGGGATTTTCGTTGGCTGCTGCGCCTCGACAGAAAAGCAGAGCGCAAAGAGCATGGCGCAAAGTGCAAAGCCGAAGACTTTCGCATTTTTACTGGTGCCTGTTGCATGATGCCTCGTGCCAGACTTCATCGAATCACCTTATCGGCCCTAGCCAGCAAATTGGGCGGGATCGTTACACTGATCTTCTTTGCCGTCTTCAGATTCACATAAAATTCGAACTTGGTAGGCTGCTCTACTGGAAGCTCGGTGGGTTTGGCGCCTTTCAGGATCCTATCGACGTACATGGCGGCGCGCCGAAACAGCGCTTGATGATCGCTAAAATACGACATGAGGGCGCCAGCCTCGACATCCTGTCTGAGCAGCAGCATGGAGGGCATCCGATATTTCAGAGCCAGCTCAGCCGTCGGCGGGCCGATCACCGTTGCTTGGCCTGCCAAGCGCAACAATCCTTGCGCACGCCAATGAAGAGCTCTTTGAAAAGCACCTTCAAGCTCGTGGGCGTGGCGCACCGGAATAATTTCCAACGCCACGCCGATACGAGCGGCCGTTGCATTGATGTCTTTTACTTGGAGCGGCACGATCGGGTCGTCGGGATGCATCATCACGGCGATGTGCCTTGCTGCCGGAACGGCTTCTTTGAGCAACTCAAGACGCTTCCCAGCCAGGTCGCCGCTCATGTTCGAAAGGCCTGTAACATTGCCTTCGGGTCGGGCTAGACTCGTCACCAAGCCCAAGCCGACTGGGTCGCCTATAGCGGTCATGACGATAGGAACCGCCTTCGTGGCTTCCATGGCGGCGCGCGTGCCGGGCGTATTTACGGCAAGGATGAGATCGACGTCGGACTTTATAAGCGCCGCAGCCAACTGGGGCAAGCGCTCCAGCTGGCCTTCCGCGGAGCGTACGTCGATCAAGATATTGGATCCTTCAACATAACCCAGGTCGCGCAGCCCCTCGCGAAACGCAATGCCCTCCCACTGTCGCTCGGCGGGAGTGAGCACTCCGACTTTAAAGACTTTCGCTTTGGGCTGCGCCTGGGCGGCAGCAGTTGCCAGCAGGAGAGTTGACAGTAGTGAGACCAGGATTTTCCCGTTCATCGATTTTCCTCGCTGTAGCACCGAGTATTTCTTCATCTCCCGCTCAGTTCTCAGCACTCGTTACTCAGCACTGTTATTTGATCACCTTGTCCGCCCGCGCCAACACGTTCGGCGGAATCGTTAGACCGATTTGCTTGGCCGCTTTGAGATTGATCACAAGTTCAAACTTCGTCGGCTGCTCGACAGGCAGCTCGGCAGGCTTGGCGCCTTTGAGGATTTTATCCACGTATACAGCCGCGCGGAGATACAAGTCATCGAAATTCGTGCCGTAGGACATGAGGCCACCGGCACCCATGTTATCTCTCGATCCATAGATTGCCGGTAGCCGGCTGTTGCTAGCCAGGTCCGCGATGCGTTTTAGGTGAGTGCCGAACAGCGGGTCCCCCAAGACTATTAGGGCCTGCGGGCGGTTCTTTTTAATCACTGTAAAGGCATGCTCGATATCGTCGACTCCCTTGGCCTCCAAAGGAAGGAGTGTCACGCGCAATGCGGAAGCTACGGCCTGGATCTCTTTCAGTTGCGGCGGGTTCGTGGGGTTGCCCGGATTCAAGAGGACGGCTACGCGGGATGCCGAAGGGACCACTTCCTTCAGCAGTTCAAGCCGTTTGGTTACTACGCCGAAGTTAAAGTCCGACAAGCCCGTGATGTTACCGCCGGGTCGCGCCAGGCTTGCGACCAGTCCGGTACCGACCGGATCGGCAGCGTTGCCTATGACAATAGGGATCACCCTAGTAGCGTTCTTCGCCGCATGGGCCGCAGGCGCCCCTTCTGCGACGATGACGTCCACTTTGAGACGGACCAACTCCCCTGCCATTTGAGGAAGCTTGTCGAACTGACCCCCTGCAGATCGCAGCTCGATAAGGATATTTTTATCTTTCAAATATCCTAGCTCACGCAGTCCTTGCTGAAAGGCGCCTAGGCGGCTCTCCAAGCGTTGACCTGAGGACGACGCCAAAAAACCTATCCGGGAGACTTTCGTTTCCTGCTGCGCCTCGATTAAAGAAACGAGCAGAAGGACAGTAGGCAGTAGGAAGCCAACAATTCTTCTAATCACTCGTTTCGCTCCTGGTTTTTCTACCCACTTCAATCCAAGGCTGATCCGCCTCTGGCGGAGCTTTGTCTTCTGCTCACCGCGTTCGTCACTTGATTATCTTATCCGCTCTCGCCAGCACGTTCGGCGGAATCTCTAACCATTTTGGATTTTGGATTTTAGATTGTTCGATCATCGGATTACTTTATCTGCTCTAGCTAAGACGTTCGGCGGAATCGTTACGCCGATCTGCTTGGCCGTTTTTAGATTGATAATGAATTCAAACTTCGTCGGCTGCTCCACCGGTAAGTCGGCGGGCTTTGCGCCTTTCAAAGTCTTGTCGACGTAGGTGGCGGCGCGCTGGTACAAATCAGCGACACTTGCTCCATAGGACATCAAGCCACCAGCCTCTACAGAACCGCTCGTACTGTATATCGCGGGCATGCGATTTTTCCTCGCAAGGTCAGCGATTCGTCCTCGCAGCAAATTGAAAAGGTTGTCAGGGATCTGGATCAGAGCGCCTGCCTTCTCTCTCGTTGCGGCCCGGAACGCGCCCTCCAATTCGTCCGCACTTCGGACCTCCAGAATCTGAAGCCGTATGCCCAAGTGATTGGCAGCCGTTTCCGTCTCCTTCAACGCGAATACGGAGCCTGAATTGGTTGGGTTCCATAGTACTGCCGCGCGAGAAATCCGCGGCACCACTTCTTTAAGCAGCTCGACACGTTTTCCCATTACCTCCGGATTAAGTGCACTCAAACCCGTGAGATTTCCACCAGGCCGCGCAAGGCTGGCGACAAACCCTGACTCAACTGGATCGAAGGTTACTGGAAAGACAATAGGAATCGTCTTCGTCGCTCGCTTGGCGGCCTCGGTCGCTTGCGTACTGGACGCAACGATGACATCAACTTTGAGACTAACCAGTTCGGCTGCGAGTTCGGCAAGACGTTCGACTGCCCCTCCGGCATATCGGTATTCGATGTGAATGTTTTGACCCTCAACGTAATGCAGTTCATCCAGACCTTTCCGAAATGCCAGAACAAATTCTGGATTTTCAACGAACCCCAGATAACCAATCTGCGGGACTCTTTTCGGCCGCTGCGCCTCGGCCGGAAAGCTAAGAGCCAAGAGCATCGCGCCTAAAGCAAGGCGGAAGAGTTTTTTACTCATGCTTCCCCCAATCTGAAATCGAAAATCGGCAATCTAAGATCACTTGATCACCTTATCGGCCCGGAACAGAACCGACTGCGGGATCGTCAGACCGATCTGCTTGGCGGTTTTCAAATTGATCACCAACTCAAACTTTGTCGGTTGCTCTACCGGAAGATCGGCCGGCTTCGCGCCTTTGAGGATCTTATCCACATAAGTGGCGGCGCGCCGATACAGATCAGACAGCTTCGGCCCGTAGGACATTAGACCTCCATCCTCCACGTACTCCCTCCACGGATATATTGCAGGCAGACGGTTCTTTGCCGCGAAGTCCAAGATCGGGTTCCGGTTACCGGTGAATATCGGATGTGTGGTGATGGTGAAAGCGCGTGCACCTCCTTTGGCCGCGGCATCGAATACAGCCTTGAAATCGCTGGGCGTCCGGACTTCAAGAGGTTGAATCTGCAGCCCCAGGGCCTGTGCTGAGGCGTGCATTTCTTTTAAATATGAAGGTACGGTTGGAGTTGTCCGATACCAGAAGACAGCTACACGGGAGACTTTAGGAACTGTCTCTTTGAGAAGGTCCAATCGTTTCCCGTACAGCTCCTGACCACCGAGACTCAGCCCAGTGATACTACCACCAGGCCGCGCGAAACTGGCGATCAAGGCGTCACCAACAGGATCGAGGGCCCCTGTCATGACGATTGGAGTCGTGTTAGTCGCATTCTTGGCAGCCCGGATCGCTTGTATACCTACTGCGGCAACGATCACGTCAACCTTGAGACGGGCGAGGTCGGCGGCGAGATCGGGTAGCCGGTCGAATTTTCCTTCTGCATATCGATACTCGATGACGATATTCTGACCTTCCACGTAACCAAGCTCTCGAAGCCTCTGCCGGAATGCATCGACGCGTTCCGAGAGGGCAGAACGGGAAGGAGCCAACAAAAATCCTATCCGCGGAATTTTCCCCGCCTGCTGCGCCTGAGCCACAGCCCCACCGAAGGCGAATGTGAGGGCGATAGCGAAAATCCCCATCCATTTTCGATTTTGGATTTTAGATTTTCGATTGCCGGAGCCGGATTCGAAGAATTGTATCCGAAACGTCTCTTCCACGTAGTTGTCCCCTCAATCCAAAATTTCTGCCTGTTGCCTCGTGCCTACTGCCACTTGATCATCTTATTTCGATCCTTCGGCGCGGCGCAGAGCCCTGAGTATATCGAAGGGACAGGTTTTCGATTGCCAATCATCGGATGACTTTGTCGGCTCTAGCTAAGACATTCGGCGGGATTGTGAGTCCGATCTGCTTCGCCGCCTTTAGATTGATGATGAACTCGAATTTCGTCGGTTGCTCGACAGGAAGATCAGCGGGCTTGGCGCCTTTGAGAATCTTGTCGACAAAAACGGCTACGCGCTTGTAGCGTTCGGTGCGGTCGGCTCCATAGGACATCAAACCGCCATTGACAATGAAATTTCCCTGAGCGTAAATCGCCGGCAGCCGATTTTTCGTCGCCAGCTCCGCAATTCGCTCTTGATGGGAAGCCGCCAATGGAGTCGACCACACGGCAAGAGCGGCGCTGTGTGCCCTCATGGCCTCTTTGAACGCGCTCTCGTATTTGTCGGCGCGGCTCACCGCCATGGAATGAAGCTGTAGCCCAAGGTTTTGGGCCGCCATCTGGCTCTCTTTCCATTCCTGTGTAGAGGTTGGGCTCTGTGGATCCCACAGCACTGCAACACGAGAAAGATTTGAAACAGTTTCCTTGAGTAACTCCAGCCGTTTGCCCGCCAACACCGCCTCGATGCTGGTGAACCCTGTAATGTTTCCGCCGGGTCGAGCGAGGCTCTCAACCAGCCCAGCTGCAACCGGGTCAGTCACATCTGCAAAAACGATGGGGATCGTTTTGGTAGCGTTCTTGAGGGCTAGAGCACCAGGAGTCCCGGGCGTCAGGAGTACGTCAACTTTAAGACGGACCAGCTCATCGGCCAGGGCAGGGAACCGGTCGAGCTTATCATCCGCATATCGATACTCGAAGGCGATGTTTTTGCCCTCAACATAGCCGAGATCACGGAGCATACGCACGATTATCTCTTGCCCACTGTTTAAAGCGCGGCGGGCTGATAGCCAACCGATCTTGGGTGTCTTTGCCGGCTGCTGCGCTTCGGCAGAAGAAACGGCGGTCAGTAGGAAAGTTGCCAATAGCCAGACAACTCCTTTAGTCATTACATTAGCTCCTGCATTTTTCTGAGCACTGACCGTGGTTATCTGATGACCTTGTCCGCCCGCGCCAGCACGTTCGGTGGAATCGTCAGGCCGATCTGCTTGGCCGTCTTGAGATTGATGACAAGCTCAAAACTTTGTCGGCTCCTCGACAATATGCTTACGGATTTCTTCCTGGTACTCGGCTTACGAACATTTGATTGCGCCGCTTGACCGAATCGTTGGGCTCCTCCATAATGGTTCCATTCTGGAGGAACAGATAGATGGCCACCTTGAATATCAAGAAAATGCCGGATCGGCTGTACCGAAAAATTCAGGCACGTGCAAACAGAGAACATCGATCTATTACCCAAGAGGTTATTCATATCCTTAGCCAGGCGACGGAGGATGCTAGTTCCTTCTCTATCCTGGACCTCCAGGGTCTCGGAAAAGAAGTCTGGAGCAAGGTCGACGCCAGCAAACATGTTAGCAAGGAACGACGCGGGTGGGATTGATCGATGACCTCAAACCGGGACCGGTCGCCCTTGATACTCAGATGTTCATCTACTTCATCGAGGAAGATAAACGATACCTCCCGCTGGTGAAACCTCTCTTTGAAGCTATCGATCAAGGTTCTCTGCCCGCCTCTACATCCGGTCTTACTTTAATGGAGGTTCTGGTCGTGCCATATCGGACCGGCAATATTTCCCTTGCCGATCGCTATGAGGCACTATTGACGAGAAGCCGAGGTCTCCGCTTTATCGATGTTGACCGCCCTCTCCTCAAAGCCGCGGCGCAACTTCGCGCCGCCTTAAAGCTTAAGCCTCCCGACGCGATTCAAGTGGCGGCTGCGATGGTGGCTAACTGCAGCTTTTTTTTGACCAACGACCGCAGAATTCCCGCCATACCGGGATTGAAAATCCTGCAACTCAAAGACTGCCTGTAGCCAAAACAACATTGAAGAGCATCTGCCTTTGAGGATTTAAGCTTTGTTGTTTCTCGATCCAACATCGGCATCCTAAACTCCCAAATCGGTTCACTTGATCACCCTGTCCGCCCGCGCCAGCACATTGGGCGGAATCGTAAGGCCGATCTGCTTCGCGGCTTTCAGATTGATGATGAATTCAAACTTCGTCGGCTGCTCCACAGGCAGATCGGCGGGTTTGGTGCCTTTAAGAATCTTGTCGACATATGTTGCGGCACGCCGGTACAGATCAGACAGCTTCGGCGCATAGGACATCAGACCGCCAGCGTTCGCATACTCCCCTTGTGAGTAGATTGCTGGCAGCCGGCTCTTTGCTGCCAGCTGCGTAATCCGTTTCTGGTGAGAGCCGAGAAAAAAGGGGACGGCGTCACCGCGAGGGCGTCACTACGTGCCTTATGTGCGTCCTCGAACGCGCGCTCGAAATCGCTTAGATTCCGCACCCCCATTGAATGAAGCTGGAGACGCAGTTCTCGCGCCGACAACTGGCTTTCCTTCCAACTGGCGGAAGGACCTGGATCTGCGGGGTCATTCCACCATAGCACGGCCACACGGGACAGCTTGGGAACTGCTTCCTTGAGCAACTCCAAACGTTTGCCGGCTAGCTCAGGCGCCATGTTCGTCAGTCCATAATATTACCTCCCGGCCGCGCTAGGCTGACCACATGCCCGGGTCCGACAAGATCGCTTGTGTTTGAAACGACTATAGGAATTGTCGTAGTCGCTTCCTTCGCAGGGACCGATGCGTTTCCCGACGTAACAATCATGTTTACCCTGAGACGTACTAGTTCAGCCGCAAGTTCAATCAGGCGATCTAGTTTTCCCTCAGCATATCGATACTCAATGTTGACGTTCTGGCCTTCAACGTACCTCAGTTCGTGCAGACCCTTGCGGAAGGCCTGGATCCGGTTAGCGTAACCGGAAGCGGAACCAGGCACGAGAATTCCTATCCTCGGGACCTTGTTCGTCTGCTGCCCCTGAACGGAAAAGCTAAGCGCCAAGAGCATGGCGCAAAGCGCAAAAGCAAAAATCTTTTCATTCATTGTTCTGTCCTCACGCCTTCCGCCTCACCACTCACGCCTATCGAATGACTTTATCCGCTCTCACCAGCACATTCGGCGGAACCGTCAGGCCGATCTGCTTGGCTGCTTTTAGATTGATGATCAGTTCCAACTTCGTCGGCTGTTCGACGGGCAGGTCGGCGGGCTTCGTCCCTTTGAGGATCTTATCGACATAAGTGGCAGCGCGGCGGAACATGTCAGACTGGCTGGGGCCGTAAGACATGAGGCCGCCAGCCTCTGCAAATTCTTTTTCCATGTATATGGCCGGCACTCGGTGCTTAGCTGCCAGTTCTACGATCCGCTTTAAATGAGTGACAGTAACAACGTCTTGAATTACAACGAGGCTACCGACGCGCTCCCTGGCTGCCTGAAAGGCTCCTTCGAAGTCATTGGGACCTCGCACCGGCAAAGATTGAAGCTGCACCTTCAGAGCCTTGGCCGCGATTTCCAGCTCCTTGAAACTGAGGAGCGGACCTGGAGCCTCGGGATTCCAGATGACAGCAACCGGTGTGGCTTTGGGGAAGGCCTCCCTGAGCAGTTCCAGGCGTTTGCCACTTAATTCCGCTGAGAAGTTGGACAACCCTGTGACATTAGCACCTGGCCGCGCGAGGCTGGCAACAAACCCTTGAGCAACAGGATCGCCACCATGCGCCATGATGATAGGAATCGTGCTGGTCGCATTCTTGGCCGCACGGACCGCCGCCGGTGCCTCCGCAACGATGACGTCGACCTTGCTGGTTACCAGCTCGGTGGCCAGCTCAGGCAGCTTATCGAGTTTTCCCTCTGCGAATCGGTACACAAAGATAATGTTCTGTCCCTCAACGTAGCCCAGCTCTCGCAAACCTTGCCGGAATGCGTCCTCGCGGGCCGACTCGGAAGAACGGGAGCCACCAACTAGACAACCTATCCGAGGGACTTTCGCTGGCTGCTGCGCCTCTGTTAAAACAGCCGGCAGAAAGACAGTAGGCAGCAGGCAGATAAAGACGAAGATTCTTCTGTTCATGCGTTTCTCTTCTCTCCCGGTATTTTACTGCTGACTGCTTTCTGCTCACTGTCATCTGATGACTCGATCCGCTCTCGCGAGCACGTTCGGCGGAATTGCAACGCCGATCTCTTTTGCAGTTTTGAGATTGATCACCAACTCAAATCTCGTTGGTTGCTCGACGGGAATGTCAGCGGGTTTTGTGCCTTTGAGAATCTTATCCATGAGAGTGGCAGCGCGCCGGTGCGCGTCAGCATAGTTGGCCCCATACGATATGAGTCCACCAGCTTCTACCCAAGCTTGATTTTCGAATATCGCCGGCAACCGATTTTTCGCTAAAAAATCTAGAATCCGCTTCTGATAAGAATTGAGGACTGGATCCATTAACGCGAGAAAACCATCGGGTCGATCTTTAGACACCACGCCAAAAATCACTTCGAGCTCATTAGGGTCTTTCACCCCTCGATCTTGCAACGTTATGCCCAACGGTCCTGCCACGTCTTGGGTTGCTTTCGCTTCGAGCGCCATGCCGGCATTGCCCTTATTCCAAACCATGGCCACCCTCGAGAGCTTGGGAAAGATTTCTTTTAGCAGCTCTAGCCGCTTGGGCCATAGGTCCGAAGCGAGAACAGAGATGCCCGTGATATTACCGCCCGGGTGCGCAAGACTGATCACAACGCCGGTTCCGATAGGATCACTAGTGCTGAAGAAAACGATAGGAATCGTTTTAGTCGCTTCTTTAAGAGCGAAGATAGCGGGCGTACCCGCTGTAAAAATCGCGCCCACCTTTAGGAGGACCAGTTCCCTTGCGAGTTCAGGAAGGCGCTCTGCCTTTCCCTCTGCAAAACGATACTCAATAAGAATATTTTTTCCCTCGACGTAGCGGAGTTCGCGAAGCCCCTGAATGAATGCATCGAGGTTGGCGTTGGGAGGCGCACCCAGTAGTAAAACACCAATCCGGGGCGTCGTCGATTGTTTCTGCGCGTGGGCCGGATGGAAGTAGGCCAGAATAAGGGCCGCCAAAAAGAATGTGGAGATAGTTTTAATCATCGAGTTTCCTCCTACTGTTAGCGGCCGCTCGCACGTTGTGCCTGGTTTTCATTTGACAGCTTGTCTGCGCGCGTTCCGATTTTCGATCGTTCGCACGGCTCAGGACGGGTTTTAGTTTGGACTGCGAACTCATCGGATGATTTTGTCTGCTCTGGCCAAGACGTTGGGCGGAATCGTCAGGCCGATCTGTTTGGCTGTCTTGAGATTGATCACGAACTCAAACTTCGTGGGACGCTCGACAGGCAGCTCACCGGCCTTTGCTCCTTTGAGAATCTTGTCTACCAAGCGCGCGGCCTCGTGGGCGATCTGTACGTCGCTTGCGCCGTAGCTGGCGAGCGCGTCCACGGTGCTGCCCGTTCGCGCATGAAATATTGCCGGGACACGCTTTGCGTTGGTCAATCGGGTGATTTCGTCGTAGAAGCCGGTGGCAAAGCCACCCGGAATGGAAAGATACGCATCGGCCTCTGCCATTATCTCTAGCCCTCGCAGTAACTCTTCTCGTCCGCGCGCCTCGCGCTCGACAAGCGTTAAGCCCAGAGCCGGCGCGGCCTGGCGCGCTGCCATGATTCCCTGTCGGGGTGAAGGATCTCTCGGATCGTAGACGGCGAGGACGCGGCGCACCTTAGGCGCTATCTCTTTTATCAGTTCGAGGCGTTTGCCCGAAAGCTCCGGAAATTCAAATGTCATCGCGGTTGTGTTGCCGCCCGGACGGGCGAGGCTTTGGACTAAGCCAGCGGCAACCGGATCGCCCGGCGTGAGGAAAACAACCGGCACCTCAGCCGATGCCTCTCGGACCGGCTTGAGGAGTCTAGAGCCGATCAAGAACAGGGCCTGTACCTGTTGCCGCAGCAACCCTTCCACGATGGACTTCGCGCCTTTTTCTTCCGATCTCGCGATCTTTACTTCCTGAACGACAAGCGACGGCCTGGTGTAACCGAGTTCGCCAAGACCGTTTTTGAGACCCGCCGCCACCTCTGAAAATCTAGGCTCCTCGGGAGCACCGATAACCGCGACCCGGCGCACCTTCGCTTGCTGCGCGTGGGTCACAGCCCCAGGGAAGGCGAACGTTAGAGCGATAGCGAAGATCCCCACCCATTTTGGATTTTCGATCCTTCGGCAAAGCTCAGGACAGATTTTAGATTTCCGCTTGTCGCAAACAGAATCCAGCCATCCCACCCAAGATCGTCTATTCATTCTCATTGCCCCCAATCGAAAATCGCCAATCTAAAATCCAAAATTGTTTCACCGAATTACTCTATCCGCTCTAGCCAGCACATTCGGCGGAATCGTAAGACCGATCTGCTGAGCGGTTTTGAGGTTGATAACAAACTCAAACTTCGTCGGCTGCTCGACTGGAAGATCAATGGGCTTGGCACCTTTGAGAATTTTGTCGACGTATTTTGCGGCGCGACGAAACAAGTCGGTAAGACTCACGCCGTAATTCACAAGGCCCCCTGCTTCCACATCCCCACCGCCTATCACCGGGAGCCGGCTCTTTACCGCGAGATTTGCAAGTTGTGTTCGCTGAGCAGTGAGGATGCCGCTCGGCAGCGCGAGGACTGCGTCAGCACGCCCCTTGCTCGCCTCTCGGAATGCGGTCTCAATATCCTTGGGAACTAGTACGTCCAGGTATTGAAGCTTCACCCCGAACGCCCGTGCGGCGAGTTCCACTTCTTTTAACGCTTGCGCGTTGCCCGGCTGCGTCGAATTCCCGAAGACGGCCACGCGGGAGAGCCTAGGAACGATCTCCTTCAAAAGCTCAAGTCGTTTTCCGCTTAACTCCGGAGCAAGGCTGGACAATCCCGTAATGTTCCCGCCCGGTCGCGCCAGGCTGGCGACGAATCCTGAGCCAACAGGATCATTATCAAACGCCATGACAATGGGAATCGTAGAAGTTGCTTCCTTGGCAGCACGGGTTGCTGCCGAACCAGCTGTGACAATGACATCTACGTTAAGACGCACTAGGTCGGCCGTAAGCCCAGAAAGTTTATCCACCTTTCCCTCGGCGTCTCGCCATTCAATGACAATGTTTTGCCCCTCCACATACCCGAAGTCGCGCAGCCCTTGACGGAACGCTTCAATGCGAGCCGCGATAGCGGAAGAGGAAAGTTGCGCGAGGAAGCCTATCTGCGCAACTTTCTTTGGCTGCTGCGCCTCGATTAAACCAACAGGCAGAAGCGCAGTAGCCAGTAGGCAGAAAACAATTCTTCTAATCACTGGTTTCGCTCCTTTTTTTTACTGCTCGCTGCGTACTGTCACTTGATCACTTTCTGCGCGCGGGCGAGAACTTGCGGCGGGATCGTCACGCCGAGTTGCTTTGCGGTTTGTAGATTGATCGCCAGCTCGACGCTGTCGACGGTCTCGATCTTGAGTTCCTTAGGCGGAGTGCCGTTTAGAATTCGCTGGACGTACTTGGCGGAAATCCGACCGATCTCAAAATAATTCTGGCCGTAGCTCGCCAGTCCGCCTTTGGCAACGAGACTTTGATCCTGAAACATGGTCGGCAACTTTTTCGCCTTGGCCGTGTCGATGATGAGCTGCGCCTCGCTGACCACCACGGCGTCCGCGATATAAAAGAAAGCGTCGGCCTCCTTGCTTTTGATTTCCTGAAGCGCTTTGCGCAACTCGTCGACCGAGTTAACCTGCCGCTCGATGAGCTTGAGCCCCAGCCGTTTCGCTTCTTCCCGCGCCAATGCGACACCCTCCGCAGCCACTTTGCTTTTAGGGTCATGAAGCGTCAGCACTCGGCCGAGCTTCGGAAGCATTTCTTTCAGAATCTCCAGGCGTTTCGCTGTGAGATCCTTGACCGGGTAATGAACTCCAGTCAGCCTACCGCCGGGCGTTGCGAAGTCATTAACCAGTCCGGAGGCCACCGGGTCGCTGCCCACCGAGAAAACGATCGGTATATTCACCGTCGCCGACTTCGCCGCGGCGATCACGGAGCTGGCAATCACGTACAGCAAGTTGAATTTCTCTCGTTCAAAGTTTTGGGCCGCCTCTTCGGCTGCTTTGGGATCGCCCTTGGTATCGCGAATCTCCAGGGTGAATTGCTTGCCTTCCTGCAGTCCTAGTTCCTTCAGGCCGTAGCGCAGCCCCTCAACGGTCTCGTATAAAGGCCCGCCGGGGAGGATGACCCCGATGCGATATAGCTTTGGTTGCTGCGCCGCTGCCATCCCCGCATACCCCACAAGAAAAACGAGGATAGCAAGAAACCCCGCCCATTTTTGATTTTGGATACTTCGACGTGGCTCAGTGCAGGTTTTAGATTTCCGATTGTCGGAATGCCCGGCCTTTTCATCCATGCGCTTATCTCCCTTAATCCAAAATCCAAAACTTGTTCTGAACCCTTCGACTTGGCTCAGGATAAACTCCGTCGAAGACCAAAGAATTTTTTTCTCATGGCTTTTTCCCCGGCTTTTGTGCTGACTTCTGATCGCCGACATCTGACCTCCGTCATCTGATCACCCTATCTGCTCTTGCCAGCACGTTCGGTGGAATCGCCTAACCATTTTAGATTTTCGATTTTGGATTTTAGATTGTCCGATCATCGGATTACTTTGTCGGCTCTAGCTAAAACATTAGGAGGAAGTGTTAACCCGATTTGCTTCGCGGTCTTCAGATTAACGATGAACTCGAACTTCGTCGGTTGCTCCACAGGTAGTTCAGCAGGCTTGGCGCCTTTGAGAATCTTGTCCACATAAACGGCAGCTCTCCGGAACAAGTCGGAATAGTTCGGTCCATAAGACATAAGTCCACCGGTGTCCATGATGCCTCTCTCTCCTAACATCGTTGGCAGTCGGTGCTTGTTCGCAAGCTCCACGATTTCTTTCCGGTGCGTGTTGGTAAGATAGGTCTGCTGAATAATCAGCGCGCGGGCCCTTCGTTCACTTGCCGCCTCGAAGGCGTTCTGGAAGTCTTTCTGACTGCGCACCGCCAGGGGTTGGACTTGCGCCCCCAACGCCTGGCCTGCAGTTTCCGTCTCTTTGACATTAGCCGTCGCTGCTGGATCTGCGGGGTCCCAGAGAAAGCCCACCCGGGCGAGCTGAGGAAAAGTCTCCTTTAGCAGCTCCAAGCGTTTTCCACTCAAGTCCTGAGCGACTGATGACAGCCCCGTGATGTTTCCGCCCGGTCGCGCCAGGCTCGCAACGAACCCGTCTCGAACGGGATCGCCGCTGAAAGCCATGACGATTGGGCTCGTTTTAGTAGCTTGTTTAACCGCAAGGATCTGCGGTGTGCCCCAGGTCACGATTACATTCACCTTGAAACCGACTAACTCGGCCGCCAGCTCACGGAGGCGCTTGAGGTTCCCTTCCGCAAAGCGGTACTCGATGGCAATGTTCTTTCCCTCGATGTATCCGAGGTCGCGCAGACCTTGTTGAAATGCCTCGACTCGGGCCGAAGGAATCGCAGCGCGGCCCAGAGATAGAACACCTATCTGGGGGGCTTTCGCCGGCTGCTGCGCTTCGGCTATTGAACTGAGGGCCGCCATCGCGATGATTAGAAACAGGTAAACAGTTTTTTTCATCGCTTCTCCCCACCCAGGTGCTGAGTGATGAGCGATGCGTTCCGACTGTTCTTTCATCCTGACCTCAGTCCTCAGCACTCGTTATTCAGCACTGTCATCTGATGATTCGGTCTGCCCGCGCCAGCACATTCGGCGGAATCGTGAGGCCGATCTGCTTGGCGGTTTTCAGATTGATGATGAACTCAAACTTTGTCGGCTGCTCGACCGGGAGGTCTGCAGGCTTGGCACCTTTGAGGATTTTGTCAACGAAGTACGCCGCGCGGCGAAACATTCCGGCTAAGTTTGCTCCGTAGGACATCAAGCCACCGTCATCTACGAACTGGCTTTCATGGTAAACGGCGGGCAGCCTCTTCTTAACGACCAACTCGACGATCCGTCGCCGATTGGTATTGTTAACCGCGCCTGACGCAGTGGAAAGCCCCTCCACTCGCTCTCGGGTCATCATCACGAAGGCTCGCTCGATGTCATCGCGACTTCGCGCCTCGACGGCTCGTAGCGTTATTTCCAATGCGGCGGCCGCGCCGCGCAACTGCTCCAATTCAACCACATTGGATGGTTCGTCTGGGTTAAATAGAAAAGCCACCCGGGAAAGCTTGGGCACAGCCTCTTTAAGCAGCTCCAACCGTTTGCCACCTAGCTCGGGCGCAAGGGAGGTCAGTCCCGTGACGTTTCCGCCTGGCCGTGCGAGGCTTTGCACCAGCCCGGTGGATACAAGGTCGGCAGTGGCAACGAATACGATAGGCATTGTCTTTATTTGCTCAGCCGCGGCGACTCCGCCGCTTAGCACGAGAACATCAACTTTAAGCCGGACCAGCTCAGCGGCCAAAGCGGGGACCCGACCAGATTTACCTTCTGCCTGGCGCCGCTCAATGACGATATTCGTCCCCTCGATCCAACCAAACTCACGTAAACCTTGCCGCAGTGCATCTATCCGGACCGAGGCAGAACCGGAACTTACAAAACCTATCCGTGGCACTTTCTTTGGTTGCTGCGCGCCAGCGATTCCCACATACCCCAAGAGCAAGACGAGGGTTGCAAGAAACCCTGCCCATTTTCGATTTTGGATTTTAGATTTCCGATTATTGCCGGATGGAAATTCAAAAAACGGGGTTTTCTGCAAGTGTTTGGCTCCTCAATCCAAAATCCAAAACCTGTGGTGAGCGACGTCGAACCAGCTCAAATACAAAACTTGTCCTGAACGAACGTGAAGGATCTTAATTCATCGAATCACCTTATCAGCTCTCGCCAGCACATTCGGCGGTATCGTCAGGCCGATCTGCTTGGCGGTTTTCAGATTGATGATGAACTCAAACTTTGTCGGCTGCTCGACCGGAAGGTCAGCAGGCTTGGCGCCTTTGAGTATTCTGTCGACATAGGTCGCGGCGCGTCCCCACAAGTTAACGACATCGACGCCATACGACATGAGGCCACCCGCGTCCACGAACTCTTTGTCCCCATACATCGCTGGCAATCTGCTCTTGGCCGCAAATTCCACGATGCGTGTTCGGTGAGTGGCAGTGAAAGGGTTCCTCAGCACGATAAGGGCGTCGGCACGCTCTTTTTTAATAGCCGAGAATGCCGGCTCGAAATCATCGATACCCCGCAGTTCCAGGGATTGAAGTGTCACCTGTAATGCCCCGGCGGCAAGCTTCATCTCTCCCAACACTAGCGTGTCTTGATTGACACCCGACGGATTGACGCGATTCCACCAGAACACCGCGACGCGGGAGAGGCTGGGAAATGCTTCCTTGAGCAGTTCCAAATTTTTTCCGCCTAACTCTGAGACGAAGCCGGATAACCCTGTGACGTTTCCGCCAGGGCGCGCAAGACTGGCGACTAGCCCTGATCCTACAGGGTCGTCGCCATACGTTATGACGATGGGGATGGTATTGGTAACCTTCTTGGCTGCCACTGCCCCGGAGCCCGGCGCCACGATGACATCTACGTTGAGACGCACCAATTCCGCCGCAAAGTTCGGCAATCGTTCAGGCGCTCCCTCGGCGAAGCGGTACTCAGCGGCGATGTTCTTTCCCTCAATGTAGCCCAGCTCCTTCATTCGCTGCCAGAATGTCTCTATGAGAAGAGAGTCACCGGAACGGGAGCCACCAGCTAGAAAGGCAATCCGAGGAACCTTCGCCGACTGCTGCGCCGCTGTTAAAACAGCCGGCAGAAAGACAGTAGGCAGCAGGCAGATAAAGACGAAGATTCTTCTGTTCATGCGTTTCTCTCCCGGTATTTTACTGCTGACTGCTTTCTGCTAACTGCGAACTGTTATCGAATCACCCTGTCCGCCCGCGCCAGCACGTTCGGTGGAATCGTGAGGCCAATCTGCTTTGCGGTCTTCAAATTTATGACGAAATCGAAGTGAGACGCTTCTTGGAACGGCAGATCGGTGGGCTTGGCGCCCTTAAGAATCCTATCGATGTATTGGGCTGCGGGCCCTCCGACGGACGCGAGGTCGTGAGCATAAGAAAAAAGCGCGCCTTGCTCCACCCACTCTCTGCGGTAGCCGACAAACGGCAGGCGCTTTTCAGAAGAAAGACGCACCATGAGAGAAGAAAATTTTAGATTGAGGGATTGCGATAAGGCAAAGATTCCATCCACATCCCCCTGTTTTAACGAGCCAAAAACACGCTCTACGTCCGCTTGAGTCGTTGCTGCGCGCTCGACCAACGCGAGTTTGAGGCTCTTTGCCGCGGTGCGAAGATTCGCTAAAGAGCGTTCCGTTGCCGGGTCTTTGGGATCGGCCAGAACAAGGAGCCGGCGCAGTCGCGGAACAACCTCTTTGAACAGTTCAATGCGTTTACCCGGTACGTCACCGACGCCGAGAAAGCCAGTCATATTCCCGCCTGGACGAGACATGCTTGTGCCAAAGCCCTCGGCCACCGCGTCTTCGCCGTGAACTAAGACGACCGGAATTTCAGAGGTCGCGGCCTTGGAGGCGCGAGCCGTCTGGTTCTCGAAGGCGACGATCAGATCGACGCGGCTCTGGACAAATTCTTTAGCTGCTTTGTCGGCCGCCTCTTCGTCGGGCAAGTTGCGCCAATCGAGTTGAATGTTTTTTCCTTCCTCGTAGCCCAACCTTTTTAGCTCTCGGCGCAACGGTTCCAGTGACGGCGGAACATGGTCGAGGCCGACATGGAAAAGTCCGATGCGCCAGACTTTTTTCACCTGCTGCGCCTCGGCGGGCAAGCCAAGCGCAAAGAGCAGAGCGCCGAGAATCAAACCAAAAATGTTTTTCTTCATTGTTTTTTCTCTCACGCCTCACCGAATTACTCTATCCGCCCTCGCCAGCACGTTCGGCGGGACCGTCAGACCGATCTGCTTGGCGGTCTTGAGGTTAATGATCACCTCGAATTTCGTCGGTTGCTCCACCGGCAGGTCGGTAGGCTTGGCGCCCTTGAGAATTTTGTCGACGTACATAGCGATTCGCTTCCTATAGATATCGTCAAGATCTGGCCCGTAGGACATGAGGCCTCCCGCCTCAACGTAGACTCGCCATCCGAACATGCCTGGAAGCCGGCGTTTCGTCGCGAACTCCGCAATCCGCTGCCGGTGGACCATGGTAAGGATTTCTGGAAACACGAGCAGACCATCGGCATGCTCTCTACTTATTGCCTCGAAAGCTTTGTCGAAGTCAGTGGAGCTCTTTACTTCCAGATAGTGGAGCGTAAGTCCCAGGCTGCGCGCGGCGGTCCGCGTCTCCCCGCCTGGATGTTCCGGATTTGCCAGGACAGCCACCCGGGCAACCCTAGGCACAGCCTCCTTGAGCAACTCCAGACGCTTACCCACGAGCTCCAGGGCAAGGAAGGTCACCCCGGTCATGTTTCCTCCCGGTCGCGCAAGGCTGGCAACGTAGCCGGCCTCTACCGGATCGCCGCTCATGCCAAAAACAATTGGGATTAACTTAGTGGCCGTCTTGGCCGGAAGGAGTGCCGCGCCCTGCGCCACAATAACATCAACTTTCAACTGGACGAGCTCGTTCGCTAGCTCAGTCAACTTGGATCTGTCCTCTGCCGATCGGTACTCGATGTTAATGTTTTTTCCCTCCCCATAGCCGAGGCCGTAAAGTCCTTGTCGGAATGCCTCGTATTGAGTTGTAGCTCCGCTTGTTAGCGCGAGATAAGCGATGCGCGCCTATTTTCGCCGGCTGCGCCTGAGCCACCCCACCCCCACCCACTGCGAGTGTGACACCGATGGTGACAATCGCAACGCATTCCAGATTTTGGATATTTCGACTCAGCTCAGTATAGGTTTTTCGTTTTGGATTGTCGGAACAAGAATTCAAAAACAGATTCAGCAATGTTTTGTACATATGCTTTTTCCCCTGGTCGAAAATCGGCAATCCAAAACTTGTCCCTTCGACATACTCAGGGCAGGCTCTGAGCGAATGCGAAGGATCTCAACGAACGACTTTATGCGCTCGTGCCGGCACGTTGGGTAGTCAGGCCGATCTGCTTCGTGGTCGTGAGATTAATGACTAGCTTCAGCTCTTGGCACTGTCCGCAGAAGATCACATATTGTCGTAAATTTTGCGCAGCCTTCCGGCGGGACTGCATGGTGAGATCCGGCAGTCGAAGTGATTAACCCTGAGTCGAAGTGATAGTCTGGCGAGCGCTGCATACCAGGTGCGACGCTTCATAGCGCAAGTGCCATACCATGCGCCAGCGGTTTCGACAATAAAAGCAAGCTATTGAATTGCCAAGTCAATTTGCTGAGAGGAGCAACAACTTTAACTGTTCTCGGTCGGGCCAGCGTAGTCAGTTTGATATACCCTGTAGCAAGCTTGCGTCAGGACCAAATCATAAGGGATGATCCGCGGAGCTTGAAGCACGCCTACCTTCTGCGTAGAGTCTGGGCCAATCGAAAACAGGAGGCTCGACCTTGAACAAAACGTGGCTCGTTACGGCGTTCTTCTTTGCGCTCCTTAGCCTTATTCTTTACGGCGCTTTCCTGATTTTGACCCCGTTTCTAACCGCGATCACCTGGGCGGTGATTCTGGCCATTCTCGTGTATCCGCTTTATGCCTGGCTGCTCCAGCTGATGCGCGGACGCGCGACGCTTGCAGCGATTACCGTTATTGTCGTGATCACGCTGATCGTGATCTTGCCCGGAGTGGAGCTCGTGCGATTTTTGGCGGACGAAACCGTTTCATTGGTGCAGTCGGTCCGGTCACTTTTGGATGAGGAGGGCAAGCAAGAATGGTTGGCGAAGCCGTGGGTGCAGCAACTGCTGGGCTGGTGGAACATGGTGTCGTTCCGGCTGATGGACTTTAAGATCAACTGGAAAGAAATGCTGGTTCAGGGCGCGCAATCTTCATCGACCTTTCTGGTCACGCAAGTCAAAGGCATCGCGCAAAACGTGTTATCGTTCACCATAAACTTTATCATCGCTTTGTTCACGCTTTTTTTCGTCCTGCGCGATGGCGCTGAATTTCTAAGCCGCGTGCAGCGGCTGCTGCCCATGGATCGAGAGCATCAGGAACGGCTGCTCAAAAATATTGTCGATGCCGTCACTGCCGTTGTGCACGGTTCCTTGGTGGTAGCGACGGTGCAAGGTTTGCTCGCCGGCTTGGCCTATTGGTTTCTGGGTGTCCCGTTCGCGGCCTTGTGGGGCGTCGTCACGGCATTTGCCGCGCTTTTACCGGTCGGTGGCTCGACGATGGTTACTGTGCCGGCGTCGATTTACCTGTTTTTACAGGGTGAAACCGTCCGCGGCGTCATTCTGCTCGTATGGTCCTTAGGCGTCGTCGGGATGGTTGACAATGTTCTTAAGCCGCTCCTGATCGGCAACCGGCTCGGCGTTCCCGTGCTGTTTTTGTTTTTCGGAATTCTCGGTGGGCTGGCGCTGTTCGGCGCCGTCGGCATCATTCTCGGCCCCGCGCTCTTTGCGCTCCTGCGGGCATTGCTCGATCTCTATTCCGAGGAATATTCTAGCAGTGAGCAAGAGTAATCAAGCAACTGGCAACCGGCGACGATTGTGAATATATTGACAGAGACTCGGATCGCGACTTCGCAAAATTCTTGCACGAGGAGGAATTATGGCTGACGATCTGCAAATTAAGCGCGAAATTGTGTTGGAAGCGGATGCTGAGACCCTGGAGCGAATGCGCAAGGAAGGGCACGCGCGCGGCTTCACGGTTTTTTGCGATGAAGGGGAGCGTATCGGCGGCGACAATACCGCGCCGCCGCCGTTGGCGTACTTCGGCCTCTCGGTCGGCTTTTGACTGCTCACACAAATTTCCCGGTACGGGGAAATGCTCAAGACCCATATCGATAGGGCAAAAGTCTTTGTGACTGCGCGTTTCAAGAACGAAGGCTCGGTGTTGCGAGAAACCGTGCAAGCGGAAGGACTGGGTATCGAAACCCGCTGCGAGATCACTTCGAGCGAGGCGGCCGACAAGGTGGCAAAGGTAGTACGCAATGCCGAAGCCGGCTGCTATGTTATTCAGACCATTCGCAAGCCGACTGCGGTGAAGAGCGAGTACACGCTCAACGGCGCGCCGTTCGATCCGGAGTCGTTTCCAAAAAAAGGTCTAGAGAAATGACCCGCCGTTGATTTTACTGATTGTGACACAGTCTCGTTAGGAAGGAGATTCGTTATGGCCAAGCAGATGGAATTTTTCGATATTCAATACAAAGAAGGATCTCTAGATGCCAAGACGGCGGAGTTCATCAAGTTCGCGGTCAATCTCGCCATCGGACACGAGCACGGCGCAAAGCTTCACCTGGACCGGGCGCGCAAGTGCGGCGCCAGTGAAGACGAAGTGTGGGAAGCGGTGGTCTACGCCATACGGCCGGTTGCCGCAAAGGTGCGCAATTTCGCCAAGACGATCATTGCGAAATAGGACGGTAACGTCGCAACCAAAGTACACAGATGCCTCACCACGAAGGTCACGAAGAGCACGAAGGGTCCGGATAATTCACCGCGGAGGAGCGGAGGGGAGAGTTACTAACCTCTGTGCACTGGGTGTCTCTGCGGTGAAAACAGATTTTCATGTATTCAGGCTCTTAACCTTCGTGTCCTTCGCGTGCTTCGTGGTGAATGATATTTAGGGCGAATCGAGTAGGTGGATATGAATCAGTGGACTCAAGACGTTAGCGAAGAAAATTTCGAAGCGGAAGTTCTGGAGCGTTCGAATGCGGTTCCGGTGCTGGTGGACTTTTGGGCTCCTTGGTGCGGCCCCTGCAAAGTGTTGGGGCCGCTCTTGGAAAAACTTGCGGACGAACACGCCGGTGAGTTCATTCTCGCCAAAGTAAATGTCGATGAGAACCCGAATTTGGCTAGCATATTCGGCATCCAGGGGATTCCCGCGGTGAAGCTTTTCAAAGACGGCGATCTTGCATCGGAGTTTACCGGCGCCTTGCCGGAGCCGATGCTGCGCGAATTTTTATCGAAGTTTCTGCCGAGCGCGGCGGATAAGCAGACAGAAAAAGCCGCCGAGCTTGAAGGCGAAGGCAAAATATCCCAAGCCAAGGCGCTCTATCAAGCGATTCTCGAGTCGGATCCCAACTATGCGAAGGCATTGCTGGGCATGGGGCGTTTGGCCATGTCCGAAGGCAGTCAAGACGCGGCGTTGGAGTACCTGGATAAAATCTCGGTGGTTGCCGATGAGCGCAAAGAAGCCGACCGGCTCATTGCCCGGCTGAAACTCCAGGGTGGCGCGGCACAGAATGAAGCGGCGCTCAGGGAAAAAGTCAAAGCAGAGCCGAACAACATAGCCGCGCGGTTCGAGCTCGCCCAAGCGCTGGCGAGCGTGGAAAAATACGAAGAAGCGCTCAACGAGTTTCTCAGCATCGTCAAGGCCGATCGCGCTTTCCAAGACGACGGCGCGCGCAAGGCGATGATTCAGATCTTCGAAGTGCTCGGAGTGGACGATCCATTGACGGAAAAATATCGCTCGGAGTTGGCCAAAGTATTGTTCAGCTAGGTCGACATCAATCAAGCACGCGGTCGCGGTAGTAGGGGCGGGTTTGAAACCCGCCCCTACCAAACGGGAGGAAATAGGGTCATGGTCAGCTTAGAACAATCCAATCGCATCATCGAAGCGATTTTCTCTCGCGGCCGCGAGTTGAGCTGCCGTCCTCTCAGCGTGATCATCGTTGAACCTGGCGCCAAGGTGAAGGCGTTTCAGAAAGAGGACGGCTCGGCGATGATGCGTTTCGAGATGGCTTTCGGCAAGGCGTACGCGGCGCTCGCCCTCGGACGTTCTTCGTCGCTTGTGCGCGTGCGTACGGAAGAGCGGCCGTTGTTCATGCAGTATTTGATGCACGCCTCGGGCGATCAGATTTTTCCCGAAGGCGGCGGCATGCTGATCCGCGATAACGAAGGCGAAGTCATCGGTGCGGTGGGTGTCACCGGCGATACCCAGGAGCGCGATGAGGAGCTCGCCGCTCACGGCATCCGCGCCGCCGGCTTCAAGACCGACGAAGACTGCGCTAACCTAGGTAAGCAAGTGCGGCTGGAGAATTAAGAAAATGGATTTTTTACCACAAAGGGCACAAAGGTCACAAAGAACATTTTTTGTGTTCTATGTACGACTATCCCTCAGAGTTTTCGCGGCTTGCGCAAATTTTGCGACATACCGATGTTGGATTGGTAATTCGATAAGAACATATCTCACCACGAAGTGATTCATGACCGTCAAACGCTCGCCCACAGAGCATGAAAATGGATGGATTCTCCTACGCCCCCATCCTCAGGCCCCGTATTTTCGAAGGAGATCACGAAGGCCACGAAGGGTTTGGATATTTATGCTCTTAAACTTCGTGTCCTTCGTGCGCTTCGTGGTGAAGGATTGCTCTCTTTTGGTTGCGGCTTTGCCGCGCTAGGTTCTATGTGATTAAATTATCTTTTGTGTTCTCACGCGATCCATTCCGAGACTGGTGCTTGTGCTTCTTGGAGCGGCTGGCAAACGATATCCACCAGACTTGGGCCTGCGTGTTCCAACGCGGCGTTTAGTGCATTGCGCAAATCATTCGGCTCGGTAACGCGCCAGCTCTTGACGCCGAAAGCGGCGGCCACGGCAGCGTGATCGGTGACCGCGAAATCAACCGCGAAGTAGCGCTGGCCGTAGCCCGACTTCTGTCCCGCCTTGATCCAGCCGTAGCTCGCATTCGAAATCACGATGAAGGTTATCGGTAGGCGATATCGCACGGCGGTTTCGAGCTCGCCACAAGTAAAACCAAAGCTGCCGTCGCCCATTACTGAAACACATTTGACTTCCGGCCGCGCGAAATGAGCGCCCATCGCCGCCGCCATGGAGTAACCGAGCGCACCGTGAGCACGGTTGGAAAAAAAGCGCCTTCCCGTGCAGCGCACCGGGTAGTAGGCCGAGAAATAGGGACAGGGCGTGCCGGCATCGGCAACCACGATGGCGTCCGCATCGAGTGCTCGCGTCAGCTCAGCGACCACTCGTTCCGGCTTAATCGGTTTGTCGCCGGACTCGGCCAGAGCTTGGAACTTGGCAAATTTCTCCGCCTTCGAAAATTCTACTCGCGATGCGTCAAGCGGCCGGTGCGTGCTCGCTAGCGCGTCATTCAACATCCTTAGTCCGAGTTTGGCGTCGCCGATCAATGCCACGTCCACGGGGTAATTTGCACCGGGAACCGCCGGATCGACGTCGAGATGAACTACTTTGCTCTTTCCGGGCGCGGGATGGCGCCAGCGTTCGGTGGTCACCGAGCCGGCGCGGCAGCCGACAAAAAAGACCACATCCGCCTGATCGATAAGGGCGCGCGTCTCAGGGGTGCCGCCGTTGGAGCCGACAACGCCGACGGCCAGCGGGTGCTCTTCGCTGATCGAACCTTTGCCGCTGATCGTAGTGGCGACGGGCGCCGACAGTCGCTCGGCGAGTTCGAGAAGCTCTGGCTCTGCCTCGGACATCATGACGCCGCCGCCGCAGATGATAACCGGACTCGCCGTGTCGCGCAGCGTGGCGGCGGCACGCTCGACGAAATCACGATCGGGTGCCACGCGCTCAGCTGGATAGCGGCCAAACCTCGCATCGCCCCAAATTTCGGCTTTATTCACCGAGCTGTTCTGCACGTCGAACGGCAGGGCGATGTGCGCGGCGCCAGGCCGGCCGGTGGTCAGATGTTTGAACGCGGCGCGGAACATGCGCGGCAGATCTTCGACGCGGTTGAGCACCGCGTTCCATTTCGTCACCGGCCGCATGAGCGCGCCTTGATCGAGCTCGGTCAACGTGTAGCGTCCACGCGCCGCGACAGAAATATCAGAGTTGATGCAAAGCACCGGCACCGAGGATTCGTTGGCTTCAGCAAGGCCCGGCAGGATATAGGTCACACCGCCGCCGCTCGGTCCTTCGCAGACCCCGACCTTGCCTGAAACACGGGCGTAGCCGTCCGCCATGTAGGCTGCGGAGCGCTCGTCGCGCGCAAGCACGTGACGCATGCCATGCGGCAGTCGCGCCAGCGCGTCATAGAACGGCAGGCTCGTGTCGCCGCAAAGTCCGAAGAGAATCTCGACGCCATGGGCTTTCAGCATCTCGACGGCGGCTTCAGCTCCACTGAGAGTATTCGTTTTCCGATCGGTTGAATTTGTCATGTTGATAGCACCTTCGTTTGCGCCTCGATTTAATCTCCTCCTGTCGATTTCATGCAGTTGCGGGGTAACAGGCAATTTTTAGTAAAAGTCCGTCATTCCCGCATGCTTTTAGCGGGAATCCAGGCGAAACTCTACCTGGACCCCCGATAAACACATTCGGGGGTGACAACTTTTAGGAAAATGATCATAGGTGGTCTGGGTCATGCCGCCGCTTGCTCAGACATAGTTCATTTCCGATCGCAAAAAACGCCACGACCTTCCTCCTCATTTCTGATCGTATTATGATGAGCCAGAGGAATTCAAACCCAGTAATCGTACGGCGAGGATCACCATCTTGACTCCCTCTGTTGATTCAACCGAACCCGAAGTTCAACGTTTGGCGCGTTCGCTGTACCGGAAAGCAGCGGAGAATAAACCTTCGCTCTTCGAGGCCAAAGACCTTTTGGGGCGGATGCTGGACTGGTCGCTCGAAGACGAGTCACTCAGGATCGCCTTGTTTCGTTTCGTCGACGTGTTGCCGAGCCTCGAGTCGTCGGCTGAGATCGGCCGCCACCTGGAAGAATATTTCGCGCGCGTAGATCGCGCGCTGGGCGGCTTGGTTTTCCTCGCGCAGGCGCTCCACGCCGGAACACTGGTCGCACCCGTCGTTCGGCGCAACGTGATCAAGTTGGCGCGGCGCTTCATCGCCGAAGAAAGCGGCGACCATTTGGTCAGCGTGCTTACGAATCTCAGAAGGGAGCCGGCGGCGTTTACCTTGGACGTCGTCGGCGAGGCGACGGTGAGCGATCTCGAAGCCAGCGCGATGCAGCAACGCTATCTCGATCTGTTGCGCCGCCTGGCCAAAGTCAGCGAGGGCTGGCCGTGGCGCGCGCAGATCGATGAATCGTCCAACGGCAAGATCCCGCGCGTCAACTTATCGGTCAAGCTTTCTTCTTTGTGTGCCCGCTTCGATCCGTTGGACCCGAATACCGAAATAACCGTGCGCGAGCGGCTACGCGAGCTTTTTCGCGAAGCAGCCAATTTGGGTGCAGCCCTTACCGTCGACATGGAACAGTATGCCTTCAAGGATCTCACGCTGGCGACTTTTCGCAGCGTGTTGGCAGAGAGAGAGTTTCACGAACAGCCTTATGCGGCGATTGCGCTGCAAGCTTATCTCACGGATTCGGAACAAGATGTCACCGAGTTGATCCACTGGGCGCGCCGGCATAAACGGCGCATTGGCGTGCGGCTAGTGAAAGGCGCCTATTGGGACAGCGAGATCGCCTGGGCGAAGCAGAAAGCTTGGCCGATTCCGGTCTACCTCGACAAAGCGGAGACCGACGCGACCTACGAAGGGCTGAGCCGGCTATTGTTAGAAAGTCACGACGTGATCGACGCTGCTTTCGGCAGCCACAATTTGCGTAGCTTGTCCCATGCCATCGTCGCCGCCAAGGAACTCGGCGTTTCGCCCAGCGGCTACGAGATCCAAATGCTCTACGGCATGGCCGAGCCGGTGCGCCAGGCGATCATTCAAAACGGCCAAAGAGTTCGGGTCTACCTTCCCGTGGGCGAATTGCTGCCGGGGATTTCCTATCTAATCCGCCGGCTCATGGAAAATACTTCCAACACTTCTTTTTTGCGCCAGACCTACGCCGACAAAAAGGACGTTGCCAGTTTGATCAAGGCGCCAGCGGTGGCGGGAAAGCGGAGAGAAGAAACAGATGCGCAAAAGACGCATCAAGCTGACGGACGAGCAGAGTTTCATAACGAGCCGCCGAGCGATTTTTCGCGCCAGGAAAACCGTGAACGCTTCGCTCGAGCCCTCGAAGACGTCCGCGCCGAATTCAAAAGACAAAGTCGAAAGCCGAACAATGGCCAATGGCTGGAGTCGGTTAATCCCGGCAATCCGAAAGTGATCGTCGGGCGCGTTCGAATCACTAGCATCGATGAAGCAGAGGAAGCGCTCGACAGCGCGGCGC
The DNA here is from genome assembly GCA_036000865.1 of Binatia bacterium. GTDB lineage: Bacteria > Desulfobacterota > Binatia > UBA9968 > UBA9968 > DP-20. Next base: position 58,282 of record DASYUV010000264.1, on the reverse strand, counting down.
GCTTTTTTCCCGAGTGGCGCGACACACCGGCGCCCCGGCGCGCCAAGATTCTTTTCGATGCAGCCGACATCATGCGCGAGCGGCGCTGGGAGCTCGCGGCGTGGGAAGTGTTTGAAGTCGGCAAAGGCTGGCGCGAAGCCGACGCCGATGTGATCGAAGCGATCGACTATTTGGCCTATTACGGGCGCGAGATGTTGCGTCTGGCTGAGCCGCGCGAGACCCAGCAGCTTCCCGGCGAAACCAATATTTATTGCTACGAGCCGCGCGGCGTTGCCGCGGTCATCGCGCCGTGGAATTTTCCGCTGGCGATTCTTACCGGCATGACTGCCGCGGCGCTGGTCACCGGCAACTGCGCACTGATGAAACCGGCGGAGCAGTCGCCGATCATGGCTGTGCATCTGCTGGAGATTTTGCGTGAAGCGGGGTTGCCGGATGACGCTTGCCAGCTGCTCCCAGGCGGCGGCGAGCTGGGCGCGCATCTGGTGCGTTCGCCTAAAGTTCACCTCATCGCATTTACGGGATCACGCGAAGTGGGTCTCGAAATTCTTCGCGAGGCTTACACGCACCGGCCCGGGCAGGAGCATGTAAAACGTGTCGTATGCGAGATGGGCGGCAAAAATGCCGTGATCGTTGACACGGATGCTGACCTCGACGAGGCGGTGGTCCATATCATAGATTCCGCCTTTGGCTATCAGGGGCAGAAGTGCTCCGCAGCATCGCGATTGATTTTGCTTGAAGAAATCCATGACCGGTTGCTAGCCAGATTGGTTGAGGCGGTGCGCAGCCTCAGAATCGGCCCGCCGGAAGATCCGTGTAATGCCATCGGACCCGTCATCGATGCCGAGGCCAAAGAGAGAATCGCCGGCTACGTAAGTCTCGGAAAAAAAGATGCCAAATGCGCCTTGGAGATGGCGGCGCCGAAAGAAGGATTTTTTGTCGGCCCGGTGCTTTTCAGCAACGTCGATCCACATGCGAGAATCGCTCAAGAGGAGATCTTCGGTCCAGTACTATCGGTCATCAAAGCGAGGGACTTCGACCATGCACTGGAGATTGCGATTAACTCTTCATTCGCCTTAACCGGCGGGATCTTTTCGCGCTCCCCGGCGCATATCGAGAAAGCGCGCAAAGAATTGCGCGTCGGCAATCTCTATATCAACCGCGGCGTCACCGGGGCCATCGTCGAACGCCAGCCGTTCGGCGGGCTTAAACTTTCCGGGATCGGCTCCAAAGCAGGGGGGCCTGATTATTTGCTTCAGTTTCTTGAACCACGGACGATTTCCGAAAACACTCTGCGCCACGGATTCGTGCCGCCGGAGATAGTTAAGAAGTAGTACGTTCGCTGCTGAGGTTATATCCGGGAATGCCAATGCGCCAAGGGGATTCCATCTCACTGCCTGCTGGCAACGCTGCCGCTGATCCCAGCGATTACCGCGCGCCATGGTGGCTGCCAGGCGCGCACCTGCAAACCATTTACGCGCGCTCATTGGCCAAAAATTACCGTGTTCAGTATCGTCGCGAGCGCTGGGAGACACCGGACAACGATTTCATCGATCTCGATTGGGTCGATCATTCGACGGACGACGCCAAATTACTCGTGCTGTTCCACGGTTTAGAAGGCTACTCGCTGAGTCATTACGCGCTTAGTTTGATGGCCATCGCCGCTGAGCAAGGCTGGCGTGGCGTCGTTCCCCATTTTCGCGGCTGCAGCGGTGAAGCCAATCGACTGATGCGCTCCTATCACTCGGGCGATTCGCGCGAGATCGATTGGGTTCTTCGGCGAATAAAAAGCGAGAACTCGCGAAGCGAAGTTTACGTCGTCGGCGTATCGCTCGGTGGTAACATGCTTTTGAAATGGCTCGGCGAGGAAAGGCAAGCGGCGTCCACTGTCGTCGAACGAGCTGTCGCGGTGTCGACACCGATGGATCTCGTAGCCGCGGCGAGAGACCTCGATTTCGGGCTCAGAAGAATTCTTTACACGAGCTATTTTCTGCGCTACTTGCGACCAAAAGCGCTGGCGAAAATCACAGCACACAATCTGGCGATCGATGCGCGCGCGGTTCGCGCCAGCTTGACGTTCCGTCAATTCGACGATCTCTTCACGGCGCCCATCCACGGCTTCAAAGACTCCGAAGATTACTGGACACGCTGCAGCGGCAAGCCGTGGCTAAAACTAATTAGAGTGCCGACGCTGCTGCTCAACGCGCGCAACGATCCGTTTTTGCCGAGCGCTGCTTTGCCCAGTGCCGCCGAAGTTTCCGATGCGGTCACTCTGGAATTCCCTGCGACGGGCGGTCATGTGGGTTTTGTTTCAGGAAAATTTCCCGGCCACCTGGAGTGGCTGCCGAGAAGAATCCTGAAGTTCTTCTCCATGGATAGTTAAGCTTCATCCGCCGGTGAGGACGTGGTTCTATTGGCTTAACGGTTTCTCAATAGCAAGCACGAGTGGATTGGTCAAAGTTTGACCAGAGGTTTTCCATGGTTTCCCGCTTTTGCTGTTTCATGAAATTCCCCCTGTCAGTCGTCCAAAATACACTGCGCATCATCTCGGCGTGAGCTAACGTTTCCTAATGAATAGCTGTCGTAACAAAGTTTCCCACTGGCCGATTTTTGCTTCGATCTCTTCCGACGAATACTTTTCATCCATATAGTTCTTCTTGAATTTTTGCTCCAAAGAGCCAACATCCTCGCGCGGCGACCACAACCCGCCCTTCATGATGAGTTGCTGGCCTTCCTTGGAAAGCAGAAAGTCGATGAAAAGAAGCGCTGTATGCGGGTTCGACGCTTTGGCTAACAGGGCCGCTGAGCCGACGGTCGTGACCACGGGCTCGAGAGGACGCCATTCCACCGGCGCGCCTTTCTGCTTGGCCAAGGTGACGTTGGCATCGAAGATCGTCGGCGATAGGGGAATCTCACCGGAGACGACCAAATTGATCAACGCCGCGGGAGCCATATCCTGAACACTCACGTCCTGGTCCGCCAGCTTATCCAAGAACTCGCGTCCGAGAGACTCCAGGATATTCCCGATCCAACGCGCTCCGGTAGTGGTGCTGGTGATCGCCATCTTGCCCTTCCATTTAGGATCGAGCAGGTCGCGAAGATTTCGTGGCGCGCTAGACGGTGGGATCAGTTTCGTATTAAAACCCAAGCTGTTGTAGGTTTCCCGGTTCGGCAGATAGAAGAAGCCGCTTTTACCTTTGGGCTTGAGCTCGTTCGGATAGTAACGCGCTTCCGGAGAATAGTACTCCTGGAACAAACCTTCGCGTTTCATGACGCCCATGCCGTCGGCGGTGGTTTCCACCACGTCCGCCAGTATGCGGCCCGCTTTCACTTCCTCGAGCACTTTGCGAATGACGTTCTTCGAATCATTGCGCCACTCCGACGCTTTGACGAACGGATACTTCTTCTCGAACTCCTTAACAAAAGTTTTAAACCAGGTGTGCGAGGTGTAGAGAGTAAATTGCCCTTCTCTTTTCGCGCCCTCGATAAGAACTTTCTCTCGGTCGGCGCCTTGATAAAGAGCCAGCTGTGCAGGAGACATCAGCGCGCTGGCGGCAAATAGTTGATTTGCTATTAAGACGCAAAACAGAACGTTAAGGAAAAATGAGTTAGCATAGATGGACGATCGCATCGCCGATTGCTCCTTCTGTAGAGTAAGCAGCCGGATGCTATTAGCGGCCTTTATACTTGTCAACTCAACGGATTGAGATAAGCAATCTGTGTGTATCTGCGCGGTTTAAACGGGTCTCCAACTCAATTCTGAGCTGAAAGTTCTTCGCGTACGATCTTGCGAACCATCTCTGCCGTTAGGAGTTTCTCGTTCAGGCCGAGATAGGAGTTCAACGCGTCGTTGATGAGGGTTTGATACCCCTTTCCGGTTTTCTGCGACTCTGCCTTGAAGCGTTTGACAATCGCATCGTCAAGATAAATCGTGATGCGGGTCTTTCCAACCAGGGGAATCACCGCTCCCCGTTTGCCTTTGGAAAAATCATAATTCTTCTTCATAAGTCCTGCTTTCCTTTCGTGTCGGTTTTCGAACCGAAATAATCCGAACATCATTATCTCGTTGTGTCCAGACGACAACCCTGAGGGAGCCGAACACGTTCTCACCGAGAGTTACAAATCGTTGCTCTCCCTCAGCAATTCATCTTCAATAGTGACCGCCAACGGATCGCTCAGCACTCCATCGCCTTCGGCAAGCGAAACGCCGTGCTTCTTCAGATTGGCAGCGTCTTTTTTTGGATCAAAGCTTACGGCCACCAAGTAATTATATGCATATGATGCATATAATGCAAAGTTCCCGCTGGGCTTTGGCGGCGCAGCAGCTGAGAGACGGCGAGAAAATGCCGGGAACAGAACACTCCCTGTTTTTGCGCGGTTAGACTCGGTCTCGTACTGTTGAACGGTATTGGATCGATGCCCACGACCAGCGCGCTTATTGAGTTGGAGGTGTAAACTACAACCGCAAATCGCTTTTATGCTCGGTCAGCCAAGCAGCGAGTTTGGCTATGCCTTCGTCGAGGTAAATTTTCGGTTCCCAGCCGAGCTCTCGTTTGGCGAGGGAAATATCCAGCGGGCTGCGCATCCGGTGTGGGGCCACTTCTGCGGCGTTGGGGTGTTGGCCGATCTCGAATTTCAGATCCGGCAACGCTTTCTGAATCGCGCGTGTTAGATCTTCGCTGACGTAGGTTTTGTCGAGGCCAATATTGTAAGCGCGACTGAGTGGCCTGCCGCCAAACAGAGCTCGGCTGACTGCGTCGACGACATCGTCGATGTAGATCAAATCGTCGAGTGGGCGGGTAAGAAAAGGCCGGCAGGGTTGGCCAAGGATCCCTTTCTTGAGTTCTAGCGGAATGCTCCGGTAGAGACCGGGACCGTAAACGGACGAGTATCTCAGCGCGACAAAGTCTACGCCGTGTTTTTCCTTGTAGAAGTCGCCCATCCATTCTGACACCGTCTTGGCGGCGCGGTAAAAATAGGTGGGATAGATCGTTACCGCGTCTTCTTCTTTCACCAAACTGCCGTCTGGTTTTTTCAGCTGGCCGTAAATCGACGCGGAGCTGGAGTAGACCACCCGTTGAAGTTTTAATTCCTTGGCTGCCTCGAGAATATTGGTCATGGCGTGATAGCAGTAATCGAGTACGGAGGGATCTTCATTTCGGGGCGGATGCGCCGCATGAAAAATATGTGTGGGTTTCTCTTTGTCACAAAGGGTTCGAAATGCCCGAGCGTCGGTGACGTTCATGATATGGCTAGGAGTTTCGATGCGGAGCAGACCGAGGTCCGGCGAGCGCGGTACGACGTCGATAGGAACGATTTTGTGATTGAGCGATTCCATCAGTTCGGCGCAATGGGAACCGATGAAGCCATTTGCGCCGGTGATGAGCACTGTTGACGGCATGATTCCTCCTAAACCGATCTGAAGCGATTACCGTTGCTCCCTTTCCCCGTCGATTTAACTCTTCGCGTAAAGGGCGTCGATAAAACCGCTTTCATCCAGTTTACGAATGAAACGATTGTCGATGATGTCTTCGATCTTTGAGCGAATGACTTTTGCATTGAGCGTTGCCATGATGCGTTGGATATTGCGCAAACCTTCCGCCGCGACATAGGGTTTTTTCTCGAGGCCAATGAGCAAGTCCCGATAGCCATCTTCCAGAATCGCTGGATCGCTAAGCTTCATGTACCGCATCATGGTTTGGATAACCGCGCTGCGGTTAGTTGGCGCGGTGATAAAGGCTTGCGCTTCTAACAATGCTTTCAGCACGGCCTCGACGACATCGGGAAAGTCCCGCAGAAAATTGCCATTGACGGCGATGGCGGTGTTCGTAAAGGGAATCTTGGCGTGGCGCAGTTCCACGAGCACGTGCATTCCTTTGAGCTTCGTTCCGCGGCTTAGAAAGGGATCGAGGAGAGTTGCGTCGATATTCCCCGACTCGACCGCCTGGACTAGGACGGGTTGGTTGCCGATGGCATTGATGCGGATTTGATCGCGATTGGCGTCCAGGCCCAAATGCTCGAGGGTGAGATAAGCCGCCATCCAAGTTGTGCCGCCAATGGTCGTGACGCCGAGGCGTTTACCGCGCAGATCCTTCGCTTCTTTAATTTCCGGGCGCACGACCAGGTCGTAGGAAAGCCGGTTGCTTGAACTGGCGATGATCTTAAGATCTTGGCCGCTTGCAACGGCTGACAAGATCGGCGCACCACCGCTGGCGGCAAACTGCACTTCACCGGTGGCAAGAGCCGTCATTTGTAAAGGGCTAGTGCGCAAATAGATGGCTTCCATTTCTACGCCATGTTTAGCGAAGAGCCCGCGTTCTTGAGCGATCCAGAGGATGGTCGAGCGCGCGCTCACCGCGGATTGACTGATGCGGACTTTGGTCGCGGCGGCTTTGCCAGGTTTCGTCGATGTTTGCGCCGCGTCAATCGGTGAATACTTACAAAGCACGATTAAAAATAGCAGGTAGAAGCCAACGTGCTTTGTCATAAGGCAGCGAGTCTTAAATGCTCGCGAGCAAGCGGCCGAAGCCGGCGCCGACTTTAATATTGAGCGGTTTAAACGATCCCCAGATGTTGGCGCTGTTGGAGCTGACCACCGGCTTGCCGATCTGTTGCTCTAGCTCGTCGATAATTCCCATCGTCGCCATGGTGCCGGACTGAATGTAGACCGCGTCGACTTCGGGATGTTTTCGACAGGCGTCGAGCGCGTTGTGAAAAATTTGTCTGGGCGTGAGACCGAGTTTTTCGTAGGAGCTCAGCTGGCGTCCACCAATCCCTTCCAGCGCGGCGATCTCGATGGCTTCGGAGTTAAGAAAGTTTCTGAGATTGTCCGACAAATGGACTGACTCCTTACGCCAAGACGATATCACCAGAATTGTCTTGGCGCCGAGAGCGTGAAACGCATCCGCCAGCGCTTGCGAGCTGGTCGTCACCGGGACTTTAGACGCTGCACGGAGACGTTCAAGAATTTTCCTGTGCCCTTCGTTGCCGTGGTGCAGGTGGACGGGCGCGCCGTTTTTCATGATGAAATCAACGCTCGCCAGGCTGAGCCGCTCGACGGCGCGCTCCAGGTGCTGTAAGGAGATTTCGACTTCCTCCTTGCGCGCGGAGTCGACGACTTCGAGGTGCGTAATCACCAGGACAACGTCTTTGGGCGCGGCCTGATAGAAGTCGTAAATTTCGATGTCGCTGTTCACCCGCGGATGAATCCAACCGATTCGAGCCCGCCATTTATCCAGCATAGTCGCGTCCCGAGAGGCTCAGCGCTTGCGGATGAAGAGCTTGCGCATCAGTGCTTCCCATTCATCAATTTTCTTTTCGAATTCTTCGGGCGTGTATTTGCTTTCGATGTAGAACTTTTTGAATTTTTGCTCGAGGGAACCGATGTCACTGCGCGGCGAGCTCAGGCCGCCCTTCATGGCGGCTTGTTGGCCATCTTTGGAGTGCAGGTAATCGAGGAAGAGCAAAGCAGCATGAGGATGGGGCGCGTTGGTTACCATCCCGGAAATACCGACGCCGGCGATGACGGGGTCAAGCGGCCGCCAGTCGACCGGGGCGCCTTTCTGCTTGTGCGTAAAAATGTTGGAGTTGAAAATCGTCGGAGACAACGGCACCTCGCCCGACGCCACAAGGCCGGATAGCGCGGCGCCCGACATGTTCTGCACGCTGATCTCCTGGGCACTGAGCTTGTCCAAAAACTCACGCCCCATGGTATCTATCAGGGCGCCGACCCACTGGACGCCTGTGGTCGTTCCGGCGATGGCCATCTTCCCTTTCCATTTGGGCTCGAGATAGTCCTTAACGCTCTTTGGCGCTTCCGCCGCGGGAATGAGTTTTGTGTTAAACCCCAAGCTGATGTAAATCTCTCGATTGTTCCACGCGTACACCCCGCGCTTTCCCTTGACCTTTGCGTCATCTTCGTAAGCGTTGAGTTCCGGCGATGCGTGTTCCTGGAGAATATTGCTCCTCATAAGAATGGTTACGTACTCGGGACTGGTTTCGACGACGTCGGCGAGAAATTTGCTGGCGGCGACTTCTTCCGACAAACGTCTCAACAGCGCTTTAGAATCGCTGCGCCATACGTTGGCTTTAATGAATGGATATTTTTTCTCGAACTCTTGAGATACCGGGCCGGCTACCCAGGTATTCGACGTGTAGAATGTAACCTGGCCCTCTTTCTTGGCGCCTTCGAGAAGTATCTTTTCGCGATCAGCGCCCTGGTAAAGCGCGAGATCGGCAACGGACAGGGGTTTGTTGGCCTGGGCTCCGTAGGATTCGCCGGCAGTCGGCAAAAGCATTGCAGCGGTAAGCACAAACCCAAGCACAGAGTTGCTAATTTTTTTTACCAGCATCGGTAATTTCTCCTCACCCCAGTGTATCTCAAATTTTCATCAACAGCGGCCGCAGTTTGGAAATATCAGTAACCGCTTCCAAATTTCTGATAGAATCGAAGAGCTTGTTAACACGGTCATCGCCCAGCACGGGAGCCATGAGCTCTCGCGCCTTCTCTTCGACTTCCGCCGGCGACATGGGATTCTCAGCCCCTCTCAGCGACGGCATTTGCTCCTCCTGCTGATTTTCGGCGAAAAATGGTTGCTAGTCGAAATAGCCGGACTTGTAAGCCCAGAGCCACAGATAAGCGATCTTCTCGTTGTAGAGCTCCGCATAGCCGACGTGGCCATAACGCGGGATCAAAGCCACATGCGCGCCGCGCGTGGTGGCGGCGTACTTCGCGGCCATAAACATTTCGCGCTTGTCCTCCAGGCGATCTCCTTTCACCCAATGGCCCTTGTCATTTTCGCCGGCGACGAGTAGCACGCGGATCGTCTTCAACCAATTCGGATCAGGTTCCTGTAAATGATCGAAATATTCTTTACGCGGCAGTCCGGTGCGTTTGGGATACTCTTCGAGAATTCCGACAGCGGCGTTGTGTTGGTTGTCGCACAGGCTCGTTTTCATCTGCGAGCGCAGCGGGCTCACGAGGCGGATGTAATCCTCCGCCCCGCCCCAAGGCGTGAGGTCCGGAGGATCTATGTAGCCTGACTCACGAAATGAATCCGGCGAGCGTTTGGATACATGATCGATCGGTTTTTCAGTGTATTTTTCAGCGCCGGTCTGGTTTCTCCATTCGAGACGCCAGCCGTCCGGCCCGCCGCTGCCGAAGCCGACGATGCCGATGACTTTGGTCTTTTTGCTGAAGCGGGTTAAATGAGCGGCCATTGGGCCGCCGGTGGAATGGCCAAAGCCGATAATCTCGCGGCCGGCAAAATGCTCATCGGTCAGTAGCCCCGCTCCCTGCAGAATGACATTGAAAGTGCACTTCAAGTTGCGGTCGAGAATCTCTTCGTGCGGCAGGTCTCGATCCACGAGATAAATCGGATTTCGCTCCGCGATGGGCAGCTTCCAAACACCGCCCGGCGGATAATGTCCCGGATAGGTAAGCGCCAAAACCTTGAATCCTTGTGCCGCGAGCACACGGGCCAAGCCGGGTCTGCCGTCAGGCGTCAGATCCATGATCTTTTCGCTGCCGGCACCGCCATGAAAGAAAACAAAAGCCCGGTTTGGATCAATTTCTTTCTCCGGCGCGAATAGCGTGCCGTGCATATCCCAATCGTAGCCGTTGCGCTGATAACGAACCCAGGCGTCAGCCGTGCTAAACTTGCCGTCGGTGTAAGGCGGCTGAATCGCCAGCCATTCATCCCAGGTGAGTTTTAGAAGCAGCTCGCGCGAATTAAGTCCGTCCAGATATTTTTCGGTTATTCCTGTGCTCGACATTCGAGGCTTCTCCTTTACCTGCTGACGTAGTGATCGAGATAATATTTAGCGATCTCACCCTTGGTGCAGAACCAGACGTCTTTGAAGCTTTTAGCGTAGCGGATGCATTCTTCGAAAACGCCGATAATGTTTGGACGGCCACCGATATGGGCGTGGACGAGCGCATCGATGAGCTTCGGCGACCCAGCCTCTCCTTCGGCGTAGAGATAGTCGAAAGCGGTCTTAAAACTATCGAAGTAGACGCGCGCGGGATTTTTCGGATTAAAGATCAGCGAAAGGTCGTTGGCGTAATCCAGCCGCGGCATGATGACGAGCGGTTTGCCACTAATCATCCGGTGCTCCGGAATATCCGGGCCGGGCAAGTCGCCAGTCCAATAGATGCCCTCGTCAACGAAGTTTTCAAAGGTATGCTCATTGATTCTATGTCCCGGACTGACCCAACCCACGGGACGCTTACCGGTGACCGAAGCCAGACTGTCCAAAGTTCGTTTGATCAGTTCTTTTTCCTTTTGTGCATCTAAGGAAGTGAGATCGATGTCATTGACCCAGCCATGGCCGACGATCTCATGGCCGCCGGCATGTAACTCTCTTACAGCGTCAGGGAAAACTTCCGCGATGCGACCATTGGTGTCGATGGTGCCCTTGACCCCGTTGCGCGCAAAAACATCCATGACGCGCCAGATGCCGGCCTTGCCGCCGTACTCGCCGTAGGCGAGCGAGGCATAGTCGGGTTTGTCATCGCTGCGGCGGTATTGCGAGGACTTGTTGAAGGCTTCGAAGGCGACAAAAAAGCTGACGGCAATCTTTGCATCATTGGGCCACTTGATCGGTTTGGGCTTCATACATTTGACCTTCCTATTTATGATTTCGGTGCGCCAAAGGCATTGCGGAATAGTTCGTAGTTTTTATTGAAATCGTCACCCGCGCCAATCTCGTCGATCACATAGTTTAACTTGTCGATGCCTTGAGCTGTGGTCGATACGCCGCGTCGCGTCGGGACCCTGCCAAAAGAAGCGATGATCTTTTGCCCTTCCTCGGACAACATGAAATCGATAAACAGTCTAGCCGCGTTCGGATGAGCGGCCTTGGCACCGACGCCGATCGGTTGAAACTTGGTAAACACCGGATGCTGCGCGACCCAGTCAACAGGCGCGCCTTTGCGTCTGACGTCTTCGACATTGTGCAGGTAAGTATTCAGCACCAACGGAAATTCGCCGGCAGCAAGAAGACTCGTAAGAATCGTGAGACCGGAGTAGAGCTTGAATTCCTGAGCGCCGAGTTTTTTCATATACGCCAAGCCCTTCTCTTCGCCCATGCGCCTGAGCTTCCAGGAGAACCACTCCGGCTTGGTGTGATCCATACCGATCTTGCCTTTCCACTTTGGATTCAACAGATCCTCATCGCTCTTGGGGACTTCGTTGCGTTTCAACATGCGGGTGTTGAAGCCGATGACGTTCGGCATCATGTAAACCGCCGCCCAATAACCGTCTGGATCGAAGAAAGGTCTCTGAATATTTTTTACTTCCGGCGAAACATACTTGGCGAGAAGGTTCTTCTTTTTGAGGAAGTAAGCTTGGGTTTCCGCGGATTGGACGACGTCGAACTCGTACTTGCCGGCCTGAGCCTCGGTCATGATTTTTGTCAGCAATCGTTCGCCGACGGCGCGAAACATGGCAGGCTGGATGAAAGGATACTTGGCTTTAAACGCGTCGTTGAGTTTCTGCGCCTGATCAACCGTCATGGAAGTATAGACAACCAGATTGCCTTCCTTTTTGGCGCCCTCGATAAGCGTGTCATGCTTATTGGCGTGTAGAATGGAAGTTGGTAAAGCGCAGATGGTCACCGCGATCAAGAAAAAGAATCTGGCGATGGTCATGATCAGGTACCTCGTCTTGAAGATCAGCGCGGATACTATCAAGCAGTCGCTGAGACGGTCAACCGACGATCGCGAAATACGTTACCCGGAATCCAGAATGTAGGGGCGGGTTTGAAACCCGCCCCTACTGGATGCCCGTTTTCACGGGCATGACGCACTCATCAAGCGTCTGCGACATGTACTAAACGTATGCTAATTCACCGGGCATTTCCCGGTGGAGAGGTGCGCTGCGAAGTCACCGGGAAAAAGCTTGAGCGCGCTTTCGATCGGTGGTCCGGGCATGGCGATGAGGTTGCAAAAACCTTTGCCTTTGTTGAAGGCGAGGACCTTGGCGAATTGTTCGAGGATTGGCTGTCCGCCTTGGCCCGCCTGAACTTTTTTCAGCAAAGAAGTCAGTGTGTTCGTTTCCATCCGGCACGCCGGACATTGGCCGCAAGACTCCGCGGTAAAGAATTCCGAGATCTTTATCACTTCTTCAACGATGCAGGTGCCTTCGGCGACCAGACGAACGACACCGCAACCTAAACCCGATCCGGCATCGCGCATGGATTTGTGATCGAGCGGCGTATCAATTTTTTCCGGCGGTAAATATGCAGAGGATGGCGCCGCCGGCATTATCGCTTTGATGGGTTTACCACCCTTCATGCCGCCGCCGCACTCCTCGATCAAATAACGCAGCGGCGTGCCGAACGGTAACTCGTAGACGCCGGGCCTGTTAACGTCGTCGTCGAGCGAGAAAATCATCGTGCCCGTACTCTCAGCGGTACCAAATTTGCGGTACCAATCGGCCCCCTGCAAAACGATCGGGGCAACGTTGGCGAGCGTTTCGACGTTATTTACGGATGTCGGTTTGCCGTACAATCCGATGGTCACCGGGAATGGCGGCTTTTGCCGCGGCCACGCTTTTCGCCCTTCGATGACTTCCAAAGCCGCTGTATCCTCTCCCGCGACGTAATTATGCGGCGCAGGAACAATTTCAATGTCGAGAGCAAAATCGCTGCCGAGGATATTTTCTCCCCAGTAACCCGCTGCTTTTGCTTCAGTCAACGCATCCGTAATAGTTTTGATTGCGACAGCGTAATTGGCGTTGATATAGAGGTAGGCTTTGGTGGCGCCGATCGCGTAAGCCGCGAGCACTGTGCCTTCGATGACAAGATGAGGAAGATTTTCCAGGAGCACTCGGTCTTTTTTGCTTCCCGGTTCGTCTTCGCCGCCGTTCAGGATCAGGTAGCGCGGTTCTCCCGGCGCTTCCCGCGTGAACTGCCATTTTTTTCCGGTGGGAAAGCCCGCTCCACCACGGCCGCGAAGCCCAGCGTCGCTGACGACTTTGACTACATCCTCGGGCGGCGTTCTAATTGCTTTGGCGAGCGCTTCATAGCCTCCACGAGCACGGTATTCCTTAAGTCCCTCATGTTCTTGCGCGACGCCATGAGGGAAAAGGATGCCTTCCATTCCTTAGAAAACCCCCGTGTCGAGGAGTTGGTAGATGAGTTCTTTCAAGGAAGAGTCAATGGTGTCCAAGCGTTGTACGTGGGGTCCACCCGCGAGATGATCCGTGATCTCGTCCAGGTCTTCGATTTTTACTTTTGCGTACCAATGTTTGTCCGGATAAAGCACGACGTTGGGCCCTTCTTGGCAAGCGCCGAAGCACATGTAGGGCTTCACTTCCACGTCGGTTAGCCCTTTGGCCGCGACACGCTTTTCGAGCTCAGCCATTAATTGTTCAGAGCCTCGCGACTTGCAATCGATGTTCTGACAGACAAGACAGGTTCGACTCACACAGTTCTCCTTGAATTCTAATTACTAACGTATCAGCGGCGATGCAACAGGCTGACTTTTCATCAGACTAATTCAGCTGCACCTGCGTGACCCAGTCTTTGCCCTCGATGATCTCAGCCAATGTTTTCTCATCATCGTCGGTGGGGAGAACTTCGATCACGTGTTTCTTGTACGCCTCGGGTGTCAGCAATTCTCCCGTGACGCTGTAGGTTTTGCCGACGTATTCACCGATGGAGCGGTTAAACTTCAAGTCCGGCGCGTAAATTTTCGGCTGGTCTTTGGGTATCAGCTGATTGAGCTGGTCAATCAGTTTGGCGCTTTCAGTGAGGTAGTGATCGCGAGCCAAGTCGTTAAGCTTGTCCTTTTCTGCAGGAACAGTCGCCTCATGCTCGTCAAATCGCCCTTTCAAGCCCCAGGTGTAAGCCCAGTGAGCGGAAGAAGAATGGTCCGTTCCGAATAGATCGTACGCGGTCGACAACCATTTGTTGAAGTACTTCTGCACAATCGGGATAGGAATCTTTCCCGCTCGCAGTATGCGCGTTAATCCGGTATGGCCGGTGAACATGTGAAAAAACTCTTCTTTGAGCATGGCAGTAACACTTTCCGCCAATGGCGCAAAGGCTGAGTGGGACAACATGGTCAGCTGATATTTGCCGTCACGATCGACGAATTCCGTGTAGGTGAAAAAGTCGAGCCAATTCTTCACTGGCGCGTTGAACGAGCCGAGCAATCGATCCCCTCGGAAAGCGCGGCGTTCCAAAAGCTTTCGCGCCTCCAGTTTGCCGGAGTCGCCGAAATAATTGACCAATAGGTAGCACATCTGCCAGCCATGGCGCATTTCCTCGCTGTTGACGCGGGTCAGCGCTTGCCGGTCGTACTCCGTGGGGGCGGTGTCCAGTAAGTTTTTCTGCTGTTCAACGGAAGCGAATTCGGTGTCGCCCTGGTAGACGATCAAATTCAGCAAAGCGTCGCGAATCGATTGATTAGGGATCTGGCTGACCCGTTGCCATTTCGCTTGCCCTTTGAAGTCGCCGAACTCGATTTCGGGAGTGTGTAGCTCGCCGAGCTTGGTTTCGAAGTTATAGTCGCCGAGCAGGGCCGGGTCGTAGCCGATATCTTTTTGCCACTGGCGGAAATAGTCGATCCAGTCATCAAAAGTCGAAATTTTGAACATGGGAGTTCCTTTCGGATATCATTCGAACGATCGTTCGAACTTAAATATAACTCCCAGCCCCGCACAAATCAATCCCCCCATCGATGTTTAAGATAACTGCCCGACCTAGCGGTACATCTCCAAGAGTTCGACCATGCCCAGTTCACGCATTTGCTCGAACAAGTAGCGCTTTATCTCACCCACTGTATCCATCTCGAGAACGATCTCAGCTGCTGCTTTGGCCGCTTGGTAAGTGATTGATCGAATTGCTTTCTTTATCACTGGAATATAAAGGGAGCCCATGCTGAACTCCTCCAGGCCCATGCCCAAGAGCAATAGCGCGGAAAGGGGATCGCCTGCCATTTCACCGCACATGCCAACCCGCTTGCCTTCTTGTTTGCCGGCTTGGATTGTTGTGTTCAGGGCAGCGAGCACCGCGGGGTGCAACGGCTCATAGAGGCTCGCGACCCTTCGATTGCTCCGATCGACGGCCAAGATGTACTGGATCAGGTCATTGGTGCCGATGCTGAGAAAATCGACTTCGCGCAGAAATCGATCGGCGAGCTGAACCGCGGCGGGTACTTCGACCATAATGCCGAGCTCCATTTGCCGGTCATATGGCGAGCCTTCGCGCTCAAGCTCCTGCTTGGCTTCAGCCAGTATTTCTTTGACTTTCTGAATTTCTTCCAAGCTCGAGACCATCGGAATCAACAAACGAACGCGACCGAGATCGCCGGCGCGTAGAATCGCCCTCAGCTGTGTCTTGAAAATTTCTTCCACTTCCAGGGAAATGCGAATCGAGCGCCAGCCCAGAAATGGATTTGGCTCGGTCGGTACGCTGCGCATATAGCTCGGATACTTGTCGGCGCCGATGTCCAAGGTGCGAATCGTTACAGGCTTGCCAGCCATGCCTTCCACGACCCGGCTGTAAAGTCCGTATTGTTCTTCTTCGCTCGGAAAGTCTCGATGAGATAAAAACGGAATCTCGGTGCGATAGAGTCCGACTCCCTGCGCGCCGTGCAGGTGAGCGAACGCGACATCGCTCAGCAAGCCAATATTCGCGTAAAGCGACACCCGGTGGCCGTCGATGGTTTCGGGCGGTAAAGTTTTTAGTCCGCCAAGCTCGCGATTGAGCTCGGCATAATCTTGCTCCAGGCGGTTGTATTCGCGGATGACCTCCGAGTTTGGGTTGACATGCACATTGCCGGCATTGCCGTCGACGATCAACATATCGCCCTGGTGAACCGACTCCATTAAATCTTCGATAGCGACGACGCTCGGAATCTCAAACGACTTTGCCAGGATCGAGGCGTGTGAGGTGACTCCACCGGTCGCCAGCGCGATGCCTTTAAATTTGTCTCCCTCAAGCATGCTCAGATCAGCCGGGGAGAGGTCGTGGGCCACCAACACCGCGTCATCCGGTATGTCATACTGCTGGCCGGGCGTGCCGGAAAGATTCTCAAGCAGTCTTTGCGCGGCATCTTTGACGTCGGTGGTTCGTTCACGCAAGTAGTTGTCTTCGATTTGTGAGATCGTTGCTAAGTAATGCTCGAAGACGACCCGTACCGCGTACTCGGCGGTGTACCCTTCTTTGAGGATCTGAGTTTCAATTTGATCAATAATCGCCGGATCTTCCAGAATGAGTCGATAGACATCGAAGATGGCGTTCTCGTCTTTCGAGATCAGATGACTCATGCGGGTTTTGACCACGTTAATTTGCTCAATGCCCCGCTCCACCGCGCCGCGAAAACGTTCCGTTTCGCGTTGCGGACTTCTGGCCTTTTTCTTTGGAATCGCGCTCAAATCCATGCGCGGCTGCAAGACAAAAGCTCTGCCTCGACCAAAACCGGGCGATGCTGCCAGACCCGTCAAACGTCCGCGCCAGTGTTGTTTGAGTTTCGATATTTTTTCCCGACGACCCCCTTCGTACGATCGCAGCTTGCGCATGGCGTCGTTCATGCGCTTTTGAAAGTCTTTGCGTTCCTGTTCCTTGTTTTTGAGCGACTCAGCGAGACGGGCTTGAACAATGATGCTTGCAGCTTGCGCCGAGATTGTCGTCAACAGGCGGATTTCGTCGCGGGAGAATTCACGCCGGCGGGAAGTCTGGACGACGAGAACCCCGAGCGGCAATTTTCTATCAATGAGCGGTACGCCGAGAAATGAATGAAAATGCTCTTCATGCGTTTCTGGAAAATACTTGTAGCGCGGATGAGCAAGCGTATCTGCGACCATGACCGGTCTCATTCTCTCAATGACTAAACCGGTGAGGCCCTCGCCGGTGCCCATGGATACTTTGCCGACGGACTCAGGGTCTAGGCCCTTGGTCGCCCAAAGCGTCAAACGATTCTTCTTTCGGTCTAGAATATAGATCGAACAAACTTCAGTCTGCATTCGTTCGGCCACGGTGGCGACGATGCTATCGAGGGTCTCCTGAAGGTCGTGGGATTGACTGATAAGGGTACTGATATCGGCGAGGATATCGAGATGCGGCGGAATTTGAGGAGGTTTTCTTGTCGCCATAGTTGTGGAGGGAGACTAAGTCTCTATAAAACACAAATTACGATTTTCCGCTAGCGAGGTGGCGAGACCGCGTCAGTGGATAGCCACTCGTGATCTCAGGCGTCGCGCGTCGGAGGAACTGCGGACTGGAAAGAATCGTCCCGGAATAGATTCACCGCACGGACATCGGTCGCCGTCGAGATTGTATTCGAGAACATCGTGCCATGAACGGCGGATGAGCGCGCGACGGCAGGCGGGGCAATAGGTTGTTTGTCCTTCATGGTCAAAGACATTACCGACATAACAGTACTTGATACCGATTGACTGGGCGATTTGCCGAGCCCGTTTCAGTGTCGCGGCGGGCGTTCGAGACTTGTCTCTCATCTTGAAGTCCGGGTGAAACGCCGTGAAGTGAAGCGGAACCGAGTCACCGAGGTTTTCCATCACCCATTCGCAGAGGCTTTTGGTTTCATCCTGGTCGTCATTTTCGTCCGGTATCATCAAATTGGTAATCTCGAACCAAATGTCCGTTTCGTGCTTGAGCCATTTGAGCGTGTCGAGCACCGGAGCAAGGTGAGAAAAGGTAAGCTTGTGATAAAAGCGCTCGGTGAACGCTTTGAGGTCGACGTTGGCGGCGTCGATGTAGCGATAAACTTCCGGACGCGCTTCGGGGGTGATGTAACCGGCGGTGACCATCACGCTTTTGATTCCCCGTTCTCGCGCCAGACGTGAGATGTCGATGACAAACTCGCCCCAGATGACGGGATCGTTGTAAGTAAACGCGATGCTCGGGACCTTGTGGCGTATGGCCAGCTCGACGACCTGTTCAGGAGCGGCAGTCAGGCTCTGTGCTTCATCAAGCTTGGCTTTGCTGATACTCCAGTTCTGGCAAAAGCGACAACCCAGGTTGCAGCCGGCGGTGCCGAAACTGAGGATTTCACTGCCCGGCAGGAAATGGTTGAGCGGCTTTTTCTCGATCGGATCGATGGCGAAGCCGGTTGATGTGCCATAACCAAAGGAATAAAGTTTGCCGCCGACGTTCTTCCGAATGTAACAGAAACCAGCCTGGCCCTCGCCCATTCGGCAATAACGCGGGCAGAGTGTGCAGAGAATCTTTCCGTCAGCTTCAGTATGCCACCAAAGGGCTTCTTTCATGGACAAAATATCCCGCTTTTGCGGTCGAGTCGCAAGTGGCAAGAATCATGACCTGGAATCTGAAATCTCTCGTCATTATGCTATAGTTCAACGCATGAGCCCAATTGCGGGAATAAAAGGCATGCGTCACATCGCGCTGAAGGTGCGTAGCGCGAAGCGCTCAAAAGAATTCTATCAAGATATTCTCGGTATGGACGTGGTATGGGAGCCCGACCCGCAAAACATTTATCTCTCTACCGGCTGCGACAACATCGCTATCCACGAAGTCTCCGACAATTTCTTGAAATCCGCCGAAGAAAGACAACTTGACCATTTGGGTTTCGTCGTCGAAAGCATAGAGCGCGTCAAGGAGCTCGACCAAGACTTTCGTGCGCGCGGCGTGACCATTGTTCATCCGTTCAAAGTTCATCGCGATGGCAGCGCGTCTTTTTACTGCGCCGACCCCGACGGTATCGTGATTCAAATGCTCTACGAGCCCACTCTGAGCGCGCAAGAAATCAGCTGAGAGGTGTCGGTATGCTTTACGATTCAGAACGGGGCGACTTTAGCATGATGTTTCTCGGCGATGTCATGCCGACGCGCCGGTTGGCGGTATTCGGCGAAGAGCGCTATTTGCAACTGCGAGAAGTCTGGGCCAGCACGGACGCCACTTTCGCCAACCTGGAAACCAGCGTGCATCGCTATCTCGAAGGCCACCAAAACATCAGCGGCGGGACCTATATGACGACCGAACCGCACTTGCTGGAAGACCTCAAATGGCTCGGCATCAATCTGGTTTCGACCGCCAACAACCATGCGTTCGATTATGGCGAAGAGGGAATCGCAGCCACCTGCCGTTATTTGGACGCCGCCGGCATCGCCCACGCCGGCACTGGCCGACACTTACGGGAAGCGCGCGCGCCCGCCTATCTGGACACCAAGCGCGGGCGAGTTGCGTTAATTGCCGCGACGGCGACCATGCCCGGTCATTCCGTCGCCGGCGAGCAGCGACCGGATACGCCGGGACGTGCAGGCATCAACCCTTTGCGTCATAGTATGAGCCATATTATCGACGAGCGCGGCCTTGAGGAGCTGCGGCGTTTGGGCGCGGCGTTGGGATTCGATGCGGTGCGCACCAGGCGGCGGAATCTCGGCGATGCCCGGTCGCATGTCGGAGCCGACAGCGCCAGCGAATATACCTTCGGCAACATGCGTTTTGAAAAAGGCGTCGAGTTTGGCGTGCGCACGGTCGGAAACAAACGCGACGTCGAGGAAAATCTGCAGCAGATCAAAGAAGCGCGGCGCATGTCCGACTGGGTGGTGGTGAGCTTGCACTGCCACGAGCTCGGCGGCGAGAAATTATTGACCGCGGCGCATCGCAGCGAGATCGACGAGCTGGCCGATTTTGCCGTCGACTTCGCCCATGGTTGCATCGAGGCGGGCGCGGATATCTTTGTCGCCCACGGGCCGCAGGAGCCGTTCGGTGTCGAGATTTACAAGGGCCGGCCGATTTTTTACAGCTTGGGCACGACGATATTCGAACTGGAAACTCCGCAATTTCTCGCCGAAGAAGCTTATGCGCGCTACGGTCTCGGCGGCGCTGCGGGACCGGCCGACTTCGCCGACGTGCGCTATCAAAACGACACCGTCGGCCACCCCGCCGATTCCAACTATTGGAAGCAAGTGGTCGCCAAATGCGAGTTCAAAGAGAAAAAGCTTGCGCGCATCGAACTCTATCCCTTGGATCTGGGATTCGGTAAACCGCGTTGGCAGCGCGGCAGGCCGCTATTGGCGGAAGAGAAATTAGGAAGAGAGATTATCGAGAAAGTGGCCGGCTTGTCACGGCGACGGGGCACGGAGGTAAAGTGGCAGAACGGCCGCGGCGTGATCGTCATTGACTGATCCCGTGACGTCGGAACACTTGATTGCTATTTTTTCTCAGCTTCGGATTGAGCACATCGTTGATGCCGTCGCCAAAAAGATTGACGCAGAGCACGAGCAGAGATATCGCCAATCCTGGAAAGATCGCCAGCCAAACCGAAGCGCTGATCCGTTCCTGAGCTTCGCTTAATAGCGATCCCCAGCTGATCAGATTGGGATCGCCCAAACCGAGAAAACTCAGTCCCGCCTCCAAAAGAATCGCCCGCGCGACCAATATAGAAGCGACCACCACGGCCGGTGGAATCGCGTTGGGAAGGATTTCGCGGAAGATCACTTGCGCGTGGCTAGCGCCGATAGCGCGGGCGGCCAGAACGAACTCTCGTTCACGAAAGCTTAAAAACTGCGCCCGCACAACTCTGGCGACTTCAGGCCAGCCAAGAAAGCCGATTACCAAAACGATCTTCATGATTCCGGTGCCGAGCATGGCGACTACCAACAAGGCAAGAAAAAATCGCGGTACGACCAGGACGTATTCCGTCGCGCGCATCAAAACGGTATCCGTGCGACCGCCAAAGTAACCGGAAAGCGAACCGATTAGGATGCCGAGCGCTAGAGAGGTAGCGGTTGCCAAAAATCCGACGAGCAAAGGCACTCTGGTACCGTGAATGACGCGGCTCAAAGTGTCTCGGCCGAGATCGTCTGTGCCCATCCAATGATCGGCGCGCGGCGCGAGCAGAGTCTCATCGCCGAGGGCGAACGGGTCGTAGGGCGAGAACAGGTAAGCGAGAACCGCCGTCACGACAAAGCCGACAAGCAGATAGAGGCTGATCTCAGCCGCACGATTTTTGCGAAACTGCTGCCAGAGTTGACACCAAGACATAGGGCCGAACTTACTTGTTGTATTTCACCCGTGGATCGAGCCAGACATAGATCAAGTCGACGATCAGATTGACAATGACCACAAGCGCCGTGGTGATGAGAAAATTTCCCATCAAGACCGGATAGTCCCGTTTGACGATCGACTCATACATGAGCCGGCCGATGCCCGGCCAGCCGAAGACGGTTTCCACCAACACCGAGCCGGTAAAGAGAAAGCCGATGTCGACGCCGATGATCGTGACCACGGGCATCAACGCGTTGGGCACCATATGATGGGCGATCACGTCTTTTTCATCCAGACCTTTGGCGCGGGCGACGGTGACGAAATCTTCATAGGCCACTTCCAACATGCTGCTGCGCATCATGCGCGCATTCACCGCCAAGTGGCGGACGGCTAGCGCGGCGAACGGCAGCGCGACATGCACGGTACGGTCGAGGAGGAGAGAAAAACCGTCGAGATCAACGCCCACCGTCTTAATCCCTTGTGAAGGGAGCCAGCCAAGCTCGATGGCGAAGGCCGCCATGAGCATTTGACCGAGCCAAAAGGCGGGCACGCAATAACCGAAGAGGGCAAAGACGCTGATCGTATGATCCGCCAGCGAGTAGGGCTTGCGCGCAGAAAGAATGCCCAAGAGAATTCCAATGACGGCGGAGAAGATCAATGCTGGGACCATCAATTGCAGCGTCGCCGGGACTCGATCCAGGATTACGCTTAAGACCGGCTGGCGGTAATAAAAAGAAAAGCCTAAGTCGCCGGTCAGAATATTCTTGAGGTAAAGCAGCAGCTGGATGTAAAGCGGCTGATCGAGGCCGAAAACTTTGCGCATGTCGGCGATGTAGGACTCCGGGGCGGGAAACTCGCCGACCAAGGCCTGGATCGGATCGCCGGGCGCTAGGTGAATCAGGAAGAAGTTAAAGACAATGACGCAAACAAGCAGCGGAAGGGCATGCAACAATCGGCGCAGGACGAAGGCGACAATAGACATAGCATTTCGCTTACGCCCGGGATTTTAGATCCCAATATTCAAAACTCCAAACCTAGGATTACGGTGATCGGTCGATCAGTCCCGCTCGAAGTCGCCTTCTTTGAGCGGCGCGCCTTTGGCCCACCAGATCTCGTCCATGCGCTCGTAGGTTTCGGTGCTGGTTAAGGCGCCCTGGAATTGATCCTTGATAATGTTAAGTTGGAGCCGGTCCGCCACCGGAATAGTCGGCAGATCGCGCATTAAGATGTCTTGAATCTCATAGTAGGCTTTGACCATGTCCGCTTTCTTAGTTGCTGCGACCGCCTGATCGAAGAGTTGATCGATTTTGGGGTTGCTGTAACGGGTAAAATTGGTGAACGGCTGGCCGGTGATGGATGTAGTCGTGTACAGCCGCGCGGTGCCGATGGCGGGATGACCGCGGGTGGTAAGCGGGCCGAACCATAGGTCAAAGTCGTACTTCTGAAAAATTTTCTCCAGCATCACCGAGCGTTCGAGGCGCTCGAGCTTGATATCGATCCCCACCGCTTTTAGTTGCTCGCGCAAAATCTGCACCGGCCGTTCGGCGTTGTCGTTGCCCGCTTCGAAGCTAAGCTTGAGCGCGAAGCGCGTGCCGGGAGCGGTTTTTGGATAGCCGGCCTCGTCGAGCAAGGCGTTGGCCTTTTTCAGATCGAAGGGGTACTTGGGCACGTCGGCGTTGTAAGCCCATGGAATGCCCGGCGGGATCACGCTGTCGATGACTTTGCCGACGCCGCGCAATCCTTTCTCGACGACGAACTTTTTGTCGATGGCATGGGCGATGGCGATGCGCACTTCCTTCTTGGCCAAGATCGGATTGCCCTTTAAGTTAAAGTTCACGCCGATGAGTGACGGCGAGCCGATGTCTTTTATGACCGCATTACGCAGTTTCTTCAGCCGGTCGACATGTTGGTAGGGAAAGGAATTGCTGGCGATGATCGCATTGATCTCACCGGTCTCAAAGGCGATGGCGCGCGTCGCCGGGTTGGGAATGATGCGGTAGATAACGCTGTCCAAAAACGGCCGGCCTTTCTTGAAATAATTTTCATTGCGCACCAGCGTGATATGGCTGCCTTTGTGCCATTCCTTAAACTTGAACGGTCCGCTGCCGATGGGCTGATCGTTGTTGCGCGGATTCTTGAACACGTCGGTGCCTTCATAGAGATGCTTGGGCATGATGCAGCCGTCGTGGGCAGTGAGCACTTCGAGAAAGGGCGAGTAAGCTTTCTTGAGGCTGATCTTTACCGTTGTTGGTCCGGGTGTTTCGATCGCCTTGATGCTGCGGTAGGCTTCGCGGCCGCGCGCGTTGTATTTGCCGACGAGGTTCTCGAAGCTGAACTTTACATCCGCTGACGTGAGCGACTGGCCGTCATGCCATTTGACGTTGTCGCGCAACTGAAAAGTATAGACCAGGCCGTCCGGAGAAATATCCCAGGACTGGGCGAGGTCGGGATGCGGATTCGATTCCTCATCCATGTGAATCAAGCCGTTATAAATATTCGACGTCACCATGGCGACGATCTGGCTGCTCTCGATGCCGCAATTCAAAGTCGATGGGTCGGCGGCCATTCCCAGGATCAGCGTGCCGCCCTTACGCGGGTTGCCTTTCACCGGACCCGCCGATGCGATTCCGTGCGCAAGACAGAGCAGGAGCGCGACGAATCCGGCAAACAAGAAGGTTCGCCGCTCGCTTCGGTCAGTCTCGTTCGGTGAGTTCTCGCTCATTGCAGGCGTGACTTTCATCTTTCTCTCCGACTTTTGTCTAGTCGACTGTGAGATCGTCGCCATTCATCCATGTCATCAAAACAGCGATGTCCGGCACGTTCTCCAGTTGGTTGATCAGCTCGCCCAATTGCTCCGCGCGGGTACGGCTCAGTGTCATCGTCGCGCAGCTCATGTACTTGGCGTAAATCTCGCTTTTGGTTTTAAGCGTCGTGCGCTCGGCCACTTCGATCGTATGAACCGCGCCGTTTTTTAACTTTACCGTAATCCGATCCGGCGGTTCCATTTGTCCCGGTCGCCGCTCGTTGGGCCGATGCCGTACTTTAGTCATGGCAGCGCGCACGCGCGGGTCGTGGATTTTTTTGTCGGTGAATTGCTCTAGAGTGACTTTACCGTCAAGCAACGCGATGGCGAGAATGAACGGCATGCTGTTGGGTCCGGCGATCGCTTCCTGGGGATCGGTTCGGCTCAATGAGCGGAGATGAAAATCGCTTTCGACACTTTCGATGTCCTCCGCCGTGAAGCCATGTTGTTGGCGCAATGCCAAGAGCCCTTCGATGGGGCGGTGCGCCGGCGTGCAGGTGGGGAAGCGCTTGATCGGCGGCAACTGCTCCATGTAGAAGAATTTCCCTAAATCTTTGTTCAGCGCGTCCCAGTCGCATTCGCCTTCAAGGCAGAGCGCGCTGGAGAAACCCATCGGTGCTTCGAGTATAGTCTGATCCGCGCTGAAGCCTTTTTGCGCCAGCACGGCGGCCGTGACGCCGTTACGCGCGGCGTTACCGGTCTGGAGCGCCTTGGCCATGGTGCCGAAGTTGCGCCGCACGCCGCCCGCGCCCGACACCGCGATGCCGAACGCGGTCGCCATCTGTTGCGCATTCAAATCGAGAACTTTTCCGGCTGCGGCCGCCGCGGCAAGGCTGCCAGTGGTGCCGCCGGCGAACCAGCCGCGCGAGGTCGGACCGCCCTGATTTTTCCGCCGGCCTGCATCGAGCGCGGCATCGAGGCGAAAGCAGATATCCCGGCCAAGTATGTAAGCTTCCAGTAGCGTCGTGCCGGTAGCATTGTTGCCTTCGCCGATGGCCAGCGCCGCCGGCACGGTGTGGGTACTGCCATGGATGTTATCGTCGAAGTCCAAAGCGAACGCGAGCGAGCCGTTGGCCCACGCGGCGAGGGCCGCGTCCGTGCGTAATTCACTGCCGATGACACCGGCTTTAGGCGCCGCGCCGCACTCACGCAAATATTCATTCAGGATTCGCGCCACCGGTTGGCGCGCCGCAGCGAGGGTGACACCCAGGACATCGAGGATGACAAGCTTGGATATTTCAACCGCTTTTGATGGAATATCGCGCAGGTGGGTGTCGACGACGAATTGTGCGAGAGTTTCGGTGGGGCCCATGATCAATGCTCGCCTTCCGTTTCTTTACCTCATACCGTGTCCGCCTGTCCACTTGACCCTTGATTGTATTTTCGACTAACGTTCACGTGTCCAGCAAAATCATCGACAGCATAGGCTAGCGCCGGAGCAGAACTAATAAGGAGCACGCAATGTACGATCTCATACTTAAAGGCGGCAGGATTTACGACGGTTCCGGCATGCCGAGTTACCATGGCGACGTCGGCGTAAAGGACGGCAAGATCGCCGAAATCGGCCGGCTTAACGGCGCCGCCAAAAAAACGCTCAACGTTGACGGATTGGCCGTCGCGCCGGGCTTCATCGATCCACACACCCATCTCGACGCTCAGTTGCTTTGGGATCCGCTCGGCACCTCATCCTGTTTTCACGGCGTGACTTCCGCGGTCATCGGCAACTGCGGCTTGAGCTTGGCCCCGGCGAAACCGGAGGATCGCGAGGCGGTGATCAAGAGCTTCGTGCGCGTCGAAGCGATCAGCCGGCGCGTGCTCGAAGAAGGCGTCCAGTGGAAATGGACTACCACGGCCGAGTATCTCGATGCGCTGGGCGCGCGCCTCGGCATCAACGCTGCATCATTGGTTGGCCACATCGCAGTGCGTCATTACGTGATGGGCGAAGAAGCCGTCGAACGCCAAGCGACGCCGGAAGAAATCGCCAAGATGAAGAAGCTCGTGCAGCAGGGGATGGAAGCAGGCGCCGTGGGGTTCTCCACCAACCAGAATCCGCGCCACATACGCGAAGATAAAAAGCCCGTGGCTAGCCGCCTCGCATCCGACGAGGAGTTAGGCTCGCTGTTAGATGTTTTGGGTGAGATGAATGCCGGCGTCGTCCAGCTAAGCGGCGGTGGCGCCGATTCGCGTGGACGCATTGCCTATGCCGCGCAAATGGCGCGACGGACGGGGAGGCCGGTTCTATGGCAGAGCATCAGCCATAGTTGGAGCCGGCCCAATCATTGGCAGGAGATGCTCGCCAACACCCAGCGCGTTTTCAAAGAAGAAGGGCTGCCTATTTTCGCGATGACTCAGGCCAAGCCGTTTCAAAACCGTTATACCTTGCGTGACGCGCAGTGTTTCGATGAGTTCCCCACTTGGAAATCTGTGATGTTCAACCCGGTGCCGGTGCGGAAGCAGATGTTCGCCGATCTCGAACTCAGAAAGAAACTCCGCGCGGAAGCGATCGAAGATCAATCCCCGTCAGTTTTTCCGAGACGATGGGACGTCATCTTTGTCGACCACGTCAAGCTGGCAAAGAATAAATCGCTAGAAAGAAAATCTGTCGAAGACGTGGCCAGAGCGCAAGGGAAAGATGGCCTCGATTGCTTCTTGGATCTATCGCTCGAAGAAGATCTTGAAACCCGTTTTGTGCATACCAACACTCAGGGCGATCCAAACGCGGTATGTGAAATTCTCAAGCATCCCGCAGTAATGATCGGCCAGTCCGACGCCGGCGCGCATATGGGATACGACGCACGATTTGGTTACTCGACGGCATTTCTTGGCTGCTGGGTGCGCGACTACGGCATTATGGGTTTGGAAGAAGCAGTTTCAAAATTAACTTTCCGCGTCGCATCGATTTTCGGTCTCAGCGATCGCGGCTTGCTCAGGTCCGGCCTGGCGGCCGACATCGCCGTCTTCGATCCCGCTACCGTGAACACATTGGAGCCAGAGTACGTGCAGGATTTGCCAGGCAACGAAACAAGAATGATTCAGAAGGCTGCCGGAGTGCCGCACACAGTGGTCAATGGCGAAGTCGTCATTGAAAATGGCGCGCCGACAGGCGCGTATCCCGGTAAAGTGCTGCGACCGGCGGCGTGGAAGAATTAATTTACCTGGACTGATGGGGCGTTGGAGTAATGGAGTGCTAGGCTTCGCGGAACTTCGGTCGTGACCGTGTAAGGTGTAAGGCGAAACGATGGAAAATAAATTAGCCGCCCGCGCCCTGCGTTTCATTGCTGCGCTGATTCTTATTCACGTGGCGAGTACGCAGGTCTGCGCCGAGTCGAATTTCTACCAGGGTAAAACGATCACGGTGATTGTTGGTTCAGCGCCAGGCGGGCTTTATGATCTCTGGGGGAGGCTCTTCGCCCGTACGATGGGAAAGTACATTCCCGGCAATCCCAACATGCTCGTGCAGAATATGCCGGGCGCCGGTTCTTTGGTTGCTGGCAACTATCTTTTCGGCGTCGCCAAGCCGGATGGGCTGACAATTGGCATGTTTCAGACACATTTGTATTTATTACAGCTAGTCGGCAACGAAGAGGTCAAGTTCGATGTGCGCAAGTTCAACTGGCTCGGGTCGCAAGAAAAGGGCCAGATGATGCTCTACATCCGTGCCGATTCTCCGTACAAATCGGTTGATGACATCATTAAAGCCAAAGAGCCTCCGAAGTGCGGCGGATCGGGGCCCTCGGATCAGACTGCGCTATTGACCCGGCTTTTGGAGGAAACCGTCGGTGCAAAATTCGTCAGAGTATTAGGCTACAAAGGCGGTAGCGAAGTCGACGTCGCGATGGAGCGCGGTGAAGTAACTTGCCGCGCGACGAGAATTACGGTGCATTTTAGCCGGGAACCATTCCTGACTTGGGAGAAAAAAGGCTTCGATCGCCATCTGATGCAGGCCGGAACAAAGCGAGACTCGCGGCTGGGCGACGTGCCGACGATCTTCGAACTGATGGACAAATACAAAACTTCTGAAGTAGGACGGCGTTTGGCGCGGGTCATTTTAGCGGGAGATGAGCTGGGCCGGCCGATGGTCGCTCCCCCGGGCGTTCCCGCGGATCGGATAAAAATTTTGCGCGATGCCTACAACAAATCCTTGAGAGATTCCGATCTGGTCGCCGAGGTCAATAGATCCAAACTGGATATGGAACCGTCAACCGGCGAGGAGATCCAAAATCTGTACAAAGAACTCATGACTCAACCCCGTGAGGTCATCGAGCGAGTAAAAAAAATTGATGAGAATTGACGTCAAGAAAATCTAAGTTACAGCCTTTTTAAAAATTGGTGAAAACATCCGCCGCGACTGCATGAACCCAATATTTTCGGCCGCCAGTAAAACAATCAAACCGTAAAGTTCAGATTCTGCCTGCTCATCTTGCTTTTTCAAAAAGCCGATTAAAATTGCCCGTCAGTGATTTCTCCCACCCCTGTCACAATTTCACGCACAGCTGAAATTGTTAGATTCGTTATAAGCTTCTGAGATATAGGCATTTTTTTATCGGCACGCGGCTTGCCTATTGATAATACGAGTATTCGTGAAAGGAGATAAATCATGAAGCGCAAAATAAACGGTTTAATTTTTGGGAGTTTAATTCTTGGTTCAATGGCAATTTCAACGGGTCCCGCAATAGCAAGGGATTACTGGCACTGGTCGGAGCGCGAACAGCGGTGGGATCGACGAGCTGAGTTGCGAAGCGAGTATAGAGACTTAGAACAAGCAAGACGTCAACTAGAATACGACCTCCGCCACGGGGCCAGTCGACGCAGAATCGCGCAGGATGAGGCGCGGATTAGGGACATTGAACTTGCCATTCGCGAAGATCGAAGACAGTTAAGCAGACGGTAATACTAAATAAGAATGCCTGGCCGCATGTTTTAAATGCGGCCAGGCGGAAAATGTGCTGGTCAAAAATGATAAAATTTACAAGAGGAGGATTCATGAAATTTAATCGAACAAAATCGGTGGTACTAGGGGGAATGTTAGCCGGATCGTTGATTGTGTCGGCTGTGCCTGCTCACGCCGCCGACGATAATTGGTGGCGTGGGTGGTGGGGAGCGCGAAATAGAAGCGAAATAAGGAACGATCGGCAGGAGCTCAAAAGCGACAGGAACGAGCTGCGCGAGGACCGAAAAGAGTTTCTCAACGACAGGCGCGAGCTACGACGCGACCTTCGCCAAGGGGCGAGTCCCGACGAAATCTCCCGTGATTTGCAGGAGCTGCGCAATGATCGCGGCGAGATTCGCGACGATCGTCGAGAACTAAAGCAAGATCGCCGAGAGCTTCAACGCGATCGACACTAAATAAAAATAAAATAACCAGGGCCCGGCCGTCATTTTCGGCGGTCGGGCCCGCTTTTTGGAACTTCTCAAAACTCCAACAATAATGCATGCATCAAACCGAGTCTAAATCCACGACTCCGTCTGCTTTTTCAGTTCCATAAAAAAATTACGATTTTGTCACCCGTGAAGCATTCCCGGCACGCGCAAATTTTGTAGCTAGATATGTTCTCCGCTGACTTTAATCGGAATGTCAACGCGCGGCACCGGCTTGCCGACTAATGTAGTCGCTCGGGCTCTTCGGTTTGATCTTGCCGCTTATTTCGCGGTTGAAGGAGAGTCCGCCAAGCAACTCGACATAGGTCAGCTTGTTTTTTTCATTGCCGTTTGCGCTTATGACGCCTTGCTCGCATGTGAGCGCCTCGACCGGCATACCTAACCGGTTCGCCGCCAGTGACAAGAGCGTTGTCTTCGCTTCAGCTGCCGCTTGGCGCAACTGGCTGCCGCCCCGTTTGATCGTCTGGCTGCCGAACGTTGGCGCCTGGTCGACGGTATTGGCAGTGTCGCCTTGGAGCCAGATGATTTTCTCGAAAGGATAATCGAGCTCATCGGCGACGATTTGCCGCAACGAGGTTGACACACCGGTGCCAAGCTCGACCTTACCGGTCATCACGGTAATCAATCCGTCCTGCTGAATGATCAACCATGAATCGAGCTGATTCGGTGGAAGGGGACCGCCGGAGGTACGTAATGCTGAAGCGGGCTGAGATTTTAGATCGATTGGCCAGCCGAAAGCGACGACTAGCGCTCCCGTGGCCTGGAGGAATTGTCGACGACTGATTTCAATCTTCATCGAAGCCCCACCAAGACCGCCTGATCTTGTGAACCAGCGGTCAATGACCTCTGACCATTGCCAAAGGCATGACGCAAAAATACTTACCGTTTGGCTCGTTCGGCAAATGTCCAGTCGTAAACGATCTGCGGTTTAACGGTAATTTTGTCTTTCGCGCGAAAAGTGCCGACGGCGATCCATTCCTCGACCACGGAGTCCGGCACGGTCAGGTCGGGATTATATTGGTCACGGTAAAGCGAATAAAATTTTTCCGCAGCGGGACGATCCAGTTTTAGCAGCTTTTCCAGCAGGCCAATGCCGATCTCCCGCTGGCTCTGCAGAAACATGATTGCCGCGCGCTGGCCGCGCAGCACCCGGGTGATTTCATCCGGTTCCTTGTCGATCTTTCTCTGCGTTGTGCTCAGGCCAGCGATAGGTATTTTTACGAACTCTGCCATTTCTTTCACCGACAAGAGCGTCTTGAATCCCTTTTGTTCAGCTCGATACTCGAACGGGCTATTGACCACAGTCGCGTCCACAGAGCCGCCGATGAGCGCGGCGAAGCGGGCGTCCGGGCTGCCCGCGAGGGCTTGCAAGGTGACGTCTTTGTTCGGGTCTAGGCCACTGCGGCTAAGCAGTTGGTAAATGGCGAAATCAGCGGAGCTGCCGAAGGTGTTGATCGCGATCCTTTTGCCTTTGAGCGCTTTGACACTGTCGATTTCGGGTCGTGAGATGATTGCATAACCGCTCGCCTTTGTAGTCGTGCCGACAATCTTTACCGGGAGGCCGCGCGTGGCGGCACCGGCGATAAATGGAAGAATAGTGACGTAATCGAGCTCATTCGCGAGCAGCGCGCTGAGCATCAGGTTGGTGCCCTGGAATTGAATGTAGCGAACCGTTAGTCCTTCTTTTTCAAAGAAGCCTCTTTCAGACGCGATTCTGTCCGGCAATGCGGTCCAGGCGGTGCCGCCGGTCCAGCCGATATTGAGAACTTTCGGTTCGGCGCTGGCGATCGCGCCGGCCTGACCGACGACAAACGGGACCAATAAGACGAATATGAAGAATCGATTCCTCAATTCATTCACCTCGTCTGCTTTAGCTTGCCGCCGCAGCTCTCTCTGTCATGACGGTTTTGACGTGCTTGGAGAGAAATTCTACGGTTCGCGCCCATGATGTGGCGTCCGCCTCTGGCCTGTAGCCGTCCCAACCGTTTCTGTTGAAGCCATGCGGCGCACCGGCATAGAAAAAGAACTCGTGCTGTTTGCCCAACCGAGTCAGGTCCGCGTCGAGTTTGCGCATCTCATCCGGCGGCGGGTTCTTATCGAGCTCACCGAAGTGGCCCTGGATCGGGCATGAAACATTCGCCGCCAGTTCCGACGGCGCGGGACGATCGCCCCATTTTGAGTAGACGCCGCCGCCGTAAAAGTCGACGGCGGCTTTGAACGATGGGTCGGCAGCGGCCATAAGAAACGCGATGCGGCCGCCCATGCAAAAACCGATGATGCCTAATCTGGAAGTGTCGGCAGTCGCGCAGCCGCGCAAGAAATTTACCGCGGAGTTGATGTCACTAATCACGTGAGTGTCGTTTCGAGTGCGTTTGATATTGGCGACCTGCTCGGAGGTCTTGGGCTCTCCTTCACGGTGGTAGAGTTCGGGAGCGATGCCCACGTAGCCGGCTTGCGCAACGCGTCTAGTCATTTCCTGCGTGAACGCGCCGACGCCATCCTGATTCTGAATCACGACCATGGCGGGGAATGGGCCCGGACCGTCAGGTTGGCTTAAATAAAGTCGCATGGGGCTGTTATCGACAGTGATGGTTTCCCACGAGTTCTTCATAAACGACCTCCGATTTGCGAGGATGTGAATTGACTCTCCCATATTCCCTTGACTCAAAGCTGTCAACGGTAAGCGGCCGGCTCGCGGCGGGAAAACGACAATGAGCTAGTGAATTTCTGGCTCGGGCTCAGCGGGATAATTTGATTGGCGCTCCAATGATGCTACAAATAACGCAAGAGCATTTCTAAGCCGAGCTAACGGGAGTCTCTGAATGTTTTTACCGATCAAATTTTCACACAGCCGGCGGCTCGGTGTGCTGACCGCAGGATTAGCCGCGTTCATCATCGCAGCCGCAATCGAGCTGCAAGCGGCCTCACCGAAGACCGCCGAGCCGCGGAACCCGACGGCAAAATCAGCGCAAGCGGACAAATCGTTCGACATCGATTTCAAAGAATTCAAACTCAAGAACGGTCTGCGCGTGCTGCTCGCCGAAGACCACCGCGCGCCTACTTATTCTATTTGCGTCACCTATAACGTCGGCTCGCGTGATGAGCGGCCGGGTCGTACCGGTTTTGCCCATCTCTTCGAGCATATGTTGTTCCAGGGCTCAGAGAACGTCGGCAAGGGTGAGCATTTTATCTTGGTCCAAAATAACGGCGGCAGCGCCAACGGCACGACCAATATCGACCGTACTAATTATTTCGAAACTCTGCCGGCTAATCAGCTGGAGCTAGGAATTTTTCTCGAGGCGGACCGTATGCGCGCGCCGGCGATTACGCAAGCCAATTTCGACAATCAACGTCTGACCGTCCAGGAAGAGCGCCGCCAGAGCTACGACAACCGTCCCTACGGAAAAACCTATGAAGCGGTCATCGGCTTGGCCTACGATAACTTTCCCTACAAACACTCGACGATCGGCTCGATGGAAGATTTGAACGCCGCCACCGTGCAAGACGCGGAGGCGTTTTTCCGAATCTACTATGCGCCGAACAACGCCGTCCTTTCGATGGTCGGGGACTTTAAGACCGATGTCGCGCTCGGATTGATAAAAAAACATTTCGAAACGATTCCATCGCAAACGCCGCCGGCTATGCCGGGCATGAGCGAGCCGGAACAAAAAGGTGAGCGACGCAAGGTCATTGAAGACGGCTTCGCGCAGACGCCGCGGTTGGACATGGTCTATAAAATTCCGCCGGGAAATACTCCCGATTGGTATGCCCTCGACATTCTCGGTCACGTGTTGTCGAGCGGCGTGTCGTCGCGGCTCTATCAAAAACTTGTCAAAGAGAAGGAGCTGGCGCTGAGCGCCGACGCCGACGCCAGTGAGCAGCGCGGTCCGGCGCTTTTTTGGTTCAGCATTATGGCACGCCCGAATAGCGATCTCGGCGAGCTGGAAAAATTGCTGTACGAAGAAATTGCCCGGCTACAAAATCAGCCCATTGCGGATTGGGAACTGAAGAAAGTTCAGATGCAGCTGCGCCGCCAGCGCGCTCAACGTCTGTACAGCAGCCGCTCGCGGGCGAACTCGCTGGGTCATTTTGCGGTGTATTACAACGATCCTGCGCTAATTAATTCCGTGTGGCGCAATTACGAGCGCGTCACGCGCGCCGACCTGCAGCGGGTTGCCCGAGCCTATCTCAAGGAAACTAACCGCACCGTGGTCGTGACGATGCCAAAAGGCACTGCCGCAAAAGCCGGGCCGGATGGTCTTCAAAATCCATGACTATTCATAACCGAATATTTAACGCGCGCATCCCGCGCATGATCGCGCCGATTGCTCTGAGCGCCACCTTGATCTTCACGACGCGTATTCCGCTTTACAGCCAGGAAGGCGCGAGTCCGTCACTGAGCAAAGTCGAACGCAAAAACAAGGCGCCCGTATCGCAGGAGATACTGCGAATAAAACTTCCCAAACCGGTTGAAGCCAAGCTCAAGAACGGTTTGACCGTGCTGATCCTGGAAGATCACCGGGCGCCGTACATTAACGTCCAACTGCATATCGGTGGCGCGGGTGCACTCTTCGAACCGGCCGATAGGGCCGGTCTGGCTAACGCCACGGCGCAAATGCTACGTGAAGGAACGACATCACGGACCAGTGTCCAGATTGCCGAAGAAATCGATCGCCTCGGCGCGGCGTTGAGCGCTGGATCGTCCTTCGGCTCCCCCGACGTCGTGCTCAGCGCGTCGGGACTGAGCGACAATTTCGACAGCTGGTTCGCTGTGGCGGTCGACGTGTTGCTTCACCCGAGCTTTCCCGCCGACGAACTGGAAAAACTCAGGCAGCGCCAACGGGTGCAGCTGCGCGAGCAACGTTCGGCGGCGAATTTTCTGTTGAACGAGCGATTTAATCGAGCGGTTTACGGCGAGCATCCGGCGGCGAACGTTTCGGCGACGCGCGAATCGCTCGATGCGTTGAGCCAAGCGGCGCTGATCAAATGGCATCACGAACGGTACGCGCCGCAGAACGCGATCCTGGGGATCGCCGGCGATGTCCGCGCGAAAGAATGGCTCGTGAAATTGGAAAAGCAATTGGCAGGCTGGCAGAAGAGCGAGATCAAGCAAGTATGGCCGCGCAATCCCATGGCAGCCACGGTTCGCAAAGTTCTTCTGGTCAACCGGCCCAACTCGGTGCAAACGACCGTAGCGCTCGGCAACATCGCGATCGATCGGCGAAGTCCGGATTACCTGCCAATGGTCGTCATGAACGACGTCATCGGCGGCGGCGCTTCGTCACGGTTGTTTCTGAATTTGAGAGAAGAGAAAGGCTACACTTACGGGGTTTACAGCGACTTCAGCGCGCTGCGCTATCCCGGCCCGTGGCGCGCCGGCGGCAACATGCGCACCGAGGTGACTGAAGGCGCGCTCGTAGAATTTCTCAATGAGATTCGCCGCATCAGAGAAGAGAAGGTTCCGCCGGAGGAACTGGAAGAACGCAAGCGGTCGATTGCCGCAAGCTTCGCCCTGTCCCTGGAACAACCGACCCGGGTACTCAACTTCGCGATCACTAGAAAGCAATACGGGCTACCGGCTGACTATTGGGATACCTATGCCGCCCGGATCATGGCGGTCACGGCTGAGGAGGTGCAGCGCGTGGCGCGCAAATATCTAAATCCCGACACGTTGCAGCTGGTCGCGGTCGGGGATGCGACTAAAATCAAAGCCGTGCTGGAAAAATACGGTGCGGTAGAAGTCTACGATACCAACGGCGCGCCGGTTACTGCCGAAAAGTCATAGTATTTTCAGAGCCCTGCATTTGTCGGCGACGCCAAACGTTTCGGGCTTCTCATAGGATCCCTCGACTTCGAGTCTCTTGTCTCCAATAGGCATCTGCAAATATAATTTGGGCGCGTGCACCTCAGTTAAACTCAACTATGGAGCCCGACGATGGCGACTGAAGCGAATGTCTCGACAGCAGCGTTAAGCGGCGTGCGCGTCCTGGACCTTACTGGCCGCATGGGGGGGTACTGCGGTCTGCTTCTTGCCAATCTCGGCGCAGAAGTGATTCTTATCGAACCACCGAGCGGCGATCCCATGCGCCGCGAGGGGCCGTTTAAGGGAGGCCATTTCGATCCCGAGCAAAGTTTATCTTTCGCCGCGTACCATACGAATAAGCGTGGCGTCGTTCTCAATTTGGAAAATGATCAGGACCGGGAATCCTTTCGTGCGTTGGTGCGTCATGCCGATGCGCTGATTGAAGACAAACCGGCCGGCCATCTCGATCGACTCGATCTTGGCTATGACGCACTCCAATCCATTAATCCCGCTCTGGTGATGATCTCGATCACCGGATTTGGACAATCCGGGCCTTACCGCGATTTCAAATCCCCGAACATCGTGGCGTTCGCGATGGGCGGCTTGATGAATCTTTGTGGCCACCCGGGCCGCGCGCCGCTTATGGGACCATGTGACGTCGCCTATCACTTAGGTTCCGTTCACGCGACCTTCGGCACGCTCGTGGCGCTATTCAATCGGCGCGCCTCGGGTTACGGGGAACATGTCGACGTGTCGCTGCAAGACGTCTTGGTTGCAGATCCATTCTTAAGGATCATCACTCGATACAGCGTCACCGGCGAAGTGCCCGAGCGCACCGGACACAGCCAATCGACGACGGTGGCCGAAACCTATCAATGCAGGGACGGCTACGCGCGCATCTTCGTCAATCAAGCGGATCACTGGAAACGTTTTATCGACTGGCTCGGCCGTCCGCCGGAACTACTCGACCCGAAGTATGAAAATGTTCAGAATCGCTTTCCCTTACGCCAAACCATCGACCGGCTGGTGGAAGCGCGCACGCTCAATTACGAAGCCAAGAAGTTTTTCGACGAGTTCCAATCTCTCCGTCTGGCCGCCGCGCCGATCAACTCGCCGAGCGCCTTTCTCAACGATGAACAGACGCAACATCGAAACTTCGTGACCACAGTGGAGCATTCGCGGTTTGGCCGCCATGATTTTCCCGGCGATCCCTATCAGTTCTCCGAGAGCCCGTGGCGGATCGAAAAGGGGGCGCCGCTGCTCGGAGAGCATCAGGAGCAAATCGGCGGCGAATTGGCTCGCCCCTCCGCGTGGCTGACGGAGACGACCAAGGGTGCTACCTCGCTGGCGGGCCGCAATCCTTTCGAAGGGATTCGCGTGATCAGTTTTCCGACTGGCATCGTCGGGCCGGCTCTGGCCGGCTTGCTTGCCGAACACGGCGCGGAAGTCATTTCGATCGAAGCCAGCCGCGCGGCGCGCAGCCCGCAACGCGGGCAAAAATTTCAAATTGCGACGGATCTCGAAAGCAATCGCGATCGGCAACGGATTGCCATCGACATGAAGCATCCCGATGGCGTGGCGTTGGCAAAAAAGCTTATCGCCAAGTCCGATGTCGTGGTGGAAAATTTTAGCGCGCGAGTGATG
This sequence comes from Binatia bacterium, assembly GCA_036000865.1. Classification (GTDB taxonomy): domain Bacteria; phylum Desulfobacterota; class Binatia; order UBA9968; family UBA9968; genus DP-20. The sequence goes on along the minus strand of DASYUV010000264.1, from coordinate 21,677 downwards.
GCGAGTTGGGGACTCGATTATCCGCGGATGAAAGAGATTCGCCCGGACATCATCATGGCCAGCCTGCAGGCATTTGGCCAGACCGGCCCGCGGCGCGACTATGTGAGCTTCGGACCGATTCTCATGTCCTATTCCGGTATGGCTTATCTCTGGCGCGACCCGGAGGTCGAAAGGCCCGGCGCCGGCTGCCAGACGGCATTCCCTGATTATGTCGCGCCGTCCTATGGTGCGGTGGCGATATTAGCGGCGCTGCACTATCGCGCGCACACCGGTAAAGGACAATACATTGACATTTCCCAGGCGGAGACGGCTGCTTCCATGATCGGGCCAGCCTATCTGGAATACTTACTCGCCGGACACGAGCCGCAGCCCCAAGGCAACTTCAGTGCTGCCGCGGCGCCACATGGTTGCTATCGATGCAAAGGCGATGACCGCTGGTGCGTCATCGCCGTCCAGTCGCAAGAAGAATGGATCCGTTTCTGCGAAGTCGCCGGTCACCGGGAATGGCTGACGGATCATAGATTCTCCGAGCCGGCCGCGCGGATCCAGTATCGCCAAGAGCTCGACTACTGGATCGAGAAATGGACTGCGAAGTACACGCCACATCAGGTGATGGTGATGTTGCAGCGCGAAGGCATCGCCGCCGCGGTCGTGCAAACCGCCGAAGATCTATATCGCGACCCGCATCTGCGCGAGCGCGGCTCTGCCCGGGAAGTTTATCATCCACAGATCGGCTGGATCGCCCGAGCTGGACCATCCGTTCGCCTGACTCAGAACGGCTTTACGCCGCACGGCGTCACCCATGTTGCGGGAGAGGACAATGAGTCCGTGCTCAGCGGTATTCTCGGCATGTCCAGCGGCGCGATTAGCGACCTCGTAGATCGGAATGTGCTGCGCTGAGTCCATCGGGTGACCGCGATACGTTACAAGGATCGCTCACTTAACGCGCCTTAAGTATCCTTTTGGATGCATCGTGAACATTAGGCGTTCGGCATCGGTGTCCGGGCGAAACTCATCATTCGTCGCTAGAAACTCGTCGACTGCCTCCATCGGTCCAGGGCCGAAGTTCGGGAGCACCGGGTGTCCGTTGACATTTGTGTCTTGTACGATCATGTAGCTGTCTTTCGGAACTAACGGCGCATACGCTTTCATTTCCGCGAGCACGTGAGCTTTACTGTGGTTGGAATCGAGGATGACTAACACCTTCTTCCCGTCAACCCGTCTTTTCACCTCCGCAACTATTGCAGGGTCAACGGAGCTGCCAATCAGAAAATCTACTTTTTCTTTTACGATCGGAAATTCCTTCGCAGCGCTCACGTAATCTTTAATATCGATCGTGATCACCCTCCCGGCCGGGTTCACTTGTTGCAGAATCGTCGCCCACAAAACGGCGCTGCCACCATTCCAAGTGCCGGCTTCGACGATAAAATCCGGTTTGACGCGCGCGATAATCTCCTGATGAATCCAGGCATCGTTGGGGTTTTGCGCGGTCGGGACTCCCAGCCAACGGGTGGTCGTCCATATCCCGCTGTTGTAGAAAAGCCTGTGAAACCCATCAATCGTTGCTCGCTCGGAAGGTCGGAGAAATCCGGAATCCTGAAGATAGACAATCACGGCCAACAGGACGATTAGAAGCATCATTAATGACTCGCGAAGAGAAAACCGGCTTGGCATCGATTTACCCCCTTTTAGATATTTGTTGATTATGAGGTAGATTGCGAATCGCGACAATCCGGGGAATCATTATTTGGATATGCAGATTGAGCGAAGTGAGTGTCATCAAACGGTTCAGCCGTCATGACAACGCCGCGAGAACCGGTGGCCGCTGCAAACTAGACGCCGCAATCGTCGGGATTGCTATTTTCGATCCTCCGGTTTCACGTATTGCACCGTGCCGCCGCCTTTTTGCGAGTGCGGGTAGCCTTCCACGTCATTGAGCGGGTTGGTGTAATAGCGCAGGCGGTGCTGGACAAGGTCGTCGGCCTTGAGCGCCATGTCGAAGGGCAAATCTTTTTGCATATAGGCGGCGATCTTCGCGTTCTCCAACGTGGCGCCGTTGCGGCTAGCGAGTTCCTTCGCCAGCGTCTCGACGAAGCTGTCGAGGTCTTTCTCCGGAACGACTTGTGAAACCAGGCCGATGCGTTCGGCTTCGACGCCGGTTAAGTTTCTGCCAGTGAGAGAGATGTAGAATGCTTTCTTGACGGGGATGCCGCCATGGAATAGCGACGGCGTAGCCGTTGCGCCATAGCTGCCGCGGATGACTTCGGGCATGCCGAACTTCGCCGTGTCGGCGCAAACCACCAAATCGTGGCCGTTGATCATCGCAAGTCCGCCGCCGAGACACCAGCCGCGAACTTTTGCGACGGTGACTTGCGGGAGTTTACGCATGATATCGACGATCTCCGCGACGCCGCCAAAGCCGCGGGTGCGGCGGCGATTATCTTGCCCTCTCATGTCATACAGATCGCGACCGGAAGAATACGAGTCACCGGCGCCGCTGGTAACGATGCAACGAATCTTGTCGTTCTCGGCGAGTGTTCGGAGCGTGCTTGAAAGTTCAGCGAGCAGAGCGATGCTGAGCGCGTTTTTCTTTTCGGGTCGGCTCAACGTCAACCAGGCAATGCCGGCGGTTTCGTCAATGTTAGCGTTGATGAGTTTGGTGTCAGCCATGGGTTTCTCTCCGTAAGATTAAGATCGTTCAAGACGTTCAAATCGTTTCTAGGAGTTTATTTTGTCATTCCGAGGCGTAGCCGAGGAATCTTTCTGTAGAAAGATCTCTTACTTGGTTCGAGATGACAACTCAAGTTTCTGAATGTTTTCGCACATCGGATCGGTTCTACGCAAAGCGGTAAAACTCTTTGGCATTGTCGGCAAGAATTTTCTGCTTAGTCTTATCCGAAATATCCTTGCGGCAGACGACTTGATCTACGCTGTGCGGCCATTCCATGTCCCAGTGCGGATAATCCGAAGCGTACATCATGCATTCGTCGCCGAACTGTTCGATGACCAGCGACAGGGCTGACTCTTCGCCTTCGCAGGTGAAGTAGCAACGATGATTCTTGATGTATTCGCTCGGCAGCATCTCGAGGGGCTCCATCTCGGATTTGCGTAGCAGATATTTTTCATCGAAGCGCTCCATCCAGTAAGGCAGAAAGCCAACGCCGGCCTCGAGAAATCCGACTTTCAATTTCGGAAAGCGATCGAGCACGCCGTTGGAAATAACCGAGACGATTGACAGCATTTGTTCAAAGGGATGGGAAGTCATATGGACGCCGAGATATTTATGAAAGCGAGTGTTGCCGATGGCAACCTGGGCCGTGGCGTGAAAGCCGACCGGCACGCCGAGCTCCTGCGCTTCGGCGTAGATTGGATCGAACTGGGACTGTCCCAAGTCCAAGCCCGATTGCACATAGGTCGGCATCATCACGCCGACGGCGCTTTTTTCGCTGACGGCGCGGCGAACTTCCTTTACGGCTTGCGGTACGACTTGGGGCGCGATCACCGCGGCGTACTTGATCCGATTCCCACTGCTCTTGCAGAAATCACAGGCCCAGTTGTTGTACGCCTTAGCCAGTTCAGCGGCGAGATCGAATTCGCGCACGAGGCCGATCGCTAAGGCATTGCTCGGGTATGCAACCGCGTCGCCGATTTTTTCGACGTCGAGGTCTTTGCAGTATTCCTCAGGGTTGGCCGGTTTGCGGCCGGTGGTGCCGTTGAGAAAAATATCCCAGCCGAACGATGGAAAATAGGGACCACTGCGCACGCGGAAGCGCTCGGGCAAGTAAGTCTTATAGGCGGGGCCGTCCAAATGATGGGCGTCGGCGTCGATGATTGTAAATTCCACGATCAAGCCTCCTGCGTCAATTAACGGCTTGAACAGCTTGAACTGTTTGAACGGCTGGAACTGTTCGGTGGTTCAAAACGTTCAAATCGTTCCAATCGTTCAAATAGCTTGCACTCGCTTCGGTCAGTCCTGTAATCCGTAGCGCTGCGCTATGTTGAGGAACAGTGAGCCGACGAGCACTGTGCCGACGGTGATGATGAGACTGAAGGCCGCAAGCTCGCCGACATGACCGTTTTCCCACAATTCCCAGATGGTCACCGCCACCACCTGCGAGCCGGGCGAGTAGAGCAACAGCGCGATCGACAGTTCTTTGAAGGTGATGAGAAAAATATAAATCCAACCGGCGAGCAATGCAGGCATGATCAGCGGGACGACAACGTGGCGAACCATTTGAAACCAACTGGCACCGCTCGCCATGGCGCCCTCTTCAAGCTCTTTATGCAAGCTCAGGAGCGCGGAATGACTGAAGCGAATCCCATAAGGCAGATAGCGCGCGATAAATGCGAGGACCAGTATCCAGATCGTGCCGTAAACGGGAACAGGCAATAAGAGATACATTTTCAAAATCGCGATCCCCATGACGATGCCCGGAAAGACCAGCGGCAGCATGGCCATTTGATCCAAAATCCAGCGCGCTTTAATCGATGCGCGGACGATCAGCCATGCAGCAAAGAATGTAATCGCAACAGCTGCGGTCGCCGACGATATGCTGACGGTCAGACTATTCGTCACGGAGCGAATGACACTACTGTCATTAAATGCCGCTATGTAGTTGTTGAACGTCAATAGCTCCAGCGCTTTGCGGGACGGCACTTGGGCGAAGGGGAGAAGCGACGACCAGGCGATCGCCACAATCGGTAAAAATTGGAGCAGCGGCAAAACCAGCATCAGACAACCGCCGACCCAGCGCCACTTGCCAAGCGCGATACGGTGCGGGCGAAAATTCTTGCCGCTGATCGTCGTAAATTTATAGGTCTTGCTCGTGATGCGATAATAAGGAATGAGCCCTACGGCGACCAGCACGATGAGAATTATCGAGTAAGCGCTGGCTTCGCCGTACTTGGGAATGAGGCCTCCTTTGATCTGCAAATAGATCTTAGTCGTCAGCACTTCGACGCCAGCGGGAATGCCGATTAGGGCGGGAATCTCGAAAGCTTCCAAGGAACGAATGACGGTCAGAATCAACACCGCCAAAACGCTCGGCACGGCGAGCGGAAACGTAACGCGACGGAAAACCTGCCAACTGCTGCTGCCCGCCGTGGTCGCGGCCTCTTCCAGAGATGGGTCCATGGCGCGGAAGGGCGTGGACATCAGCAAGAAAACGATGGGTATCCAGAGAAAACTTTCCACCAGCACCATACCGCCTAGAGAAAAAATGTTGAAAAATGCTTGGCCGGTTAACGCTACGCCTAAAGCATTCAACATCCCCGCTTTGGGTCCGAGCAGCATGATCCAACCGACGACTTTGATAATCCCTGGTATCGCAAATGAGACGTATGCCGAAACGTAAGCAAGGTTGCGCAACGGCGCATCGCTGCGCTCGGCAAGCCAAGCTAGCGCCGTGCCATAGCTCAGCGCGACAGCAGCGCTACCGAGCGAAAATATCAACGAGTTGCTGAGCAGTGTCTTGACGTCGCCGAGGGAGTCGATGATGTTGACGAAGTGTTGGATCGTAAAGCTGCCGGCTTGTAAGCCGCGATCGGTAACCAGGCTGGTGTGCAGGATGAAAAAGAATGGCGGCAATACCAAATAAGCCAAAGTTGCGGTGGTCAACAGGAAGAGCCACTGAGCTGGGTTTCGCATCATCAGAGCAAACATAAATTATGCCCTCTTACTGCCTTCAGCGCGTCATGCAGCTTAACGCCAGACATGAAACTTTCGACTCGAGTCCAACCTTCGCCTGCTATATATCAAAACTACCGGGCAAGACAATTGCAGCTTTGGGGAAAGACGTATGGAGTAACAGGAGTAAATGGTAAGGGGTAAAAAATCAGGGGGAGTTGGGCGGACGCCTCACTCCTTCCCTCCTTACCGTCTTAGGCCCATGGGCCGATGAAGGGCTCGCCGGTGTAGGTGTCCGACAACGGATCGAGCGTCTCTGGCCAGTTGTTCGGGTCGACCTTGCGGCGTAACTCCTTGGGACGCGGTCGCCCGTCCCAGCCCACCTGCTCCATGTAGTAGTAGAGCTCGAGGCAGTGGCCGTCCGGGTCGAAGGCGTAGGCGGCATAGTCGATCCCCGGATGTAACTCCGGCCAGATTATATCGGTCTCGACCCGCACGCCATTCTCGCGTAGGAAACTCACAGCACCTTTTAGTTGCCGGTAATTAGCGAGCTGTAGACCGAATGACATATTGGATGTCGTCTCGCTGAGACCCAATTTCTTGCGCCAAGATTTAGGGAAAAGGGCGAGGGAATGATGCTCGTTGTCACAGCGCAGAAACGCGCATCGTTCATTCTGCCATTCGACTTCTTCCGTCAGAGTGAAGCCGGCGATTTGCTCATACCAGCGCTTCGACGATTCATAGTCGTCGACGAAAAGATTTACCGGACCGACTCGGGTGATCTTGAAAGGCTGGGGGAGCAATACACCGTCGACGCTGTATTTAAGCGGCATCGAGCTCACGTAGCGCCGACCGTCAAGCACGTTGATGCCTTTCTCGATGTCGCTGCGCACGAGCTCGTAGTCGGGAAGCTGAGGCTCCGTGGGTGGATTCGCAGTACCATGTCTCATCGGCACTGGGCGGGCGTAGCCGTTCCAGCTGATCTGCTCGATGCCGTAATATAGTTCAAAGATCTGCGCATCCGGCGCCCACACATAGAGGTGAAATTGCGAACCTCCCCCGCCGGCCCGGCCTTCGCGCATAATCTCCACTCCCAGATCGCGAAAGTATTTGCTGGCTTCGGCCATTTCCGTGATGCTCTGGACTTGCCAGGTGATTTGGTTGATATCGTTGTCCGGTCGGAAGTGCTTGGCGTTTTGGCCCGCGTATTGGCAGTCGTTGAATTTCTTCTTGTCGAACAATGCGAAGGAGTGATGATCCCCGGCGTGTCTACCGAAAAATCCTGCACCGGCAGGTTCGGTGACGAAGAAGCCGAGCAGATCAAAATAGAAACGCCGGCTGGCCTCCAAGTCCGACGTATTGAAACCGAAGTGGCCGAGTCGGCGAACCTTGAACGGGCGGTCCAGCGCAACGCCGCCGACGTTGTATTTGATCGATCTCGCTGTTGCCATGCCAGTCTCTCCTCGGGTACCAATCCTAGCTTCTATCGAGATACGTTAACTCAGTCGATGTCTGCGCTCCAGCCGAGTATTCGCTGCAAATCGAGCTCGGGTGCTGAACGGGCACTCTTGCCGATACCACAGCCAAGAGCACAGTCGCAAGAACGGCATCATGATCAAACTCACCTCTCGGTTGTATTTTTACTTTTAGAGTTGTAAGCGATTCTGAACTTTTGGAGAAGGATGAAATCATGGAGCGAGCTGAAACCAATAATGGCCGGGGCTGGGACCTAGAAGCTGATGTCATAGTCATCGGCTCGGGAGCGGCGGGGCTTCCTGCCGCGATTAAGGCGGTCGAAGGCGGAGCATCTGTCATTGTTGTTGAAAGAAATTACGACATCGGTGGACATGCAATCTTAAGCGGCGGCCATATGGCTCTGGGCGGTGGTACCAGCGCCCAGAAAAAATACGGAATACCAGACTCGCCGGACACGGTTTTTTCGGATCTTACCGATTGGACAATTGTCCAGCCTAACGGTTGGCCCGATTACCGCTACAACGACCGCGCGGTGATGCGCGCCTTCGCCGATCATTGCGCGCTTACCTATGAATTTTTGCTGGCCAACGGCGTCGAGTTTAAGGATGTACCGCCGGACAATCACGGCGCATCCACGACCGGTAATTCCGCGCCGCGAGAGAATCACGCGTTCTGGACCAAAGGCGCGGGGTTGGAGAGTCCCAACGCCGCCGCGGGAACAGGCGTAATCAGGCCGCTCGAGGCAAGCGCGCGCGCCAAGGACGTACGATTTTTGTTGAACTATAAAATGACGAGCATTGTCCGTGAGCCGTCCACGGAGGGAAAGCTAGGGCGTGTGATCGGCATCACGGCGGAGCACACGCCGAGAGTCATGCCTGGGGCAACGACGCCATTAAAGAGCTTTCGTTCGGATGGCAACATTGAGAGTACTAAGCCGACAATGAATCTGCGCGCGACCAAGGCGGTCATCGTCGCCACCGGAGGCAGCACGAGCAATTTAAATTTTCGCCGCATGTTCGATCCAAGGCTGACCGCCATGCTCCAAGTCGGCGGCGAGCCGTATAGCTATCAAGACGCCAGCGGTGAGCTTGCCGCAATGGCCATCGGTGCCTCGTTGTGGGGTTTGGTCAACCAAACTCTGGAAAATGGCGCGACCATTCGTACGCAACGTGCCCTCGCCACGAAGTATAATTACGTCGCGTGGAAGGTTGAGAGTCCGATATTTCCACTCGTGCGCGCCACCGGGTTCAACGTTAAGGATTGGCAGGATCTGATCTTGGTGAACCAAGTCGGCAAGCGATTTTACGACGAGTCCAAGGGCGATCCACCGCACGGCAACCTCGGACATCAAATCGACCCGTATACGCCAAACGACTATCGCAACAGCGAGAATATCAAGTTCAATCCGACAAAGCACAACTTTTTCAATGCGGCCATGGCGATGAACGAGTACTCGGAGCCGCCCGATTATTGCGCCGGGCCGATGTGGGCGATCTTCGGACGCTGTCCAGCGCGAGGGATGGAAGGTGGTGCCGCCCTACGTCGATCCGGACGGCTACTTCTTCACCGCGAATACGCTTACGGAATTAGCCGCGGCAATCGATAATGAATATCAGCCGAAGCCGATGAAGGGCGCAACTTTGCGAGCGACCGTCGAACGATACAACTCCTTCGTCGACGCGGGTGCCGACGCGGATTTTGGCAAGCCAACGCCAAAGTACAAAATTCAGACGCCGCCATTTTATGCCGCTTGGGCGACACCGGTGGTTCACGACACGCGGGCCGGCCTCAGAATCAATGCGAAGTGCCAGGTCATCGACATGAACGGAATAGTGATTCCCGGTCTCTACTGCGCCGGCGAGTCGGCCGGAGGATTCAACCAACACGGCATGGGCCGCTGCGTGACGCAGGGATGTATTTCCGGCATAAATGCAGCGGCGGAACCGCGCCACGAATGAGCTTGAGCGGACTTTTCCCGCGCCAAGGCGCAAAGAAAATTGTTCTGATCTCCGAACTTGGCGTGCTTTGCGTCTTGGCGCGCGCAATTTTTCGCAGTTGTTTGCTCGTGATCTGCGCTAAAGGTGAAAGATCAATGACTTGATGGTTACGGGCACCGTGCCGGATGGCTCCAGGGTTTTTCCCAGATCGATGAAGTCGAAGTCGCTCAGCGTGACGCCGTCCAGACATAGCAGAGCGTTCTCGATCGCGAAATCATCTCGGAGAACCGTGCCGACCAGCCCCGCCAAGTCATGGTCGAAGACCAAATAAATCGGCCGGCTATCTTTCAAGGTGTCCGGCAAGCCATCGATCAACCCGCGGCAAAATGCGGCAATGCGGAGCGCCGTCGGCGGACCGTCCCAGTGGAACACAAGCGCGACTTCCGCCTTTCCCTCCACCAAGTCGAAGGCGCGAAAATGTTTCTGGATCGCCTCAGCGATTGTCGCGCTGACGATCTCGCTGCTCAAATCGACTTCCGGCCGCAGCACCTGCAGGTTTTTTTGCGGCAGCAAACTTTCGTCGGTGCGGTGGATCGTATTGCCGCTCACCTGCACCGTGTGTTGTGCCGCGCCCATGACCGTGGCGCGGATGCACTCGCGCGCGGGCGCGAGCGGCCAAGGCAGCGCTCCGTTACTCAGTTGATGCCGAAGTGCTTGTCCCATTGGCGCGCCGAGATCGCCGAATGACTTCGACTCCTTGCCGTAAACATATTCGCCGACACCGCCGGAAAAAATAACTGCATCGTAATTCTTTGCGCCGCCGATTGGTGAGGTCAGCCAGAGGCTCTCAAAATCAGAAGATGGCTTCTCGTCCTGAGCAAGGCTAAGAACTGCCTGTACCATGTGGTTTGCCAGGTGCTCGATCTCGGCATTTGTTATCCGCTTTCCGACCTGGTACTCGAAGCCAATCTGGCGCGCCAGTGCTTGGCCGCCGGGCTCCAGCACCGTCACCGTGCCGAGTTCGTCCACGGCCAATAGTCGCCCACCGACGTGAAACGCCGCAGTGCTCAACACACGGCCACGCTCGGCGACAGCCAGCTTGGTGGTGCCGCCGCCGATGTCCACGTTGAGCACTCGGCATTGCCGTTCGCCGGAATAGGCGACCGCGCCCGAGCCATGGGCGGCGAGAAGCGCTTCGAAGTTGTGGCCCGCCGTGGCGCACACGAAGTTTCCGCGCTGTGAGGCGAACAGGTCGGCAATGGCGCGCGCATTGTCGCGCCGGATCGCTTCGCCCGTGAGGATGATCGCGCCTGTGTCGATGTCGCGCGGGCTGAGGCCGGCCTCCTGGTAGGCGGTATCGACGAGACGACTCAGTGCTTGATCGTCGACGCGTTCGCGACCTGCGCTGTAGGGCGTCAAATGGACCGGCGACAAGTAGAGGGTGTCGCGTTCGGTAACAACAAAGCGGCTGGACAATTCTCTGCCGAGTCGGCGCAGGATAAGTTGCGAAAAAATGATCTGCGAGGTCGCAGTGCCGACATCGATCCCGACGCTCGTGAGTGTGATCGTATCGAGCTTCCAGAGAGGATGTTCTTTCTCTACGTCGAGCCCATGCTCGTCGTGGTCATGATCGTGGGGAAGATCGTGCATGGTAAATTTAACGCAAGCGAAGGGCGACCGGCCGGTCGCCCCTACCGGCCTATGCGATCTCGCCGTGCTCGTCGAGAAAGAGCGCTTTCGCGCTTTCTGCCCCGGCCTCGCCGGTGCACCACGGCACCATCTTTTTCATCTTGCAGGTGATGCCGCGCTTCTTGAGCTCAGCCTCGAAGATCTGATGGATCTCCGGATCTTCATCCTCATACTCGACTTGATAGCCTCCTTTTTTGCCGCTGACTTCGCCTTGGCGCAACACCGTGGATTGGTTCGCTTGCCAGCGGTTGGCGGCATGTTTACGTGAGATCCCCTGGTTCATCACCAAATAGGTGGCGGGGGTCGAGCCGACGTTAAAATGTTGATGCAGCCAGAGTCCCTCGCCGGCGCCCGATAGATAGAGACTGCCCTCTTGCCAGTCGCAGCGGATGCGTGGCTCGTTATTACGCTGCGTGAGGACGTAGCCTTCGCCCTCGGTGATATAGAGATGCGCGCCGGGGCCGTGGCGATGGCCCTTTTTATAGTGGCCCGATTCGAAACGCGAGACGTGCGACTCCATCATGCCGGCGCCCATCACCATGAATGCATTCGTGCCGCCACCGCCGCGACTCTTCCATTCGTAGAGTGGTAGTTTCTTGATGTCTGGAATGAAATTAGTTTCCCACACCCGGCCCTTGTAAAGCTTGGCTTCGGCGGTGAAATAGTCCGCTCCGCCGGCGTAGCGGTCGGTGAAATCGTACGGGTTGTTGAAGATGAAATCTTCGCTTGCCCACTGGCGCAGGAGTTGCGGTAGATCGGTTACTGAAAACCATCGCGCCGGGCGCGATAGGCTGGCGTTAAAGAATTGATGCGAGGCGTTGGTCGGCAGTACGAAGTAACTGCCAGGTCCCCACTCGAAAGTTTGCTTTGCTCCCTGGTCTCGCCACACCGAGGTCGAGCCATGTCCGGACACGACGTAGATCGCCTCGGTGTACAGATGTCGCAGCGGCGCTGTGGAGCCCCCCGGCGGGAGCTCGACGATATGCTCGTCGCCTTCGTCATCGCCGTCCAGATAACAGAGCGCGCCCTTGACGCCATCGCCCTTGCGCGGCCACAGCCCAACTTCCACCGCCTTCATGTTTTTGATGTAGACACCGCCGACCAGCGGCGTGCCCTCACGCTTGCGCCACTCTTGATACATATCGACACGTACGACAGCCGGCTGCTTTTCCGGATCTAAATTATTGCTGGTCGCGCTCATGGCTCCTCCGAGCTGACTAAGATTGCAATCGTTTCAAACTTATTCAATGAGCGCGCTTCATGTCAAATTCAAATGAGTCAACATCTCGTTGACCGTCGCAATCTACTTTGCTAGCGTCCGCGGCTGAGGAGCGGCCTTTATTGAGATCATGCTGTAGTTTGTTTCTCATAACGAAAAAGGAGAGTAATCATGTCACGCAATCAAGTTCGCATCGAGTTTACCAGCAAAACGCCCTTTGCCGGCGGTGTCTCTTTTGGCAACGTGGGTCCGTATGAACGGCTGTTAGGGATGGTGTCCTTCGCTATCGATCCCAATGAAAAAGATCTGCCGTTCATTTGCGATTTAGAGTTTGTGCCGCGAAATCCAGAGGAGCTCGTGGAGTTCAAAGCGGTTCTCGACATTGTCAAGCCAGTGGATTTGAGCCGCGGCAATCGCAAATTGCTTTTCGATTTTTCCAATCGCGGCGGGCGCGGCGCGTTCACGCGCTTGAACGACGGCGGCGGCGCGGATCTCACGAAAGAAAGCTACGCCGGCAATGGCTTTCTCAACCGGCATGGCTACACGGTCCTGTGCGCCGGCTGGCAGGGTGATTTGGTCTATACCGGTAGCAACATCGTGGCCTTTCTGCCGGAGGCACGCCAGAACGGCCAGCCGCTACGCGGCAAAGTGCGCCAGGAATTTATCTCCGACAAACGCGGCGTGCTATCGATGCCCGTGAGTGGCGCCGCTAACATTCAATGTTATCCCGTGCTCAACCGCGCCACCGCGACGCTGACCATGCGCGAGAAAGAAGCGGACCCGCGAGTTGCGGTTGCCGCGAGCGATTGGGAATTAGCCAGAGCGAATGAAACGGACGGAAAAGTGGAGCTCACTCCGTCCAACACCGATCTTTACGTCAAGGGCGGCTTCAAAACCGGTTGGATTTACGAATTGATTTACGACACTGAAGGCTCGCGCGTGATGGGGCTGGGTTTTCTGGGATTGCGCGATCTCGTTTCATTCTTACGCCATGGCAAAACGGACGCCGGCGGCCTCGCCAATCCGCTCGCGGGTTTTATCGAGAAAGCCTACGGCTACGGCGCCTCGCTCGCCGGCCGCGTCGTGCGCGAATATATTTACGAGGGTTGGAACCGCGACGTCGAAGGGCGCAGGGTTTTTGACGCGGTGCTTACGCATACCGGCATCGGCCGGCTATTTTTCAATATGCGCTTCGCGCAGATCGGGCGCTACCCGCGCCAGCATGAAGAACACTCCTGGCCCTCGGAGCGCTATCCGTTCAACTTCACGCCGATCCCCGATCCGTTCACTGGAAAAGTCGACAGCGTGCTCAAACGCCCCGACACCGATCCGTTGGTCATTCACAGCCACACCGCCGGTGAGTACTGGGAACGGCACGGCTCGATGACCCACACCGACCCGCGCTATGGTACCGATGTGGAGATGCCGGCGAACGTGCGCATGTATGTGCTTGCCGGCGCGCCGCACGCCGCGATCGCCGCCGACAATCCGCGCTGGATCGGCCAACTGCCACCGAACAATATTTCACCGCAGCCGTTTCTGCGCGCGTGTTTTGTTCTCATGGATCGCTGGGCGACTGCCGGTGAAGCGCCGCCGCCGAGCCGCGTTCCGAGACGATCGGACAAAACGCTGGCGTCGCCCGAAGAAGCCCTCGCGCGCTTTCCGAAAATCCCCGGCGTCAATCTTCCCGCCACGCCGAGTCGGTTGCCTTACTGGAACTACGGCCCAGACTTCGACGATCGCGGAATCATGAGCGTGTTCCCGCCCGAAGCAGTGAAAGGAAAAGAGTATCCGGTCCAAGTGCCGCAAGTCGATGCCGACGGCAACGATATGGGCGGCGTGCGTTATCCGGACATGCAAGTGCCGCTGGGAACTTATCTCGGCTGGGCACTAAGAAAAGCCGGCTTCGCCGAAGGTGAACTACTCTCCACCAACGGCTGCATCGTCACCTTTGCGCGCACGAAGGCAGAGCGCGAAAAGAACCGCGATCCTCGTTTGTCGGTGGAGGAGCGGTATACGAGCCATCAGGCCTATATCGAAGCGGTGAAACACGCGGTCGAAGAGCTGGTTAAAGAGGGATTGATGCTACGGGAGGATGGCGACCGCTACATCGAGGCTGCGCGGAAAAAAAATCCGTTGGATCCGTCCACGCCGTCGGAACCCCTGGTGACTGCGGGTAGGGAAGACTGAAGCAATTTGAAATAGCAAAACTCTGGGTTAGATTTCCTCCGGAAAACCTAACCCGTGTCACTCTTCCGGTCTTCGCTGCGCTTGTTCGAATTTTATTCTTTCCGCCAAATTGAAGTCAGTATTATGTTCCAGCAAGATCGACCCGCCTAAGCCATTGTGGCCACCTTTTAAGTGATTCGATTAGCAACGCCAATGGAAGCCCACTAAGAACAATCACCGGGAAGAGAAAGCGATTTCCATAATGGGACGTATCCCAGTACCGATAGGCAGAAAAAAACAAGTAAAGTAGCAGGAATGATATTGCGAGGTAGGCTCCTAGGCGCCGTCGCTTTCGGATTAAGCTTACAAATCCAAAGAATGAGGGTAGCGTAACCGGACTTGTCCAAAATAATCCATGGTCACGGTCCAGTATTTGCCCGACGAGCCCCTTGAAAAAGAAGTCTGTAGAGAAGTCGGAACGTTGTGTGGCGATCTGCCAGGCGCCCGCTTGAAACACGGCTATTCGATCGTAAGAACTCACCAGCGGATGTCCAAATAACACGCTATTGTATCCGAGCAAAAGCGTTATCGGAATTGCCAAGCCAGCGACAAAGCAGAGCCACGCCCGCGGCCTTGCGAAAGGCCATAAAATAATTAACGGCGGCACGAACAACAGGTAGGGAAACCTTGCGACGCACGCAGTTCCAAGCAGCAAACCAGCTATGATCAATCGGTCGCTTCGAGTGCTGGATAGATCGAGAACAACCATGGCCGCCAGCAGGAGTGTGGTTGCAAGGATGTCTTGTGAATAATTGAACACATAATGAGGTAATAATGACACGGTTCCAATTAGAAGCGTTGAGACCAACGAAACCCCAGGCGAGCAATACGAGCTTATCCATAGGTATAAGATATGGACGCATAGGAGTATTTGAAAGAAGTTGAAAGCCACGGCCCCCTCTTCCCCCAGGAAGGCTATTAGCGGTAGCGAGAAAATCGCAAGAACAATGTTGTGCTTGGGAACAAGATTTCCATTTCGATCGAGAGAGACTTCATTGGAATGTTTTTCTGGTTGCCCCGTAAGCTGGTTGGCGAGGTAAATATCACCGTCCCTCAATAATGACAGCGCAGTAGCATAGTAATATGGACAATCACCTCGCAGAGCTGGGTTTCCATCATAGCCGGATATTACGATCGTGGCATAAAAAAGTGCCAAAAGAATAATGGCAATTCCCGCCGGACTGAGGATGGGTTTTTGCGTAGTCATTTGAGGGCTCATCCGGTTTAACCATCACCTCTCAGATTTTCCATACTGGTGGTATCGTTGAAGACTAACAATCCAGCAGAGGCGCGCAGCAATCGAGCCGGTGCGGACTCATACAAACTCCGGATTGACGGGCGCTCACCCTGTTGACCGGCATGACGCACATTGACTAACTTACATCTTTGATTGGGTTCTTCAGCGTCATAGTGGGGGTTATTTCGAGCAGATTATTCAAGCAAAGAAACGACAGCGGCTGAATCCAACGGCAAGATAATAGGTCGAAAATCGAAGATGAGCAAGAAAAATTTTTCGGGTAGTTGGCGCGGCGTCGTAGGCGTTATTAAACCCACTTATCGACCGGGTTCTCTTGAAGAATTCATCCGACTTCTGCCCGAAGGGATCGGCGTCATCCCAAAGTTTGTCGGAGTCAGCGAAGGGCTCGAGAAGGAGTTTGTCGACGGTTTTTCGGCGGCGGAGAAGATGATTGCCGAATTGGCGGAAATGAAAGTGGACCTCATCCACCCTGAGGGCGCGCCCCTTTTCGTCCAGAAAGGGTATCAGCGATCAGAGGAGATAGTCAGGGAGTTGGTAGAAAAATATTCCATTCCGGTTGTCACCACGGGGATGGTGCTGGTCGAGGCAGCGCGTGCGCTTGGAATCAAGAAGTTGCTGGTCATCAGCTCCTATGACGATGGCAACAGTAGCGGCCGATTCGCCAAATACTTCAGTTATTTCTCCGACGCAGGGTTTCATGTGCAGGCCGTGGAAGGGTTTCCGGTAGCGTTTTCAGATATAGGCAGCGTGTCGCCGCGCGAGGCTTACGCCTTTGCGCGAAAACTATTTCTCAAATATTCGCACAGTGACGGGATTTGTTTGATTGGTTCGGGGTGGCGTGTGCTCGACGTAGTTCCGCTCTTGGAACAGGATCTTCAGATTCCGGTGATCTGCGCCGTCGCGGCCAGGGTTTGGGCGATACAAAAAAGATTGCGAGTCAGGCAACCGGTCAAAGGTCGGGGGATGTTACTTGCGACAATGCCATAGGTCTACGATGAGACGAGGTGAGTCCATGGTCGCAAAAATCTGGCTGTTGGTCTGCCTCGGGTTATGTCTAAAATCCGGAATCGCGCCGGCTTCGCAGTGGAAGGAACCGGCGGAATCCGAAAAGAAGATGGTCTGGTATACGACCATAGGGTCGGCCGACGCAAAAATGCTGGTAGACGAGTTTCGCCGGCGTTATCCCAAAATCACGGCCGAGTATTTTCGTACCGGCGGCCCTCAGCTGGTCGAGCGAATCTTCACTGAAGCTCGGGCAGGGAAGCATCTGTGGGATGTCTTCATGAATTCGGCGATCTACACGCATCTGCTTAACCAGAAAGGGATGCTGGCCATCTACGAATCTCCCGAGTCCCGATTTTATCGCGACGGATATAAAGATCCGCGTGGCACGTGGACATCGATTTACACAAATTACGCGGTGGCAGGATTCAATACAAAATTAGTCGCTAAAGACGAAGTGCCGAAATCTTATACAGATCTCTTGAAACCTATTTGGTCGGGACAGCTTGGGATGGACGCGAAGTCCTACGAGTGGTTTGCCGTCGTGGTCCGGGGCCTGGGAGAGGAAAAGGGTCTCAGTTTGATGCGGCAGTTGGCGAAAAACAAAGTCCAACTGCGCAACGGCCGAGAGCTGGTTGCACAGTTAGTCGCCGCCGGAGAGTTCAAGCTTGCCTTGACGGCCTACTCGCAAAACTATGAGACGCTAAAATTTGGAGGAGCCCCGGTGGACTGGGTTGCGCTCGATCCGGTCTACGCTAATATCCATCCCGTGGGGCTTTCCTCCAAAGCGCCTAATCCAAACGCGGGAAAACTTTTTATCGATTTCTTGCTGTCCAAGACAGGCCAGGAGATCCTACGCGCCCAAAGGCGTATTCCGGACCGAATCGACACGCCGCCGGAGGTTGCACGTCTCACTGAAGGGATTAAACCAGCCTTTGGTTCGGCGGAAATGTACAGCGACTTCAACCGCTACATCAAACTTTTTCAGGAAACGTTCGCGGCAAACTAATAAATCGTCGAACTTGTCTAGATCTAGACTGATTGCCGGGGAGATTGAGGGGGGGGAATCGATGATACTCCGACGCGCATGCCGCACTGCCTAGCGGTTCTCATCAACTCGATTGCACTTGCGAGCTCAGGGCCCGTCGCGATGATTCCGCTGCCGGATATATTCGGTTGGTAGCCGTTAACGCCACGCAAGCCGAGCCGATCCTCGATGCCTGAGACCTGTTGATGGATACCAACTTCAAGTCCGCCTACTACAACGCACTTGCTCCAAGGTCAAGGAGAGCTGGCTCGCTAAGCTCGACAGCCCGAGTGCGCCTAACAAAAAAATCAAGATCGGCGGCACGGATTACGTGTTGGCCAGTGCCTGCAAGAACCACGATTGCGGCGAGAACAACGCTGTATTGCTCTATTCCGCCGCGCAGAGGCTGATGTACGGCAAGATCTTCCAGCATGACAAGGCGACGTTGATCGGCGCGCCGTCAGCACCAGTGGCTGCCGAACTTGATCGGTTGTGGTTAGCCGGATGGCGCCAGAAATGATACGGCGAAACGTCTCAGCGATCGCATTGTCCTGCTTTTAGGCCTGCGAGTGATAGCGGTTCTATCTCCCCTGTATATAGAAGGAAAGATAAACGCGACAGGAGGGCTAGCGCTAGCCCGATCTTTTTCGGCAGTCGCGGCAGCTCGTTACGGATTGCAGAGTTTCACCACGCCTTTTGCCGCATGGTACTCGTACACCTTCTCACGACTTTGCAATTTGAATTGGTAACCGAGAGTTAACACCTGAGCGTAGCTCATACTCGGCTCGGGGCAACCAAGAGACGTGTCCGGCCAAGTCACCTCCTCGACTGGTCCCACCAGCTCAATCGACCCCTCCCACACGCCTAGTCTCTGCGCCAAGTCCCTCCTCGCGGTTTGGACGACAGATAGTTTATCTAGTTTAACTTCGCTGGCCACGGCCGCGCTCCAGTTGAATTTCGTGCAAATTACGAAGGCAAAACCGAAGATCACCAGGCATTGAAGCCGTCTCAATCCTTTGGGCCTCTTTCCGTTGTTATTTGGTAAACGAATTGTCTGGTGTAACGCCGTCCCATGTCAACCCTGCCGCGGCGACATTCGTGACCAGAGTCGTATATGTGCCCGATGGTGTATTGTTGTAGGCAAAGGTGACCGTCCCTGACGAACCGGTAGTTCCACTTGCCGATCCTATGACACTTCCATTGCGCGTGAGACTAATCGCAACCGAAGCACCGCCTATGGCGTTGCCCAGGTTATCGTTAAGCGTGACGGTGACGTTGAGGTGTTTATCGTTGTTTTTTCCGCCAGAGCCCGCATAGCCAATATAACTCACAACTACACTGGTCGCGATCGAGTTCGGCTGGATACTGAAACTCGCTGAGGCGGAACCCGAAACAGGCCTGGCGTCGGTCACCGTCACACTGACATTATGCTGTCCAGCGACAAGCCCCGATAAAGACAAGCCTGCCGTATATGTTCCGGCAGTAGCCGTTTCGGTGAAAATCACAAACCGGCTATTACTGTCGACTTTCATGGCAAACGCAGCGGAGCCGAGGCCGGATAGGGCCGAGCCATGCTCGTCTGTGGCCGCGACCGTGAGAACTGCGTCGCCATCCGTGCCGCTCAGATACAAAGATTTATCCGTGCTCAGAACCACATTCACCGCCGGCGTCGGCGCGGGCGGTGAAGAAACCGCAGCTACAGCTGCGGCGGCATTAACCAGTCCGTAGCCGTACAGCGAATCCCGCCCCGCTGCTCCAAGGTCCTGCGCCGTTGAGGTCAAGACGCTTCTTATTTCTGTATTGCTTAGTGGTACCCCCGTGCCCATTAACAGCGCGGCCACGCCCGTCACATGGGGCGAAGCCATGGAAGTGCCGCTAAACTCGATGTAGCCACCCCCCATTTTCGTGGATTTAATCGTCACTCCCGGGGCGGAAAGTTCGACCGCCGCTCCGGTACTCGACCAGCAAGTGCGCGCATTAGATTGATCGGTGGCCGCAATGGCAACAACGGAGGCGTATTTTGCCGGGTACCCGACGCTATCGTTTTTTCCGGCGCAGGCGCCGGAATTTCCCGCCGCGGCGATGTGCAATACACCTGCGGCATATGAATTGTCGAATGCGGCTTTGACCAAAGCGCCGGGATCGCCACTGCTGCCGTAACTGTTGTTGGTGATTTTGATTCCATTGTCTACCACCCATTGGAGCGCCTTGATGATATCGCTAAAACTCCCGCTACCGCTCGCATTCAAGACTTTCAGTATGTAAAGCTTCGCCTCCGGCGCGACCCCGACGACTCCAACGTCATTGTCCCGAGCAGCTACGGTCCCCGCCACATGAGTCCCATGACCGTCATCGTCCATCGGGTCAGCGTCGTTGTTGACCAAATCAAAACCGCCGGCGTAGTTCCCGATCAAGTCTTGATGGGTATAGTCGATGCCGGAATCGATGATGGCGACTTTGACGTTGAGACCTTTGTTACCCGCTGTGTGGACAGTGCCGGCGCCGACGCGTTTTACCCCCCACGTGTTATCCAACTCTGCGTCGATCTTGTGAAACAGCCCGTCGGGCTCGATCGTGGCGATATTGGGATTTCTGCGCAACGCCTCGATGGCGTTCTCGGGCAGGGATGCGGCGATCCCGGGAACGAGATGATAGGTGTATTTAACCGACCCGCCTACGCTACGAACGAGCGCTTCTTCTGCCGGCCCGGGTCGGTGGTTAAAGCCGATCAGGACGGGAACTCGGTTCGATTGCTGCGCCCACGCTGCAGTCTCAATGATACCCGAGATCAACGCCAGTACCGTAAGGAAAAACAACCGGAGCGGCCATTTGCTACTGATAGAATTCATCGAGGACTCCTCCATTAGCCATTAGTTACGCCGTGAGTCGGGGACAGCTCCCAGCCGAGAAACATCATCACGGCTCGCGGCTTCTCCGCAGCAATTCCCAGACCACAAACGCGGGTTTTCAAGCAATCAATATTGAACATGATTTGGAAAAGACTGGTCGCGATAGGCGAGTCTATTGGCAAACCTTTCGGACAGATTCGCACACGCTGGCAGGCTGTCGCCTATGTTGGTGGCAGAGGTGCCTTGTCCTTACGGCCCTGCCCGAGCAACTCCTACGGAGCGCACGTCGAGTACAGTGGGAATGGATCTCGTTTATTTTTGCGTTTGTCGGAAAACAGAGCGCCTGGAAAGGCCTTTTTCGCTAGCACGATTCTTAATCGATTGGAGGTTTTCTCTCTCCGCCCCCTGAGTCTCAGGGTAACTAAGCGACTATTTTGAGGAGCGCGTTAGCTTAGGAGGGTATGAATTCATTCCTTCATGCCGCTTTTGTGCAGGACGCCGTTGATATGAAACGATTTGAGCAGGGTCAAGCATGCCCAAAAGGGCCGCCTTGCGGCGGCCCTTTCAAGCAGGACGGTGAAAGTTTAGTCGTGCGGCCCAAGTTGGTCCTGCTCATCATTTCACGTTGAAGATGACGACATGTGAGAGCGGGTCCCCGTTCGCTTTAAACTCCAGCCCCCATTTGCCGCTCCATAGGTTCTTGGTGCTCAGGTTGAATATGTAGCTGCCGCCAGTGAAGCGGAAGTTGTCGTCCGGGTTGGCATTCCCTGAGTCCTGCACTTCCGGCGCGCTTTCCACACCCCACCAGACCAGGTTGGTGGCGTTCAACACCGTGCCCGAGGACGAGATGTTGACGCCGTTTACATCGCATAGATTCAGCTTAATCGGGATGGTGGCGTTTTTCTGTACGGCTTTGCTGTTGTCGAAGAGCAAGCAGACGCCGTAAGTGATACTAAACTTCGCCGCATTGTAAGTGATATTATAGTTACTGAGCATACCAGCGGGACTTAACGTCGCGCTGATCGTGTACGGACTGCCTACTACCGTCTCTCCCGCCGTACGGGTGTATGTCGCCGTCACTCCGTCCGCGGGTATAAAGCCACTCAACGTGCCGGTCGTCAAAGGCACCGGATCGAGCGCGCCCAATAACTTGCTGGCGTCGTTCGGTGTCACTGAAGCCGGGCGTGTGTTGATCACGATATTGACCGAGCCGTTCTGGTTGTTGTAGTTGCCCGTGACATCGGTGAAGGTCCAGTTGGCCGTGCCGCCCGGGACGTTGGTAAAGCTGGCGCCCAGGTTCAGGCCGGCTAGTACTGCGTCGCCCACGCCCTTGCAGCTGCCCGTCGCGCCGTGTGCGGTGCCGTC
>DASYUV010000263.1:0-10319 GCA_036000865.1 Binatia bacterium | reverse complement strand
ACGGTACAGAGTGAAATCCTCACCCATGATCTTGATCGGCACTACTCGACCGGCGGCAAGATCCTGCGATCGATAAACTGGATGCCAAAACAGGCGCATGAACCGTCCCGCCAATGTGCCAGGATTGGTATGCGCAAAATCCGAGGAATCCAAAGACAATTTTGAACTGCTATGCTGTTCAGATGGTGTTGCCATTTCTTTCCTTATCTCGAGGGGCCGTCGCCCTGTTTGTTGATTAACGTGGATGCCAAACCTCGATTAACCTATCTATTTCCACGACGTAATTTATTGTGTTGCGCATCAGGAAGAGAGCAGCGTCATGCAGATCCTTCCTCCAGGACGCGACTGCGTCCTCTACGACCACCACATAGTAATTGTGCGCGATCGCGCCGTAAGCTGTATTGATCACGCATCCATGAGTCGCGGTGCCGGTCACCACAACCGTCTGTATGTTTCTGCTACGCAGCATGGTGTCGAGGGTGGTACCAACAAAAGCGCTCAACCGATGTTTTCGCACGACTGGATCTTTGGGCCTCGGTTGCAACTGATCCACGATTTGATGACCCCACGTGCCTTCAATGGTGACTTCAGTACTGATGCCAAGTTTGTGCCGACGGATAAGATCGGAAGGAGCGTCGCTCAGACCGTCCGGTAGGACGGTGTTTTGGACATAAACGACCAAGACTCCAGCGCTACGCGCCGCGTCCACAACCCGAACAATGCGCGGAATCATTGCTTGACGAAACTCATCTTTGCAGAAGTCGTTTTGTACATCAGTGATAAGCAACGCTGTCAGCGGCGGACTTATTGTCTCTTCAAAAGTCTGATGGAACTCCATTGTTTTTGTTATCCTATTGATTTGAGTTTTGCGGCAACCCTTCTCAGGTCTAGCTCCAGAAAGTCAATTTCCGCTCGAAGAGGCGCACGACTTCGCTCAGTAACCAAGCTACGAACGTTATAGTTCCGAGAATGGCGTAGACGTAGTTGGTCATGAAAGCGGCTCCATACGTGGAAAGCTGATAACCCAAACCCGAAAGCGCCATCAACAATTCCGCAACCAAAACGCCTCCGACTGCCCGTGCGATACCCAAACGAACCCCTTGCAAAATCATCGGCAGCGCTCCGGGTAACGCCACTATCCTGGTTATCTGCCGGTCATTCGCGCCAAAAGACCTAACCATCTCAATAAGTGCCCTATCAGCATTCTTCACGCCAGTAAGCGTATTTATACAAATGACAAAGAATGAAAAAAGAAAAACGACGACAATTCGCGCACCAAGCTGCGAGCCAAAGATCAACATAATAATAGGCACTAAAGCCGAGATCGGAGAAGTCATTAAAGCGTTCATGTACGGGTCTAAAAATTTTTCGACCGGCTGATAACGTGCCATCACTATTCCGAATAGAATTCCCAGGATCAAAGCTATAAAGAATCCGGCTGCCGTCGTGCCTAAGCTTATTGCTAAGTCTCGTTGGAATGCTGCATTGAAGATCAGATCTGCCCAAGCCGTAAGTATTGCAGTTAACGGAGGAAGCAGCGGGGACTGCATCGACCTTGCGACAAATTCCCAGCCCAGGATAAGCGATGCCAGGACCATGGATTGCGATCCAATTCTGCCAGCGAATATACGAGCGATCCGTGCTGGTATGTTGCCGAACCACATGTTGGGCATCGGTGATTTCTCTAGACCCATCAAAACTTGAGGGTGTTACACTTCGAACGCGCCTCGACGGCCATGACGCTCTGAAATTGATCGGTCTAACCACTGGCCGAAGTATGAAACGACCACACCGATTACGATCACCGTGACAACCGTCGCATAAAGCTTGGCCGTCTCCAGCGTGCCGGTGTACTGCATGATAATAAGGCCGACGCCTACAGACACGATGAGCAGTTCCGCTGTAACCATCCCGACTACGGCGCGGCCGATACCCAAACGCACTCCCGCCATAATTCCTGGAATAGCCGCCGGCAAAACAATCTTTCTGAGCAGATCCCAGTTGGCCGCGCCAAAAGCGCGGGCCATCTCAACAAGATTACCGTCTACTTGTCGGGTCCCAGTATAGCTATTGAAAGCGATAATCGGCACCGCGAACAGGAAAATAGCGACGATTCGAACTTTGAGCCCGAGACCAAATGCGATAATTAACATTGGAATCAAGCCTACCATGGGAATGACTAGTACCAGCGTAAAAACCATGTCGATAACGTTCTCCAGCTGACGAAACCAGCCCATAACGATCCCAATGCTGATCCCTATTACAAGGGCAAAAAACAAACCTAGTAACAGAGCCGAGATACTTAGTGCTAAAGCATTTACAAGCTCTCCCGAAAGTATGATCTCGCACCAAGCAGAGATAACTTTGCTTAAAGGTGGGAAGAGCAAAGGATTGCTAAACCTACCGACAATCTCCCAAGCAGCAGACAAAATTGCAAAACTGCCGATCCGCCACAACCAATCTTCTCGAAGCCCATCCGTCATTGGCACTCCAGGAGATTAACCTAAAAATGCCCCTGCGGTTCTCTCGAAGGCCTCGAAGAAGCCCGGGCCGTTGATAGGATACTTCTGCACGATTCCGGCATCTCCCTTTCCTCGGCTAAGGCGCGAGCGAAAATTTTCTGGGAGAGTCGAGCCATGCTTCGCAAAAGCCGCAATGAAGAGATAAATCGCTACCGCCTAGATTGCCCGGTCTTCTCCAGAAACCGAAGATCAACGATGCTCTCAACGGCGGGCGGTTCACCCTTTAGCTGATCTGTGTCTTTCATGAAATGAATGGTCTTCTCCGCCATGTCCCTCGATAGCTCCGGATTCCAGTAATCAGCGGCTACATGTTGCTTGTATACGATCTCGAAATTGTTCATGTCGAATTTCGGAAGGAAGTCGGGTATGGCTTTTCTTAATGCGGCTTTCATCATCTCTGGATTCCTACGTATGTTGTTGGTTATTTCCACGTAAGCCGAAACGAATGTTTGTAGCAGCGCAGACTGCTGGTCGGTGACCTCCTTTCTCGTTATTAGTGTAGAGCCTGTCAAAAACGGATAGTCCTTACTGTAGTCGACGACTACGTGATAATCTTTTGGTTTGGTCCGCCTAAGTTCCGAATAATCGGCAAGTTCAGCCGGAGTGGCATCGAGTTGTTTGCTGATTAGTGCCTGAATTCTCGCATCGGAGCCCGGCACGACTAAAACGTCCGGCTTGATGCTGTAACGTTTGATGGTGGCTTTCACGAGCTGTTCGGTGAGTGTGGCGGGACCATGAATGCCAATTCGTTTACCATTAAGTTCTGCCGGGGTTTTTATTGATGATGGCGATACAAGAACCCACTCGTTAGGAGCCATTCGCAAAAGCGCACGAAGGTTTGCACCCTGCTGGTTGGACGTAATCATCGAGTTTAGGTTCAGTTGCATAATTTCGACATCACCGCGCAGTAAAGCCGTTCTCGCGGGTGGAAATCCATTAAAAAAAGTAGGCTTTAGTTCGACACCTTGCTCTTTGAGCTTGTCGACCGCTAAAGCAATAGGGATTGCTCCAAAATCAGGGGTCGAGGTAAATGCCATCCGCAAGACTTTCGTCGGCATGTTTCTTTCGGCCTGAGCCAATATGATAGGCAGATTTTTGATTTGCGCTGGATCGTCGAGTGGCGCCGCTATAGCGGACGTTGAGGAGAGTGTCATCGCGAAGGTACTAAGAGCGCTGAAGATGACTGCTATTCTCTGTCGGTTCATTGCAAGCCTCCTCGGTCATAAGATATGAATAAGCACTGTCGCGGCATTAGGAGACATGTCTCCTCGGCTGCTCATTTTCATTGTACTTCTCTAGATATGCGTCCAGTTCAATCTTTTCTACTACACTTGCGGGTGCAAGGGCTCGCTTTGGAAACTCGGCAGGAGGGGCTGGCCTAGTGCAATCAAAAATTACCTTTGTGTTAAGTACGCCACCCGGTAAATTGGTATCCAGTTTGTAGGCTGTTGGGATGAGCCAGGCGCCGAGAGCATTTGGGATAACAGCCATATCGCGGTGCGCCTCAAAACGGGTTGCCATCGCCCACAAGACTTCGGGTTCATTGAACACATCGATATCGTCGTCGACGATGTAGACGTGCTTAATGCTAGCGTGAGTCGAAAACGCGGCGAACGCCGCCATTTTTGCTTCACCTTCTACCTTTTTTGCTATCGAAATGTAGCAGGAGGCCACACCGCCGCCTGACATAGGCAAATTAACCGCCTTTAAATTTGGAACACATTCTTTGATTCGCACATACAGGCTACCCATCCTTGGAAGGGCCCCAACAATGTTGTGTTCCGGATGAGCCGCGAAGAGATCCTGGCAGATAGCATCACGACGCATGGTGATCGCCTTCACGGTTATGTAGGGCCGATCTCCCATACCTGTATAATAGCGAGGCCACTCACCAAACGTTCCTTCGAACTGCCGTTCCCCAGGTGGGACCATTCCTTCAATAATAATCTCGGCGCGCGCCGGAACCGGAAGATCAACTGTTGACGCCTGGGTCATTTCGAGCGGCTCGCCCATCAGGCTTCCGGTGATTTCAAGTTCCTTGCCAATTCCTGGTGGTCGTGACGCGGCCGCCATCAGCAATGCCGGATGATGCCCAATGGCAATGACAACTTCCATTGGCTGATTTCGCTCTTCGTATTTTCTACGAATATGATCGCCATGAAATGCCGGGTTGGTAAAAAGACCTAACTGTCTTGCTCCCTGGACTTGATGGCGATAGATTCCGGCATTCAGCACTCCGCTGTCCGGGTCGCGCACTATCATGACACCGGCGGAAATATACTTTCCTGCGTCGAACTCGTTATGAACCGTCAGAGGTAGTTTACCTAGATCAACTTCCTCTCCAGACCAAACCACCTCTTTAACCGGACCGCTCTTGATGTCTCGGGTAGGCGTTGGCTCAGCGAAGCGCCTAGCGAATTCCGGCACCATTTCGTGAACGGTAGTACCCAACGAAAGCGCAAGGCGCTCATAGGACGCAGTGAGGTTACTAATGACAGGAAAATTCGAGCCTTTGACTTTCCTAAAGAGAACGGCGGGGAATTGACTGGATTGCTCCAACTTCGCGAGAACGCCTGTAAGTTCGAAAACCGGATCGACTTCGCGATTGACTACCAAGAGGTCATCCGGTCTTGCCGCCGCAACCTCGTCGATGAACGTGCGCAAATCTTTTGGCATTTTACTTCACTCCTTAAAATTCAAACCCTTGTCGTGCCGACGTTGGAAGTTCGACTGAAGAAGTGCTCCCGGTTATGTCCGGACTTGGGCTAGTAACGCATTTCTCATCGAAACCGACTTTTCTTGCTCAGGCATTTTGGTATCTACGGTTGATATATTTCACGTTGGACCTACTTACGTCTGGGAGGCAGTGCTTGTCTAATATATTAATTTTATGGTAGCCATAGAAAAAAGGATATGGTGAACGGACTTGTAAATGCCTATGACCCTCCACCAGCTTAGTATCTTTGAATCCGTTGCGCGACATCTAAATATTACAACTGCGTCTCGGAGTATCCGGATCAGTCAGCCATCGGTTACCAAGCAGCTAAGACTTCTCGAGCAAGAATGTGACGTGAAGCTTTATGTAAAAAGTGGACGCGGTGTGAAACTAACCCTAAAAGGACGCGCACTTCGGGTTGCTGCGAAGCCAATCCTAGATCAGATGGAAGAGCTTCGAGGAAGATTTGTAAGTAAGGGCGGAAAAGGAGTCACTAAAGATCTTGTAGTAGGCAGCACGCCGAGCCCCGCCGCGTATTTCCTGTCTGCCGCACTAAGATCGTTTGTAGAACTTTACCCGACTATCCACCCAACGATACGAACCGGTTATCCAGACGCGATAAAAGAAATGGTGCTTAGCGGCGAGGTCGAAATTGCCCTCACCACCACTTTTCCTGATCATCCTCAAGTCATCGCTGAACCGATTTACACAGAAGAAATTGTCGCGGTTGTTTCGACGAAACATCCTTTAGCTAGAAAGAAAACTCTCAAGGAAGTCGAGCTTATGCAAGTGCCCTTCGTGATGATGACCGGAGGTAGGATCGCCGAAGAAATTGCCAAGATGGGGCTTAAACTAAACGTCGTAATTCGTTGTGAGTCCGTAGATCTGGAAAAAGAAACGGTTCAGGCTGGTCTGGGTGTTGGTCTTTTTTACCGAGGAAGCGCCGAGGCAGGTTTGCGAGAAGGATATTTCAAAATCATTGAGATCCGGCGATTAAAAGAAATCAAAATCAATTGCTTTGTCATTTATAGAAAAGAAAAAGGTCTATCTTCAAATGGACGAGATCTGCTGACTCTTTTACAACAATGGCGGAAACCTGGACGCAGTGAGCCGAATATCGTACGCTTTCGACGTCCGTGAAATTAAAAAAAACGTGAGCCACCCGCCGTCGCTGGCTTGCAACTCAATCCAACTATAGCGCGAGATTCTAACGATGAACTGACAAACATTCTCGCACTAGAAATTTCAGAAATCATTGTCCATCGCTACATTTCACTGACGTAATCCCTGAAACCTCTCAATCGACCCGACTGGCGTTTGAATTTTGGCGAACTTGTTCACTGTGCATGCCCATGCTCGTCAGCACTTCCTCCTCAATCAGCTTCCAAATTTGATGAACGTACCGAGTAAACTCTGGA
Organism: Binatia bacterium; assembly: GCA_036000865.1. Taxonomy (GTDB): domain Bacteria; phylum Desulfobacterota; class Binatia; order UBA9968; family UBA9968; genus DP-20. The sequence continues at coordinate 3,663 of DASYUV010000263.1, read as the reverse complement.
CTCTGCTTAACGTCAGAGGGGCGTGGTCGGCTAAGTCCGATCGTTACGACTTGTTTGATTCTTCCTGGTCTTGCCGTGAACACAATCACGCGGTCCGAAAGGTAAACGGCTTCCTCGATCTGATGTGTCACAAAAAGCACGGTCTTGCGTTCCTGGCTCCAGATTCGCAGTAACTCTCTTTGCATGATTTCGCGCGTCTGTGCATCTAGAGACGCGAAAGGCTCGTCCATCAAAAGCACTTCGGGATTGACGACAAGGGCACGAGCAAGATTCGCCCGTTGACGCATACCTCCGGACAGCTGATTGGGGTGCGACTGTTCGAATCCACGTAGGCCGACAAGATGCAGATAAGGCGCTACTTTTTCTCGAGCTATCCGGCGGTCCTTTCCCTGAAGTTCGAGTCCTAACGCCACATTGTCAGCAACTGTTCGCCATGGAAGCAAGCAATCTGCTTGAAAAACAAATCCGCGGTCATGGCCGGGGCCCGTTGCAACCTTTTCATCGATGAATATTTGTCCTTTTTCGGGTTGTATCAAGCCGTCCACAATCCTGAGAAACGTCGTCTTGCCACAACCGCTCGCTCCGACGATCGAGACAAATTCGCCGGGCATGATGGTTAGATTAATATCTTTCAAGACCTCAATGGTCGTTTCGCCGCTTTTATAGACCTTGCAAATCGCGCGGGCTTCAAGCTTATTCATTAAGTGATTCCATGCATTAGCGAGTATTCTTCGCTTTTATCTAAATAGGGCATAATCGAAAACCCCGAGGGATTCGAGTTAAGGATTGGGGACCGCATACAAGGTGTTTTCAAATGGCTGAGAGCAGAAGCAGGATCAACCGGCGCGTTGGAGCGCTTCTTTCGCTGCGCGCGGAACCAGAACTTTGACCAGGTCGAGTTTATATTCCGCGGAGCCGCGATTGTCGTCCGTGGGATCGCATTCCGTCGCGGCGACTTCGCCCATTTCCTGGAGAGTGGCATCGGTGGTGGGTCTTCCACGTAGAACTTCTTCGGCTTTTCTGGCGCGTACGATGGTCGAGGCGACGGAATTAAGCCCTATTCGAATATCCTCGCAGGTGCCGTTATTGGCTTTCAATGTAATGGCAACTCCGATGGTCGCGAAGTCTTCAATGCTGCGCGGGGTGAATTTGATATGCGACCAACTCGGTCTCTGTGGCGGCGGAACATGGATCTCCGTCAGCAATTCACCCGGCTCCAAAGCGGTTTGATAATAGTCGATGAAAAACTCGTCCAAGCGCAGCCTTCGTTGGCTCTTGCTGCTGGTAAGCGTCACTTCCGCATCGAGCGCAATTAAACTGGCGCCTGGATCCGTCAGCGGATCACCGCCGGCAAGGTTGCCGCCGACCGTGCCCATGTTGCGGATGCGCGGCTGGGCGACTTTGCGAAAAGTTTCGTGCAGCAGGGGATAGCGCTTGCGCACGGTGGGGGAAAGCTCGATATCGCGATGACGCGCGCCGGCGCCGATGCGCAGGCCGTCTTTGTTGTTGTAGGTGATTCGATCGAACTTTGGGATACGCCCCAAGCTGATCACGACCTTGGGCGTGAGCAAGCGCTGGCGCATCATGATGATCAAAGCCGTTCCGCCGGCGATGACCCGCGCGTCGTCGCCGTATTTTTCCATCAAGCTGAAAGCTTTTTTCAGAGTGGTCGGTTCTTGGTAATCGAATCGGATCATCTGTTCTCCAGTAAGCAGTGTAGAAGCTGAGTCATCACCACGAAGCGCACGAAGGGTTCGGAAATAGACATATTAAACTTCTTAACTTCGTGTTCTTCGTGACCTTCGTGGTGAAGGTCTTTCCTTCCGGCTCGCCTGCACTGCATTCGCCTACTTTTCTCTCGCTTTCTCCCGCAGGGCGCGAAGAATCTTTTCCGGCGTGATCGGCAAGGTTTTGACCCGCACGCCGACCGCGTCGAAGATTGCATTGTTGATGACGGCCGCCGTGGGATCCATGTTGAGCTCGCCCAATCCCTTGGCGCCGAACGGCCCCGTCGGCTCATAAGAATCGGCAAAGGCGTGCTGCAGGGGCGGCATGTCGCGCATGGACGGAATGCGATAATCGGAGAAATTCGGATTGATCGGTCTTCCTTCGTCGATCTGCAATCCTTCCGTGAGCGCGTAGCCAATGCCCTGGGCCAGCCCGCCTTCGACCTGGCCTTCGGCGCCGATCGGATAAATCACCGTGCCGCAATCCGACGCAACGGCAAAGCTGAGGACTGTAACTTGTCCGGTTTGCGGATCGACGTGAACTTGCGCGGCTTGAGCGCCGTAATTGTAGGCGCCGGACTCGTTGCCGAAGCGGGTGCTATCGGGCAACACCGAATCGGCATCGAAACTACCCGAGCCGACAATCGGCGCGCCGTTGTGACGGAACAGCCGCGCGCGCGCGACGTCGGCAACGGTTACCGACTTGCCTTCCGCGCCTTTGACAAAAATCTTGCCGTCACGAGACATGAGATCTTGAGGATTGGCTTCGAGCATCTCGCCCGCTTGCTCGAAAAGTTGCTGCTTGACGTTGGTCGCAGCGTTCTTCACCGCATTGCCGCTGACATAGGTGAGCCGGCTGGCAAAAGCGCCTAAACAAAATGTCGTGAGATCGGTATCGGCGCGGGAGATCTCCACATCTTCCACCCGCACACCGAGTTCTTCGGCGGCAATTTGGCACATCGCTGTGTGCACGCCTTGGCCGCACTCACCCTCGCCGCTCAAGATATGCGCTTTGCCGTCTTCATTGATCTTGATCGTGGCGGAGCTGCCGTCATAATCGCCGAAATGACGTTTGCCGCTGACATGAACGGTGCAGGCCAAACCTAATCCGGTGTTCGGTTGTTTGTTGGCGCGCTTGCTTTTCCAGTCGATCATTTTATCGACCATGTCGAGACACTGCTTAAGCTCGCAGCTCGTGACTCGGTTACCGTGAGGGGAGACGTAGCCGACTTCTGCGGCGTTGATGCGGGCGATCTCGATGGGGTCGATGCCCAGCTTGTGGGCGCCCAAGTCGATCGCCTGCTCGACCGCCCATTCCGCCGAGGGATTGCCGAAGCCGCGAAAGGCTCCGGTAGGAACCTTGTTGGTATAAACCAACTTGGCGTCGATCTTTACGTCGGAATACTTATAGCAGGTGTCATGGCGCATGGTCGCGACGCCGGTGATCGCCGGCGCTTTGGCCGAGTAGGCGCCGTTGTCGGCGATGACTTGCAATTGTTTGGCGCGGATCCGGCCATCTTTCTTGAAGCCCATCTTGACGTTGATCTTCATGAAGACGCGCGGCCGGCAGCCGGCGAGAAATTCTTCTTCGCGGGTATTGATCAGTTTTACCGGCTTGCCGGCTTTTTTTGCTAGGACTGCGGCAACCAAGGCGTTGTTGTCGTCGCAGGATTTGCCGCCGAAGCCGCCGCCCACCGCGCTTTGGATAATGCGCACATCCGATTCCGGCACCCCCAGTGCCGCAGCGATGCGAAGGCGCGCGCTAAACAGCGTCTGGGTGTTCATATAGATCGTGTATTTGCCGTTGGCGCCGTATTCGGCGACGCTGCCGATGGTTTCGATCGAACAGTGCCACTGCGGCATGCTGGTAAAGGTGTCTTCGACGATCACGTCGGACTCGGCGAAGGCTTGGGCGATGTTGCCGCGCTCGATTTCC